>NZ_RHJO01000004.1:0-445386 GCF_004211985.1 Escherichia sp. E10V10 | reverse complement strand
GCTTTACGCTGGGAATTTAGTACCTGCATAAATTACTCCTTAGAGCCACCAAACTTATTACCGATTACTCTCATTGCAGCCCCACGAATAGCATCGACACCGATCAGCCCCACCCCACCACCAATGGCAACAGAAAGCGATTTAGGCCATCCGACATACTCAAGAGCGGATGCAAAAGTCAGCGTCAGAGCGCCACAGAGTAGAATTTCGAGTGTTTTTCGCTTCCAGCCACCACCACCGCCAAAATAGGCAATGCGCAAGCCAGCCATAACGATCGACATAATCACTGCGCCCAGTGGTGTGTCTCCACGCCACCAGCTCTGGACCAACTCCAGCCAGGTATTTGGGTTATGAGGCATTTGTAGTTATCTCTCACCTCGCCGATACAGGAGGTGCAAATTGAGGGAGTACCACGAACCGCAAACCAGAAGCGGAAACGTAAAAGAAGCCGAGCCAATGGATAAGTACTAGATAGACCAAGCCCAACGAATACCAAGGCCCAGAAATGACAAAACCCGCTCGACGGCGGGTTTAAGCTGTGTGGCAAAGTAACCACTCTTAACACGATATAATACTTTTTGCGTACGCGTTAACTTTTTCTGTAGTATTTAGTGTAAGATTCTTCACAAGATAGATACTTTGGAGTACATGATGTAAAGTGCTGTATGCATAAACAGTACAAAGGATATCATGATGAACAAATTAGCACGCTTATTATTAACAGCCAGCTCAATTGCACCTGTTTGCGCAACTCTATTTTTTATTGGATATGTAAAAGATACGGTTTGGCTGATGCAATATAGCTTATGCGTTGGCATAGCAAGTTGGTTATTAGCAATAGGCCTGATTCAATATGCTGAGAAACAACTTGAACCTCTGACAAAAAATATTAGTTCAGTTTCTCCCGCTAACAAAGAAGTAACTAATTATTTCTTAAGCTATTTATTCCCTCTCCTAGGAACAGATTCTATTGCTGAAAATAAAGCATATGCGTTATTCTTTTATTTATCATTGTTATTTTACATCAGCTTTTCCGAGAACTATAACTTTAACCCAGTATTGTCACTTATCGGTTATAAATTTTACGAAGCTGAAGATGACACCGGCGTAGGTTTTGTATTGATTTCTAAATCAGTTATTACTGATATTAAAGATATCAAATTTACAGTTATTCAATTAACAGACTACACATTTCTACATGTTAAAGGATAATAACCATGGCACTTTTTGCAGTAATAGATAATACAATTGCAACGAGAATTGTTAGAGTCGAACTTGATGCAACAGCAAGTACTTCTGTTACGGCCATTTTCCAACAACAGCGTCAATATTTTGAAAGTCATCATAACAATATGATACCATTCTATGCCGGTTATACACCAAAACATAGTGAGTGTTTTGAAATACAAAACTTTACTGATTCTGCACGCCTGATTGACGCAGTCAATAGGCCTACCGCCGTGCCTATCTGGGATCCTAGCCAAATTGATATTGGTTATATTAAAGCATTATTTGTTGGTGTTGACGCGCCAGCAAACCCCAATATTATTGCACTACAAACTTTCAACAAAAAACAAATCTTAGATACCTCAAAATCATTCTTTGGAAAGCTTTTTGCAAGCAAAACTACCTTTAGTAAAGCTAATAGCATCGGTTTTAATGTTGATGATAAACTAGTTGCAATAATTATCAATGATACAATACGATTTAAGAGTTTCTTTAATCTAAGAAGCATTTTTGACATGTCGTCCTATTTTTCTGCTGCTACTGACCAAGAACTTAATGCATTTAGTCAACTTAGTGTATTTTCTACTCCCCAAGGTTTTGATCTAAAATCCGTTGCAGATACAGTGATAAGAAATAAAGTAACACTAATAAATCAGACTGGGATGCTAACACCCCAAAATATGTCAAAGTTTAAATCCGAAGCTGCTAAAGTTAATTTCCCCTTACAAACCATAATAGTTGGCGGTGTTGAGAAAATTGTCATGCCTTCATCAAAAAAAGAAATAAAAGCCCTTCTTGACTTTCTTGAGGAAGACATTTGGGTTTCTGGAATAAGTGGAAGACGCTTTAAATCGAATTCAAAGCGCCCAATATAACTAGAAGACAGTTAAGAATAGTTAACAGGCAAGAGTGCAAACAATGCCTTCAATGAAACCAAGCGATGTTTGCAACTCTTTCCTGATAGTCCCATCCGAACACTTTCTCTTCTTAGCAATGGCTCGCAATGAAATCCCTACCACAAAATGGGCTATAACTAACTCATACTCTTCTGGTTTGTACTTTCTTAATCTAGCTACGCACCCATCGATCATGAGCCCCTCATCATCATCACACTGAATCCGGGACTTTTTGCCATGAGGTAAAAGCCCCTTGAAGCCAGCGGCTACCGGTTGCCAGTCCACTCCGCTATTGTCTGAAGCAGCCCAAGCTCCCCAACGATCCATCACTTCATACATATCACGCATCAACTTTCTCCACAAAATCAGGCCAGTACGCCAATTGCCAGCGCACGATCGATAAAACGAAATATCAGCTCCAGCTGAGAGCCATACTTCTCTTCAAATGCCACGGTATCCGCATGCAGCTCGTCGTGATGCTTTCTGCACAAAGGCAACACAAAGAGGTCATGCGCTTTTGTACCCATTCCACCCTGACCGTGGCCTATCAGATGGTGGGGATCATCAGCAGGCTTTCCACAACATGCACACGGCTGTGTCTTAACCCAGCGCGTGTACTTTTCATTAACCCAGCGGCGGCTTTTTGGGCGTAACATAAAAGACTCCGGCGACTCCGGATCCACTTTCAGCGCCAGCACCTTTTTCGCTTTATCCAGGATGATGCTGGTGGCAGGAACCGAAGGCACAAGGTCACTTTCCCGGGTGACAGACGGCACAACAGGTTTCGGTAATCTCAGCGCCTTACGGGCTGCGCTTTCAGGTAAGGCATCCGCCAGGTCATTACGAATCAGCCACCAGCACAGTTCCGGCATTGTCACGGCATGGTTATCATCAAAATCGAGATCCCGACGGACTACAGACAACACCCAACGGGCACAGTTATCCGTTGCCATTGATTCCAGCCGCTCCGTGAACTGATCACGTAACTGATTATCGCAGTGCCAGCACAGACGGATTGCACCCGGCGCGTGTCGCATTGTGGTCATGTTCTCGCTGTGCCAGTCGGAATGAGGCCACTGGCAGCCTTTTTCACGAAGTAACCAGCTTTCAAGACATTCCAACCCACCAGCACGACGAATCACTGCCTCATTACGGAACACGGCCCGAACGGCAGGATCATCCGCCAGCGGTTGTGATGCCGCCGGAACGGCACCACTGGCGAAAGATGAATAACGTTCCGGCTCAGGCTCCAGCAGGACACGCCCCTGCATAAACAGGGGCATCAGCTCTGAACCTGGCCTGAACAATACGATCCCCATACGCGGGGCAATTTCAGGGGTCAGTAGCGCTCTCACGGTCACCTCAATGAACGGTATCGAGCAGCTTTAACAGCTCAGGGAACCGGGATTCGAAGAAATGCGGCTGCGTCTCGCGCGGATTTGCGGGACTGGTGATGTTCTTGCCGAACATGCAGCCTTTCGCCGTCAGCGACCAGAATTTTTTGATGTTGTTAATCGCAGTGCGGCTGTATCGTTCACGTTGTTCAACGATCCCCAGCTTCGCCATCTGGTGATATGCCTGATTAGCTGTCAGGCGGATACCATACTGCTTCAGCAGTGCACTCAGTGACAGCGTGGGGCGGCTTGAGCCATCAGGCGCGTCAGCAGGAGCATCAATGGCATAGCGCGGTGCCAGATTCGGTAAGCCAACAGCCTCCTGGAGTTTCTGACAGGCACCAAGCACTGAAGAGTTAGACAGGTTTAATTCCCGGCGCATAAAGTCCAGCAGAATCACACCAGCCTGCATCTTGTCAGCAGCCTGTCCGGATAATTTTTCCGGTGCGCTGGTTACCATGTCGAAAGTACGGATCACCTTCAGATGGAATGACGGGCTTATCCACATTGCATAGGCATACACCAGTTCTTTGCAGACATACGTCCCCTGGTTATTTCCGCCACGAATAACGTTAACTGGCTCTATATTGACCGAGTTGCAAATCTGCAACTCGCTTATTAAACGTTCAGTTTGCTCATTGCGGAGCCAGAATGCAGGCTTATGCTTATCCAGAGAACCGGCAGCCCTGTGCAGATCGTTCAGGCTGTAACGACCATAAGCATCACGACGAACTTCAATACCATCAATGACCATCAGATTATTCATACTTCGTTTCTCCTCTTGATCAGGCGGCTGCACCCGCCGTTTTCTCGTACTTACTGATGGTGATCTCGACCTTCCCTTTCGGGATAACCGGTCCCCACTCCACCAGCATTCTTTTCACCTGTCTGTCGTCTTCCCACACACCCGCGTGGGTCAACGCGTCAAACAGCGCCTTGTTATAGTTGTCCAGATCGCGGATCCGGTTATCCGGAGGAAACAACACGATCTCCACTGAAGCAGGTGCCGACGTTGGTTTTGGCAGACGACGTAACTGCTCAACTATTGCTGCGCACGCCGCGCTCTGAAATTTTCGCCCCGCCGCGCTTATCAGGCTCTTACCAGCAAATGCCCCTTTGTTGGGGTGTCGCCAGTACGTGTTCACGCTGGGCGGGAAAGGCAGGATCAGCTTCATACTTTCAGGCCTCTCTCATGTAACCAGTGGGTTGCACGCAGCCTGGCGTTTTCCTCACCGGCAAGCAGTGAGCGGATAATCCCGACCGCCTCGCTGTCGTCGTCCTTCACCGCGGTATGAAGAGTGATACCCCGGGCCACGCCACGCTTTATCGTGATGACGCCTTTTTTCTCCAGTGCGCGAAGATGTTCCACCGCTGCATTCACTGAACGGTATCCCAGCATGGTTGCCACCTCCTGATTGGTTGGCGGGAAGCCACGTTCTTTCTGGTAAGAAATCAGCATATCCAGCACCTGCTGCTGGCATTGAGTTAACGTCGTCATGCCGCCATCTCCCTGACCAGTTTTTCCGCCTGCTGGCGAACCTGCGCCAGAAACGCCTCACCACATGCCTCAAGTTCATCGCGCCCGATGTAGCTGATTGCCGGTCCCTTCCAGGTCTTGTCGAAAACAGCAATAGCACCAGCGAAGAAAGCGCCTGTCGGCACCTGCTTCTCGTCCTTCGGTATAAACCAGGCAGGCAGTTCAAAACCAATACGCCCGCGAATAAAAGCAATATGATCTGCATCTTCCGGCCACCACACTTCGCTGGTGGCCGCTTTGATCAGGAAAACATAGCGCCCGCCCTTATCACGCATGGCACTGGCATGTTTCATGATGTAACGCATGCCGGTGATGTATTGCCCCTCATGCTGACTGGCGCGGCTGTATGGGGGATTACCAAAGGCAGCACCTTTAAGCTCCGCAAGACGTTCTGACCAGTCATGCGCCAGCGCGTTATCTTCCGCCGTGTAATACGCGGCACATTTGGCGTTATCACCGTCAGTAAACAGATCCAGAACAAACGGGCCAAACAGTGTGTTAATTCCCCAGAAAATGTTGTCCGGCGTGCGCCACTGATCGCCCACTTCCTTCAGTTCATGGGCTGGTTTGTTCCGCAGTTCCACCAGTGCCTGACAATATTTATTACTCATTAAGCCCCCACGTAATTCCCTGACAGATACCACTCTTCACCCGATGCTGCGCGCTTGCTGCTTTTCTGTAAGCACTGCTCACGACGCGCCAGAAAATTGTTTCGTTCTGGCTGGGAGTGGCTTTCACGGAATGCCGCCATCCACACCGTTGCAGCACGACGGTATAAGCCCCTGGACTCCAGTTCTTCAGCCTGGCGGGTCAGGCACAAAATCACCCGGGGATCGTTAGTGCCGACATAGAAATTGCGCACAGGTCTAGTTTCACGAACTGGTTGTGGTTCCGGCTCCTGCGCTCTCTCAGTCAGGCGCGGGAAATGTCTGCGTGTATCTCCTTCACAACGGTGAGCCACACGCCCACTCTGACGTAACTTGCTTGCTGACTGCAGAACGCGCTGTCGTGAGTAACCTGCAAAAGCATCCGCAATGTCTCCGGAAGTACACCCCGGATGGGCTTCAATGAATTTCTGAACTTCATTCAAAAGACTCATAATCACCCCCTGAATCCTGCCGGGATCTGGCTGTAGTCCACGTTGTCGTAACTGGCTTTGAAGTACGGGTCTTCGCGTTTTTCTGTGTGCGTGCTGACGGACGGCGATAAGCGCAGGGAAAGCTCATCCCATTTTTCCCGCAACTTCGACGGGCTGAGCACGTTACGGCACCAGAACGGATCGCGGCTGACGCGGCTGTACATCTCGCAGATTTGTTTGTGAGTACGACCATCCTGCACACACATCAGGCGAATTTCGTTTGCCCAGGCTGTCCAGTTAGGTTCTTTGGGACGAACCACCTCGCCGTCACATTCGGCGGCCTGCTCGTACAGGGCGATGATTTTTTTCCAGAGCCACTGTGCGCAGGTCAAATCATCCTGCGTTCCCCACTGGCGCTTTTTAGGGCTGAATACAACCGCATCAGGATGGCGAGTTAAAAAATCCTGTTCATCCATCTGCGTGTCCGGTTGCGAAGCGTCCGGACGAGAAGGTTTTTTATCTGATGGATCATGTTTTGATTTTACTGACGGATCCCCGCCAGATTCTGACGGGTGAAAACCCGCTTTTTTGCCAGATTTCGACGCATCAAATTTTGACGGGTCAGATTTTGATGCGTCAGATTTTGACGGGTCAGAATCTGACAGTTGAGAAAATGCCGCTGCCTGAAGCTTCGCAACGTTAAGCTGATAAACATTCGACGCATTGCGGTTACCCTGGCGACGCGCCTTACGCGTTAACCAGCCTTCTGCTTCCAGCCGTGCGATAGCCGTTCTGACGGTACTCATCCCCGCGCCAATCTGGCGGGCAATGGTTTCAATTGATGGCCAGCACACACCTTCGTCATTACTGAAATCAGCCAGGCGGGCCATAATTGCCACGCTGGATAATTTCATGCCTGACGCAGCGCAACCATCCCATACATAGCCGGTTAATTTAGTGCTCATGACCGACCTCTATTTCCCTGAATTTACGACGAAACTGTTCGAGCGGACTGAAGCATTCATGCTCATAGCCTTCGCGGAGGTAGATAACCCGTTGTGTTTCCGGCTCCCAACGAATGACTCTGACGGGCACTCCGTAGTGATCTTTGAACCAGCGGTTAACTTGTCGCAAAGGACTGTCTCCTTCTGCCGGTTGAAATCACCCACAGCCCACTCTGCAAAGCTGTGGGTTACAATTTCCCTGTCACCTAGTACATTCACTGCATAGCAATATTCCACCTTCGCTTTTCCACCCGGTACAGGAAGCGCAATCAGTTGCGAGCGACGGTAGTGTGTTGTTAAACTGTTCATGCGTTAGTTTCTCCACAACCAGAAGCAATCGACGCCACGACGCCCGGAGCTGCACACTCGCGGGCGTCATTACTTTCTGAAATGCAAAAAATTTTGTAGACAAGTGCTGCATGCTCCTGCAGCTTCGAAATTGAGAGATACAGCTCGTCGTTAATTGCTGTCTTCTCATGCGGTTCCACTACACCGTCTTCGATTGCTGAACGAATCTGTTTTGAATAACTGCCGATCTGTTCAATGACTTCCAGCAGACGCTGGTTAATATCGGCGTTGTCCACATCCTCGACGTCAGGAAGAGACACAAAGACGCCATTTGCAGACTGCGCCACAGCATCAGCAATGAAATGAGTGCCACCAGCACGCTGTAAAACCATTGCCCATCCCAGCGGGAAAATCTGATCGCCATCTGCACGAAGGCGGTTGAATAAAGCGTTTTCTGTTACATCGAGCCAGTCAGCCGCTTCAGCGTAACCACCCGGCAACGCCGCGATAGTTTTTCTGACAGCTTTCACGTACCACTCAGGCTGTTTTTCTATTTTCCAGTGATGCTTACCCACGATTAGCCTCATCGTTCTGTGGTTAAAAATTGAAAGTGTTCTGCTAATCTTTCGGATAGATATCCGGTCTTAAGTCAGATTTCGTAATTGCACCTGACGTGCATTGCTCAAGTTTTTTAGCCAGCACAAAACTGGCTTTTTTATAGCCATTGAAAACCAGCCGTAAGTAGCCAGGTGTTGAGCCAACTTTTCCGGCCAACTCGCCCTGCTGTTCTTTGGTTAAAGAGTCCCAATACGCTTTCATACAATATGTACCTCCGGTATACATATTACATGATTGAAATGAACCTTCAAGATACTTGTACCTTAACGGTACAAGGGTTTTAATTTCGTTATGAAAACAATCCATGACATCCGGCGGTCTAACGCCAGAAAACTGAGAGATGGTGTTGGCGGGAATTCTTCCTTTGCCACTATGATTGATCGCGAGCCAACCCAGACCAGCAGGTTTATGGGAGATGGTGCTACTAAAAATATCGGTGACAGCATGGCACGACACATCGAAAAATGTTTCGACCTGCCTGTCGGATGGCTCGATCAAGAACACCAGACAACGAACATCACAAAAAAACCTGATGTTTCAATCACTAATAAACAAATCACATTAGTCCCTGTCATATCATGGGTACAGGCCGGAGCATGGAAAGAAGTTGGATATTCTGAGGTTGATTTGAGCACAGCAGAAACGTATCCCTGCCCTGTACCCTGTGGGGAAATGACTTATATCTTGCGGGTGATAGGTGATTCAATGATTGATGAGTACCGCCCGGGAGACATGATTTTTGTCGATCCTGAAGTACCTGCCTGCCACGGTGACGACGTTATTGCATTGATGCACGATACAGGTGAAACCACCTTCAAAAGGTTGATAGAAGATGGGACACAGCGTTATCTCAAAGCGTTAAACCCAAACTGGCCTGAGCCTTACATTAAGATCAACGGTAATTGCTCTATAATTGGAACTGTGATTTTCTCAGGAAAACCAAGAAGATACAAAATCAAAGCCTAATCAATGTTTATGAACCTGCTTCGGCAGGTTTTTTTATACTTGACAATGTACCTTTGGGATACATAATGTGCCCAAGAGAAACAACAAACAGGCAGGACGCCCACGAAGTAGCCGCCTGGAGCATATGAAGTCTAGGATGATTCGTTAGCAACAAAAAAGCGCCCTACAGGACGCTTAGCTCTTTAACAATCAGGTCCCCATCAACAAGTAACTGATAACTTGAGGAGGTGTGAAATGCACAAAACAGAACCAAAAATCGTCGCGCCCGGATACACAAATGAGGAAATTTACGAGTGGATGGCAAAGAAGCTGGCAGCTATAAACCAGCTTCGTGAAGTGCTGTCTTATCGACAGGAAACAATAGACTCCTTAAAAAAACTGGATCAGGAAATCACGGTTTTATCACAGGATGTTACTTTAGATATTGTGCAGACAAATTAGGATCCCATTCATTTTCGTCAAAATCATCAAAGTGATGAATTTGTGATCTCCAGTCTCGATAATCTAAAAATTTCTGGGCGGTTACGCTTATTTTATCAAGCGTGAGTTCATCCTGAATTGAAAGAAGAAGTTCATCAAATTTCATCTCATTAATCTGTTTTGGCATCCAGTGATGCTTCATCAGAATAAGGTGAACCAGAGCTTTTTTCCCATTCAACTGATTATAGGGAGTGCCGAATTTCTTCCGGTGCTCATGTAAGACAAGGTCCAGAAGAGTAAGTAATGTTGCTCTTGATTCAACTTTGCTTATTTCGACTGATGACACTACCCCACTGATTTCAATGCCCCGATACTTTCCAACATTTTCACAGTGGGATTTGTACAGCGTATAGATATTACCGGACATTTCTTTTCCTTTTGCGTTGTTGGGGATAACCAGATTAACCGAATCCTTGTTGTTGGGAAATAACCAGGTCCACCTCGCCTGATGTGGCTAAAAGCAGGCACATAACAGCTAAGTATTTTCAACCAGAGAGAATCCTTAGCGTTGTGGTGAATGCGGCTCAGCGCACGCGGGTTAAGGTTGAGGCTGACAGTCGACCTTCTGTGGATACCCACCCGCCTGGTGTGCAACCTTCGCCAGGCACCGGGAGGCACCCGGCACCACAACTTTATGCTGCGTGTAGTCTTGGCGGTACCAGCTTTTACCCTTGCTTCCGGCTGGTACCGTCCTTTTTACAAAACAGAGAAGAGCATTACCGGACGACGGGCTCATAACTCAATCCATCCGGGCGGCTGCCACCGCAGGTGTTCTTCTCTGTTTTGTGGAGAAACTAATCGGCTTTGCAGGGTCGATATGATGAGGAGCAGCAAAATGGCTAGCGAACGCAGTACTGATGTGCAAGCATTTATCGGGGAGCTGGACGGCGGCGTATTTGAAACCAAAATCGGCGCAGTTCTCAGTGAAGTCGCTTCCGGTGTGATGAACACGAAAACCAAAGGTAAGGTCTCACTCAACCTGGAAATCGAACCATTTGATGAGAACCGTGTGAAAATCAAACACAAACTCTCATATGTTCGCCCGACTAACCGCGGGAAAATTTCTGAAGAAGACACCACCGAAACGCCGATGTATGTCAATCGCGGTGGTCGCCTGACAATTCTGCAGGAAGACCAGGGACAATTACTGACTCTTGCCGGTGAACCTGACGGAAAACTCCGCGCAGCAGGTCATTAATATCGTTCTTAATTAACTGATTATTTATCTCATCACTGAATATCTTTATATAGTGAGGACTTATTATGTCTCAGAACTTAGACGCAACCGCAATTAATCAAATCCATGCTCTTATTTCTGCTCAGGGTGTTAATGAAATTATCAGTAAGATTGGTGCCGATGCTGTGGCATTGCCTGAGAATTTCCGCATTCATGATCTGGAAAAATTTAATTTAAATCGCTTCCGTTTCCGTGGTGCGCTTTCCACTGCCAGCATCGATGACTTTACCCGTTATTCTAAAGATCTTGCAGATGAAGGCACCCGCTGCTTTATCGATGCTGATAATATGCGTGCCGTCAGTGTGCTTAACCTGGGTACTATTGATGAACCAGGTCACGCAGATAACACCGCCACTCTCAAACTGAAAAAGACAGCACCGTTCTCTGCACTGTTGTCTGTTAACAGCGAGCGTAACTCCCAGAAGTCACTGGCAGAATGGATTGAAGACTGGGCCGACTACCTTGTGGGTTTTGATGCTAATGGTGACGCTATCCAGGCAACAAAATCGGCTGCGGCTGTCCGTAAAATCACGATTGAAGCAAACCAGACCGCTGATTTTGAAGATAATGACTTCAGCGGCAAACGCTCCCTGATGGAGTCTGTCGAAGCGAAGACCAAAGACATTATGCCAGTGGCATTTGAATTTAAATGCGTTCCGTTTGAAGGTCTGAAAGAACGTTCTTTTAAATTACGCCTCAGCATTATCACTGGCGATCGTCCTGTACTTGTTCTGCGCATTATTCAGCTGGAGGCTGTGCAGGAAGAAATGGCTAACGAATTTCGCGATCTGCTTGTTGAGAAATTCAAAGACAGCAAAGTAGAAACCTTTATTGGTACTTTCACCGCCTGATTTGATTACTGCAAATGCCCCTGCGGGGGCATTTATGGAAACGTAATTAACTCAATAATCGCCGGATGGTGAGGGCTTCCTTTTACCAGAATTCAGTGCGGTGCAGCGCAAATAACGTGGAGAACAAAATGTCATTTATTAAAACTTTTTCTGGGAAGCATTTTTATTATGACAGGATAAATAAAGACGACATCGTTATTAACGATATCACGGTTTCCCTTTCAAATATCTGTCGCTTTGCAGGACATCTTTCACACTTCTACAGCGTCGCCCAACATGCGGTGCTTTGCAGCCAGTTGGTGCCGCAGGAATTTGCTTTTGAAGCGTTAATGCATGATGCAACAGAAGCATATTGCCAGGATATCCCCGCACCACTGAAACAACTTCTTCCTGACTATAAACGGATGGAAGAAAAAATAGACGCCGTAATCCGTGAGAAATACGGGTTACCTCCTGTTATGAGCACGCCTGTGAAATATGCCGATCTCATTATGTTGGCAACCGAGCGTCGCGATCTCGGGCTTGATGATGGCTCTTTCTGGCCTGTGCTGGAAGGTATCCCGGCAACAGATATGTTCAAAGTTATTCCACTGGCACCGGGCCATGCCTACGGGATGTTTTTGGCACGCTTTAAAGAGTTACATACGATACATAAACAATCCTGACAGTGAAATTAACCAGTGAAATAGTTTTGTAGCAAAAGAAATGAGGTTATCAAAAATGCTTCAAATGCTGACACTTGAAGAATGGGCTTCTGAAAAATACAGAAGTAATCCTCCAAGTGTGTCCACATTGCGTCGTTATGCTAAGCAGAATTTATTTTGTCCACCGGCCATGAAACAAGGCCGGTTATGGCGAGTGCGTGAGGACGCCGAGTTAGTTGGAGAGCTGGTAACACCAGTAATTAAGAAAAATGACTCATTACTTTTGCAACGGATTTTGAGTGATGGCAGCCAGACCGCGTAAAAATAATGTTTCGGTCCCTAACTTATATCCGCTTTATAGTAGGAAAGTAAATAAAGTCTATTGGCGGTATAAGCATCCAGTAACAGGGAAATTTCATGCGCTAGGAACGAACGAAACCGAAGCCATCGCTATTGCCACTGAAGCCAATACGCGACTGGCTGAACAAAGAACTCGGCAGATTCTGGCCATCAGTGACAGGATAGCAACCAGCAAAGGGAAAGCAATCACAACGTCAACCTGGTTAGATCGCTACCAAGCGATCCAGGATGACCGACTGAAAAGTGGTGATATAAGACTCAACACTTATAAGCAGAAAGCCAAACCAGTATCCTTACTTAGGGAACGAGTAGGAATGAAGTTGATCTCAGCCGTTGATGTCAGAGATATAGCACAATTGCTTGACGAGTATATCGCTGCCGGGCAGCCGAGAATGGCGCAAGTCGTAAGGTCTGTATTGATCGATGTATTTAAGGAAGCACAGCATTATGGCGAAGTTCCGCCAGGGTATAACCCTGCTCTTGCGACGAAGCAACCCAGACGGAAAATCACCCGTCAACGCCTCAGCCTCGAAGAATGGAAAAAAATCTTCGATATCGCAGATGCCAGTCATCGTTACATGGGAAATGCCATGCTCCTAGCATTGGTCACTGGACAGCGTTTGGGGGACATATCTAAAATGAAATTCAGCGATATTTGGGATGACCATCTACATGTCGAACAGGAAAAGACTGGAAGCAAAATCGCAATTCCTCTTTCTCTTCGCCTCAATACGATTAACTGGAGTTTACGCGATATAATAGCCCGCTGCCGTGACTATGCAGTCAGTCCATACCTAGTGCATTTTTTCCGTTCAACTTCACAAGCAGAACGTGGGGCACAGGTTAAATCCAATACATTGACGATGAACTTTAGCAAAGCGCGAGACTTGGCCGGAATTGATTGGGGTGATGGAACTCCAGCAACTTTCCATGAACAAAGATCTTTATCTGAGCGCCTTTATAGGGAACAAGGGATTGATACGCAAAAACTACTCGGACATAAATCTCCTAATCAGACAGCTAGATATCATGATGATCGTGGAAAAGATTGGGTAACTCTAGCAATTTGATTTTTATATTTTTATTAAAAATTAAAAAATTCAGACGCATCATATCAAAAATTTATTAGTAAAATAGATAACTAATATTTTTCTTGGGGGGAGGAGCCCCCCGCACATTATATTGAAGATTAATAACTGATATATCATTTCTTAAATTTAAGAATTTCTTTTAAGGCTTCTACTATATTTTTATCCCCATCCATGCTAATTTTCTCCTTCTCAAGAGAAACCGTAGTCTGCCCTTTTTCAAGAACAAAATTACGTTCTGTAGCCATGAGATTTTTAATAACCTCACCCATTAAGTCTTCGTTTCTAATGCCCTTAAGAAACTTTATCGCCAAAACTTTGGAATCGATATTGGTAAGCTCATTTTGAAAATACTTGACCTCATCAAAACCATTTTTGTACAACTTCAAGAAGAAATAAGCAAATAGTTCAACGACAATTACAAATGATAATTTGGGGGCCATGTGAAGTATATATTCAAGCTTATCATTTGTGTTAATAGCATTTGTAACTGAATATCCAAGGTAAAGTATCCCACAAAAAGCAATAAATGCACCTAAAACCAGATTAACCCCACCACGTCTATTTAATCTATTTATTTCATTTTCTAAACGATATACAATATCATTATAGTGTTTACTAATTTCTATTTGATTTCTAAACGAATTTATATCATTTTTCAAACTTAAATCTGCAGCCAAGAGAGTATTGCCTACAATCTTTTTTTTAGCATTATCGATCAACTCTTGCCTTTCTTTTGATGTGAGTAAAACACCATTTAAATCTTTCGAATCATTTGTAACTAGTTGATTAAACTCTTGCTTTAAGGAGTCTAATTCTGACTTTAACTCTTCATATGAGTTAACATTCTTGTTTTTACTTTCACCTATTCCTTTATTAACATAATTTAATAAAAATGCTGCCATAAAAGTTAAAATCAGAGTTGCAATAAAGAAACTATTTTCATCTTGAAGTATTTTAGCAACAGTGGAAAAATAACTTACGAGAAGAGGCTGAGCATTATAAAGCCCCATTCCTAACAAAACTGCAATTGCCGTACCTAAAACGAACCTTACTTCTTGTCTTTTTAGTAACCTATTCATTATGACACCATATGTTATTATTTAACGTTTTATTAAATTCAAAATACTGCCCGAGATTTTAATACTCATAACAAAATAAGAATTAATATACAAAATTTTTCATACTACAAGCAAGGCTTTGATAAATTGTTTTGATAACGATTTGATAACCGTTAGAAATCTAATAATAAAAACGGGAGCCATCAGACTTCCGTTTTTGATAACCCGGAGCCTAGATTTGGCTACCCCAGCAGGAAGATGCAACGTCCACGATTGTCACAAATCAGGCTGGCTCGAGGCAGAATGGCGACTGTGAGGGAGAAACGAAAGTTCACACTCGTTCTCACTGCTGATGGGGGGTTCACTAACAATCTCAAGCACTAATTAATGGACGAAACTCTACACAAAGCCCCATTTTGTAGGAAAACTGGTAACGGATTAGTAATACTACCCGGCCAGAACATGACCGACCGGGTAAAAAAATATCCTGACGCTACTAAGCCTTTAAGATTTGACTAACCTAGTGCTTACATTATAGAGAACTGCTTATGCCTTCTAAATTATAGAGTAAAAATACTCACCACTAAAATACAACTTGCTTCCTTAGTAAATCACCTCTAGCATTTGAGTAATATTCAGTCGAATTGCCAGTAACTTCCCGGAGTACTTCTGTTACAAGGTTATTTAGTATTCCCGTAAGTTTAAGAAACTCTCCATATGAATTAGGTTTCTCAAATATCTTTCTGGTACCGTTCGGCACATCGAGCTGCATTGCAGCATCATGATCCTGGGCTAAGTGATTTAGCCAGCGGTGAGTCTCAACAAGTACAGCAAGTTCATAGTATGTACTATGACGGAGATTATTAGCATCTGCATGGTACATTAGTGAAGCAATATCATAGCTGCTTAGATCAATACTCGAACCTTCGTCTCCACTGTCTGCTTTCAGGGTTTTGAGCATGCGAATTGATTTTCTTAATCCACCATTGCATTGATCGCATTTGTCTTTGATACGTTGCATGTGGAGGAACGGTTCATTGTAGATACGCTCTCGTTTGTTTTTATCAATTATGGTAACTCCACGATGTTCTTCTTTTTTTGTGAGTTGGTACTCTTTCGTATCCCACCATATGCCTGGCACTACATCAACTTCTCTTTGAAGACTCCCCCCCGTTATTCTCAAGGACTTGGCGTTATTATCGTCAACCTGAGCAGCAGGAAATGTCATTTTTAGAGCATCTCGAGCTGCACGCCTAAGTTCAATGATGACGTCTCGGCCATCTTTCTCAGCTGCACTATAGCTGCCAACTCCACCGCTATCATACATAAGCATCTGAGTATCAATAATTAAAAGATCTACATCACTGAAACCTTTGATATGGATATCTAGGGGAACAGAACCTTGTACCCGAAAATCTAGGTTTAGGTCTAATTTCTTAGTCAGCTGATTTTCAATACGATACGCGGTTTCGAATGAGATCTCTGTATAGCGGGGGTCAACTGGTTGCATCGCACCAATGACATACCGGATAGCTGAATCGTCTCTTCCTCTAGACTCCCAACTTTCATTAAGCTCAAGAGCATCTTCAAGCAATGCATATTTTTCAAGGCCATCATATCTTTGATTACTCATTGATTCTGTGGCTACTCGCAACTGATCATATGTCCCTTTACGACGTGACTTCATGCGTTCAATACGCGAACTATATGATGAATTAGACATGGTCTATCCTTGTAATTTTCATCGTACCGAATGTGGTGCGGCCTTGGCCGTTAAAATAATGCCCCTCGGCTGATTTAAGCTCTTCATCGAAACGAAACTCAGCAAATCCGACATGTGGGGTTAGGTGCTCTTCACCTGTTTTGGGCTGGTTCCGATAGTTGTATAGAAGCTGGTATCCAATCCCTTCGTCATGGATGATAGATGCTGTCACACTATCTGAATGAGAAGTTTGTGTTTTCATATGAATTCTGACTTTGTCCCATGACTGGACAATTCTCAACTCTCCAGCCCACTGCTTTCCCCCTTCAGACCGAGTGTGACCGGTAACTTGCCAGCGCCCTTCAAGATTAGGCACACACAGAAATTTACCGAGGTAACTGTTCTGCCAGAGATTCTTATCAAACCATGCGTACAATCCCATATAGATTCCTCCGGCACTAATAAGCGAAAACACAGAGGCAGGAATATGGCTATTAATATGAAAGTTTCTCAGCCATTCAATTAATGCCAGAGCAAGAAAAATCAGAAAGAAAGATAAACATGAAGCAACAATGGCAATATATCTACCAACCTTACTACGATTCAAACCACAAATCACAATGTACTCGTGACTTTTCATTAAAAATAGTCCTTTAAGAGAATAAATTAGATGGATACTATTTATAGTTGTTCATCCATTCAAATTCAGCATATGTTCAAATTGGTAGTATTTTGTTTGCTAAGGTTTGCGCTACGGGATTTCAAAAATTGCGAGAAAGGTCCTTCGCTCCACCAAACCTTCCTTATTCAATACAATGTATATTACCCCAACATATAACAAACCCTAGATATTAACGATCATCCGCAACAATAATCATCAAAAGCTGAGGTATGACTAATTGGAGATTGACGATATAACTACCATATCTCCCCAGACTACCAGGGGTTTTGATAACTTATTTTGATAAAATTTTGATAACCGTTAGCGTGCTAACATATAATAACGGACGTGTTATACGCCCGTTACAATATTTAACACATACAGTAATTACATGTTTTCGATGATTGCGTCACCAAATTCTGAACATTTCAGCAGTTTAGCACCTTCCATCAGACGTTCGAAGTCATAGGTTACGGTCTTCGCGTTGATTGCGCCTTCCATACCTTTAACAATCAGGTCTGCGGCTTCAGTCCAACCCATATGGCGTAACATCATCTCCGCAGAGAGAATAATAGAGCCTGGGTTTACTTTGTCCTGACCGGCATATTTCGGCGCAGTACCGTGGGTAGCTTCAAACAGGGCGCATTCGTCACCGATGTTTGCGCCAGGGGCGATACCGATACCGCCAACCTGCGCTGCCAGGGCGTCAGAAATGTAGTCACCGTTCAGGTTCATACAGGCGATAACATCATATTCAGCCGGACGCAGCAGGATCTGTTGCAGGAATGCATCAGCAATCACGTCTTTAATGACGATCTCTTTGCCGGTATTCGGGTTTTTAACTTTCAGCCACGGGCCGCCGTCGATCAGTTCACCGCCAAACTCTTCACGCGCCAGCTGGTAGCCCCAGTCTTTAAACGCGCCTTCGGTGAACTTCATGATGTTGCCTTTGTGCACCAGGGTCACAGAGTCGCGGTCGTTAGCAATTGCGTATTCGATCGCGGCACGAACCAGACGTTTGGTGCCTTCTTCAGAACATGGCTTGATACCGATACCGCAATGTTCCGGGAAGCGAATTTTCTTCACGCCCATCTCTTCACGCAGGAATTTAATTACTTTCTCAGCGTCGGCAGAGTCTGCTTTCCATTCGATACCTGCATAAATGTCTTCCGAGTTTTCACGGAAGATAACCATATCGGTCAGTTCAGGGTGTTTAACCGGGCTTGGGGTGCCCTGATAGTAACGTACCGGACGCAGGCAGATGTAAAGATCCAGTTCCTGGCGCAGGGCAACGTTCAGAGAGCGAATACCGCCCCCAACCGGAGTGGTCAGCGGGCCTTTAATAGCAACGCGATATTCACGAATCAGATCAAGGGTTTCAGCAGGCAGCCAGACATCCTGACCATAAACCTGTGTGGATTTTTCACCGGTGTAAATTTCCATCCAGGAGATTTTACGCTCGCCTTTATAGGCTTTCTCGACCGCAGCGTCGACCACTTTCAGCATGGCTGGGGTTACATCTACACCGATTCCATCACCTTCAATGTAAGGGATAATCGGATTTTCAGGAACGTTGAGTTTGCCGTTTTGCAGGGTGATCTTCTTGCCTTGTGCCGGAACAACTACTTTACTTTCCATTCACCTCTCCTTCGAGCGCTACTGGTTTGCTCGTCTGCCACCACGTTGCATATGCGTTTGCGTCCTGCGATACGGATGCTTTAGAGCAATTTTTTGTTAATGATTTGTAATTGGCTTGTCAATACTACCCTATTGTTTGCCGTCATGAAAGATGCGCGTTATTAGGCTATAATGCGGCAATTCATAATCTCTGAAAATACCATGCAAAAAACTTCTTTTAGAAATCACCAGGTTAAGCGATTCAGCTCGCAACGCACTAACAAACGCAAGCCAGAAAACCAGCCCACGCGTGTGATCCTGTTCAATAAACCTTACGATGTCCTGCCACAGTTCACCGATGAAGCCGGGCGCAAAACATTAAAAGAATTCATCCCGGTTCAAGGCGTTTATGCAGCAGGTCGCCTTGACCGCGATAGCGAAGGGTTACTGGTGCTGACCAATAACGGCGCGTTGCAGGCGCGTTTAACCCAGCCGGGCAAACGCACCGGGAAAATCTATTATGTGCAGGTGGAAGGTATTCCCACACAAGACGCACTTGAAGCCTTGCGCAATGGCGTAACCTTAAATGATGGCCCTACCCTGCCCGCCGGCGCGGAGTTGGTTGAAGAACCAGAGTGGTTATGGCCGCGGAATCCACCAATTCGTGAACGTAAAAGTATTCCCACCAGCTGGCTGAAGATTACTTTATATGAAGGACGTAATCGCCAGGTGCGCCGCATGACCGCCCATGTCGGTTTCCCTACGCTGCGACTGATTCGTTATGCCATGGGCAATTACACACTGGATAATCTCGCTAACGGCGAATGGCGAGAAGCAACAGAATAAGGATGCACAATGTTTAAACCGCACGTTACCGTCGCCTGCGTGGTACATGCAGAGGGCAAATTTTTAGTTGTTGAAGAGACGATTAACGGTAAAGCGTTATGGAACCAACCGGCGGGACATCTGGAAGCGGATGAGACGCTAGTGGAAGCAGCTGCGCGTGAGCTGTGGGAAGAAACCGGCATCAGCGCGCGACCGCAACACTTCATCCGCATGCATCAGTGGATTGCGCCAGATAAAACGCCGTTTTTGCGTTTCCTGTTTGCTATTGAGCTTGAGCAAATTTGCCCGACGCAACCTCATGACAGCGATATCGACTGCTGCCGTTGGGTCAGCGCCGAAGAAATTTTACAGGCGTTAAATTTGCGTTCGCCGCTGGTGGCGGAAAGTATTCGTTGTTATCAAAGCGGGCAACGCTATCCGCTGGAGATGATTGGCGATTTTAACTGGCCTTTTACAAAGGGTGTCATCTAAAAGGCTGCGTGATAGAATACGCCGCCTTGAAGTTCAATGTCGTGAGTAATCCAATGTCTGAAACCGAAAAAAAAGTGATCGTCGGCATGTCCGGCGGTGTCGATTCCTCCGTTTCTGCCTGGCTGTTGCAACAACAGGGATATCAGGTCGAAGGCCTGTTTATGAAGAACTGGGAAGAAGACGACGGTGAGGAATATTGCACAGCGGCAGCGGATCTGGCTGATGCCCAGGCGGTCTGCGATAAGCTCGGCATTGAACTGCACACCGTTAACTTTGCTGCCGAGTACTGGGACAACGTCTTCGAACTGTTCCTTGCTGAATATAAAGCCGGTCGCACGCCGAATCCGGATATTCTGTGCAACAAAGAGATCAAATTTAAAGCCTTCCTCGAATTTGCCGCCGAAGATTTAGGTGCCGATTATATCGCTACCGGTCATTACGTGCGTCGGGCAGATGTCGATGGCAAGAGCCGCCTGCTGCGTGGTCTGGACAGCAATAAAGACCAGAGCTACTTCCTTTATACGCTCAGCCATGAGCAGATTGCGCAAAGCCTGTTCCCGGTCGGCGAACTGGAAAAACCGCAGGTGCGTAAGATTGCTGAAGATCTCGGTCTGGTCACCGCGAAGAAAAAAGACTCTACCGGCATTTGCTTCATTGGCGAACGTAAATTCCGCGAGTTCCTGGGCCGTTATCTCCCGGCGCAACCGGGCAAAATCATTACTGTTGACGGCGATGAAATTGGTGAGCACCAGGGGTTGATGTATCACACCCTCGGTCAGCGTAAAGGTCTGGGTATCGGTGGCACCAAAGAAGGCACCGAAGAACCGTGGTATGTGGTCGATAAAGACGTCGAAAACAACATTCTGATTGTTGCGCAGGGCCATGAACACCCGCGTCTGATGTCTGTCGGTCTGATTGCCCAGCAGCTGCACTGGGTCGATCGAGAACCGTTCACCGGCACTATGCGTTGCACGGTAAAAACCCGCTATCGCCAGACCGACATTCCGTGCACCGTCAAGGCGCTGGACGATGATCGCATTGAAGTGATTTTCGATGAGCCAGTTGCCGCCGTGACGCCGGGCCAGTCTGCCGTCTTCTATAACGGTGAAGTGTGCCTCGGTGGCGGTATCATTGAGCAGCGTCTGCCGCTGCCGGTCTGATTATTGTCTTTAATTACAACAAGGAAGCAGTGAGCGTGGCAAAGAATTACTATGACATCACCCTCGCCCTGGCCGGTATTTGTCAGTCGGCACGCCTGGTGCAACAACTCGCTCACCAGGGGCATTGTGATGCCGATGCGCTACACGTCTCACTCAACAGTATTATTGATATGAACCCCAGCTCGACGCTGGCGGTTTTTGGCGGCAGTGAAGCCAACCTGCGCGTCGGGCTGGAAACCCTGCTCGGCGTGCTCAATGCCAGCAGTCGTCAGGGCTTAAACGCTGAGCTAACCCGCTACACGCTAAGCCTGATGGTGCTTGAGCGCAAACTTTCCTCAGCGAAAGGTGCGCTCGACACTCTGGGCAACCGGATCAACGGCCTGCAACGCCAACTCGAACACTTCGATTTACAGTCCGAAACGCTGATGAGCGCGATGGCCGCCATCTATGTTGATGTTATCAGCCCGCTTGGCCCGCGCATTCAGGTCACCGGCTCCCCTGCCGTACTGCAAAGCCCACAGGTGCAGGCGAAAGTTCGCGCAACCCTGCTGGCAGGCATTCGCGCCGCCGTGCTCTGGCACCAGGTCGGCGGTGGACGTCTGCAACTGATGTTTTCTCGTAATCGCCTGACCACTCAGGCAAAACAAATTCTTGCTCATTTAACCCCGGAGTTGTGATCTATGGAATTATCCTCACTGACCGCCGTTTCCCCTGTCGATGGACGCTACGGCGATAAAGTCAGCGCGCTGCGCGGGATTTTCAGCGAATATGGTTTGCTGAAATTCCGTGTACAAGTTGAAGTACGTTGGCTGCAAAAACTGGCCGCGCACGCAGCGATCAAGGAAGTTCCTGCTTTTGCTGCCGACGCAATCGGTTACCTTGATGCAATCGTCGCTAATTTCAGTGAAGAAGATGCGGCGCGAATCAAAACCATCGAGCGTACCACTAACCACGACGTTAAAGCGGTTGAGTATTTCCTGAAAGAAAAAGTGGCGGAGATCCCGGAACTGCACGCGGTTTCTGAATTCATTCACTTTGCCTGTACTTCGGAAGATATCAATAACCTCTCCCACGCGTTGATGCTGAAAACCGCGCGTGATGAAGTGATCCTGCCGTACTGGCGTCAACTGATTGATGGCATTAAAGATCTCGCCGTTCAGTATCGCGATATCCCGCTGCTGTCTCGTACCCACGGTCAGCCAGCCACGCCATCAACCATCGGTAAAGAGATGGCTAACGTCGCCTACCGTATGGAGCGCCAGTACCGCCAGCTTAACCAGGTGGAGATCCTCGGAAAAATCAACGGCGCGGTCGGTAACTATAACGCCCACATCGCCGCTTACCCGGAAGTTGACTGGCATCAGTTCAGCGAAGAGTTCGTCACCTCGCTGGGTATTCAGTGGAACCCGTACACTACCCAGATCGAACCGCACGACTACATCGCCGAGCTGTTTGATTGCGTTGCGCGCTTTAACACCATTCTTATCGACTTCGACCGTGACGTCTGGGGTTATATCGCCCTTAACCACTTCAAACAAAAAACCATCGCTGGTGAGATTGGTTCTTCCACCATGCCGCACAAGGTTAACCCAATCGACTTTGAAAACTCCGAAGGGAACCTGGGGCTTTCCAACGCGGTATTGCAGCACCTGGCAAGCAAACTGCCGGTTTCCCGCTGGCAGCGTGACCTGACCGACTCCACCGTGCTGCGTAATCTTGGCGTGGGTATCGGTTATGCGCTGATTGCCTACCAGTCCAGCCTGAAAGGTGTGAGCAAACTGGAAGTGAACCGTGATCATCTGCTGGATGAGCTGGATCACAACTGGGAAGTGCTGGCTGAGCCAATCCAGACAGTTATGCGTCGCTATGGCATCGAAAAACCGTACGAGAAGCTGAAAGAGCTGACTCGCGGTAAGCGCGTTGACGCCGAAGGCATGAAGCAATTTATCGACGGTCTGGCGCTGCCAGAAGAAGAAAAAGCACGCCTGAAAGCGATGACGCCGGCTAACTATATTGGTCGTGCCATCACTATGGTTGATGAGCTGAAATAAGCCTCGTATCAGTGCCGGATGGTGATGCCGTCCGGCCTGTTTATTAAGATAATCCGCGTTTCTATTTACACCTCCCTTCCCCACTGGTTTATTTAATGTTTACCCCCACAACCACATAATCGCGTTACACTATTTTTATAATTAAGACAGGGAGAAATAAAAATGCGCGTACTGGTTGTCGAAGACAATGCGTTGTTACGTCACCATCTTAAAGTTCAGATTCAGGACGCGGGTCATCAGGTCGATGACGCAGAAGATGCCAAAGAAGCCGATTATTATCTCAACGAACATTTACCGGATATTGCGATTGTCGATCTCGGTTTGCCTGACGAAGATGGTTTGTCGCTGATCCGTCGCTGGCGTAGTAATGATGTTTCACTGCCAATTCTTGTATTAACCGCCCGTGAAAGCTGGCAGGACAAAGTTGAAGTATTAAGCGCCGGTGCTGACGATTACGTGACTAAACCCTTTCATATTGAAGAAGTGATGGCACGAATGCAGGCATTAATGCGGCGTAATAGCGGCCTGGCTTCACAGGTTATTTCGCTGCCGCCGTTTCAGGTTGATCTCTCCCGTCGCGAATTATCCATTAGTGACGAAGTCATCAAACTGACCGCATTTGAATACACCATTATGGAAACCTTGATCCGTAACAACGGCAAAGTGGTCAGTAAAGATTCATTGATGCTACAGCTCTACCCGGATGCCGAACTGCGGGAAAGTCATACCATTGATGTTCTGATGGGCAGGCTGCGCAAAAAAATTCAGGCGCAATACCCGCACGAGGTGATTACCACCGTTCGCGGCCAGGGTTATCTTTTCGAATTGCGCTGATGAAAAAATTACTGCGTGTTTTTTTCCCGCTCTCGCTGCGGGTACGTTTTCTGTTGGCGACGGCCGCGGTAGTACTAGTGCTTTCACTTTCCTACGGTATGGTTGCCCTGATCGGTTATAGCGTTAGTTTCGATAAAACGACGTTTCGTCTGTTACGCGGCGAGAGCAATTTATTCTATACACTGGCGAAATGGGAAAACAATAAGCTACACGTTGAACTGCCGGAAAATATCGACAAGCAAAGTCCCACGATGTCTCTGATTTATGACGAGAACGGCAAACTATTGTGGGCGCAGCGTGACGTTCCCTGGCTGATGAAAATGATCCAGCCTGACTGGCTGAAATCCAATGGTTTTCACGAAATAGAGGCTGACGTGAACGATACCAGCCTGCTACTGAGTAACGATCTCTCTATTCAGCAGCAGTTGCAGGAAGTTCGGGAAGACGACGACGATGCAGAAATGACCCACTCGGTAGCCGTTAATGTCTATCCGGCGACGGCGCGAATGCCAAAACTCACCATTGTGGTGGTCGATACCATTCCCGTAGAGCTTAAAAGTTCCTATACGGTATGGAGCTGGTTTCTCTATGTACTCCTGGCCAACCTGCTGTTAGTGATCCCGTTACTGTGGGTCGCCGCCTGGTGGAGCTTACGCCCTATTGAAGCCCTGGCGCGAGAAGTCCGCGAACTGGAAGAACACCACCGTGAACTGCTCAACCCTACAACAACGAGAGAACTGACCAGCCTGGTGGGTAACCTGAACCGACTTTTAAAAAGCGAGCGTGAGCGTTACGACAAATACCGCACAACGCTCACTGACCTGACTCACAGCCTGAAAACGCCTCTGGCGGTGCTACAAAGTACGCTACGTTCTTTGCGAAGTGAAAAGATGAACGTCAGTGAGGCGGAACCGGTGATGCTGGAACAAATTAGCCGTATCTCGCAACAAATTGGTTACTACCTACACCGAGCCAGTATGCGTGGCGGGACATTACTTAGCCGCGAACTACATCCAGTGGCCCCGTTGTTGGACAATCTCACATCGGCACTGAATAAAGTTTATCAGCGTAAAGGCGTCAATATTTCCCTCGATATCTCGCCAGAAATTAGCTTTGTCGGTGAGCAGAACGATTTTGTTGAGGTAATGGGCAATGTACTGGATAACGCCTGTAAGTATTGTCTCGAATTTGTCGAAATCTCCGCAAGGCAAACTGACAAACATCTCTACATCGTGGTCGAAGATGATGGACCGGGGATCCCGCAAAGCAAGCGTGAGGTGATTTTCGACCGTGGTCAGCGTGTTGATACCTTACGTCCCGGGCAAGGCGTGGGACTGGCGGTCGCTCGTGAAATTACTGAACAGTACGACGGAAGAATCATCGCCGGAGAGAGCATGCTCGGCGGTGCACGAATGGAGGTGATTTTTGGTCGCCAGCATTCCTTGCCGAAAGATGAATAAATATGTCCTTTGTTCACGCATAACAGTATGCATCCGTTATAATCGGTTGCAGATACCCGCCTATGGACGCTTAACATGGAATACCAACTCACCCTTAATTGGCCCGATTTTCTTGAACGTCACTGGCAGAAACGTCCCGTGGTGTTAAAACGCGGTTTTAATAATTTTATTGATCCTATTTCTCCCGACGAGCTGGCGGGCCTGGCGATGGAAAGTGAAGTCGACAGTCGGCTGGTCAGTCATCAGGATGGCAAATGGCAGGTCAGTCACGGGCCATTCGAAAGCTACGACCATCTGGGCGAAACCAACTGGTCATTGCTGGTCCAGGCGGTTGATCACTGGCATGAACCGGCCGCCGCGCTGATGCGTCCGTTCCGTGAATTACCGGACTGGCGCATTGACGACCTGATGATCTCGTTTTCCGTGCCTGGCGGCGGCGTCGGTCCGCATCTCGATCAGTACGATGTGTTTATTATTCAGGGTACAGGTCGCCGTCGCTGGCGGGTAGGTGAAAAACTGCATATGAGGCAGCACTGCCCTCACCCGGATCTGTTACAGGTTGATCCGTTTGAAGCGATTATTGATGAAGAGCTGGAGCCAGGCGATATTCTTTATATTCCGCCAGGGTTCCCGCACGAAGGCTACGCGCTGGAAAATGCGATGAACTATTCCGTTGGTTTTCGTGCGCCGAATACGCGGGAACTGATCAGCGGATTTGCCGATTACGTGCTGCAACGTGAGCTGGGCGGTAATTACTACAGCGATCCGGATGTCCCGCCTCGCGATCATCCGGCAGACGTTCTGCCGCAGGAGATGGATAAACTGCGTGAGATGATGCTTGAGTTGATCAACCAGCCAGAACACTTTAAACAGTGGTTTGGCGAGTTTATTTCGCAGTCACGTCATGAACTGGATATCGCTCCGCCAGAGCCACCGTATCAACCGGATGAAATCTATGACGCGCTGAAACAAGGTGATGTACTGGTGCGTCTGGGTGGTCTGCGCGTCTTGCGCATTGGCGACGATGTTTATGCCAATGGTGAGAAAATTGATTCCCCGCACCGTCCGGCGCTGGATGCACTCGCCAGCAATATTGCACTGACCGCTGAGAATTTTGGCGACGCACTGGAAGATCCGTCATTCCTCGCGATGCTCGCGGCGCTGGTCAATAGCGGGTATTGGTTCTTCGAAGGGTAAATTTGAATTGAAGCCGGATGCGGCATCATATGCCGCATCCAATTTCGCTTACTTCCGTTTCGCCGTTAACTCGGCAATACGCACAATCACTTGCACCGCTTTTTCCATTCCTTCCAGAGTGACAAACTCATGTTTGCCATGATAGTTATAACCGCCGGTAAACAGATTTGGACACGGTAATCCCATAAACGACAACTGCGCACCGTCAGTACCACCACGGATCGGTTTCAGGTCTGGTTCAATATCGCAATCGCGCATCGCCTGCTGGGCAATATCAAGAATATGCGGATGCTCAACGACTTTCTCGCGCATGTTGTAGTAACTGTCTTCAATCACCAGTTCAATGTAGCAATCCGGGTGTAACCCTTTGCCCACTTTCTTGGCAATTTCCATCATTTTACGTTTACGCGCTTCAAACTGTTTACGGTCGAAATCACGGATGATGTAGTGCATATCGGCGCGTTCAACAGTGCCTTTCATGCTTGTCAGGTGATAGAAGCCTTCATAACCTTCCGTAGCTTCCGGGCTTTCATCTGCCGGTACTTCCGCATGAATGCGTGCCGCCAGCGACAGCGCATTCACCATCACACCTTTTGCCGTACCCGGGTGAACATTGTTGCCGACGATTTTGATATTCACCGAAGCAGCGTTGAAGTTTTCAAACTCCAGTTCACCTACGCCACCACCATCTACGGTGTAAGCCCAGCGGGCATCAAAGGCTTCAACATCAAAATGTTTCGCCCCTTTACCCACTTCTTCATCAGGCGTAAAGGCAACACGAATATCGCCATGCGGAATATTTTTCTGCTGCAATACCGCCAGCGCGGTCATGATTTCTGCAATACCTGCTTTGTCGTCAGCACCCAACAATGTTTTACCGTCAGTGGTGATCAGCGTCTGTCCCAGCAGTTGATGCAGTACCGGGAACATGACCGGTGACAGGACTTCGTCGCCGACGCCCAACGCAATGTCGCCACCGCGATAGTTTTCAACAATCTGCGGGTTCACATTTTTACCGCTGCAATCCGGTGAGGTATCCACATGAGAAATAAAGCCAATCGCCGGAATATCGCCAGGAACGTTAGCCGGTAGCGTCGCCATCAACGTTCCTTTCTCACTTAAGGTCACATTGATAAGACCCATTTCTTCCAGCTGATCTTTCAGCAGATGCAATAATTTCCACTGGCCTTCCGTGCTGGGAACTTGTCTCACCCCCGCTTTTGATTGGGTATCGAGAGACACGTAGTTCAAAAAACGCTCAAGTAGTTTATCCATGTAGTCACCCTCACTTTTCGTGACAACATTATTAAGAAGCAGGAAAAGACAAATATTGCGTCAGGTCACTTTTACCCCTGCAATCGGGAATATTTATCAACATTACCTTAATGAATATAAAGCTAAGCCAGTAATTCACAACAAGGATTGGCGATCCAAGTAGTTTGCCGTAGAATTACGGCCCTCTTTAAGAGTCACCAAGGTGGTTAACCACAAACCCCGCTTCGGTAAGCCATCCGTTGCGTTTACATGGGACAGAGTAAAAAATTGAATAAACAACCGAGTTCGCTTTCACCGCTGGTGCAATTGGCGGGAATTCGCAAATGCTTTGATGGTAAAGAGGTCATTCCCCAGCTGGATCTGACTATCAACAATGGCGAGTTCCTCACGCTGCTTGGCCCTTCTGGCTGCGGTAAAACAACCGTTCTTCGCCTGATTGCGGGTCTGGAAACTGTTGATTCTGGACGCATCATGCTGGATAACGAGGACATCACCCACGTTCCGGCGGAAAACCGCTATGTGAACACCGTTTTCCAAAGCTACGCGCTATTCCCCCACATGACCGTATTCGAAAATGTGGCCTTTGGTTTGCGTATGCAAAAAACCCCTGCTGCTGAAATTACGCCTCGCGTGATGGAAGCTTTGCGGATGGTGCAACTGGAAAGCTTCGCTCAACGCAAACCGCATCAACTCTCAGGCGGTCAACAGCAACGCGTCGCCATTGCCCGCGCAGTGGTTAACAAGCCTCGCCTGCTGCTGCTTGATGAGTCGCTCTCGGCGCTGGATTACAAACTGCGCAAGCAAATGCAGAACGAGCTGAAAGCGTTACAGCGTAAGCTTGGTATTACCTTCGTCTTTGTCACTCACGATCAGGAAGAAGCGCTCACCATGTCAGACAGGATTGTGGTGATGCGCG
Source organism: Escherichia sp. E10V10 (assembly GCF_004211985.1). Lineage (NCBI taxonomy): Bacteria > Pseudomonadati > Pseudomonadota > Gammaproteobacteria > Enterobacterales > Enterobacteriaceae > Escherichia > Escherichia sp. E10V10. The sequence goes on along the minus strand of NZ_RHJO01000004.1, from coordinate 416,467 downwards.
AGGGTCGTATTGAGCAGGATGGTACACCGCGCGAAATTTACGAAGAGCCGAAGAATTTATTTGTTGCCGGATTCATTGGCGAGATCAATATGTTCAACGCCACGGTGATCGAGCGACTCGACGAGCAGCGCGTACGGGCTAACGTTGAAGGTCGCGAGTGTAATATCTACGTTAACTTCGCCGTAGAACCGGGGCAAAAACTGCATGTTCTGCTGCGCCCGGAAGACTTACGTGTTGAAGAGATTAACGACGACAACCATGCTGAAGGGCTGATTGGTTACGTTCGTGAGCGTAACTACAAAGGCATGACGCTGGAGTCGGTTGTTGAACTGGAAAATGGCAAGATGGTGATGGTCAGCGAATTCTTCAATGAAGACGATCCTGACTTTGACCACTCTCTCGACCAAAAAATGGCCATTAATTGGGTAGAAAGCTGGGAGGTCGTACTGGCTGATGAAGAACACAAGTAAGTTCCAGAATGTAGTGATTGTCACTATTGTCGGTTGGCTTGTGTTGTTTGTCTTTCTGCCCAACCTGATGATCATTGGCACCAGCTTTTTGACCCGCGACGACGCCAGTTTCGTCAAAATGGTCTTTACGCTGGAAAACTACGCACGTCTGCTCGATCCGCTCTATTTTGAAGTGCTATTGCACTCGCTGAATATGGCGCTGATCGCCACCCTCGCCTGCCTGGTTCTGGGCTATCCGTTTGCCTGGTTTCTGGCGAAGCTGCCGCACAAGGTGCGTCCGCTGCTACTTTTTCTGCTGATTGTTCCCTTCTGGACCAACTCACTGATTCGCATCTACGGGCTGAAAATTTTCCTCAGCACCAAAGGCTATCTCAACGAGTTTTTGCTCTGGCTGGGCGTTATCGACACACCAATTCGTATCATGTTCACGCCCAGTGCGGTGATTATCGGTCTGGTTTACATTCTGCTGCCGTTTATGGTGATGCCGCTGTACTCCAGTATCGAAAAACTGGATAAGCCGTTGCTGGAGGCGGCGCGCGATCTCGGTGCCAGCAAGTTGCAGACTTTTATCCGCATCATTATTCCACTGACGATGCCGGGGATTATTGCCGGATGTCTGCTGGTGATGCTGCCAGCGATGGGCCTGTTCTATGTGTCCGACCTGATGGGCGGTGCGAAAAACCTGCTGATCGGTAACGTCATCAAGGTCCAGTTCCTTAATATTCGTGACTGGCCGTTTGGTGCAGCCACCAGCATTACGCTGACTATCGTAATGGGCCTGATGTTGCTGGTTTACTGGCGCGCTTCTCGTTTGCTGAATAAGAAGGTGGAACTCGAATGATCGGTCGACTGCTTCGCGGCGGTTTTATGACCGCTATCTACGCGTACCTGTATATCCCAATCATTATTTTGATTGTGAACTCCTTCAACAGCTCGCGCTTTGGCATCAACTGGCAGGGTTTTACCACCAAATGGTATAGCCTGCTGATGAACAACGACAGTCTGTTACAGGCAGCGCAGCATTCACTGACGATGGCGGTGTTTTCGGCGACGTTTGCCACGCTTATCGGTTCACTGACGGCCGTTGCGCTGTACCGCTATCGCTTTCGCGGTAAGCCGTTCGTTAGCGGAATGCTGTTTGTGGTGATGATGTCGCCAGATATCGTGATGGCAATTTCTCTGCTGGTGCTGTTTATGCTGCTGGGTATTCAGCTTGGCTTCTGGTCGCTGCTGTTCTCGCATATCACCTTCTGCCTACCGTTTGTGGTGGTGACGGTGTATTCGCGCCTGAAAGGTTTTGACGTGCGAATGCTGGAAGCGGCGAAAGATCTCGGTGCCAGTGAATTTACCATTCTGCGAAAAATCATCCTGCCACTGGCAATGCCAGCGGTGGCGGCGGGCTGGGTGTTAAGCTTTACCCTGTCGATGGACGATGTGGTAGTTTCTTCGTTCGTCACCGGCCCAAGCTATGAAATTCTGCCGTTAAAAATTTATTCGATGGTCAAAGTCGGCGTATCGCCGGAAGTTAACGCGCTGGCAACCATATTACTGGTGCTGTCGCTGGTGATGGTAATTGCCAGCCAGCTTATTGCTCGTGATAAAACGAAAGGTAACACAGGGGACGTTAAATGAAAAAATGGTCACGCCACCTGCTCGCGGCGGGTGCTCTGGCACTGGGCATGAGCGCCGCTCACGCTGATGACAACAACACACTGTATTTCTACAACTGGACCGAGTACGTGCCGCCTGGACTGCTCGAACAGTTCACCAAAGAAACCGGTATTAAGGTTATCTATTCGACTTACGAGTCGAACGAAACCATGTACGCCAAGCTGAAAACGTACAAAGACGGTGCCTATGACCTGGTGGTTCCTTCAACCTATTACGTTGATAAAATGCGTAAAGAAGGGATGATCCAGAAGATCGACAAGTCGAAGTTAACGAACTTCAGCAATCTCGATCCAGAAATGCTCAACAAACCGTTTGATCCGAATAACGACTACTCCATTCCGTATATCTGGGGTGCGACGGCGATTGGCGTTAACGGTGATGCGGTGGATCCGAAATCTGTCACCAGCTGGGCCGATTTGTGGAAGCCTGAGTACAAAGGCAGCCTGCTGCTGACCGACGATGCCCGTGAAGTATTCCAGATGGCGCTGCGTAAGCTGGGCTACTCCGGTAATACCACCGATCCGAAAGAGATTGAAGCTGCGTATAACGAGCTGAAAAAACTGATGCCAAACGTCGCGGCGTTTAACTCCGATAACCCGGCAAACCCGTACATGGAAGGCGAAGTTAACCTCGGCATGATCTGGAACGGCTCTGCTTTCGTTGCTCGCCAGGCGGGTACGCCAATTGACGTGGTATGGCCGAAAGAAGGCGGCATTTTCTGGATGGACAGCCTGGCGATCCCGGCAAATGCCAAAAACAAAGAAGGCGCGCTGAAACTGATCAACTTCCTGCTGCGCCCGGATGTGGCAAAACAGGTTGCCGAAACTATCGGTTATCCAACACCAAACCTCGCCGCGCGCAAACTGTTAAGCCCGGAAATAGCGAACGACAAGACGCTCTACCCGGATGCTGAAACCATTAAAAATGGCGAATGGCAGAGTGACGTTGGCCCAGCCAGCAGCATTTATGAAGAGTATTATCAGAAGCTGAAAGCAGGACGTTAATTCAGCAAACGGGCGGTGGTATTACCGCCCGTTTTTTATTTAGCAAGGATGTAGCTAATGAGTCAGGACAGTAAAGTTTTATCCCGCGCTTTTCTCGGTATCGGTCTGATATTGCTCGTTATTTCTGCAATCATCTTTTATTACCATTTTACATTTACCAAAAGCGCGGTTCATACAGAAGGAATCATTGTTGATGCCGTTTGGTACAACAATCACTCAAACGACGTTGGTGATAATGGTTCCTGGTATCCAGTGGTTGCCTTTCGCCCTACGCCAGAGTACACGCTAATTTTCAATTCGAGTATCGGTAGTGATTTTTATGAAGATAGCGAAGGTGACAGAGTCAATGTCTATTATCCGCCAGGGCATCCAGAACAAGCCGAAATAAACAATCCCTGGGTTAATTTTTTTAAATGGGGCTTTGTTGGCATAGCAGGCATTATTTTCGGTAGTGTCGGTCTGATAATCACGCTCCCCTCCACCAAAAAATCTCGCAGGAAACGGAAGTCCCGCCCATGAAAAAATTCATTATACTGCTCAGTTTACTGATACTCCTGCCTCTGACAGTAGCCAGTAAGCCATTGATTCCAATAATGAAGACACTTTTTACGGATGTTACCGGTACTGTACCAGATGCTGAAGAGATCGCGCGTAAAGCCGAGCTTTTTCGCCAACAAACCGGAGTTGCACCGTTTATTGTGGTTTTACCCGACATTAATAATGAAACCAGTCTCAGACAAAATGGTAAAGCGATGCTGGCGCATGCATCATCTTCATTGAGTGATGTAAAAGGAAGTGTTCTGTTACTTTTTACTACCCGCGAGCCACGGTTAATTATGATCACCAACGGCCAGGTTGAAAGCAGCATGGACGATAAGCATCTCGGCCTTCTGGTAGAAAATCACACTCTGGCTTATTTACATGCGGACCTCTGGTATCAGGGAATCAATAATGCATTGGCTGTTTTACAAGCACAGATATTAAAACAACCGACGCCGCCATTGACATATTATCCGCATCCCAGACAACAGCAGGAGAATGATCCTCCCGGCAGCACCACGACATTAGGCCTTTTTGCCTGGGCGGTTGCATTCATCGTCTTTACTGCATTTTTTAACTACACGACCCGTTTTATTTATGCATTAAAGTTTGCAGTGGCCATGACTGTTGCCAATATGGGTTATCAGGCTTTATGTTTGTATATCGATGACAGCTTTGCGATTACCAGAATATCGCCGCTCTGGGCAGGACTGATTGGTGTCTGTACGTTTATTGCCGCGTTGTTATTGACGAGTAAACGGTAAAAGAGGCAGTAAAGTGTGCGTGTATTATGCCGGATGCGGCGCGAACGCCTTATCCGGCCCACAAAACCCGCAAATTCAATTAATTGCGTCCCCTTGTAGGCCTGATAAGCGTAGCGCATCAGGCAATGCTTCCTGCTTTATAAGCCCTTCAGCAACTTCTCAACAAACTCTGGTACCACTTGGCTTGCCGGGCCGTAATATTTCTCGGCAAATTCATTACCGACCTGACTCGGTTCGAGATTGAGTTCAACCGTATGCGCGCCATGCAGCTTCGCTTCGTGAACAAACCCAGCCGCCGGATAAACATGCCCCGAAGTACCAATGGCAATGAAAATGTCGGCCATCGACAACGCCATATAAATTTCATCCATGCCGAGTGGCATTTCGCCAAACCATACTACGTGTGGGCGCAGCGGAGCCGGGAACTGGCAGCAATGACATTTGTCTTCTGGCGTGACGTCTCCAGTCCAGTCGAGAACCTGCCCGCTTTGCGAACAACGTACTTTCAGCAATTCCCCATGCATATGAATCACATTGGTATTACCTGCGCGTTCATGCAGATTATCGATATTCTGCGTCACCAGCAAAAAGCGATCGCCGAGGGCGTCTTGCAGTTTAGCCAGAGCAAGATGCGCAGCGTTAGGCTGAATTTCTGGCTGCTGTAGTTGACGGCGACGGGCGTTATAAAACGCTTGCACCAGTTCAGGATCGCGATCAAAACCTTCCGGTGTAGCCACATCTTCAACCCGATGTTCTTCCCACAGGCCATCTGCTGCGCGAAAGGTACGAATACCTGATTCCGCAGAAATTCCTGCCCCTGTCAGTACGAGTACTCTTGGTTTTTCCATTGCTTCCGGCACCACTTTATCTCTGAAAAAAATACGCTGACGCAAACGCTCGTGCAGGCGGCGTTTATTTTTACGAAAACGACTTAACCGATGACCCCGACGCGACAACATAGCAACCTCTGTTGATTAATCGGTTAGATGTAGGAAGGCCGCACCACGCATTCCTCCTGCATCCCCATGACGCGCACGTTCAATGCGCGGAACACGAGCTACAGGTAAGAGATGACGAGGCAGCCTGTCCGCCAGTTGCGTTGTGATTGCCGGGAAATTCGATAAGCCACCGCCAATGACCAGCAAATCAGGGTCAACAATGGTCAGGATATTTCCCAGACAAACCGCTAATAAATCCAGATAACGCTCAACGTGCGCCCTTGCCTGCTCATCGCCTTGCTCATAAAGCGCAATAATTTCGGGAGCCTGCAACGGTTGATGGTAATAGTGTTGATACAGCCACGCAAAGCCGCGACCAGACAGATAATTTTCAATGCAACCGTGCTGACCACAGCCGCAGCGACGTAACGGGAAATCCAGCCCCATCATGGTTAACGCATCGACGGGAAGGCGCATATGCCCAAATTCACCAGTAATATAGCTTTTACCCGTTACCGGTTTACCATTGAATACCAGTCCACCGCCAACGCCAGTCCCCAGGATCAGTCCCATCACCAGTGGATATTGGGTAAATTCATCGTCCCAGGCTTCAGAAAGGGCAAAGCAGTTGGCGTCGTTATTAAGGCGCACATCGCGTTCAAGGCGGGCGCTCAGATCGGCACGTAGCGGTTTACCGCTGGCGGCGGGGACATTGGCGGCATACAGCGTGCCATCTTCTGTTTCCGGCATTCCCGGAATACCGATGCCGACAGAACCTTTACAGCCAAAACGCTGATCGGCTTCGGCCACCAGTTCGCACACTGCATCTAAAAATGCGTCATAGCTGTCACGCGGTGTCGGCACCCGCTTTTCCCACTGCAACTGCCGACCGCTATCAAACACGCCTAGCGCAATTTTCGTTCCACCAATATCAAACCCGTAATACATTGCCGCTCCTTGTTTTAATGTACTGCCTTTACTGGCCGCTAAGGACTCGCGCAGGGTCAATATTACTGGCGCGTCGCGCCGGATACCAACTTGCCAAAAGACTCAGCAACAATGCTGTGACCAGTACGTAGAAGACGTCCAGCCAGTGCAATTCCGATGGCAGGAAGTCAATAAAATAGATATCGCTGGAGAGGAACTGATGACCGATCAGCTTTTCAATCCACTCAATAATCGGGGTAAGTTGCAGTGAAACCACTACGCCGATAATCACACCACACAGGCTGCCGAACAGCCCTGCCAGCAATCCATACCAGACAAAGATGGCGCGAATTAAACCGTCTTTCGCCCCCAGCGTTCTTAATACTGCGATATCGCCACTCTTGTCTTTCACCGCCATCACCAACGTGGAGACGATGTTGAAACAGGCCACGCCAATCACCAGTACCATCGCCAGATACATAATGGCGCGGATCATCTGGATATCGCGATACATATAGCCGTAAGTACCAATCCAGCTTTTAATATAAACGTAGCTGTTGGTTACTTCACCCGCGTCACGTACCAGTTTGTTAGCGTTGAAAACATCCGTCATTTTAAGGGCAATGCCTGACACACTGGAACCCATATCAAGATATTGTTGGGCATCCGCCAGCGGGATCATGGCAAAACTGTGATCGAGTTGGCCACTCAACTGCAAAATACCCGCAACGTGCAAACGCACACGTTTCGGCTGCATCAGCTTATGCTCGGGATTCGAGTTTGGGATCATGATCGACACCCAATCGCCCTGCTTCACTTTCAGCGCATCCGCCACGCCTTTGCCGATGATAATTTGCTGTTCGCCCGCTTTAAAATTGTTCCAGGCATCGCCCTGGACAAATGATGGCAGCGCGCTCAGACGCTGTTCCTGTTGCGGATCAACGCCTTTAACCTGCAGAGCGCGCAGATTCGCGCCACTCTCCACCAGCCCGGTGAAATTGATATACGGCGCAGCGGCGGCAATACCCGGCACTTTCTGCACTTTATCCAGTGCTTCCTGCCAGTTAGTCCACGGCTGATCTACCGCCTCAATCTCACCGTGCGGTACCACAGCAAGAATGCGGTTGTTCAGTTCGCGTTCAAAGCCGTTCATCGCGCTTAAGCCGACGATCAATACCGCCACGCCGAGGGCAATGCCAATGGTAGAAATGACGGAGATCAGCGACACCATGCCGCCGCGCCGCCGTCCGCGACTAAAACGCAGGCCAATTAATAACGATAAAGGCATCGCCATTACTCCGCCCCCATCAGGCTTAGTTCCGCCGTCAGACGACCATCACGCATCTCCAGTTGGCGGCTCATACGTTTCGCCAGTTGCAGGTCGTGAGTGACCACCAGGAAAGCGGTGCCCTGCAAGCGATTCAACTCCCCAAGCAACTGGAAGATGCTGTCTGCGTTACGCGCGTCAAGGTTACCGGTAGGTTCATCCGCCAATACCAGACGCGGGTTATTGACCAGCGCACGGGCAATCGCCACACGCTGGCGCTCACCGCCGGAAAGCTCTGACGGGCGGTGATTCGCACGATGCTCCAGCCCCACCGCTTTTAACATTTCCAACGCTCGACTGTTGATTTCAGCGGGCTTTTTCTTGCCAATCAGCAGCGGCATAGCCACGTTTTCCAGGGCAGTAAAATCCGGCAGCAGGTGGTGAAACTGATAAATAAAGCCCAGCTTCTGGTTGCGCAGTTCTGCTTTCGCCGCCGAAGACAGTTTGCTCATCGGCTGACCGTTAAAGATCACATCGCCGGAGGTTGGCGTATCCAGCCCGCCTAACAGGTGCAGCAAGGTACTTTTACCGGAACCAGAGCTACCGACAATTGCCATCATTTCACCTTCGCCCACGCTGAAACTGACATTGTGCAGCACATCGGTTTGCACACTGCCTTCCTGATAGCGTTTGCACAGGTTGTCGCATTGCAACAGGATCTTATTCATAACGTAAAGCCTCAGCGGGTTGAGTGGCGGCAGCGCGCCAGGAAGGGTAAAGCGTAGACAACAGCGCGATAGCCATCGCCACCAGCGCAATAACAATGACCTGTAAAGGTTCGATAGCCACCGGCAGCGCCGCGCCATCAAGCAGGACGCCGATTATCGGCATCAGATTATTCAACTGGCTGGCAAGCAGTGCGCCAAGCGCCGCTCCGAGGATTGCACCGATAATCCCGGCGCTGGCCCCTTGCACCATAAAGACCATCATGATTTGTCGCGGAGTTAAGCCTTGCGTTTGCAGGATCGCTACTTCGCCCTGCTTCTCCATCACCATCAGCCCTAGCGAGGTAATAATGTTAAACGCCGCAACGGCGACAATCAGGCTCAGCAGTAAGCCCATCATATTTTTTTCCATGCGTACGGCCTGGAAAAGCTCGCCTTTACGGTCACGCCAGTCCTGCCATTTGCTGCCTTCAGGCAGTTTTTGCTGACTTAATGAGTCGACTTTCAGCGGCTCATCCAGCCACAAACGCCAGCCGGTAATATTGCCTGCCGGATAGCGCATAAGACGCGAAGCATCCTCAATATTCACCAGCATTTCATAGCCATCGACTTCACTGTTGGCGGCGAAAGTGCCAATCACATTGAACAGGCGCTGGCTTGGAATACGCCCCATTGGCGTGAACTGGCTGGCAGATGGCACCATCACGCGGATTTGATCACCGCGATTAACGCCCAACTGTGAGGCCAGCTGTTCACCGAGGATGACATTATATTTCCCCGGCTCGAGGTCAGTTTGTTTCACATTGACCAGATACGGCGTTAGTGGATCTTTTTGCGCCGGGTCGATACCCAGCATCACCCCGACCGCCACGCTGCGCGCGCTTTGCAGTACCACATCACCGGTAGTGATAGGTGCGACGCGATTAACGCCGTCCAGTTTGACTGCCGTTTCCGGGAGTTGCTGCGGGTTAAGAGAGCCATGCTCAGAAGAGAGAATTGCCTGTGGCATCAGGCCAAGGATGTTGTTTTGCAGCTCGCGCTCAAAGCCGTTCATCACTGACAATACTGTGACCAGCGCCATCACCCCGAGGGTAATGCCGATGGTCGAAAGCCAGGAGACGAAACGACCGAAGCGATCCGCTGCACGCCCACGCATGTAACGCAGGCCAATAAATAGAGCGACAGGTTGGTACATGAAATCCGTCTGGTTGCTGTTAGCAAAGACACGAGTATATAAGCGAAAGCGGGATGGGTAAACGTCTGAACTGTAAGTGATCGTCAGGGCTAATCTGAAAAGTACCAGCAAATCAATCGGCTAAAGGGCCTCATTTTATCATCGGCCTTATGGCCTGATCTTTATCTGAAAAATAACCAAATACAGACAGATACGCATTACACCACGCGACTCGCCCCGCAGGATCAACAGCATGTTAAATAAAAAGAGCGTGTTGTCCTGATGAAACAAAAAGAGCTATGGATTAACCAGATCAAAGGGTTATGTATTTGTCTGGTGGTGGTTTATCACTCGGTCATTACCTTTTATCCGCATCTGACCACTTTTCAGCATCCGTTATCGGAAGTCCTGAGCAAATGCTGGATCTATTTCAATCTTTACCTTGCGCCCTTCCGTATGCCTGTTTTTTTCTTTATTTCCGGCTATTTGATTCGCCGCTATATCGACAGCGTACCCTGGGGAAATTGTCTCGATAAACGCATCTGGAACATCTTCTGGGTGCTGGCGCTTTGGGGCGTGGTGCAGTGGCTGGCGTTAAGTGCACTGAACCCGTGGCTGGCGCCTGAGCGCGATTTAAGCAATGCCTCCAATGCTGCTTATGCCGATTCCACTGGCGAGTTCCTGCACGGTATGATCACCGCCAGCACCAGCTTGTGGTATCTGTACGCTTTAATTGTCTATTTCGTGATATGTAAAATTTTTAACCGCCTGGCTCTGCCGTTATTCGTTCTGTTTGTGCTGATGAGTGTGGCGGTTAATTTCGTTCCCACGCCGTGGTGGGGAATGAACAGTGTGATCCGCAATTTGCCTTATTACAGCCTTGGTGCATGGTTTGGCGCAACATTAATGACCTGTGTTAAAGAGGTGCCGTTGCGCCGCCATCTGCTGATGGCTTCTTTGCTGGCTGTTCTGGCGGTTGCTGCCTGGTTGTTTAATATCTCGCTGCTGTTGTCGCTGGTATCGATTGTGGTGATCATGAAACTGTTTTATCAGTACGAGCAGCGTTTCGGTATGCGTTCCTCCAGCCTACTGAATGTGATTGGTTCTAACACCATTGCCATCTACACCACCCATCGCATTCTGGTAGAGATATTCAGCTTAAGTCTGATTCCGCAAATGAACGCGGCCCGCTGGTCGCCGCAACTCGAACTGACGCTCCTGCTGGTTTATCCCTTTGTCAGTTTGTTGATTTGTACTGTTGCTGGATTACTGGTGCGAAAATTTTCACAACACGCATTCAGCGACCTGTTGTTCTCCCCGCCTTCTCTGCCTGCCACCAGTTACTCTCGTTAAGCCATCGCCCCAGCCGGGGCGATTCAATTTGCTAAACCATGTCGATTACGGATAATGAACAGCATTGCTTATCAGAGATATGCCCCCATATGTTGGGGCATATCCTAACGAGACTCTGACAACCGTTATGCCTGAACAATATCGTTATACGCTGCCCGTCAAAGCGGGTGAGCAGCGTCTGCTGGGCGAGTTAACTGGCGCTGCCTGCGCGACGCTGGTGGCGGAAATTGCCGAACGTCACGCCGGTCCGGTGGTACTCATTGCACCAGATATGCAAAATGCTCTGCGTTTGCATGATGAAATCAGCCAGTTCACCGATCAGATGGTGATGAATCTGGCGGACTGGGAAACCCTCCCTTACGACAGTTTTTCGCCTCATCAGGACATTATCTCCTCGCGCCTTTCCACCCTTTACCAGCTACCGACGATGCAGCGTGGCGTACTGATTGTTCCGGTGAATACGCTTATGCAGCGCGTTTGCCCGCACAGTTTTCTCCACGGTCATGCGCTGGTAATGAAAAAAGGTCAGCGCCTGTCACGAGATGCATTGCGAACCCAACTGGACAGCGCCGGTTATCGCCATGTTGACCAGGTAATGGAGCACGGTGAATACGCCACGCGCGGCGCGTTGCTGGATCTCTTCCCGATGGGCAGCGAACTGCCTTATCGTCTTGATTTCTTTGATGATGAAATCGACAGCCTGCGTGTATTTGACGTCGATAGCCAGCGCACGCTGGAAGAAGTTGAAGCCATCAACCTGCTGCCCGCACACGAATTCCCGACCGATAAAGCGGCAATTGAACTGTTCCGCAGCCAGTGGCGCGATACCTTCGAAGTGAAGCGCGATCCAGAACATATTTACCAGCAAGTGAGTAAAGGCACATTGCCTGCCGGGATCGAGTACTGGCAACCGCTATTCTTCAGCGAACCGCTGCCGCCACTGTTCAGTTATTTCCCTGCCAATACGCTGCTGGTGAATACTGGTGATCTGGAAAACAGTGCCGAACGTTTCCAGGCCGATACATTGGCGCGTTTTGAAAGCCGTGGCGTCGACCCAATGCGCCCACTGTTACCACCACAATCGCTCTGGCTGCGGGTGGACGAGCTCTTCTCAGAGCTGAAAAAATGGCCCCGGGTGCAGCTAAAAACTGAACATTTACCGACAAAAGCAGCGAATGCCAATTTAGGCTTCGAGAAGCTGCCAGACCTGGCCGTTCAGGCGCAACAAAAAGCGCCGCTGGATGCGCTGCGTAAGTTCCTCGAGTCTTTCGATGGTCCGGTGGTGTTCTCGGTAGAAAGTGAAGGTCGCCGTGAAGCGCTGGGTGAACTGCTCGCGCGAATTAAAATTGCTCCGCAACGCATTATGCGTCTTGATGAAGCCAGCGACCGTGGGCGTTATTTGATGATTGGCGCTGCCGAACATGGTTTTGTCGATACGGTGCGTAATCTGGCGCTGATCTGCGAAAGCGATCTGCTCGGTGAACGCGTTGCCCGCCGTCGTCAGGATTCTCGCCGCACCATCAACCCCGATACACTGATCCGCAACCTCGCGGAGCTGCATATTGGTCAGCCGGTGGTCCATCTGGAGCACGGTGTCGGGCGCTATGCCGGAATGACCACGCTGGAAGCGGGCGGCATTACTGGCGAGTATTTGATGCTCACCTATGCCAACGACGCCAAACTGTATGTTCCGGTGTCGTCACTGCATCTGATTAGCCGTTACGCAGGTGGCGCGGAAGAAAACGCCCCGTTGCATAAACTTGGCGGCGATGCGTGGTCACGCGCGCGGCAGAAAGCGGCGGAAAAAGTGCGTGATGTGGCGGCGGAATTGCTGGATATCTACGCGCAACGCGCCGCCAAAGAGGGCTTCGCGTTTAAACACGATCGTGAGCAGTATCAGTTGTTCTGCGACAGCTTCCCGTTTGAAACCACGCCAGATCAGGCGCAGGCCATTAATGCGGTGCTTAGCGACATGTGTCAGCCGCTGGCAATGGATCGTCTGGTGTGCGGCGATGTTGGCTTTGGGAAAACAGAAGTGGCGATGCGCGCCGCTTTCCTGGCAGTAGATAACCACAAGCAGGTAGCGGTGCTGGTGCCTACCACCCTTCTCGCGCAACAGCATTACGACAACTTCCGCGACCGTTTCGCCAACTGGCCGGTACGTATCGAAATGATCTCCCGTTTCCGCAGCGCCAAAGAGCAGACGCAAATCCTTGCGGAAGTGGCGGAAGGGAAAATCGATATTCTGATCGGTACGCACAAACTGCTGCAAAATGACGTCAAGTTTAAAGATTTAGGCCTGCTGATTGTCGATGAAGAACACCGCTTCGGGGTGCGTCATAAAGAGCGCATTAAAGCGATGCGTGCGAACGTGGATATTCTGACGCTTACCGCTACGCCGATCCCACGTACGCTGAATATGGCGATGAGCGGAATGCGTGACCTGTCGATTATCGCCACGCCGCCCGCCCGTCGTCTGGCAGTTAAAACCTTTGTCCGTGAGTATGACAGTCTGGTGGTCCGGGAGGCGATCCTGCGTGAAGTTCTGCGCGGGGGGCAGGTTTATTATCTCTACAATGATGTGGAAAACATCCAGAAAGCCGCCGAACGGCTGGCAGAACTGGTGCCAGAAGCGCGGATCGCCATCGGTCACGGGCAGATGCGCGAGCGCGAACTGGAACGGGTGATGAATGATTTCCATCATCAACGTTTCAACGTGCTGGTTTGTACCACCATTATCGAAACCGGAATCGACATCCCGACTGCCAACACCATTATCATTGAACGCGCGGATCACTTCGGTCTGGCGCAGCTGCACCAGTTGCGCGGTCGCGTCGGACGTTCGCATCATCAGGCATATGCATGGCTGCTGACGCCGCATCCGAAAGCGATGACTACCGATGCGCAAAAACGTCTTGAAGCGATTGCCTCGCTGGAAGATCTCGGGGCAGGCTTTGCGCTGGCAACGCACGATCTGGAGATCCGCGGCGCAGGTGAATTGCTTGGCGAAGAACAGAGCGGCTCGATGGAAACCATCGGTTTCTCGCTGTATATGGAGTTGCTGGAAAACGCCGTCGATGCACTGAAAGCCGGACGCGAGCCGTCGCTGGAAGATCTCACCAGCCAGCAAACAGAAGTCGAGCTGCGGATGCCGTCGCTATTGCCAGATGATTTCATCCCTGACGTGAACACGCGTCTGTCGTTCTACAAACGTATTGCCAGCGCCAAAACGGAAAACGAACTGGAAGAGATCAAAGTCGAGCTTATCGATCGCTTCGGCCTGCTGCCTGATCCGGCGCGTACCCTGCTGGATATTGCCCGTCTGCGCCAGCAAGCGCAGAAACTGGGGATCAGGAAGCTGGAAGGTAATGAGAAAGGCGGCGTGATCGAATTTGCCGAGAAGAATCACGTAAATCCAGCCTGGCTGATTGGTTTACTGCAAAAACAGCCGCAGCATTATCGCCTTGATGGCCCGACGCGCCTGAAGTTTATTCAGGATTTGAGCGAGCGGAAAACGCGTATCGAATGGGTTCGCCAGTTTATGCGTGAACTGGAAGAGAACGCGATCGCTTAATGGTGAGATCGGGGGCGTTTCTGCGCCCCCATCTGCAACATTTACAAATTCTTTGCACTTCCCTGCACTATCCGACACTGTCACCATCCATAATTCAGGCTTATCTTTTTATTACAATAACCTTATATTTATTATGGATTTTTGGTGATGATCAAAATGCGTTTTTCTCGCTGGCTGACGTTTTTTACGTTCGCTGCTGCCGTGGTGCTGGCACTACCGGCAAAAGCCAATACCTGGCCGCTGCCGCCAGCGGGCAGTCGTCTGGTTGGCGAAAATAAATTTCATGTAGTGGAAAATGACGGTGGGTCGCTGGAAGCGATCGCCAAAAAATATAACGTCGGCTTTCTCGCTCTGTTACAGGCTAACCCCGGCGTTGATCCTTACGTGCCACGCGCGGGTAGCGTGTTAACGATCCCATTGCAAACCCTACTACCAGACGCGCCGCGCGAAGGCATTGTGATCAACATTGCGGAGCTGCGTCTCTATTACTACCCACCGGGTAAAAATTCAGTGACCGTGTATCCCATCGGCATTGGTCAGTTGGGTGGTGACACGCTGACACCGACAATGGTGACCACCGTTTCTGACAAGCGTGCAAACCCAACCTGGACGCCAACGGCAAACATTCGCGCGCGGTATAAAGCACAGGGAATTGAGTTGCCTGCGGTAGTTCCGGCTGGACCAGATAACCCTATGGGCCATCATGCGATTCGTCTGGCGGCCTATGGCGGCGTTTATTTGCTTCACGGTACGAACGCCGATTTCGGCATTGGCATGCGGGTAAGTTCTGGCTGTATTCGTCTGCGTGATGACGATATCAAAACACTCTTTAGCCAGGTCACCCCAGGCACCAAAGTGAATATCATCAACACGCCGATTAAAGTCTCTGCCGAACCAAACGGTGCGCGTCTGGTTGAAGTGCATCAGCCGCTATCAGAGAAGATTGATGATGATCCGCAGCTATTGCCGATAACGCTGAATAGTGCAATGCAATCATTTAAAGATGCAGCGCAAACTGACGCTGAAGTGATGCAGCATGTGATGGATGTCCGTTCCGGGATGCCGGTAGATGTGCGCCGTCATCAACTGAGCCCACAATCGCTGTAACTCCCGGATAAAAAAATCCCCGCGGCACAGTATTCGCGGGGAAAAAAGCAGCAATAGCGGGCATTAATGAGGGTTAATGCTTATTTATAAATGACTGCCGTTCCGTGGAGGGTATTCGGACCGGTTACTGAAGTAATACGGAAAGATTTTGCGCCCATCTCATCCGCTTTTTGTGCCAGCTGTTCTTCCAGCGATCCCAGATTTGTCCCCGCGTTAGCACTAATAGTACCCACTTTTTGTTGGCCTTCTGGTGTTGCCTGAACTTCGACAGCCGCAAAGCTGGCAAATGACATGGAACTTAAAATCGCCGCAGCGATGAGGGTTTTTACGTTTTTCATAATAGTGGCCTTATGCAGGTGAATGGCGTCGCAAGAAATTACTTAACGATCGATAACTAAATGATAGATGTGATCTGGATCACATACAAGAAGTTTTTTATAACAATCATTAATTAAATTAAAAAACTTTAAATTTCAGTTAAATAGAGAGTTTTTATTTTTCTATTTTCTGGACTGGTGAAGGGAGGTGATTATTTTTATAATAACCATTCATTCACAGCCACCAGGTACAATGGCATCATGGCAACAGACTCAACACATTGTGTAAAAAAAAGCCGTGGCCGCCCAAAAGTGTTCGACAGGGAAGCCGCGCTTGATAAGGCCATGAAATTGTTCTGGCAGCACGGTTATGAAGCGACTTCCCTTGCGGACCTCGTTGAAGCGACCGGAGCCAAAGCGCCAACGCTCTACGCGGAATTTACCAACAAAGAGGGGTTATTTCGCGCCGTACTCGACCGTTATATCGATCGCTTTGCCGCTAAGCATGAAGCGCAGTTGTTTTGTGAAGAAAAAAGCGTGGAGTCTGCACTGGCGGACTATTTCGCTGCCGTTGCCAGCTGCTTTACCAGCAAAGACACCCCCGCGGGTTGCTTTATGATTAACAACTGCACCACGCTTTCAGCGGATTCGGGCGATATTGCTCATACGGTGAAATCACGTCACGCAATGCAAGAACGCACCTTGCAGCAGTTTTTAAGTCAACGCCAGGCACGCGGGGAAATTCCCGCCCACTGTGACGTAACGCATCTTGCGGAATTTCTTAATTGTATTATTCAGGGGATGTCGATAAGCGCCCGTGAAGGCGCATCGCTGGAAAAACTGATGCTGATTGCCCGGACAACGCTGCGTTTATGGCCTGAACTGGTGAAGTAAGACGCAAAAAAAAGCCCCTCAGCCTGAGCGAATGAGGGGCTAAATTGCAGAGTACAGCCTTGTTATACTTTGTTATTCAGAACCAGTTGCCCATTGTTATCTAATGGGATTTGCGTACCCGGATCGCTGTTCATCCGAATTTTGCCCTGCTGATCGCCAATCTTATAGGTCACATCATAACCGAGCATTTTTTCTGACTTGTCATACACCGTTTTACAACGCTGCTGCGTGGTAGTGTAAGTATCGCTTTCCTGGAGAGAGCCCTGGATCTGGTTACCGGCATATCCACCACCCAGCGCCCCCACAACAGTGGCGACATCTTTACCGCGACCACCGCCAAACTGATGCCCTATCACCCCGCCAGTGACGGCCCCGAGGACCGAACCAGCAATGCGGTTTTCATCCTGCACCGGTCGGCGATGGGTCACCGTGACATTGCGACACTCCTGACGCGGTGTTTTAACCGTTTCCTTGATTGGGGTTGCTGAGACAACCTGAGCGTATTGCGGGCCACGTTCAAACACGTTCAGACTGGCCACTGCCGCTACGCCAAGCGCAGCCGCTACACCAATCCCGATACCCGCCAACATTGATTTATTCACGGGAACACCTCCTTCTTTGCAGTTATGACAATCATGCAAGCGAAGGGGAAAAGCAGCTATCAGACAGAAGATGAAAAGCGTGGGAATAGCTGGAAATACTTAAGGATTCGGAGGAGTCTGAAGGAATGCCTGATGCGACGCTTAACGCGTCTTATCAGGCCTACCGCTCGTACCATTTGTCCAGGGCGGATGAGGCGTTTACGCCACATCCGCCAGTGTACGTCGATTAATGCAACTTCAAACGCGGACGGATAACGCGGTTGATACTGCCCACCAGCATCATTAATCCGGTTTTAAAGTAGCCATGCAGCGCAATCTGATGCATTCGGTATAGCGAGATGTACACAAAGCGCGCAATTCGTCCTTCAATCATCATTGAACCGCGCGTCAGGTTACCCATCAGGCTACCGACGGTGGAGAAGTTGGACAGTGATACCAACGAACCGTGATCCTTATACTGATAATTTTTCAGCGGTTTACCGTTCATCTGCGCCAGAATGTTGTTCATTGCGCAGGTCGCCATCTGATGTGCGGCCTGAGCGCGCGGCGGTACAAAGCCCCCTTCCGGACGCGGGCATGACGCACAGTCGCCAATAGCGTAAATGTCTGGATCGCGCGTGGTTTGCAGCGTCGGTTCCACCACCAGTTGGTTGATACGGTTGGTTTCAAGACCACCAATATCTTTCAAGAAATCTGGTGCTTTTATCCCGGCAGCCCACACCATCAGATCGGCCTGAATATATTCACCATCTTTAGTGTGCAAACCGCCTTCATCGGCACTGGTAACCATAGTTTGCGTCAGCACGCGAACGCCCAGTTTCGTTAACTCATTGTGAGCCGCAGCAGAGATACGCGGCGGTAACGCTGGCAAAATTCGCTCTCCCGCTTCCACCAGAGTAACGTTCAGAGCTTCGTTGGTCAGCCCTTTGTAACCGTAACTGTGCAGTTGCTTGACCGCGTTGTGCAATTCGGCAGAGAGCTCTACGCCGGTCGCGCCGCCGCCAACAATCGCAATATTCACTTTGCCATTGGCGCCCAGGTTAGCAGAAAACTTCAGGAACAGATTCAGCATCTCCTGATGGAAACGACGTGCCTGATGCGGGTTATCAAGGAAAATGCAGTTCTCTTTTACGCCCGGCGTGTTGAAATCGTTAGAGGTGCTACCCAGCGCCATCACCAGCGTGTCGTAAGCAAT
The DNA here is from genome assembly GCF_004211985.1 of Escherichia sp. E10V10. NCBI lineage: Bacteria > Pseudomonadati > Pseudomonadota > Gammaproteobacteria > Enterobacterales > Enterobacteriaceae > Escherichia > Escherichia sp. E10V10. Next base: position 397,945 of record NZ_RHJO01000004.1, on the reverse strand, counting down.
TTTCCGCTCTGGAACTAACAATTCACCTTTTTCGTCGCGCAGTTCAGCAATGGTGATTGTTTTCGCTTCACGAACGATATCAACCACAGACCCCAGCTGAAACTGGAAACCATGATTACGCGCATGGGCCAGATAGCTCAGCGCATCAACGCCTTCATCGAGCGATCCGGTCGCCACTTCGTGCAGCAACGGTTTCCACAGGTGACTATGGTTACGATCGACCAACGTTATTTTGGCTTTTTTCTTGCGCCCCAGCTTATCTCCAAGCTGTGTTGCCATTTCCAGCCCACCAGCACCGCCGCCGACAATCACAATTTTTTTCAATGGCGTAGTCAACGTGACCCCCTTAAATTTATTAACCAATTGTTAACTAATAGTTATTAATATAGCTCTTAATTAACAACAGGTTACAGCAATGAAAATGTTCTTCGCTATTGAGAATAACATGAATGGTGCATTGGTCATACCAAAATTGATGTTAATCAAGTTTTGTTGCTGAAAAGATAGGCGGATTTACCTGTTGAGATCAAAAAACAGATTTTATTGTTTACTATTCGAGCTAATTCAGGAGAGTGATGCGTATATGGAGGGCGTTTGGTAGGCCTGATAAGACGCGAACGGCGTCGCATCAAGCACATTGCCAGTGTCGGATGCGGCGTGAACGCCTTATCCGACCTACAGAATCCGGGGTCGCATCAGGTACCGACAAGGTTACCTGATGCGACGATGCCAATTAACCGAGGGTTTTGAATGCTTTAATGCGCTGCAAATGCGGAGAGATATTTTTGAATTTGTGTGTCTGCTCTTCGTCCCAGACAATCTCGTAATAATGATGCAACTCTTCAGATGTCCGCTGACTGTTAAGCGCTTCATCGTGACGCGACAAAATCACCAGGCAACGATCGCGATTCTTCTCACGGAAGTTGGTCACACACTTGGTGGCAATATCGGCATACTCTTCCGGGCGATCAATCTTCCCTTCCATGTTCTCATAAGGGAACAAATTGGGATTGAAGATCACCTGGCGAATATCACAGAGAAAACCAATCCGCTCTGCCCAATAACCGCCCAGACCAACACCACAAATGAGCGGGCGCTCGTCGACGTTCAGTTGCAGCATTTTGTCCACTTCTTTGAGCAAATGCTGCATATCATGTTTCGGATGCCGCGTACTGTAGCTTATTAGCCGTACATCCGGGTCAATAAACTGCAATTGTAAGACTTTCTCGTGGTTACCCGGACTGTTAGAGTCAAAACCGTGCAAATAGATAATCATCGCTTCCTCACATAAGCCAGGGTTAATGACCTGCCTTCTCTTCCTGCCAGCGTTCATGTAACTGATTCAGACGGGCGCTGATCTCTTTCCAGCGAGCCGAGTCCATCAGTTCCTGTCGCGAAAATGAACCTTTATGATACAAACGTGTAACACGTTCTGCCTTGATCGGTGACAGATTATCTAACACGCTGACGGCCCCTTTACGATTATTGCAGACCAGGATCATATCGCAACCTGCATCCAGTGATGCCTGTCCACGCTCGGCATAACTGCCCATAATCGCGGCACCTTCCATCGATAAATCGTCAGAGAAAATCACGCCGTCAAACCCCAGCTCCTGACGTAAAACAGTTTTCAACCAGTGGGGAGAACCGCTCGCCGGACGCGGATCAACATCGCTGTAGATCACATGCGCGGGCATAATGGCATCGAGTTTATTTTCGCGAATTAACGTACTGAAAACCGACATATCTTTGGCACGAATTTCCGCTTGCGGGCGTGGGTCGCACGGCGTCTCTTTGTGTGAATCTGCAGTTACGGCACCGTGGCCAGGAAAATGTTTACCGGTGGTTTTCATTCCGGCTTCATGCATCCCATCAATAAACCGACTGGCGATTGCGAGGGCTTTTTCTGGGTCGGCATGATAAGAACGTTCACCAATCGCCGCGCTGATATGTCCTACGTCCAGCACTGGTGCAAAGCTGATATCAATATCCATAGCGATCATTTCGCTGGCCATCAGCCAACCAGCCTCTTGCGCCAGTTTGCCCCCCTCTTCCATTCCTAACAGCGCAGCGAATGATTGCGCTGCCGGTAAGCGGGTAAAACCGTCACGAAAACGCTGCACACGTCCACCTTCCTGATCCACCGCCACCACCAGGTGATTGCGTGAAGCTGCGCGGATCTGGCGTACCAGTTCGCGCAACTGTGCTGGATCATGATAGTTACGTGTAAAGAGAATCAGCCCTCCCACCAGCGGATGCGCAAGTATTTCGCGCTCTTCCGCGTCCAGTTCATAACCTTCAACATCCAACATTACTGGACCCACACTGCTCTCCTTATTGTTTTATTGATAGCTGCCGCCAGGTGTCATTGGCCAGCCTGATAAATTGTTGATCGCCGGTTTGTTGCCAGCGGTACTCAAACCACCCTGCTTTCAGCATCAGTAACCAGGGAAACCAGCGCCTGACCTGATGCCACAAATGCGCCGGATTAATATTTGCCCGCACGGCATAGTCATTAACTAATTGCCGATGCTGCTCACTATTTTCCACCCACACCGCCGCCAGTTCCAGAGCGATATCGCCATCACCGGCATACTCCCAGTCGATGAGTTTTAGCCCTGACGAGGTATAGACTAAGTTCCCTGCATGAACATCCATATGCAACGGACTTAATCGTAACGGTTGTGGTTCGCGCGCTTTACGCAGACGTTTTAACAGTCGCAACCATCCCGCTGTTCGCCGCGCCGGATCGCTTCGCTGCCAGTACCGTTCCAGTAACGGCAGCAGGGTTATTCGCCAGCCAAAACGCGGTTGTTGATGCAGATAATACAGCAAGCCTGCCAGTTCGTCGGTATCCGGCAATTGCGTTTTTACCTCGCCGGGCAAATAGTCGACCACCATCCAGCCACGGAGATAGAGATGTGGCTTTGGTGCAAGGTATGCCGGTAATCGTGATAACGCCCGGTACTGGCGCAGAAACACGGACTGCGGCGCATCAGGATCGTGAGTCTGACGCACAACAAAACGCTGATCCTGATGTTCAATGAGAAAACTCCCGCCGCTAAGTCCACTGTTAAACGTCGCGACGGGGTGATACTGCGGGAAATAGCGCGACCATAACTCGTCGCGCGTGATGGGATTATTGTTGCTGAACGGCACCTTTACCTGACCAGATAATTTCGCCCGTCTGCACCAGCATCAACTGCATTTGCAGGGTCGGAGCGTTAACGTTGCCAGAGGCGCTGGAGTACAGCACGTAATGAGCCCCCACGTTGCGAGCAATACCAATGGCTTTACTACGGGTGCCTAAGCTATCCTGCGGCGACAAACCTAACTGCTGCTTGGCCATCGAAAGCTGCTGGGCGGAAACGAGGGTAAATTTACCGTTATTAGCCAGTGCATTGCGCAGCGTTTCTGTCGCTTCCCCGGTATTCAAAGAACCATTGGTGCGGTTATTGACGCTATCAACCAGCAAGACGCTACCTGCGGTCACGCCATCGGCCCCAAGCATCTTACCGACCATCGGCTGCATTGCGCCATTCCAGTCATAATGACGAATATGCGGCGCAGGCGGTGCGGTTTGGTCTTCGTGCTCAATTGGCCCTGGCTGCTCCGGGATCGTCGGCACTGATGGCACTGTGGGTACTGGCTGTTGCGGCTCAGCCGGTTGCTCCGGCGCAGGTTTTACTTCTTCTACCGGTGCGGGTTCACGTGGCCCCACACACCCGGCAAGAAACATCGCCAGCGCGGTGATTAAAGCGTAGCGACTCATTTTTGTCATCAAGATTCACCCCTTACAAATAAAGATAAAGTCTGACTTTGTGCGCTCCAAGAAAATTGGCGCTACCGTACAGAGTCACCGCTGAACGTGCGGGAATGGTGACGCTGCGCGGCGTTTCCAGAGGGTGCATCTCAAGCCCCCTGGCGTCATACCAGTAAAAACGATAATGAACGGTAACGGGTTCTTGCCTTTCGTTATAAAGCGTCGAGGATGCTGAAGGCTGAATATCAGACGTTGAAAGAACGGGCTTTTCTGCGCTAATGCCCGCTGCCAGCAAAGATGACTCCATCACCAGTGACTGTTCATCATTCACCGGAATTTCCGGATGTGAGCGACAACCGACCAGCAATAGCAACGCCAGAGACGCCAGTCCAAAGCCCCTTTTTCTCATCGTTACAGGCCTTTATGCGCCAGCATTGGTCCCAACGGACGGCCACCCAGCAGGTGCATATGAATGTGATAGACCTCTTGCCCGCCATGACGGTTGGTATTCATGATCAAACGATAGCCATCTTCGGCAATGCCTTCTTGCTCGGCGATTTTTGCCGCTACGGTGATCATACGCCCCAGTGCCTGCTCATGCTCGGCAGACACGTCGTTCACGGTAGGGATAAGGATATTTGGAATGATCAGAATATGCGTTGGCGCTTGCGGCGAAATATCGCGAAACGCCGTTACCAGCTCATCCTGGTAGACGATATCGGAGGGGATCTCACGACGAATAATTTTGCTGAAAATAGTTTCTTCTGCCACGACATTTTCCTTTTTCAAATTGCCATGCGTTGCGCCATGCTACGCCGCGCTACACTGCGAGTATAGAGTATGGTCGAGTTAAACCTGCTCTTTCAACCTTAAGCCACGATTTATAAGCAAAAAATCGTTTTACTGCCGTATACATCGCCATTATTCCCATTTTTGCCTATGAATGGGCCGAAAACACCTTTTCTCTTTGGTTTAGATAATAACAGGGATATCGGCTACCAGGCCCTTCCTGCTACCACCAGCATTGCTTTGACAGTTTCCTTCCACTGCCGGGCAAAATTGCTATTCGCAGGTGGAGCTGTTCGCCTGTTATCAGATAACCAAAAACGTCTCATTGCTGGAAATAATCTGCTCGACAAAACCTACGATATCGACGTGAAAGGAACTATCGTCCCGGGCGCAACACGCAATTTAATGATGACCGATCTGATTAGCGGCTGTAAAAAAGGCAGCCATTCGGCTGCCTTAGTCTCCCCAACGTCTTACGGATTAGTTGTTGCGGATGTACTCATCCATTTCGGTTTTCAGGTTATCGGATTTCGTACCGAAAATCGCCTGAACACCGGAACCAGCAACCACTACGCCCGCTGCGCCCAGTTTCTTCAGGCCAGCCTGATCCACTTTGGACACATCAGCGACGCTAACACGCAGACGGGTAATACATGCGTCAAGGTTAGTGATGTTTTCTTTACCACCAAATGCAGCAACCAGAGCCGGTGCCATTTCGCTGGTGCCGGTAGCTTTCGCATCTTCAGTTGCGTCTTCACGGCCCGGGGTTTTCAGATCCAGAGCTTTAATCAGCACGCGGAAGATGGTGTAGTAAACGATCGCATAACCGATACCGACAATCGGGAACAGCCACAGCTTGCTGCTGTTACCAGACAGGACGATGAAGTCGATCAGACCGTGCGAGAACGACGTACCATCGCGCATACCCAGCAGGATACAGATCGGGAATGCCAGACCTGCCAGAATCGCGTGGATGATGTACAGGATCGGCGCAACGAACATAAAGGAGAACTCGATTGGCTCGGTAATACCGGTCAGGAACGAGGTCAACGCCGCGGAAATCATGATACCGCCCACTTTAGCGCGGTTTTCTGGTTTAGCAGAGTGCCAGATAGCAATCGCGGCAGCCGGCAGACCGTACATTTTGAACAGGAAGCCGCCAGACAGTTTACCCGCGGTCGGGTCACCCGCCATATAACGCGGAATGTCACCGTGGAATACCTGACCTGCGGCGTTGGTGTATTCACCAATCTGCATCTGGAAAGGTACGTTCCAGATGTGGTGCAGACCAAACGGTACCAGGCAGCGTTCGATGAAGCCGTAAATGCCAAACGCAACTACCGGGTTCTGGTAAGCAGCCCACTGGGAGAAGGTCTGAATGGCGGAACCAATTGGCGGCCAAATAAAGGACAGCACAACGCCAGTAAAGATGGCAGCCAGGCCAGAAATGATCGGCACAAAGCGTTTACCGGCAAAGAAGCCAAGATACTCAGGCAGCTTAATACGGTAGAAACGGTTAAACATGTACGCTGCGATCGCACCGGAGATGATCCCCCCGAGTACGCCCGTATCCGCCAGGTGTTTAGCGGCGATTTCTTCAGCAGGTAAATGCAGTACCAGCGGCGCAACCACGGCCATGGTTTTTACCATGATGCCATAGGCAACAACTGCGGCCAGCGCGGATACGCCATCGTTATTGGTAAAGCCGAGGGCGACACCAATTGCAAAAATCAGTGGCATGTTTGCAAAAACGGAACCGCCCGCTTCTGCCATAACATGCGATACAACGGCGGGCAGCCAGCTGAAATTCGCGGAACCGACGCCAAGCAGAATACCTGCGATAGGCAGTACGGATACCGGCAGCATCAGCGATTTACCGACCTTTTGCAGGTTAGCAAATGCATTCTTAAACATAATTGAGAGTGCTCCTGAGTATGGGTGCTTTTAACGTTCTCACGCGTGGCAAGGGGGGGAGAACCTTGCCGTGTACAGGGCGTCTAAGCGCCCTTTATTTATTACACAGAGTAAAATAATTCATGGCCGATTTGTTTGACGGCTATCACGTTTCAACTTCGGACCTTTAGCGAAGTTGCACGTATTGACAAAATAAATGCCATAATGCGTCAAACATGGTTATTCACCGCCCAATTTGCGGCGGTGAACTTTACTCGTTTTAGTAATTAATTACGAGCCTTAAAATAAACTCATTTAACGGATGGATTGAAGGCGGGAAGCGTCGATGTGAAACAGGCGGGCGAAGTTATCGGTGGTTACCTGCGCCAGCTCTTCAACGGCAACACCTTTCAACACAGCCATGTATTCAGCAACATCACGAACCATTGCAGGTTGATTCTCTTTTCCTCGATGCGGCACAGGTGCCAGATAAGGCGCGTCAGTTTCGACCAGTAACCGGTCGAGCGGCACATAACGCGCGGCATCACGTAGTTGTTCTGCATTACGGAAGGTCACAATGCCGGAGAAGGAGATGTAAAATCCAAGATCCAGTAATTTGCCTGCCGTTTCTCTGTCCTCTGTAAAACAGTGTAGTACGCCACCGCAATCCGTCACCTTTTCTTCGCGCAGAATTGCCAGCGTATCGGCGCGGGCGTCACGCGTATGGACAATAACCGGCTTGTTCAGTTCACGACCAATCTGGATATGGTGGATGAAAGACTCTTGCTGACGCACTTTAGTTTCCGGCGTGTAATAATAATCCAGCCCGGTTTCCCCAAGGGCAACAACGCCCTCTTCCGCCGCAAGGCGGCGTAAATCTTCCACATCATAGGGATCGTTCTGGTTGAGCGGATGCACACCGCAAGAAAATACGACATTGTCACGTTCGCCTACCAGATCCCGCATATGCAGATAACCCGGTAATGTCGTGGCGACCGCCAGACAAAATTTCACATCGCGCGCAGCGGCTTTTGCCAGAACGTCATCCACGTCCTTATGCAAAGATTCATAATCCAGACCATCGAGATGGCAGTGTGAGTCGACTAAAAACATGATGTCTCTCTTAAAGATGAGGAACCGGTAGCACAACGCCCGGTTGCAGGTAATGCTCAATACGCAGTAAAAGATCGGTGATGAGAAGCTCGCGGTTTACGCCAGTGACAGAAATTAACTGCTCACGGGTGTGACAAACATCCCCCAGTATAGCCTGCAGGCGCGCGGGAGAAAGCTGGTTTGCCAGCGCAGCAACAACGCCCGGCACATCAACATTGGTAACCTGCGAAGCGCCATACTTGCGCTTGAGCGCGTCCATCATCAGGGTTGCCAGCCAGTGCAGACGCGCCGGAGCTTGTTCATGATTAAGTGTCGGCAACAGGGAATACCAGTCGCCAGATTGCACACTGTGAGCCAACGCCTGGCAAAGTGTTTCGCGGGCCTGCCAGGTATCTCCCTGAAACAACGCCAACTCCGCGCCAGGCGAACCGGCGCTTAAGCGCAGTGCGGCAAGTAACGCGTCCTGTGACATTGTCACTTCACGTGAAAGCCAGGTCACGGCGTACTGTTCTGGCGGTGGTGCGAGGTAATGTAGCCGACAACGACTACGTAATGTCGCCAGTAAACGTTCAGGCTCCCGGGTAGCAAGGAAAAACCAGGTTTCTGCCGGCGGCTCTTCCAGTGTTTTTAGCAAAGCGTTCGCCGCAGCGTCGGTCAGCAAGGCGGCATCGGTTATCCAGACAACCTTAGCACCGCCTAAACGCGCGTGTTCATTCAGTTTTTCAGTGACTTCACGCACCGCATCAATGCCCAGCGCGTTCTTCCCTTTTTCGGGAGCAAGGGTGTAATAGTCGGGATGAGTTCCCGCCTGCATCAACTGACATCCACGACAGTGGCCGCAGCTTTTATGCCCCTCTGGTTGTTGGCACAGGAGGTAACGGCTTAAAGCGTAGATTAAGGCGTCATCGCCCATGCCAGGTAACGCCTGAATGAGTAGCGCATGGTGCCCCCTTCCGGCCTGATAGTTGGCTACCAGTTTCTCGAAATCGGGTCTTAACCACGGATACCATCTCATGCGTTATGTTCCTTAACCCAGTGAGTCACGGTGGTGCGAATCGCCTCCATCACTGATTCCAGTGGCTGAGTGGCATCAATGGTGTAAATGCTTTTATCCTGTGCCGCCAGTTCAAGATAGCGGGCGCGAGTACGATTAAAGAAATCGAATGACTCTTGCTCAATGCGATCCAGTTCGCCACGCGCACGGGCACGTTTTAGCCCCACTTCTGGGGTCACATCAAGATAAAGCGTCAAGTCAGGACGAAAATCCCCCAGAACAGCATCACGCAGCGTTGCCAACATATGCTGGTCAATTCCACGACCGCCGCCCTGATACGCCTGAGTGGAGAGATCGTGCCGATCGCCAATCACCCAGGTGCCTTTCGCCAGCGCCGGTTTGATGACAGTTTCCACCAGCTGAACGCGCGCGGCATAAAACATCAGTACTTCGGCTTTATCGGTAATGACTTCATCGCCTACCGATTTGATATCCAGCACCAGGCTTCTTAATTTTTCCGCCAGCTGCGTACCGCCGGGTTCTCGAGTGAAAACCATGTCGCGGATCCCCAGTTGCTCAAGCGTCTCAACCACCACGTTTCGCGCGGTGGTTTTGCCTGCGCCTTCCAGCCCTTCAATGACGATATACTTACTGCGCATTTTTTTCCTTAAGCACTTTCAGGTAATCCTGCACAGACTTGTTATGACTGGCAAGATTGGTATTAAACGTGTGACCGCCTTTACCATCGGCCACAAAATAGAGATACGGCGTTTTCGCCGGATGCGCAGCAGCCTTCAGCGAATCCGCCCCCGGCGTAGCAATCGCGCCTGGCGGCAGACCAGTAATGGTGTAGGTGTTATACGCTGTCGGCGTTTCCAGATCTGCACGAGAAAGTTTGCCATTATAACGCTCTCCCATCCCGTAAATCACCGTCGGGTCGGTTTGCAGGCGCATGCCGATACGTAAACGGTTGATAAATACTGAGGCAACCTGATCGCGCTCGCTGGCAACGGCGGTTTCTTTTTCGATTATCGACGCCATCGTTACCAACTGGTTTTTATCTTTATACGGCAGACCATCCGCTCGCCCATCCCAGGCGCTATCGACCGCTTTCACCATTTTCTTGTGCGCTCGTTTGAGTAACGCGACATCAGTGGTATTAGCGGTATACATCCAGGTGTCTGGCCAAAACCAGCCTTCAATCCACTCTGGATTTTCAAGTTCCAGGGCCTGCGCCACGGTAGCGTATTTATCGTCGCTTAACGTGTGCGTGATATAGGGTGCCTCACGCAATTGTTTGAGGTAGTCGCTCAGACGCATCCCTTCTACCAGACGTAGCGGAAACTGCGCTTCTTTCCCGCTTTTCAGCAGCTGTAACATTTCGCGCACGGTCATCTGCGGCGTAAAGCGATAAGTCCCGGCTTTGAAATGGGAAAGGTCCGGCTCAATACGCAGCAACCACTGAAAGACGCGGGGGCGATTGATGATTTTATCGGCATACAATTGTTCACCGAGAGCCATTCTTCCGGTTCCAGGTTTCAGGGTGAATATCGTCTCTTCTTTAATAAGTAATTTGCTGTCGGCAAGATGGCGAACCTTCCAGACGCCCACACCAGCGGCGATACCCAGTACCATCAGCAATAACAGGATAATCAATAACACTTTTTTCATGACTAATTCGGGTGCTCACAAAGTGGGGCTAAATATTCATATAGCGTTGTTGACGAAAAGAAGACATCATCACAGGCACGCACAGGCATAACTGGCATCAGCGCATTACAAACCATCACTTCATCTGCCTGCATCACGTCTTCCAACGAGGCTTGCACTTCGGCAATCTGATAGGAGGATTGTGCCAGTAAACGGATACAGAATTGTCGCATAATACCGTTAACTCCAGCCTGATCCAGACGCGGCGTGTAGACCACGTTGCCTTTACGCCAGAACAAATTAGCTGCACAGCATTCCGTAACCCACCCTTCACTGTCAAGAACCAGCGCCTCGTCGGCGTTTGTCTGCTCAAGATGAGAGCGAATCAACACTTGCTCAAGACGATTAAGATGTTTAATTCCCGCAAGATGAGGATTGCGTCCCAGGCGTACCGGGCTTAGTGCCAGCAGCATTCCCTCTTTGCGTAAGCGGTCGTAATGCGTTGGGTAAGCCGTAACTGAGAGCATGCGCGTTGCCGGTCCGCTGTTTAACGTACTGTAACCTCGCCCACCACTGCCACGACTGATCACCACTTTCAGCACTCCATTCTGCTGCTCTGCCGCCAGAGTCGCCATCTCGTGCTCAAGCTGCACCCAGAAGTCACAAACGATCATTAACCGCTGACAGGCTTCCTGTAGTCGCGTAATGTGCGCGGATAATAAGCTGACTTTACCGTCGATAATTCTGGCTGTCGTGAAACAGCCATCGCCAAATTGTATGGCCCGATCGCTTGCTGCCAGCGAATCCTGTTTATGACCGTTAATTAAGAACATACCGGCTCCTTATAATAGGATTGTAAGTGTGGCAGCATGTTCACTGCGGAACAAGTCTGAATAAAATCTAAGAAAAAAGGCCCGCAAGCGGACCTTTTATGTAGGTGGGAAATGGCGACTTAGATCTTTTTGAAGATCAAAGAACCATTGGTGCCACCGAAGCCGAAGGAGTTACACAGAGTGTATTCCATTCCGCTGACCTGACGCGCTTCATGCGGCACAAAATCCAGATCGCAACCTTCATCCGGGTTATCCAGGTTGATGGTCGGCGGAACAGCCTGATCGCGCAGCGCCAGGATGGAGTAGATAGACTCTACTGCACCTGCTGCACCTAACAGGTGACCGGTCATGGATTTCGTGGAGCTTACCAGCACACGGCTTGCAGCTTCACCGAAGATAGTTTTCACGGCCTGCGCTTCAGCTTTATCGCCAGCTGGCGTAGAAGTACCGTGCGCATTCACGTAGCCAATCTGGCCAGGCTCAATTCCTGCGTCACGCAGAGCATTTGCCATTGCCAGTGCTGCGCCTGCGCCGTTTTCCGGCGGCGACGTCATATGGTAAGCATCGCTGCTCATACCAAAGCCGACGAGTTCAGCGTAAATTTTCGCACCGCGTTTTTTCGCGTGTTCGTACTCTTCAAGTACCAGCATACCGGCGCCATCGCCCAGTACGAAACCATCACGCTCTTTATCCCACGGACGGCTAGCCGCTTGCGGGTTATCATTGCGGGTAGATAATGCACGTGCCGCGCCAAAACCACCAACGCCCAGCGGCGTACTGGCTTTCTCTGCGCCACCTGCAACCATCACGTCAGCATCGCCATACGCGATAATACGCGCAGCTTGACCGATGTTGTGCACGCCAGAAGTACAGGCGGTCGCGATAGAGATGCTTGGGCCACGCAGGCCATACATGATAGTCAGGTGACCTGCCACCATGTTCACAATCGTTGACGGAACGAAGAATGGGCTGATCTTACGCGGACCACCGTTCATCAGAGATGTGTGGTTTTCTTCGATCAGTCCGAGGCCGCCAATCCCGGAGCCAATTGCGGCACCAATGCGGGTTGCGTTCTCTTCCGTTATTTCAAGGCCAGAATCCTGCATGGCCTGAACGCCAGCGACAATTCCATATTGAATGAAGGCATCCATCTTGCGCTGTTCTTTGCGCGAGATAATGTCCTCACAGTTAAAATCCTTTACTAAGCCAGCAAATTTCGTTGCATAGGCGCTAGTATCGAAATGGTCGATTAGGCTGATGCCACTCTGACCGGCAAGCAGAGCTTTCCAGGTAGACTCTACGGTATTGCCGACAGGAGACAACATGCCCAGTCCGGTCACAACTACACGACGCTTAGACACGTTTGTCCTCCAGGGAGGGAAAAAAATGATTCTAGTGGGACAAAAAAGAAAAAACTCAGGCGGTCGAACGACCGCCTGGAGATGTTCACTTACGCCTGGTGGCCGTTGATGTAATCAATGGCAGCCTGAACGGTGGTGATTTTCTCAGCTTCTTCGTCCGGAATCTCAGTATCAAACTCTTCTTCCAGAGCCATTACCAGCTCAACGGTGTCAAGAGAATCCGCGCCCAGGTCTTCAACGAAAGAAGCATTGTTGGTAACTTCTTCCTGCTTAACGCCCAGCTGTTCGCCGATAATTTTCTTAACGCGTTCTTCGATAGTGCTCATACTCTTAAATTTCCTATCAAAACTCGCTTTCGCGATGGTTTTCGTAGTGTATAAAATGTTGAAAAATTTGCAACTAAATCCCGGCAGGTCTTACCACGATTTTGCGTTATTTTGAGGCCATACCCCCCAACAACGCAAATCATTTTGCACTTATTATTACTCATAACCACGCAGACTGCGCGCAACATGAGCATTTTGTGCAAATCGCGGTCAGACCATGTACATCCCGCCGTTCACATGCAAAGTTTCACCCGTGATGTAAGCTGCTTCGTCGGATGCCAGGAATGCAACCGCGTTGGCGATTTCCTGTGCGCCGCCGAGGCGACCCGCAGGAACCTGCGCCAGGATACCCGCACGCTGGTCATCGCTCAGCGCACGTGTCATGTCCGTTTCAATAAAGCCCGGAGCAACAACGTTTACAGTAATACCGCGTGACGCAACTTCGCGCGCCAGTGATTTACTGAAGCCGATCAAGCCCGCTTTCGCCGCAGCGTAGTTGGCCTGACCGCCATTTCCCATGGTACCAACCACAGAACCGATAGTGATAATACGACCATGACGCTTTTTCATCATAGCGCGCATTACCGCTTTTGACAGACGGAAAACAGATGAAAGGTTGGTTTCGATAATATCGTTCCACTCATCATCTTTCATTCGCATTAACAGGTTATCACGAGTGATACCGGCATTATTGACCAGGATATCGACTTCACCAAATTCTGCGCGAATTTTTTCCAGAACAGATTCGATAGATGCCGGGTCGGTCACATTCAACATCAGACCTTTACCGTTGGCGCCTAAATAATCACTGATCGCCTGAGCGCCGCTTTCACTGGTCGCAGTACCGATAACTTTCGCGCCACGAGCCGCGAGCGTTTCAGCGATTGCACGGCCAATCCCGCGGCTAGCACCGGTTACCAGTGCGATTTTTCCTTCAAAATTCATGTTGTTCCTCTTTTAAAGCTCGAGCGCCGCTGCCATCGCTGAAGGTTCGTTCAGCGCCGAGGCGGTCAGGGTGTCGACAATACGTTTCGTCAGGCCGGTAAGCACTTTGCCCGGCCCCACTTCATAAAGATGCTCAACGCCTTGCGCTGCCATGTATTCAACAGATTTTGTCCATTGAACCGGGTTATACAACTGACGTACCAGTGCATCACGAATGGCATCGCCATTGGTTTCGCATTTGACATCAACGTTATTCACAACCGGAACGGTCGGCGCGTTAAAGGTGATTTTCGCTAATTCAACCGCCAGTTTGTCGGCAGCAGGTTTCATCAGCGCACAGTGAGAAGGTACGCTCACCGGCAACGGCAGCGCACGTTTCGCGCCCGCAGCTTTACAGGCAGCGCCAGCACGTTCAACCGCTTCTTTGTGACCAGCAATAACCACCTGGCCTGGAGAGTTGAAGTTTACCGGAGAAACGACCTGACCTTCTGCTGCATCTTCACAAGCTTTCGCAATAGACGCATCATCCAGACCGATGATTGCCGCCATTGCGCCAGTTCCTTCCGGTACGGCTTCTTGCATGAACTTGCCGCGCATCTCAACCAGACGTACCGCATCAGCAAAATCAATCACACCAGCGCAAACCAGCGCGGAGTATTCACCCAGGCTGTGACCGGCCATCATCGCCGGTGCTTTACCGCCCTGCTGCTGCCATACACGGTACAGTGCAACAGAGGCAGTTAACAGTGCTGGCTGAGTTTGCCAGGTTTTATTCAGTTCTTCGGCTGGCCCCTGCTGGGTCAGCGCCCACAGGTCATAGCCCAGCGCCGCAGAAGCTTCAGCAAAGGTTTCTTCGACAATTGGATAGCTCGCCGCCATATCAGCCAGCATGCCAACGGTTTGAGAACCCTGACCAGGGAACACAAATGCAAATTGCGTCATGTTTAAATCCTTATCCTAGAAACGAACCAGCGCGGAGCCCCAGGTGAATCCACCGCCAAAGGCTTCAAGCAGAACCAACTGCCCCGGCTTAATACGCCCGTCGCGTACGGCTTCATCCAGCGCGCACGGTACAGAAGCGGCAGAGGTATTACCATGGCGGTCCAGCGTCACGACGACATTGTCCATTGACATGCCGAGTTTTTTCGCCGTTGCGCTGATAATACGCAGGTTCGCCTGATGTGGAACCAGCCAGTCCAGTTGGGAACGGTCAAGATTATTTGCTTCCAGCGTCTCATCAACGATGTGCGCCAGCTCCGTTACCGCAACTTTGAAGACTTCGTTGCCCGCCATGGTCAGATGAATTGAATTCTCTGGATTCACGCGGTCGGCGTTTGGCAGCGTCAGCAATTCACCATAACTACCGTCGGCATGCAGATGGGTAGAGATGATTCCCGGCTCTTCAGAGGCAGCCAACACCGCAGCGCCCGCGCCATCGCCAAAAATGATAATGGTCCCACGATCTGTGGGATCGCAGGTGCGCGCCAGTACATCGGAACCGACGACCAGAGCATACTTCACCGCACCAGATTTCACGTATTGATCGGCCACACTCAATGCATAGGTGAAACCTGCGCAGGCTGCGGCAACGTCAAACGCCGGGCAGCCTTTGATGCCCAGCATGCTTTGGATCTGACATGCTGCGCTCGGGAAGGCGTGGGTGGCAGAAGTCGTTGCCACAACAATCAGGCCAATCTGGTCTTTATCGATGCCTGCCATTTCAATTGCACGCGTTGCCGCTTCAAAACCCATGGTTGAAACGGTTTCATTTGGCGCAGCAATATGGCGTTCGCGAATACCGGTACGAGTAACAATCCACTCGTCAGAAGTATCCACCATTTTTTCCAGATCGGCGTTTGTCCGCACTTGTTCGGGCAGATAGCTGCCAGTACCAATAATCTTCGTATACATGTACGCTCAGTCACTTTTCGGTTATATACCGTCACTTGCAAACTGCGAGTTCGCTGGCAGCGTCCTGCTACCGCAGAGTTCCGCTTTTGCCATCGTCCAGCAGCTCAAAACCAGCTGGGTATACAGATTTCAGGCGAGCGGCAATTCGCTGAGGAACTTGTCGCTGCACCGCCTGCACTGCCTGTTCAATCGCGACCGCAAAAGCTCGCTGATTGGC
Organism: Escherichia sp. E10V10; assembly: GCF_004211985.1. NCBI lineage: Bacteria > Pseudomonadati > Pseudomonadota > Gammaproteobacteria > Enterobacterales > Enterobacteriaceae > Escherichia > Escherichia sp. E10V10. Next base: position 382,150 of record NZ_RHJO01000004.1, on the reverse strand, counting down.
CGCACCATGACTTTTTATCACCGTGCCGCGCAATCCTAACAGACAGGCGCCGTTATACTGGTCGGGGTTGAGGTGACTGAATCGCCTCGTCAGGCTCTTTTGTAGCCAACGCTTTAATAACAGTAGCCACCACGACCGTTTTTTTCCTTCACCCTGAGATTTCAGCAGAGAAAGGAACATCCTGACAACACCTTCCATCGTCTTTAATGTGACATTTCCTGTAAAGCCGTCACAGACCAGCACATCTGTCTTGCCAGTTAATAACTCATTGGCTTCAAGATAGCCGATGTAATTGATAGAAGGGATTGTTTTCAGCACAGCTGAGGCATCCTGAATGCTGTCAAGACCCTTCACTTCTTCTTCACCAATATTGAGCAACGCCACGCGAGGGTTGGGAATTTCCACCACCTCTTCAGCCAAAACAGAGCCCATAATGGCGAATTGCACCAACATCGTGCTATCACAATCGACGTTGGCCCCTAAATCAAGGACCACCGTTTTGCCCTTTTGCTGATGCGGCAGCACCGTCACCAACGCAGGACGCTCAATCCCCTCAAGGGGCTTGAGTAATAATTTTGCCAGTCCCATCAACGCTCCGGTATTACCAGCGCTGACGCAGGCTTGTGCTCTACCTTCTTTAACCAGCTCCAGCGCCACGCGCATTGAGCTACCGCGACTGGCGCGAATAGCTTGCGAAGGCCGGGCATCACTGGCGATAACTGACTGCGCAGGGATAATCTGCAGACGCGAACGTTGTTCAAAGTCAGCTTTAGCAAGTAATGGCGTGATGGCGTCGGGATTACCGACTAAAAGAAGAGTGAGTTGCGAATTAGAATTCAGTGCCTGCAAAGCTGCAGGCACTGTCACGGAAGGACCGAAATCCCCTCCCATGACATCTAACGCCAGGGTTAGACGTGTCAAGGTATCGTCGCCGCCCGGTTTGGTCTTTCCCCAGTTGCCTGGGGAAAATCCTCACTAAGCTTCATCACGCAGACGCGTGATTACTTAGCGATGACCTTGCGGCCGCGGTAGTAACCGTCGGCAGTGATGTGGTGACGCAGGTGTTTTTCACCAGAAGTTTTGTCTACAGACAGGCTGGTGACTGCGGTCAGCGCGTCATGGGAACGACGCATGCCACGTTTGGAACGGGTTGGTTTATTCTGTTGTACGGCCATGGACCTTACTCCTCAATTACGGTTTATCCCCGATCCAACGGGGAGCACCAATTACTTACGCTTTAAGCTGGCTAATACGGCAAATGGGTTTGGCTTTTGCGCTTCTTCAGGCAGTTCACCAAAGACCATGTCCGCTTCGGACACTTCACAGTGTTCAGAATCATGCACCGGAACTACCGGCAAGGCGAGGATGATTTCATCTTCAACCATTGCAAGCAGATCGATTTCACCGAATTCGTTAACCTCAATCGGTTCATACGCTTCCGGCAGTGCTTCAGCCTGTTCGTCTGAACGCACAGGACTAAAACAATACGTTGTGTAGACCTGATGAGTAAACGGCTTCCCGCAACGCTGACACTCGAGCGTTACCGTCACCTTCGCATCGCCGTTTAACACCGCGAGACGTTGGTTATCGATAGCGAACGACATGGAGCATTCCACATCACTGTCCACACTGACCACAGATTCGGCGACGCGCTCAACCTGATCAGGAGTATAAATACCCTGGTAATCAAGGCGTTTTTGAGCCGTACGAACCGGATCGAGAGTCAGGGGTAATTTTACCTTTTGCATAGGGCGCGCATATTAACTTTGTAACGTCATAGAGTCAAAGAAAAAGGCAGCCTGTGGTTGCCTTTTGCCAATAATTCGCACACATTGCGGGTTACTGCTTTATTTTCGTTCAGTGCTGACAACGAACATCAACCTGCAAAACGAAGCGCATAGTTTAAAATGGCTATCATCAATACGCTATATCTGATGGAAAAAAATATGCCTAAACTTATTTTAGCCTCCACATCGCCCTGGCGCCGCGTCCTACTGGAAAAACTGCAAATCTCTTTCGAATGTGCCGCGCCGGAGGTCGACGAAACCCCGCGCAGCGATGAATCACCGCGCCAGTTGGTGCTTCGACTGGCGCAGGAAAAAGCGCAATCCCTGGCGTCACGTTATCCGGATCATTTAATTATTGGTTCTGATCAGGTGTGTGTACTGGACGGTGAAATCACTGGCAAACCGTTAACGGAAGAAAATGCCCGTCTGCAATTACGTAAAGCCAGTGGCAATATTGTCACCTTCTATACCGGGCTGGCGCTGTTTAATTCGGCGAATGGGCATCTGCAAACAGAAGTTGAACCTTTTGACGTCCATTTCCGTCACCTGAGCGAGGCGGAGATTGATAATTACGTGCGTAAAGAACATCCCCTGCACTGCGCAGGCAGCTTTAAGAGTGAAGGGTTTGGTATTACGCTGTTTGAGCGCTTAGAGGGGCGCGACCCTAACACGCTGGTTGGTTTGCCGCTTATCGCGCTCTGTCAGATGTTGCGCCGGGAAGGGCAAAACCCGCTGATGGGATAATTTTATGGGCCGGACGCGTTTACGCCGCATCAGGCAGTCAGCACCAATTGCCGGATGCGGCGTAAACGCTTTATCAGGCCTACCGCCGACTACCAGGTTTATATGCTCGCATTAACGCGTGTTACGCAGTTTCTGCAAACAACGCTTCAAACCATCATCCATTGGCGCTTCGATACGCATCACCTCACCGGTCCCCGGATGCGTAAACTTCAACGCCGCCGCATGCAGGAACAAACGATTTAACCCCGTTCCCGATTCAGTTAGTTGTTTATCGAATTCACGGTCGCCGTAACGATCGTCAAACGCTATCGGATGACCGGCATACTGAGTATGCACACGGATCTGATGAGTACGTCCGGTAACCGGGCTACAACGCACCAGGGTGGCAAACGCATAGCGTTCCTCCACTTTAAAACGCGTTTCGGATGGTTTACCTTCCTGACTCACACGCACAATACGCTCACCGCTTTGCAAAATATTCTTCAATAACGGCGCTTGTACACTCTTCACGTGTGACTGCCACTGGCCGCGCACCAGCGCCAGGTAATCTTTCTGCATGCCTTTTTCACGTAACTGCTCATGCAGCGAACGTAACGCCGAGCGTTTTTTCGCCACCAGCAGCACGCCTGAAGTGTCTCTGTCGAGTCGATGCACCAGTTCGAGGAACCGCGCTTCAGGGCGCAACGCCCGCAAACCTTCAATAACGCCGAAACTTAAACCACTGCCGCCATGTACCGCCGTGCCGGACGGTTTATTCAGCACCAGAATATGATCATCTTCATATAAGATGACATCCGCCAGCGCCGCCACTTTTTGCAGATGTGGCGACACCGCATCTTCTTCCCGTTCGGCAACGCGAACTGGCGGAATACGCACTTCGTCGCCAGCTTCGAGTTTATATTCAGGTTTAATACGTTTTTTGTTCACCCGTACTTCACCTTTACGCAAAATACGGTAGATCATACTTTTTGGTACGCCTTTCAGTTGGGTACGCAAAAAATTATCGATACGTTGCCCTGCTTCGTCAGCAGTGATAGCAACGATTTTTACGGATGGAGTCTCTGTTTTCATGGTGGGCGATTCTAAATAGCCAGCAGGATTCGCGCCACTCATTTTTCTATGCTTATATTTAGTTTTGCACCTTATTACTTCGCAGGGTGATCACCTAATTGGTGGTTATTAAACCAATCGCCAGCAAGAAGTGAAAAAACTGTGAGTAAGTGGGTGATAAATGGTAAAAGTCATCTTGCTATAACAAGGCTTGCAATGGAATAATGAGAACGTTTCCGTGTCCAACCTTGTTAAAACAAGAAATTTTACGGAATAACCCATTTTGCCCGACCGATCATCAACGCAGCAATGGCGTAAGACGTATTGATCTTTCAGGCAGTTAGCGGGCTGCGGGTTGCAGTCCTTACCGGTAGATGGAAATATTTCTGGAGAGTAATACCCAGTCTGTTTCTCTGATAATTGCGCTGTTTTTCCGCATGAAAAACGGGCAACCGACACTCTGCGCCTCTTTGAGCTGACGATAACCGTGAGGTTGGCGACGCGACTAGACACGAGGCCATCGGTTCACACCCGGCAAGGCGTTACTTTGCCCGCAGCTTAGTCGTCAATGTAAGAATAATGAGTAAGTTACGATGAAAAGAATGTTAATTAACGCAACTCAGCAGGAAGAGTTGCGCGTTGCCCTTGTAGATGGGCAGCGTCTGTATGACCTGGATATCGAAAGCCCGGGGCATGAGCAGAAAAAGGCTAACATCTACAAAGGTAAAATCACCCGCATTGAACCGAGTCTGGAAGCTGCTTTTGTTGATTACGGCGCTGAACGTCACGGTTTCCTCCCTCTTAAAGAAATTGCCCGCGAATATTTCCCAGCTAACTACAGTGCTCATGGTCGCCCCAACATTAAAGATGTGTTGCGTGAAGGCCAGGAAGTTATTGTTCAGATTGATAAAGAAGAGCGCGGCAACAAAGGGGCTGCGCTGACCACCTTTATCAGCCTGGCGGGTAGCTATCTGGTTCTGATGCCAAACAACCCGCGCGCGGGTGGCATTTCTCGCCGTATTGAAGGCGACGACCGTACCGAATTAAAAGAAGCACTGGCAAGCCTGGAACTGCCGGAAGGCATGGGGCTTATCGTGCGTACCGCAGGCGTCGGCAAATCTGCCGAGGCGCTACAATGGGATTTAAGCTTCCGTCTGAAACACTGGGAAGCGATCAAAAAAGCCGCTGAAAGTCGCCCTGCTCCGTTCCTGATTCACCAGGAGAGCAACGTAATCGTTCGCGCATTCCGCGATTACTTACGCCAGGACATCGGCGAAATTCTTATCGATAATCCGAAAGTGCTCGAACTGGCGCGTCAGCATATCGCTGCATTAGGTCGCCCGGATTTCAGTAGCAAAATCAAACTGTACACCGGTGAAATTCCGCTGTTCAGCCACTACCAGATTGAATCCCAGATTGAGTCCGCCTTCCAGCGTGAAGTCCGTCTGCCGTCTGGTGGCTCCATTGTTATCGACAGCACCGAAGCGTTAACCGCCATCGATATCAACTCCGCACGTGCAACTCGCGGCGGCGATATCGAAGAAACTGCGTTTAACACCAACCTGGAAGCTGCTGATGAAATTGCTCGTCAGCTGCGTTTGCGTGACCTCGGTGGTCTGATTGTTATCGACTTCATCGACATGACGCCAGTACGCCACCAGCGTGCGGTAGAAAACCGTCTGCGCGAAGCGGTGCGTCAGGACCGTGCTCGTATTCAAATCAGCCATATTTCTCGCTTCGGCCTTCTGGAGATGTCCCGTCAGCGCCTGAGCCCGTCGCTGGGTGAATCCAGTCATCACGTTTGTCCGCGTTGTTCCGGTACTGGCACCGTGCGTGACAATGAATCCCTGTCGCTCTCTATTCTGCGTCTGATTGAAGAAGAAGCGCTGAAAGAGAACACCCAGGAAGTCCACGCCATTGTTCCTGTGCCAATCGCTTCTTACCTGCTGAACGAAAAACGTTCTGCGGTAAATGCTATTGAAACGCGTCAGGACGGCGTGCGTTGTGTGATTGTACCTAACGATCAGATGGAAACCCCGCACTACCACGTGCTGCGCGTACGTAAAGGGGAAGAAACGCCGACCTTAAGCTACATGCTGCCAAAACTGCATGAAGAAGCGATGGCGTTGCCGTCTGAAGAAGAGTTTGCTGAACGTAAGCGCCCGGAACAACCTGCACTGGCAACCTTTGCAATGCCGGATGTGCCACCAGCGCCAGCTCCGGCTGAACCTGTAGCGCCTGCAGCAGCCCCGGCACCTAAAGCGGCACCAGCAACGCCAGCAGCTCCGGCACAACCGGGTCTGTTGAGTCGCCTTTTCAGTGTACTGAAATCGCTGTTCAGTGGCGGTGAAGAAAGCAAATCGGTCGAGCAACCTGCACCAAAAGAGGAAGCGAAACCGGAACGCCAACAGGATCGCCGTAAGCCTCGTCAGAACAACCGCCGTGACCGTAATGAACGCCGCGACACGCGTAGCGAACGTACGGAGGGTAGCGATAATCGCGAAGAGAACCGTCGTAATCGTCGCCAGGCGCAGCAGCAAACGGCTGAGACGCGTGAGAGCCGTCAGCAGGCTGATGTAACGGAAAAAGCGCGTACCACTGACGAACAGCAAGCGCCGCGTCGTGAACGTAGCCGCCGCCGTAACGATGATAAACGTCAGGCGCAACAAGAAGTGAAGGCGCTGAATGTTGAAGAGCAATCTGTTCAGGAAACCGAACAGGAAGAACGTGTACGTCCGGTTCAGCCGCGTCGTAAACAACGTCAGCTGAATCAGAAAGTGCGCTATGAACAAAGCGTTGCAGAAGAAGTGGTAGCCGCACCTGTGGTTGAAGAAACTGTCGCTGCCGAGCCTGTTACTCAGGAAGCACAAGCCCCGAGCACTGAACTGGTGAAAGTACCGCTGCCAGTCGTAGCGCAAACTGCGCCGGAACAGCAAGAAGAGAACAACGCCGATAACCGTGACAACGGTGGCATGCCACGTCGTTCTCGCCGTTCGCCTCGTCACCTGCGCGTGAGTGGTCAGCGTCGTCGTCGCTATCGTGATGAGCGTTATCCAACCCAGTCGCCAATGCCGTTGACCGTAGCGTGCGCGTCTCCGGAACTGGCCTCTGGCAAAGTCTGGATCCGCCATCCAATTGTACGTCCGCAAGATGTACAGGTTGAGGAGCAACGCGAACAGGAAGAAGTGCAGGTGCAGCCGATGGTGACAGAAGTCCCTGTTGCTGCCGCCGTCGAACCAGTTGTTGCTGCGCCGGTTGTTGAAGAGGTGGCTGAAGTTGTAGAAACACCTGTTCAGGTTGCAGAACCGCAACCAGAAGTTGTTGAAACAACGCATCCTGAAGTGATTGCCGCAGCGGTAACAGAACAGCCTCAGGTGATTGCCGAGGCCGATGTTGCCGTAGCGCAGGACGTTGCAGAGCACGCAGAACCGGTAATTGAACCGCAGGAAGAGACGGCAGACATTGAAGAAGTTGCCGAAACTGCCGAGGTTGTAGTTGCCGAACCTGAAGTTGTCGCTCAACCTGCCGCCCCGGTCGTCGCTGAAGTCGCAGCTGAAGTTGAAACGGTAGCTCCTGTTGTATCCGAGGTAATCGTTGAACATAACCACGCTACCGCGCCGATGACACGCGCTCCGGCACCGGAATATGTTCCGGAAGCACCGCGTCACAGTGACTGGCAGCGCCCAAGCTTTGCCTTTGAAGGTAAAGGTGCCGCAGGTGGTCATGCAGCAACACATCATGCATCTGCTGGCCCTGCGCGTCCGCAACCTGTTGAGTAAAACTTAACTCAAAGTGATCAAGCCCTGGCAACCGCCAGGGCTTTTTTATTTCAGGGGCAGTGCCTTTGCTGTAATGACATTAGCGTTACATATGTTGTATGATTATTATCCATATAAAGCTGAAGGATTTTTTTATGCCAGCCGCCAACAACATTCCAGCCAGGCGCGAATCTTTAAATCTGCGCATAAAACCCGCAGATCGCGATCTTATCGACCGGGCCGCTAAAGCCCGAGGAAAAAATCGCACCGAATTTGTCCTTGAGGCCGCCAGAGCCGCAGCTGAAGAGGCGCTCATTGAGCAGCGAATTTTCAGGATGGATTCTGATGATTATCAGCTATTTTTGAATCGGCTGGATCAGCCACCCGCGCCCAATTCTGCATTACGCAAAACCATGCAAACACCCGCGCCGTGGGAACAGAAAAAATGATTCAGGCCCCCGAACCACTCCAGGCAAAGCATCAATTCACCTCTTTTTGCTCGGGGGTAGAAACGATGGATAACTGGCTAAAGCAGAGGGCCCTAAAAAATCAGCTTGCAGGTGCATCACGTACATTTGTTGGCTGCGATACTCATAGCAACGTTTTGGCTTATTATTCGCTTGCCTCAAGCGCCGTCGAAATGCATGTCGCAACAGGACGATTTCGCCGTAATATGCCAGAACCGATCCCTGTTGTAGTACTTGGTCGTTTGGCAATAGATAAATCATTACAGGGTCAGGGTATCGGTCGCGCGATGGTCAGAGATGCCGGTCTACGAGTACTACAGGCAGCTGAAGTCATTGGTATTCGCGGAATGTTGGTCCATGCGTTATCAGACCAGGCCCGCGAGTTTTATCTGCGAGTGGGTTTTGAGCCGTCACCTGTCGATTCTATGATACTGATGGCAACATTGGCTGATTTGCAGGCATGTCTGTAATCGTTCTTTATGCCTCATAGCAAAAAAATGCCCGCCCCGGCGATCCCAGAGCAGGCAGACAAAACATACCCAGTTTCAAGATATGCTTAAATACGAGCTTATTTGTTGAGCTGGAAAAGCGACAATCCTTGCATATCTGTAAACGCTTTGTACGACGCCTGCAATGCCGTTTGCTGCATGATGTAAGAGGAAATAGTTGCATTCCAGTCCACATCAACCAGATCACTCATCTGCTGCGTTTGCCCTAAAGCGCGATCGCTACCTAATGAATCCAGCGACTCCAGTTCATTCAGTTGCGTGCCGAGTTCAGCACGTACGGTCAGGACATTATTCAGTGAGTTTTTCAGGCCACGGTTGGTTTTATCCAATGCCGCAGCGGCGGTTTCTTTATCCGCTTCGCTATCTGCGACTGGCGTTTTTAGCGCCGCGATGGCGCTATCCAGCATAGCAAACAGGTTAGTTTCAGAATCGCTACCGTCAGGTTCCGCTACCGCGTTGCTGGTGATGCTGTTGAAAATTTTGTCACCGGTATGCCCTATCACCATTGAGCGAGAGGCATCGACCTGCTGCTTAATACTTTCTGTTCCGCCGACATAATCACCGTCAGCCTCACTAAACGGCGCGGATTCTGTTTTATAACCGGCAAAAATGTAGCGCCCGTTCCCATCCGTGGTATTCGCCAGATTTAACAACTGGTCGCGGATCCCCTGAATATCCGTTGCCAACGATGCCCGGTCATCATCACTTAACGTGCCGTTGCTGGCATAAACAATTTTTTCCTGGGCATTCTGGATTGCCGTCGTCACCTGGCCAAGCACGCTTTCTTCCAGCGACACCTTTTGGGTTGCAAAAGTCCGCGCCAGTGTGTACTGGCTGTTTTGCGCCTGCGCCTGGGAGAGAACTACGGCTTGTGATGCTGCAATGGGATCGTCAGAAGGGTTAACGACTCGCTTACCCGTCGACATCTGTTCGCCGTACTTCATCCATTCCGCCTGAGAATTGGTGATACCACGCATATTTTGCTGGTACATCATCTGGGTACTGAAACGCATCTTATCTCCCCTTAGCGAATGTTAATCAGCGCATCAAAAATGGCATTCGCCGTCTGCAGAACCTGTGCATTGGCCAGGTAATACTGCTGAAAACGTTGCAGATTGCCGTACTCTTCGTCGAGATTGACGCCAGAGATAGACTGCTGCTGATTAGAAAGTTGCGTCACCACATTACTTTGAGTAGTGCTGCTGGTTTTCAACGTGGCGGTTTTATTCCCGATATCGCTAACCAACGAGGCATAGGCATCGTTAAAGGATTTCCCCCCGCCGACCGTTTTGCCATTAGTTTGCAAATCCAGCAGCGCCTGACCATTGCGGTTGTCGCTTTCACCGGCAGTTTCGTCGCTGGCCATGGCGATTTTCGCTTCGTCAGTGATTAGTACATCCATATTGACGATGGCATCGCTTACCGGTTTCAACGTGAAGCTGTCGTTTGGTTTTGGCGTTCCGGTGAAGGTCAGTTCCAGACCATCAAATGAGACTTTACCGTCGGCATCAGGCACCACCGTAAAAGTGGTATTGCTGGCCAGACGGGTGACCTGCCACTGATTATCTTGGAACGTGATTTTGTAATCTGTCGCCAGCACAGCGGAACTATCGGTCACCGTAGCACCGATCGCGGAGCTACCTTTGTTTTTGCTATTTTCCAGAACAGCGGGCTTACCAATAGCAAAGAAATCCCCCCCTTCTTTACCATTGGCATCATACCCCTTGTTATGTTGGGCATTGAAAGCCTCGGCAAATGCCAGCGCCAGTTGCCCGAGCGTATTGCGCGTCTGATCAAGATCCTGAGAACGAAATGTCAGAATGCCGCCCAGCGACCCCGTATTCAGCAATTTCTCCGGGATCTCGATATGTTCCGCCGTCCCATCAACATAAGCGACTGTCGTACGAGAAGGATCGGCGCTGGATGGGACTGCTGCAAGCTGACGTGCCGAACTGCCCTGAACCAGCGAATACCCATTGGCCATGGTGATATTGTAAGTACCGCCATCCTGAACGCTGACCTCAACACCAACGATCTGGTTTAATTCACTCACCAGTTGATCGCGTTGATCAAGGAGATCGTTGGGTGAAGCCCCTGCTCCCACGCCTGTTAAACGGGAGATCTGATCGTTCAGGCTGGCGATTTGTTTGGCATAATTATTGATCTGGTCGACGCTGGCACCTATCGCGATATTGACCTGTTTGTCCTGGTCGCGCAGATACTGGTCGGTGGTTTTAAACTGATTTACCAGACCTTCCGCCTTGCCAATCAGCGCCTGCCGCGCAGCCGGATCTTCTGCGTTACTGACCAGCGTTTGCAAACTGGTAAAGAAGTCCTGCATTTGCGTTGCCAGCGACGTGGTGCTGCCAGAGAGCATATTGTCGATTTTCGACATTTGCTCATAACGGGAAGTCAGGCCGCTACTCTGGGTCTGAGCCGCACGTAACTGATTGGTAATAAACGCATCGTATTCACGCTGCACGCCAGAAACATAGACGCCATTGCCTCCCCAACCGCCCGCACCTAACGTACTGTTAGCCTGCGCCATAATGGTGGTTTGTCGGGTATATCCGGCAACGTTATAGCTGGAAATATTATTACTCGCCGTATTTAACGCCGCCTGGGCAGCGTTAAGTCCGCTCATGGCGTTATTAATCAAGCTGGACATGGAGGTTCCTTGTAAGCCTTCAATTACAGAGCATTATCGGCAGACACCCGCCGGACTTGAATTATTCAGAACAGATTATCGATACTCATACTGTAGGTTTTGCTCACCTTGTCGCTTACCGATTTCAATTGCTGAATCATATTGGTGAGTTTGCGGGCATACTCAGGATCGGTAGCATAGCCCGCGTCCTGTAATGCCTGCGCCCCCAACTCGGCGCTGGCAGCGCGAGTCACGGCGGCGTAGCGTGGATTACGGGTTAACAGCCCAACGTAATCTGACAATGCTTCGAAATAAGAACTGTAAACACGAAACTTCGCCTTTACTTTCTTCGCTTCGCCGTTTTCATATTCGGTAGTAGTGATTTCAGTAACTGGCCCTTTCCAGTTACCTGACGCTTTTACGCCAAACACGTTGTAGCTCGGCTCGCCATTTTCGCGACGAATTTGTCGTTGTCCCCATCCTGATTCCAGTGCAGCCTGGGCGAGAATCAGGTGATGTGGCACACCGCTTTGCTGACTTGCCAATTGAGCTGGGTGCGAGAGCTGTGCAAGGAACGCTTTGCTGTCACCAGGCAACAAAGCATCGAAATTGTGCGGTAAAGCTTTTTGCACCATCTGCTTGAGCGCTTTATTTTGAAAACTCATCACTGTTTCAAGTGGGAATTTCATCGGTCCGGCAGGCATTTCTTCTGCTGATAATGGCTGCTCTGGCGTCATCTGTTTTACCATCATCTCCGCAAGTCCCAGACCTTTGCCTGCTGTCATCTGTTGGGCTATCTGCTGGTCATACATGCTGGTGTAGAGCCGGGTATTCTCGCTGCTGAACAGGCCATCTTTCGGTAAGGCTTCACGCATACTTTTTAGCATCATCTGCACAAACATCCCTTCCACCTGGCGAGCTACCGGGCGAATATTTGCTGCTGGATCTTCGCCCGCTTTCGCTTTCAGATCGTTAAGTGATTGTGCATCCCAGGCGGCGCTCGCCAGCAGTTTGCTGTCGCTAATCATCAGATGATTTCCAGTTTTGCCCGCAGACATCCCGCGCTTTGCATAGATTGCAGTATGGACATTAAATCCATCGGGGTGGCTCCCAAGGCGTTGAGCGCGCGCACCACGTTATTGAGGCTGGCGCTGGAACGCACGCTTTGCAGCGAACCGCCGCTCTGGCGTAAGTCGATCTGTGTTTGTGGCGTTACCACGGTCTGCCCGCCACCAAACGGCGTATCTGGTTGGCTGACATTGGCCTGACGATTTACCGTAACCGAGAGATTGCCCTGCGCCACCGCGCAGCTGTCGAGGGTCACTTCACGATTCATCACCACCGAACCGGTGCGCGAGTTAATCACTACTTTGGCGTCCTGCGGGGTGACATTGACCTGCATATTCTGGATATCGGCAAGGAAACGCACCTGGGAACTATTACCGTTCGGCACGCGAACCTGAATAGTCCGCGCATCTAACGCCGTGGCACTGCCGAATCCTCGGGTGCGGTTGATGGTATCGGCGATCTGCTGCGCCATCGCGAAGTCTTCGTCATTTAGCTGCAAATTGAGGGTATTGCCAGCGCCGAATTGGCTGGGCAATTCGCGCTCAATAATCGCACCGTTGGTGATCCGCCCGCCATTCAGTTGGTTAACCTGAACACTGCTGCCTCCCGCTGATGCCCCCGCGCCTCCGACCAGAATATTGCCCTGCGCCAGCGCATAAACCTGGCTGTCGACGCCCTTAAGCGGTGTCATCAACAACGTACCGCCACGCAAGCTTTTGGCATTACCCATGGAAGAAACCACCACATCGATGGTTTGCCCCTGGCGTCCAAACGGCGGAAGTGACGCCGTCACCATTACCGCAGCGACGTTTTTTAGCTGCATATTGGTGCCTGTCGGAACGGTAATTCCCAACTGTGAGAGCATGTTATTAAGCGTTTGAGTGGTAAACGGTGTCTGGGTCGTCTGATCGCCCGTACCGTCAAGGCCAACAACAAGACCATAACCAATCAGCGAGTTTTGTCGTACGCCCTGTACGCTGGTGAGATCGCGGATGCGGTCAGCCTGTGCAACGGTCGCTACCAGCAGAAGAATGAATACAGAGAGAAATTTAATCACCACAGCCTCACTTACATTGGCGACAGGTTAAGGAAGAAACGCTGTAACCAGCCCATGTTTTGTGCTTCGTTAATGTAGCCATTGCCAACGTACTCAATGCGCGCGTCTGCCACCTGGGTTGACGGTACAGTGTTGCTGCCACTGATGGTGCGTGGATTGACCACGCCGGAGAAACGAATAAATTCCGTACCCTGATTAATGGCTATCTGTTTTTCGCCCACCACATGCAGGTTGCCGTTGACCAGCACCTGATCAACCGTCACGGTCAAGGTACCGCTAAAGGTATTGCTGGCATTTGCCCCGCCTTTACCATTGAAGCTATTACCGCCAGAGGCATCGACGTCGGCACGGGCATTACCAAACAGCCCCTGCAAATAGCGCGGCACAGTATCAAACCCGAAGTTGGTTTTTCCGTCGCGGCTGGCATTAGCAGACGAACTCTTGCTGGCGCTGACGTTTTCCTGCAACACAATAGTCAGCGTATCGCCGATATTGCGTGGTCGGCGATCTTCAAATAACGGCTGATAGCCATAATTAATCGGCTGGGCAGACTGAAAAATGGAACCATTGGCGACGGGCGTCGGGCCGGGTACAGGTTGTGCCGTGGTCACCCCCTGCACCAGCGGGGTAGACGGGATCCAGGCGCAGCCGGTCAGTGAAAGCACCAACAAGGTGGAAATGCCGTATTTTTTTCGCATGGCTATCATCTTCAAAAATCAATAAACCGGTAAGTTGCCCTACCGGTATGCTTTAGAGTTGCGTCAGTTTTTGCAGCATCTGGTCGGTGGTGGATACCGCTTTACTGTTGATTTCGTAGGCGCGCTGTACCTGAATCATGTTGACCAGTTCCTCCGCCACGTTGACGTTAGACGTTTCAACATATCCTTGATACAACAGCCCAGCGCCGTTCAGACCTGGCGTGCTTTCGTTCGGTGCGCCGGAGGATTGTGTTTCGGTGTAGAGGTTTTCGCCAATGCTCTCCAGGCCAGTGTCGTTCATAAACGTGGTCAGATTGAGTTGTCCAACCTGAACCGGAGCAGCCTGGCCTTGCTGGGTAACGCTGACCACGCCATCACGGCCAATGGTAATGCTTAACGCATTCGCCGGAATGGTGATTGCTGGCTGCACCTGAAAACCGCCCGCCGTCACCAGTTGCCCGTTCTGATCCACCTGAAAAGAGCCGTCGCGGGTATAGGCTGATGAGCCATCCGGCAGCATGACCTGGAAAAAGCCCTGTCCTTTAATCGCCACATCTTTGCTGTTATTGGTTTGCGACAGGTTGCCCTGGCTGTGTAAGCGTTCAGTGGCGACCGGACGCACCCCCGTACCGATTTGTAACCCGGATGGCAAGGTAGTTTGTTCGGAAGACTGTGCGCCAGGCTGGCGAATAGTTTGATAAAGTAAATCTTCAAACACCGCCCGCTGGCGCTTGAAACCATTGGTACTGACGTTTGCCAGGTTGTTGGCAATGACGTCCATATTGGTTTGCTGGGCGTCAAGGCCCGTTTTGGCGATCCATAATGAACTGATCATAAAATGTCCTGTAGTGGATTGCTGACAAATCGCATATGTCTTCTTGCCGGATGCGGCGTAAACGCCTTATCCGGCCTACAAGAGCTCGCAAAATCAATAAATTGCGAATCATCCCGCAGGCCCGTCGGGCAACTTATGTTTGTCATGTATCCTTTCAATTAACTCATCGACAGCAGTTGGTTGGCGCGACCAGCGTTATCATCGACGCTGCTTATTACCTTCATCTGCATTTCAAAACGCCGCGCACTGGCAATCATGTCGCTCATTGCCGAAACGGCATTGACGTTGCTACCTTCCAGCACGCCCGACATCACCCGTAACGTCGGGTCAGCCTGTAACACCGGACCACGCGCGGCCTGACTTTCCGCACTCAAACGAAAGATCCCGTCATCACCACGCTGCACTTCACTGCCCATGGCTTTCACCAGTTTCAATCGTCCTACTGGCGCAACGGTATTTGCCGGATCGCCCGGATTGAGCGCCGAAATGGTGCCATCGGCGGCGATAGTAATTTCCGCCCCTTCCGGCACGGCAATCGGCCCCGCCTCGCCAATCACCGGATACCCCTGAATCGTCAGTTGTCCACCTGGATCAACCTGAATGCTGCCATTACGCGTATACCCTTCGCTGCCGTCAGCGGTCTGCACGGCCAGCCAGCCATCCTGCTGCAACGCAACATCCAGGGGGCGCGAGGTGTAATCCATCTTGCCGGACGTCATATCTGCACCTGGCGTAGATGCCGTCACCAGAGTGCGTGTGGGCAGAGAAAGCCCTTCCACCGGCACCGCGCGCAAGGCGTTTAACTGCGCGCGAAAACCGGGCGTGGAGGCATTCGCCAGATTGCTGGCGGTCACCGCCTGTTGATTCAGCGTCTGGCTGGCGGCGCCCATCGCGGTATAGATTGCGTGATCCATCGAGCTATCCCGTCAGCAATTAGCGTAAGTTAACCAGCGTGTTGAGGATCTGGTCCTGAGTTTTGATGGTCTGGGCGTTAGACTGATAGTTACGCTGGGCGACAATCATATTGACCAGTTCTTTGCTGAGATCGACGTTGGACGCTTCCAGGGCGCCGTTGGTCAGTGCGCCAAAATTGCCAGTCCCGGCGGTTCCCAGCAGCGCGACACCAGAAGATTGCGTTGCAGACCAGACGTTGTCCCCCTCTGATGCCAGCCCTTCGTTGTTGGCAAAGTTGGCCAGCACAATCTGCCCCAGCAATTGGGTTTGTTCGTTCGAATAGTTCCCGACTACCGTGCCGTCATCGTTGATTTGATAACTCACCAGATCGCCCGGTTTGTAACCGTTCTGGGTGGTTGCCACAATATTGTTAGCGCCGGTGTTTTGCTGCATAGAGTTGAGAAAGCTGAGGGAGAATGTCGCAGGATCCGCGCCGTTAATCGCGCCAGTGGTAATATCCTTTGTTGGATCCGACGTCAGAAGACCATTGGCATCAAATTCCAGTGTTGTCGCTATCGTTGCAATGCTGTTTGGAGCACTACTATCCTGGGTGTAGACATCCCAGGTATTATCTTGCGTCTTCACAAAGTAGACGCTCATGTCATGGGCATTACCCTGACTGTCATACACCGTTACCGAACCTTTTTTGTTATAGCTATCGGCATCACTGGCGCTGAATGGCGTAACGGTAGGAAGCGTATCACTGGAGTTAAGGTTAATCTGCATGGACGCCGTGGTCGTGGTCTTCGCCGCCATCAAGGTATTTGGAATCGAAATATTGCCCGGATTCGCCCCTTGCTGGATGGTCGGAGGCGTACCAGTTGCCGGATACCCGGTCAACTGTAAACCTTGCATATTCACAAGGTTACGGTTTTCATCCAGTTTGAATTGTCCGTTACGGCTGTAAAACACCGAACCGTTACTGTCTACCAGACGGAAAAAACCGTTCTGGCTGATAGCAACGTCCAGCCCACGACCAGTATTTGTGGTAGTGCCATCGGTAAAATCCTGAGTGATGCCTGCAACTTTTACTCCCAGTCCCACTTTCGAACCAGCAAACATATCAGCAAAAGAAGCCGTGCCGGATTTAAAGCCATAGGTGGCGGAGTTGGCGATATTGTTGCCAATGACATCGAGATTGGTGGCGGCAGCGTTTAATCCGCTAACCGCTTGAGAAAAGGCCATGACTGACTCCTGAAATGTGAAGGCTTAAATTATCTGCCGTACTTCGTCGAGGGTGGTGGTGCCGTAAGTGCCGAGATCCAGCGTGTTACCGTTATTGCCGCGAATCACGCCCTGTACCAGCGCAAACTGCAATGGCTGGGCAACCAACTGCGTACCGCCGTTGCTGGCACTAATTGCCACGTTATAAGAACCGTTCGGCGCGGTCGTACCATCAGTCAACGTGCCGTCCCAGGTGAAACTGTGGACTCCGGCGCTGAGCTCACCAATATCAATGGTGCGCACAACTGCGCCATTTTTATCGGTTATGGTTGCGGTTACTTTATCTGCAGCCTGTTGCAGCTCAACACCAAACGGCGTGGTGGTGGTCACCGCCCCTTCTTCACTGCCAGTACCGGCAAGAATGGTGGTGCCGGGGATCATCACGCCGTGACCAATCAGGTTGCTGGCCTGTAGTGACTGGCTGTTATCAATCTGCCCGGAAATCGAACCGAGTGTGGTGTTGAGCTTTTCAATCCCGCTGACCGTGCTGATTTGCGCCAGTTGTGACGTCAGCTCGTTGTTTTCCATTGGATTGGTCGGATCCTGGTTTTTCAGTTGCGCCACCAGCAAAGTCAGAAAGCTGCTCTGTAAATCGGCGGCGTTACTGCCCGTAATCGAACTACTGCTGGTAGTGCTGACGCCGGTATTTGTCGGATCGGTGGTGGTTACCGCAATGGACATGACTTTCTCCTTTATTGACCGAGCGTGAGGGTTTTCAGCATCATGCTTTTCACCGTATTGAGTACTTCAACGTTGGCCTGATAGCTGCGCGACGCCGACATGGTGTTAACCATCTCGCCTACCACATCGACGTTTGGCATTTTCACGTAGCCCTTCGCGTCCGCCAGCGGATTACCCGGTTCATAGACCAGTTTGTCCGGGGCCTGGCTTTCAATCACGTCAGCCACTTTGACTCCGCCCGTCGCTGCCCCTGGCGCGGCGTTCACCTGGAACACCACCTGTTTTGCCCGATACGGCTGACCATCTGGCCCCGTCACGCTGTCGGCGTTGGCCAGGTTGCTGGCAGCCACGTTCAGACGCTGAGACTGAGCGGTTAACGCCGATCCGGCGATATCAAAAATATTCAGCAGTGCCATCCGTTAATTTCCGCTTTGTAATACGTTCATCATGCCTTTGATTTGTCCGCTCAACGCGCTAAGGCTCATCTGGTATTGCAGGCTGTTATCGGCAAACTGGGTGCGTTCGCGATCCATATCCACGGTATTGCCGTCCAGTGAAGGCTGGTCCGGAATACGGTATTGCAATTCTGTGGCAGGAGGTGACAACGCCTGTGCTGGAATATGCTGCGACGAGGTCAACGTCAGCGCGACCACGCTGGTTTCATCTCTCCCGCGCTGCATCACTTTTTTAAGTTCACTGGCAAAATCCATATCGCGCGCCTGATAACCAGGGGTATCGGCATTGGCGATATTTGCCGCCAGCACTTCCTGACGCTGGGCGCGCAGATTGAGTGCCTCTTGTTGAAAACGTAAGGCGGCGTCGAGCTTATCGAGCATATCTCCTCCGCAGATATCAAAATTCTGCCGTCAGCTTAAAGGCTTTACGCGCGCGTTATCGGCGGAATAAAAGCAAAATGGGTTGCTATTTATGCCGTTGATGGTCATTGCGTACGGGTACAATTCAGGCTGTGAAAATGGCCGGGGGCAAAAATGCTGACAATAATGCGCTGTGTGGCGATCATCTCGATGTTGTTCAGTCCACTTAGTGCGGCTGGCGATTTTCCCTCACAATTGCAAACCTTTTTCGTTGCACAACTGGCAGGGCTAAGTGATGAGGTCAACGTCTCTATTCGTACTGCTCCCAATTTATTGCCGCCATGCGAACAGCCGCTGCTTTCCATGACTAATAACGCCCGCCTGTGGGGCAATGTGAATGTGCTGGCACGTTGTGGCAACGATAAGCATTACGTGCAAGTGAATGTACAGGCGACAGGGAATTATGTTGTTGCAGCAATGCCGGTTGTGCGTGGGGGAAAGCTTGACGCAGGCAGTGTAAAACTTAAACGCGGCAGACTGGATACACTACCGCCGCGTACCGTTCTGGATGCTAATCAACTGGTTGATGCGGTTAGCCTGCGCGATTTGGTCCCCGGACAACCTATACAGCTGACTATGCTGCGTCAGGCCTGGCGGGTAAAAGCAGGACAACGCGTTAACGTGATTGCCAGTGGCGATGGGTTCAGTGCAAATGCTGAAGGTCTGGCGCTGAATAACGCTTCCGTCGCGCAAAAAGCCCGCGTGAGAATGATATCGGGTCAGGTAGTCAGTGGCGTAGTGGATGCCGATGGGAATATTCTTATAAACCTGTAAGCTATTAAAGATTGCCCGTCCATTGCCGATAAATAAGCAACAAATGATAAAGCGCCCTCAATGAGGAATAAACCATGAGTATTGACCGCACTTCCCCCCTGAAGCCTGTAAGCACCGTTCAGCCACGTGAAACCAGTGACGCTCCGGTAGCCAATAACCGCGCAGCAAAAACGACGGCTACCGCCAGTACTAACGTCAAGTTAAGCGATGCGCAGGCAACACTGATGCAACCGGGCAGCAGTGATATCAATCTTGAACGCGTTGAAGCATTAAAATTGGCGATTCGTAATGGTGAACTAAAAATGGATGTCGGCAAAATTGCCGATGCGCTGATCAACGAAGTGCAACAAGATTTAATGAGTAAATAATCAGATGCCGCGTCTTGCTGAGATTCTCAACCAGATGTCTGTGGTGCTTAACGAGCTTAATATAGTGATGGTCCAGGAGCAGCAACATCTCTCTATGGGGCAGTTCACCGGTAGCCAGTTGCAACATATTACAGAACAAAAAAGCTCAATGCTGGCGACTCTGGATTACCTGGAACAGTTGCGTCGACAGGCACCGGATACAGAAATAAGTGAAGATATTGCGCAATGCTGGCAGGAAATCACCGAGAAAACGCAGCAATTGCGCCAGTTAAATCAGCATAACGGCTGGCTACTGGAAGGGCAGATTGAGCGCAATCAACAGGCACTGGAAATGCTGAAACCGCATCAGGAGCCAACACTGTACGGGGCGAACGGTCAGACCTCAACACCCTGGCGCGGTGGTAAAAAGATTTCTATTTGAAGATTTTCTCCGGCCTGCGATGCAGGCCGGAATTCTACGTTAAGCAGTGCGACGAGCAAATTCTTTTACTTTGAAGCCCAACACGGCCAGTGCGGCAAAGTACGCTGCAATTCCCGCAACAACGACCGCCATCAAACGCAGTAAACGCCAGGGCATAGTGCCTAACGACCAGTCCGGCATAATATGCAACATGCCTAAAAGCACACCAGACATCACCAGAACCGCCACGAGTAAACGCAGCAGAAACGCAGTCCAGCCGGGTTGTGGAGTAAAGATTTTCTGCTTACGCAACTGCCAGTAAAGCAGCGAAGCATTCAGACACGCCGCCAGACCAATGGAAAGCGACAGTCCGGCATGTTTCAACGGGCCGATAAATGCAAGGTTCATCAATTGCGTCAAAATCAGCGTGACGATGGCAATTTTCACCGGCGTTTTAATATCCTGCCGTGAATAAAAGCCCGGAGCCAGCACTTTCACCACAATCAGGCCAATCAAACCTACCGAGTAGGCAATTAACGCCCGCTGGGTCATCAACGCATCAAAGGCGGTAAATTTACCGTACTGGAACAGCGAAACAGTTAACGGACCGGAGAGGATGCCCAGCGCCACCGCACTTGGCAGCGCCAGCAGGAAACAAAGACGCAGCCCCCAGTCCATCAGACGGTTGTATTCATCGTGATTACCGCTGGCAAAACTTTTCGACAACGACGGCAGCAAAATGGTCCCCAGCGCCACGCCCAGTACACCGGACGGAAACTCCATCAAACGGTCGGCATAATACATCCATGACACCGAGCCGGAGGCAAGAAATGAGGCAAAAATAGTGTTGATGATTAAGGAAATCTGGCTAACAGAGACGCCAAGAATCGCCGGCCCCATCTGTTTCACTACGCGCATCGCCCCGGCATCGTGGAAGTTAATGCGCGGCAATACCAACATACCAATCTTCTTCAGATGCGGTAGCTGATAAACCAGTTGCAGGATGCCGCCCACCGTAACTGCCCACGCCAGCGCCAGCACTGGTGGATTAAAGTACGGCGCTGCAAACAGCGCAAAGCCAATCATGCTGATGTTGAGTAACGTTGGGGCAAATGCCGGAATCGAGAAACGGTTCCAGGTATTCAGAATTGCCCCCACCAGCGATGCCAGTGAAATCAATAAGATATAAGGAAAAGTAATCTGTAATAACTGGCTGGTAAGTGCGAATTTGTCGGCAGTATCCGCAAAGCCCGGCGCGGTCACCATGATCACCCACGGCGCGGCGAGCATACCGGCAACCGTCACAACCGCCAGCGCCAGTGTCAGCAGGCCAGAGACATAGGAGACAAAGACCCGCGTGGCGTCTTCGCCCTGCTTGCTTTTATATTCCGCCAGAATCGGCACGAAAGCCTGGGAGAATGCCCCTTCAGCAAAGATACGGCGTAACAAGTTAGGAAGTTTGAACGCGACAAAAAAGGCGTCGGTTGCCATCCCTGCGCCAAATATTCTGGCGACAATAGCGTCGCGTGCGAAGCCAAGCACTCGCGAAAACATGGTCATCGAGCTGACGGCGGCCAGCGATTTTAATAAATTCATCGGTGTTCTAATCCAGACCCACGGGCAAAACGCCTGCAAGGCAGGCGCTGAAAGAGGCGAATAGTCTACCTGGATTATGGTGAATTACTACCGCCAGATGTTACAGGGTTTATTCACTCATCGCATCGCGCCAGATCTTATCAACGATGCGCTGCGCCAGCACCGCCTGTTCACCCGCGGTTTGCGGAACTGTCTGATTTTGCACGCATTCAATGAAATGGCGCGCGCAACCGACAAATCCACGCTGCTCGAGGGTACTTTGCCAGCCAGGAATCGGTTTATGCACCACGCCCTGACCACGCTCCTCACGCCATTCACGCATATCGGTGATGTCGATTAATGCCCCTTCAGTCACTGCCAGCACCGCTTCACGCTGACTTCCGGCACGACGATGCATACAGGTGGTGATTTGTAACTGACCTGCCGAAAAATGGTGCTCGGCAAACAGCATTTCGCCAGACTCATTGGTCAGCAACGTACCGCTTTCGAGAGTTGCATTGCCGCCAGACAACCACAGCGCGGTATCAACCACATGCAGATAATCATCCAGCAAGGTGAAATAAAGATCGTGTGGCCCGACGCTATTGGTACGATGTTTATCCATTCTTAGCGAGGACGCGCTGGCAAGCTGGGTTTTTAACTCACAGTACAGCGGCGCGAAACGGCGGTTAAAGCCGACCATCAATGTCAGTTTTTTGCGCGCTGCGAGTTCCACCAGTCGCTCGGCATCGCGCAGATTTTCCGCCAGCGGTTTATCGACACAGACATGTACACCAGCATTTAATAACGCACTGACCACCTCAAAATGACTGGCGGTGCTGGAGTGGACAAATACCGCATCGCAACTGGCGGCAAGGTTAGATAACGAATCGGCGTAAGGAATGCGCCAGCTTTCACAAATTGAGATGGCTTTCTCACGCGTTGGCGACCACGCCCCTTGTAGCGTCCAGTCAGACGCCGCTGCCAGCACTGGCAGCCACGCTTTTTGCGCGATGCCGCCTAAACCCACTACGCCGATACGTAATTTTTTCACGTTAATCTCCCAGATGGGCCAGCAACGAATCAAGACGCTGTTTCAGTTCTGCCACCTCGATTTCCAGGGCTTCGACGCGGGATTGTAAATCACCGCCAACCGCGTCCGACGTTTCCGTAAGCACAGGCTGATCATCCACCTCGCCACTGAAAAGATGCATATAGCGGCTTTCGCGTTTACCCGGTTCGCGAGCCAGACGAACGACAAAAGGCCCATCTTCGCGATTAGCCAGTTGTTCCAGCGTCGTTTCTACTTCCGTCATATCGCTGAATTCATACATCCGCGCCGCGCGACTGCGCAGTTCACCTGGCGTCTGAGCACCGCGCAACAACAAGGTGGTAATTAATGCGACTTCTGCGGCGCTAAGTTTCAGGTCACCAAACTCAGAGTTGCAGAAACGCTGTTCATATTTGGTGACTCGATTACCAAAGCCACTCACCGTGCGCAGATAATGGCGTTTTACCAGATTATCCAGTTGCTCCTGTACCTCGGATTCGCTCAGATTCATTACCGGTTCACGGTTTGTTTTCTGGTTACAGGCCGTTACCACGCCATTCACGGAAAGCGGGTATTGCTCCGGCGTCGTCACCTGTTTTTCCAGCAAACAGCCAATCACACGGGCTTCCAGTGCGGTAAGTTGATACTTCATGAAATTCTCCTTAGCGGCCGGGCGTCCAGTCCGGGGTGGTTAATGCCGTCAGTACGTGATCGCGCCATTTTCCATCAATCAACAAATAATCTTTCGCATAGCCTTCTTTTTCAAACCCCAACCGCGCCAGCAAATCACCGCTGCGTTTATTGTGCGGCATATAGTTGGCCATAATGCGATGAATATGTTGGGTACGTTGCATATAGCGAATGGCGGCGGTCAGAGCTTCAAACATCAGTCCTTTACCCTGCCATTTTTGTCCGATCGAATAACCGAGATAACAGGCGTGAAAAGAGCCGCGTACCACATTGGAAAAATTGGCTACGCCAATAATCTCTTTCTCATCTGGATCAAATAATCCAAAGTAAAAGGCTGAGCCCTGTTTATGAAATTCGTTAATCATGCTTAACCTGGCCTGCCAGCCTGAAGGATAGCAGTGGCTTTCATCGCGCACCGGCTCCCAGGGCTTCAGGAAATGGCGATTCTCTGCGTAATAATCCGCCAGTCGCCAGGCATCACGTTCATGCACCAGACGCACGACCAGTCGGTCGGTGGTTAAGCGCACTTTTGGCACGTTACTGCGATAGCCAAACATTCTATACCTACTCCTTCCCGTAACGTCTTTAATACGCTGTAAGTATTACTATACCTGCGCAACCAGAGCCTGTGAAAAGTCCAAAATGCCATTTTCTGCATTATTCACATATTGGATAAAAATTCTCTATCAAAGCGACGTTTTGATAAAAAAATATTGTCCCCGATATGATGGGAAAAATCTTAGCAGCAATGCAGAATAGAAAGTGCTCATCTTTTATTTCCCGGGAGGGGAAATGTCGCGCGTGTCGCAGGCGAGGAACCTGGGTAAATATTTCCTTCTCGTCGATAATATGCTGGTCGTGCTGGGGTTCTTTGTTGTCTTCCCGCTGATCTCTATCCGCTTCGTTGATCAAATGGGCTGGGCCGCCGTAATGGTCGGTATTGCCCTCGGTCTGCGTCAGTTCATTCAGCAAGGATTAGGCATTTTCGGCGGTGCTATTGCCGACCGTTTTGGCGCTAAACCGATGATCGTTACCGGTATGCTGATGCGCGCCGCCGGATTCGCCACCATGGGCATCGCCCATGAGCCCTGGATGCTGTGGTTTTCTTGTTTGCTCTCGGGCCTTGGCGGTACGTTATTTGATCCGCCGCGTTCGGCGCTGGTGGTGAAATTAATTCGTCCGGAACAACGGGGCCGTTTTTTCTCCCTGTTGATGATGCAGGACAGTGCCGGTGCGGTCATTGGCGCGCTGTTGGGGAGTTGGTTATTGCAATACGATTTTCGCCTGGTCTGCGCCACGGGGGCAATTCTGTTTGTATTGTGTGCAGCGTTTAACGCCTGGCTGTTGCCCGCATGGAAACTCTCTACCGTGCGCACGCCAGTCCGCGAAGGCATGACCCGCGTGATGCGCGATAAACGTTTTGTCACCTATGTCCTGACACTCGCGGGCTACTACATGCTGGCTGTGCAGGTGATGTTGATGCTGCCGATTATGGTCAACGACGTTGCCGGAGCGCCCTCTGCCGTTAAATGGATGTATGCCATCGAAGCGTGTCTGTCGTTAACGTTGCTCTACCCTATCGCCCGCTGGAGCGAAAAGCGTTTTCGTCTGGAACACCGGTTGATGGCGGGGCTACTGGTGATGTCATTAAGCATGATACCCGTGGGCATGGTCAGCGGCCTGCAACAACTTTTCACCCTGATTTGTCTGTTTTATATTGGCTCGATCATTGCCGAACCTGCGCGTGAAACTCTTAGCGCCTCGTTAGCGGATGCACGAGCGCGCGGCAGTTATATGGGATTTAGTCGGCTGGGCCTGGCAATAGGCGGCGCTATTGGCTATATCGGCGGCGGCTGGCTGTTTGACCTGGGTAAATCCACGCAACAACCGGAGTTGCCGTGGATGATGTTGGGCGTTATTGGCATCATCACCTTCCTTGCGTTGGGCTGGCAATTTAGCCATAAACGTGCCGCGCGTCGGTTGCTGGAACACGACGCCTGATTTGATACTCCCCCCTGACTCCTCCATACTGAAAGTGAACTGACAGCCAAATGGAGGAGTCACGTGAAGCTATATATTTACGATCACTGCCCTTACTGCCTCAAAGCCCGCATGATTTTCGGCCTGAAAAATATCCCCGTCGAATTACACGTTCTGCTCAACGACGATGCAGAAACACCCACCCGGATGGTCGGTCAAAAACAGGTTCCCATTCTGCAAAAAGATGACAGCCGCTATATGCCAGAAAGCATGGACATTGTTCACTATGTTGATAAGCTCGACGGCAAACCGTTACTGACGGGTAAACGCTCCCCTGCCATTGAAGAGTGGCTGCGCAAGGTCAACGGCTATGCCAATAAACTGCTGTTGCCGCGTTTTGCCAAATCGGCTTTTGATGAGTTTTCTACTCCCGCCGCACGCAAATACTTCATCGACAAGAAAGAGGCCAGCGCGGGTAATTTTGCCGAGCTTCTCTCTCATTCTGATGGGTTAATTAAAAATATCAGCGATGATTTACGTGCACTGGATAAACTCATCGTCAAGCCAAACGCCGTGAATGGCGAGCTTTCGGAAGATGACATTCAACTTTTTCCGCTGCTGCGTAATCTGACGCTGGTTGCAGGAATAAACTGGCCAAGCCGCGTCGCTGATTACCGCGATAACATGGCCAAACAGACGCAAATCAATTTGCTATCATCAATGGCGATTTAATCCTGGCCTGCCGCGGCAGCCTGTATTCGCGGGTTGCCGCTGTTTTCAGTTTTTTCTGCTGGCGAGTTTATCGCTGGTGACACATGCTGCGTTGTGTCAGGATATTGACGCAGATTTCATGTCGAGGACTACCATGAACAAGTTTTTATTTGCCGCTGCATTAATCGTCAGTGGCCTGCTCGTTGGCTGTAATCAACTCACCCAATACACCATCACCGAACAAGAGATTAACCAGTCGCTTGCGAAACATAATAATTTCTCAAAAGATATCGGTTTGCCCGGCGTGGCTGACGCCCATATAGTTCTGACAAACCTGACCAGCCAAATTGGTCGTGAAGAACCTAATAAGGTTACCCTAACCGGGGACGCCAATCTGGATATGAACTCTCTGTTCGGTAGCCAAAAAGCAACCATGAAACTGAAGCTGAAAGCGCTGCCTGTGTTTGATAAAGAGAAAGGCGCCATCTTCCTGAAAGAGATGGAAGTGGTCGACGCGACCGTGCAGCCGGAAAAAATGCAAACCGTGATGCAAACGTTACTTCCCTATTTGAATCAGGCATTACGCAATTACTTTAACCAGCAGCCGGCTTACGTCCTGCGCGAAGATGGCAGCAAAGGCGAAGCAATGGCTAAAAAACTGGCAAAAGGCATTGAAGTGAAACCAGGTGAAATAGTCATTCCGTTCACTGATTAATTACGAGGGCGTATTTGCGCCCTTTATTTTTCGTGCAAAGGAAAACGTTTCCGCTTATCCTTTGTGTCCGGCAAAAACATCCCTTCAGCCGGAGCATAGAAATTAATGACTGCACCATCCCAGGTATTAAAGATCCGCCGCCCAGACGACTGGCACCTTCACCTCCGCGATGGCGACATGTTAAAAACTGTCGTGCCGTATACCAGCGAAACCTATGGTCGGGCCATCGTTATGCCCAATCTGGCACCGCCTGTAACAACAGTTGAGGCTGCTGTGGCTTATCGCCAACGTATCCTTGACGCCGTACCGGACGGACACGATTTCACCCCGCTGATGACCTGTTATTTAACAGATTCACTGGACCCCAATGAGCTGGAGCGTGGATTTAACGAAGGCGTGTTCACCGCCGCAAAACTTTACCCTGCGAACGCCACCACCAACTCCAGCCACGGTGTGACGTCGGTTGACGCTATCATGCCAGTACTTGAGCGCATGGAAAAAATCGGCATGCCGCTGCTGGTGCATGGTGAAGTGACCCATGCTGACATCGACATTTTTGACCGTGAAGCGCGCTTTATTGAGACGGTCATGGAGCCGCTACGCCAGCGCCTGACCGCGCTGAAAGTCGTTTTTGAGCACATCACCACCAAAGACGCTGCCGACTATGTCCGTGACGGAAATGAACTATTGGCTGCCACCATTACTCCCCAGCATCTGATGTTTAACCGTAACCATATGCTGGTTGGCGGTGTGCGTCCGCATCTCTACTGTCTGCCGATCCTCAAACGCAATATTCACCAACAGGCGCTGCGTGAGCTGGTCGCCAGTGGTTTTGATCGCGTTTTTCTGGGTACCGATTCCGCGCCTCATGCTCGTCATCGTAAAGAGAGTAGCTGCGGCTGTGCAGGTTGCTTTAATGCGCCATCGGCACTGGGTAGCTATGCAACCGTATTTGAAGAGATGAATGCACTACAGCATTTTGAAGCATTCTGTTCTTTAAACGGGCCGAAATTCTATGGATTACCGGTCAACGACACATTCATCGAACTGGTACGTGAAGAGCAACAGGTTGCTGAAAGCATCGCACTGACTGATGACACACTGGTGCCATTCCTCGCCGGGGAAACGGTACGCTGGTCCGTTAAACAATAAAAATCGTAGCTTCCTGTTGTCATTAGGTTATTTTACCTGTATAAATAACCAGTATATTCAACAGGGGGCTATTATGCGAATTGAAGTCACCATAGCGAAAACTTCTCCACTACCCACTGGGGCCATTGACGCTCTGGCGGGTGAACTTTCTCGTCGCATTCAGTATGCGTTTCCGGACAATGAAGGTCACGTATCGGTACGATATGCTGCGGCAAATAATTTATCGGTTATTGGCGCAACAAAAGAAGATAAACAGCGCATTAGCGAAATTCTACAAGAAACGTGGGAAAGCGCCGATGACTGGTTTGTTAGCGAATAATATGCAGTGATGTTTGTTTTGCCGGGTCGCCCCGGCTTTTTTATATTTTAAGATTGTTCGTACAAATTTTACACTTCCTCAAAATAATTGCACAATATGCTAAAAAAATATGAATGACATGCTGTTTTATTGTTCATATAAATCTTAAAAGCAAAAAAATATCTCACTACCCCTTTAAAATTTCGGTGAATAGCCATATTTATTGATATACTGAAGTTGCTTCAGATAAAAACGCATTGAACCTCGAATAACGTTGTCTAGTAACACGAATTAGGGGGCCATGATGGAAAAAAACAATGAAGTCATTCAGACTCATCCGCTCGTAGGGTGGGACATCAGCACCGTTGATAGTTATGATGCGCTGATGTTGCGTTTGCACTACCAGACCCCAAATAAGTCCGAGCAGGAAGGGACTGAAGTTGGTCAGACACTCTGGTTAACTACTGATGTTGCCAGACAATTTATTTCGATATTAGAAGCAGGAATCGCCAAAATTGAATCTGGTGATTTCCATGTCAATGAGTATCGTCGTCATTAACATGACATGACCATCCACCCAAAAGGCACCTTAACGGTGCCTTTACCATTTCTGGGTTGTATATCGTTTGTTACTTATTTACTCTGCTTAAACCATGAGAGCAGAGAGAAAAAAATGAAATACGATCTCATCATTATTGGCAGCGGTTCCGTAGGCGCTGCAGCCGGGTATTATGCCACCCAGGCCGGTTTGAAAGTGCTGATGACCGACAGCCATATGCCGCCACATCAACACGGCAGTCACCATGGAGATACGCGATTAATTCGTCATGCTTATGGCGAAGGCGAAAAGTATGTCCCGCTAGTACTCCGTGCGCAAACCCTGTGGGATGAACTCTCCCGTCACAACGAAGAAGACCCCGTTTTTGTGCGCTCCGGCGTCATCAACCTCGGCCCTGCCGACTCCGAATTTCTCGCCAATGTCGCCCACAGCGCGGAACAATGGCAACTCAACGTCGAAAAACTGGATGCACAGACAATTATGGCTCGCTGGCCGGAAAT
This sequence comes from Escherichia sp. E10V10, assembly GCF_004211985.1. Classification (NCBI taxonomy): domain Bacteria; kingdom Pseudomonadati; phylum Pseudomonadota; class Gammaproteobacteria; order Enterobacterales; family Enterobacteriaceae; genus Escherichia; species Escherichia sp. E10V10. The sequence continues at coordinate 353,023 of NZ_RHJO01000004.1, read as the reverse complement.
ACGCGTCCCTGACAATTACATCGGCTTGTTTGAGGCCGATTCCGGTTTTTTACGCAGCGAACTGGCGATTAAAACCTGGATCAAACTGGCGAATGAAGCTGGCTGCGCGCAACTGTTTAACTGTCCGGTCACCGCAATTCGTCATGATGATAACGGCGTAACTATTGAAACGGCGGACGGCGAGTACCAGGCGAAGAAAGCGATCGTCTGTGCGGGTACCTGGGTAAAAGAGCTGCTACCAGAACTGCCCATCCAGCCCGTACGTAAAGTATTCGCCTGGTATCAGGCCGATGGCCGCTATAGCGTGAAAAATAAATTCCCGGCCTTTACCGGTGAATTGCCCAATGGCGATCAATACTACGGTTTTCCGGCGGAAAACGATGCTCTGAAGATTGGGAAACATAACGGTGGTCAGGTCATTCATTCAGCGGATGAACGTGTTCCGTTTGCGGAAATTGACAGTGACGGTTCCGAAGCTTTCCCATTCTTACGTAGTGTGTTGCCAGGTATCGGCTGCTGCCTGTATGGCGCGGCTTGCACCTATGATAATTCGCCTGACGAAGATTTTATTATCGATACCCTACCAGGACACGCTAATACGCTACTGATTACCGGCCTGAGTGGGCATGGTTTTAAATTTGCTTCGGTATTAGGGGAAATAGCCGCTGACTTTGCGCAAGACAAAAAAATCGATTTTGATTTAACGCCATTCCGGCTTTCCCGCTTCCAATAATCATCTTCACGGCCTCCAAGTTGAGGCCGTTTTTACAGGAGCTTTTAATGCGTCGCCTGGTGAACTATCTCATCAATAATATTCGCGAACATCTCATGCTTTATCTTTTTCTCTGGGGGGTATTGGCGATTATGGATCTGATCTATGTGTTTTATTTTTAATCGCCAGGCGCTGACACAAACTGACAAAAATTTAATTTCCCTTTCATTTGGCGTGAAAATTTGAATAAGCTTATTCCAGTCGCAACAGCATTCACCAGACATCCCTCAGCCTGGAACCACTAAACTTATGAAGATTCTTTCATTATTAAATCAAAATTATTGAAATAAAAATAAATATCATTCGGATTGTTGTTTTTAAGTTGCAATTCATCTCGTGACAGGCCATTTTCATTACCTCGTGAATATGTTCTGGATGCAGTTATGCAATTCATAAATTCCCCTCAACGCTATGGTGTTATTTCTGCCGCTTTACATTGGCTAACGGCAATTACTGTCTATGGCATGTTTGCTTTAGGTTTGTGGATGGTAACGTTAAGTTATTACGACCGTTGGTATCATAAGGCGCCAGAGTTGCATAAAAGCATCGGTATTCTATTAATGATGGGGCTGGTTATTCGCGTTCTCTGGCGTTTAATTTCTCCTCCGCCTGGCCCACTGAAAAGCTATTCCCCCGGTATACGTTACGGAGCGAAAGCAGGCCATCTGGCACTTTATCTTTTGCTCTTTGCTATTGGCTTGAGCGGCTACCTTATTTCGACCGCCGATGGCAAACCCATCAGCATCTTTGGTTGGTTTGAAATACCCGCAACGCTTGCCGACGCAGGCACGCAAGCTGACTTAGCAGGAGCTCTACATTTCTGGTTTGCCTGGAGTGTCGTCGTCCTGTCAGTTATGCACGGATTTATGGCGCTGAAACATCATTTCATCGATAAAGACGACACCCTGAAGCGCATGCTGGGAAAGTCGTCATCTGACTATGGAGTATAAAAAATGAAAAAAAGCCTGCTTGGTTTAACCTTCGCTTCCCTGTTGTTCTCTGCCGGTTCAGCTATCGCTGCCGATTACAAAATTGACAAAGAAGGCCAGCACGCCTTTGTCAATTTCCGCATTCAACATTTGGGCTACAGCTGGGTTTACGGCACTTTTAAAGATTTCGACGGTACTTTTACGTTTGATGAAAAGAATCCGGCGGCCGATAAAGTCAATGTCACCATTAATACCACCAGCGTGGATACCAACCATGCCGAGCGCGATAAACATCTGCGCAGCGCGGATTTCCTCAACACAGCAAAATATCCGCAGGCAACCTTTACGTCCACTAGCGTAAAAAAAGACGGTGACGAGCTGGATATCACAGGTGATCTGACACTGAATGGCGTAACTAAACCAGTAACGCTGGAAGCGAAGTTGATTGGTCAGGGCGACGACCCATGGGGTGGTAAACGTGCAGGCTTCGAAGCTGAAGGTAAAATTAAGCTGAAAGACTTCAATATCAAGTCAGATTTAGGTCCGGCCTCTCAGGAAGTTGATCTGATTATTTCGGTGGAAGGTGTACAGCAGAAATAATGCTGAAATGTTGCCGGATGACGCGCATCCGGCAATGATGTTTATTCCGCAGGATCAGGTATGCCCAGTGTCGTATTCAGGCGTCCCCGCGACTTATTGAAGATTTTATTGCCATTTTCTCGCCCGGCTCGACGGCGTCGTTGTTCTTCTGGCGGTAATGCGCTCTCTTCGCAGCAAATCTCACTACAACACCCCTTGAATTTCTCAGCACACGTCGGACACTGGATAAACAGCAAGTGACAGCCATCATTTTTACAGTTGGTATGGCTGTCGCATGGCGTGCCGCACTGATGGCAATGTGCAATAATTTCATCAGAGATGCGCTCGCCCATCCGTTCGTCAAAAACGAAATTTTTGCCAACAAAACGCACTGGTAAGCCTTGTTCACGCGCCTTACGGGCGTATTCAATAATGCCGCCTTCAATATGCCAGACTTTATTAAAGCCGTTATGCTTCATCCAGGCACTGGCCTTTTCGCAACGAATGCCACCAGTGCAGTACATGACGATTTTTTTATCTTTATGCGTCTGCATCATCTCAACCGCTTTCGGCAGTTGTTCACGAAAGGTATCAGCCGGAATTTCCAACGCATTTTCGAAATGACCGACTTCATATTCATAGTGGTTGCGCATGTCGATAAACAGCGTATCGGGATCATCAAGCATGGCATTCACTTCCGCCGCTTGCAGGTATTCCCCGACATTAGTGGCATCAAATTGAGGATCGTCAATCCCGTCAGCGACAATCCGCTCGCGGACCTTCATGCGCAGCACCCAGAAGGATTTCCCGTCATCATCCAACGCAATATTCAGGCGTAAACCCTCTAACGCAGGATCAAAAGCATAAAGCTGTGCGCGAAATGTCTCGACGTTGCTCGCTGGTACACTAATTTGCGCGTTGATCCCCTCATGAGCCAGATAGACCCGGCCAAAAACATTCAACGAAGCAAATAGCTGATATAAAGCATCGCGGGTCACTTTAGGATCGGCAATATGGAAATATTTATAAAACGAAATGGTGGTGCGCGGTTCACTCTCGGCCAGCATTTTGGCTTTCAGTGCGTCGTTGGAAATTCGGTTGTGTAACACTGGCATGGTGTACGGTTCCTGCGAGGTGGGAAAGTAAAATCCGGCGCATGATATAGCAATAATCGCAAATTAACATCCACACATTTTACGCTACATTTGCGCATTAAAAATTATTAATGGTTTACATGCGCGACATTTTCGCCCAGTCTTCAGCCTCAAATTTTGGTTGAGGGCGAAAAAATGCGACAATACATACAATTGCCCGTATAGGTTGAAAGACAGGATTGATATGACGAATCTACCCAAGTTCTCCACCGCACTGCTTCATCCGCGTTATTGGTTAACCTGGTTGGGTATTGGCGTACTTTGGTTGGTCGTGCAATTGCCCTACCCGATTATCTATCGCCTCGGCTGTGTGACAGGACGACTGGCGTTACGTTTTATGAAACGACGCGCCAAAATTGTGCATCGCAACCTGGAACTGTGCTTCCCGGAAATGAGCGAACAAGAGCGCCAGCAGATGGTGATTAAGAATTTTGAATCCGTTGGCATGGGACTGATGGAAACCGGCATGGCATGGTTCTGGCCAGAAAGTCGGGTTGCCCGCTGGACGGAAGTTATCGGCATGGAGCATGTCCGTGACGTGCAGGCGCAAAAGCGTGGCATCCTGTTAGTTGGCATCCATTTTCTGACGCTGGAACTCGGTGCACGACAATTTGGAATGCAGGAACCGGGGATCGGGGTTTATCGCCCAAATGACAATCCATTGATCGACTGGCTGCAAACCTGGGGCCGCCTGCGTTCGAATAAATCAATGCTCGATCGCAAAGATTTAAAAGGGATGATTAAAGCACTTAAAAAAGGTGAAGTCGTCTGGTATGCGCCGGATCACGATTACGGTCCGCGCTCAAGCGTTTTTGTGCCATTGTTCGCCGTTGAGCAGGCGGCAACCACTAGCGGCACCTGGATGTTGGCACGAATGTCCGGCGCATGTCTGGTGCCATTTGTCCCTCGTCGTAAGCCGGACGGCAAAGGTTATCAGTTGATCATGCTACCGCCAGAGTGTTCACCGCCTCTGGATAACGCTGAAACCACCGCCGCGTGGATGAACAAAGTGGTCGAAAAATGCATCATGATGGCGCCAGAACAGTACATGTGGCTGCATCGCCGCTTCAAAACGCGCCCGGAAGGCGTTCCTTCACGTTACTAACCTTCTTTATGCCGGATGCGCAGCATCGCATCCGGCACTTCAGCATCAAATCCCCTGATTTAGCGATAAAAGCTCTCTGCATTGCGTCACTTATAAGTCAGGCGCATAATTAGTGTGCTTATCTTTTATTCTCTTGTTCACCGCGCCCTGGCGCACCAACAGCGGATTGCTATGTCACCCTGTGAAAATGACACTCCCATAAACTGGAAACGAAACCTGCTCGTTGCCTGGCTTGGCTGTTTTCTTACCGGCGCCGCCTTCAGTCTGGTTATGCCGTTCTTACCCCTCTACGTTGAGCAACTTGGCGTTACGGGCCACTCGGCGCTAAATATGTGGTCAGGGATTGTCTTCAGTATTACCTTTCTATTTTCCGCCATTGCTTCTCCGTTCTGGGGAGGATTAGCTGACCGCAAAGGTCGAAAAATTATGCTCCTGCGCTCTGCCCTCGGGATGGGTATCGTGATGGTGCTGATGGGGGTAGTGCAAAATATCTGGCAATTTCTGATCCTGCGAGCATTGCTGGGTCTGCTCGGTGGATTTGTCCCTAATGCCAACGCACTAATCGCCACTCAGGTCCCACGCAATAAAAGCGGCTGGGCGCTGGGTACGCTCTCTACCGGTGGGGTTAGCGGCGCGCTGCTCGGCCCCATGGCTGGCGGCTTGCTTGCCGATAACTACGGCTTACGTCCGGTATTTTTTATTACCGCCAGTGTGCTAATACTCTGCTTTTTCGTCACTCTGTTTTGTATCAAAGAGAAATTCCAGCCAGTCAGCAAAAAAGAGATGCTGCACATGCGGGATGTCGTGACATCGCTTAAAAACCCGAAGCTGGTACTTAGCCTGTTTGTCACAACATTAATCATCCAGGTCGCCACCGGTTCAATCGCGCCAATCCTGACACTCTATGTCCGCGAACTGGCGGGGAATGTCAGTAATGTTGCTTTTATCAGCGGCATGATTGCCTCGGTCCCCGGCGTGGCTGCGCTACTTAGCGCGCCACGACTTGGCAAACTGGGGGATCGTATCGGGCCAGAGAAGATCCTGATAACGGCGCTGCTCTTTTCTGTGCTGCTGTTAATCCCTATGTCTTACGTCCAGACACCATTCCAACTGGGGGTTTTACGCTTTTTACTCGGGGCCGCCGATGGTGCGTTACTCCCCGCAGTACAAACGCTACTGGTCTATAACTCAACAAACCAAATCGCCGGACGAATTTTCAGCTACAACCAGTCATTTCGTGATATTGGCAACGTTACGGGACCATTGATGGGCGCGGCTATCTCGGCAAACTATGGTTTCCGCGCAGTGTTTCTGGTCACCGCAGGAGTTGTGTTGTTTAACGCGGTTTATTCCTGGAACAGTTTGCGTCGCCGCCGATTGCCCCAAGTGACAGGCTGATTTTTCGCCTTTCATACTTGCGAAAGCGCATAATCAGCTATTCTTTCCCTGAATACATCATCAAATCAAAGGGAGAATCGTGATGACTATGTACGCAACGCTTGAAGAAGCCATTGATGCCGCACGGGAAGAATTTCTTGCTGACAACCCCGGAATCGATGCAGATGAAGCAAATGTGCAACAGTTCAATGTCCAGAAATACATTCTGCAAGATGGCGACATTATGTGGCAGGTTGAGTTTTTTGCTGATGAAGGCGAAGAAGGTGAATGTCTGCCAATGTTCAGCGGTGAAGCTGCACAAAGCGTCTTTGACGGCGATTATGATGAAATTGAAATCCGCCAGGAATGGCAGGATGAAAATACGCTGCATGAATGGGACGAAGGCGAATTTCAGCTTGAGCCGCCTCTGGATACTGAAGAAGGACGCGCTGCCGCCGATGAATGGGATGAGCGTTAATTACTCATATGGCCCATGTTGAATATCAATGGGCAGGAGTAAGGTATCAAAGACGAGGGAGAACGGCAGATCGAGGATCGTAACATAGCGCCATGCGGAGTCACGAACATCCCATTGCACTCCGGGATAATATTGGTTGCCATGCCCCTGCCCCGGTAAAGTGCGGCTAATGATGCTGCCACAGCCACTCAGTAAGGTAACCATGATGCCTACCACAATGAAACGCATTTGATACCTCTTTCCTAAAAAAATACCGGCATTATGCCGGTATTTTTATTGGCTCGTTGTTTTTGCCGGATGCGGCATGAATGCCTTATCCGACCTACAAAATCTTGCAAACTCAATATATTGCAGGAACGATGTAGGCCTGATAAGCGTAGCGCATCAGGCAACTACGTTTTTATTGCGAAGCCGCATCCGGGTTACGCAATGCCTGTGGATTCAGCTTTATCCCTTCATAGTAACTCACCCATGAAGAATATTTCTCCGGAGAGTTCCATACGCGGAAATGCAAACGTGCCATCGTTACCGGATCGCTCAAAAGCACCAGACGACGATCGCGGTTCAGCTTCTCTGGCGTCTCGTTCAGCGCCTGTTCAACGTGGCGGTCACGGGCGATTTCCAGCACCTTACTGGCGCGGTGACGCGCGGTCGCCATTGCCGTTGCCAGGGCGTTAAACGACGGGTTAAATACCGCGTGCATAAAGCCATCGTCGAGAGAACGTTGACGGTTCATCTCAAGGAAACGATCGGTATCTACCAGCACCTGCGGCGGTGAATACTCTTCCGGGATCAGGAACAGTTTCCAGCGTTTCGCACGCAGCCCCACGGTCGCACGACTGGAGATCACCGAAACAAACGGTGACAGGATCAGTGAGAAGACAATCGGCGCCAGCCAGAACAGGAATCTCAGGTCCAGCCATGCCATGCCAACCGCCCACACAAGACCCAGTAACAGTTGCGAACCGTGACGTTTAAACGCTTCTCCCCAGGAAGTGGAGTCATCATCACGTTGCGGTGAATTCCACACCACCTCCCAGCCGAGGAAGGCACTGACCACGAATACCGTATGAAACAGCATGCGCACCGGCGCCAGCAGTACGGAGAACAGCACTTCCAGCAGCAGCGACAAGGTGACGCGCCAGAAGCCACCATACTCTTTAGTCCCTTTGCACCAGATGAGCAAAATACTCAACAATTTTGGCAGGAACAGTAGCACCATTGTTGAGGCAAACAGTGCAATCGCCAGTTCAGGACGCCATTGCGGCCACACCGGAAACAACTGCCGTGGTTGCAGGAAGTATTGCGGTTCGGTCAACGCATGCACTACCTGTAATGCGGTCGAGAGCGCGAGGAACATAAACCACAGCGGCGCAGAGAGATAAGACATTACCCCCGTCAGGAACACCGCACGGTGTACCGGGTGCATCCCTTTGACCAGGAACAGGCGGAAGTTCATCAGGTTGCCGTGACACCAGCGACGGTCACGCTTTAGCTCGTCCAGCAAGTTTGGTGGCAACTCTTCATAAGAGCCTGGGAGATCGTACGCAATCCATACTCCCCAGCCTGCACGGCGCATCAGTGCCGCTTCTACAAAGTCGTGCGACAGGATTGAACCAGCAAAAGAGCCTTCACCCGGCAACGGCGCCAGCGCGCAGTGCTCGATAAAGGGTTTCACGCGGATAATCGCGTTATGCCCCCAATAGTGCGACTCGCCAAGTTGCCAGAAGTGCAGACCGGCAGTGAACAATGGCCCATAAACACGGGTCGCAAACTGCTGGCAGCGCGCGTACAGCGTATCCATACCAGATGCTTTCGGCGAAGACTGGATAATCCCGGCGTTCGGGTTGGCTTCCATCAGGCGCACCAGTCCGCACAAGCAATCACCGGTCATCACTGAATCGGCATCCAGCACGACCATGTAGCTGTACTGACTGCCCCAGCGACGGCAGAAGTCATCGATATTACCGCTTTTACGCTTTACACGACGGCGGCGGCGGCGATAGAAAATCTGCCCTTCGCCGCCGACTTCAGCGATAAGCTCCATCCAGGCTTTTTGCTCTGCGACGCAGATATCCGGGTTGTAACTATCACTCAGAATGTAGACATCAAAGTGTTTAGCATTGCCGGTGGCTTTTACCGATTCCCACGTTGCGCGCAAGCCTGCAAAGACGCGATTCACGTCTTCATTACAGATGGGCATGATCAATGCCGTACGATGCTCCGGGTTTAGCGGCTCATCGCCAACGGTCGACGCAGAAATACTGTATTTATCGCGACCAATGAGCAGTTGCAGGAACCCCATCAACGCGGTCCAGAAACCGGCAGACACCCAGCAGAAAAGAACAGCAAAGAGGATCAGAATGCCGGTTTGCAGCATATAAGGCAGGAGCTGCATAAAGGAAACCCACAGATCCTGATCGACCATATCAACCGGATTAATAAACGCCCACCCCTGGTACGGAAGAATCGTCTTCATGTACCAGGTGGCGACAACGGTTTGCGCCAGTGTCAGGATAAGCAGGATATAACGACGGATTGTCCCGACGGTACGCCATTTTTGCTCGCTTTCCTGTTCTTCTTTAGTCAACCGAGCCAGATAGCGCGGTGTCACATCGCGCCCGCGCAGACGATCCCAGAATCGCCCTACCGGGTTAGTTCGCCACGGGTCGGGAAACATAGAGGAACGTTTTGCTTTCGGCATGGCCTGCAGCTGATCGCGTCCTTCGTCGTCTTTAATTAACTGCCCATCAGCCAGTGAATCCGGCCAGGCTTGTTCAAGACGCGCCTTCACCGACCCTTGCGGGGAGTCATCCTCCCGCGCCCAGGTGCGGTGTTCGGCATCCAGCGCCTGATGAACGGCGCGGATATCGGTCTTCGGCAATGCCGCTTTCTCACTGGCGGAGATGGGCATTGCGTCAATGTACTCAGTTGTTTTATTCATTGGCAGGTAACTGGTAGCTCCAGGTTTCACTCAACGTCTGATCGGCATTCACCAGCGCAGCACGCATTTCAGTGGTTTTCTTGGCATCTTTCACTTTCACGCGCATTACCAGACGCCAGCCTTTGGTGACCGGGTTATAACGCACTGTACTCTCTACAATCTCACCATTATCGCCAATACTGGTTTGTGCGGTGACTGGCGTATCCGCTGGCAGTTTTTTCATTTCTGCACCAGTAAAATCGACCACAAAGGCGATAGTACCGTCAGGTTGACGAATCAGGTTTGATTGTTTCACATCCCCCGTTGAACGACGCGTCTGCTGTACCCAGGCGTTATCTGGCGCATGCAATTTGTCTTCGTCCCGGCTGAAGGTGATGGTGTATTTAAAGTTCATCTCTTTACCCGGTTCCGGCAGCTGGTCCGGCGTCCAGTAAGCGACGATGTTATCGTTAGTTTCATCGTTGGTCGGGATTTCTACCAACTCAACGCTACCTTTACCCCACTCCCCTTTCGGTGTTACCCAGGCGCTTGGACGCAGATCGTAACGGTCGTCGAGATCTTCAAAACGAGAGAAGTTGCGGCCACGCTGTAACAGACCAAACCCTTGCGGATTCTCCATAGAGAAGCTGCTAACCGCCAGATGTTTCGGGTTATTCAGCGGACGCCAGATCCACTCGCCGTTACCGGCATGGATAGACAAGCCGTTTGAGTCGTGCAATTCCGGACGATAGTTATTCGCCGGAGACGGCTGGTTCGGTCCGAACAGGAACATACTGGTTAGCGGCGCAACACCCAGTTTGCCGACTTTGTCGCGCAGATAAATTTTAGACTGCACATCAACAACCGTGTCACGTCCTGGCATAACCACAAACTTGTAAGCGCCTGTCGCCCGCGGTGAGTCAAGCAATGCATAAATGGTTAAACGTTTATCAGTCGGTTTTGGACGCTCGATCCAAAACTCTTTAAAGCGCGGAAATTCTTCACCGGATGGCAACGCGGTATCAATTGCCAGGCCGCGGGCAGAAAGGCCATAAACCTGACCTGCACCAATCACGCGGAAATAGCTAGCCCCGAGCATGCTGACGATTTCATCGTTTTTATCTTTGCTGTTGATCGGGTAAAGCACTTTAAAACCGGCAAAACCAAGGTCTTTTACCGTGTCTTTGTCATGCTGAACATCGCCGAATGTAAAATAATCCGGACTGTATTTGATTCTTTTTACTGCCGTTGCAGTAACTTCATTGATTTTGACCGGCGTGTCGAAGTACATACCCTGATGGTAGAACTCGAGCTTGAATGGGGTCTTCAGATTGTTCCAGTAGGCTTTGTCATGATTAAACTGGATCTGCTGATAGTCCGCGTATTTCATGTCGCGGAAAACGGAGGGCAAGTTGCTTTTAGGCGCCTCATAGCCTTTTCCGGCTAAGGATTGAGCTTGCTTTGCAACATCGTCAATGCTGAACGCCCAGCTTGAAGAGGTATACAGGGTTAACATTACTGCAGCACTCAACCAACGCATTTTCATCATTTGTAGTTTATGTTTCATAATAAGTAAGCACTTCCCCCTTTGTGTGCTTATATCGATCCGATCTATTTTAATGGATAACCAGCCATTACGACAACAGAATCCCGGTGTTATTCAGCATGCTGGCTCATGGATTAAGCACTTGATTGCGGCCGTTTTCACTTTCCGTGCTTCTCCTAAAGACAGAAGCAGCGAGTTCGTGTAGGGTTTGCCAGCAAATTTATTTATCAACAGTCTTACAGACGCTTCCATTTTGGTTAGTGGTAGTGACTATGCCGCGCAAAAACACCCGTGAAGCCTGTGCCAGATGCGGTCAGGTCGATGTTGTTATGGCAAAAGCCTAAAGGCATTACCCGGCAGGGATAAGACGAAAAATCCGAGATTAGTTAATCATATATGAATCCAGTACCCGCGCAGCGTGAATATTTCCTCGACTCCATCCGCGCCTGGTTGATGTTGTTAGGGATCCCTTTTCATATTTCTTTAATCTATTCAAGCCACACCTGGCATGTGAATAGCGCAGAACCATCCTGGTGGCTGACACTTTTTAACGATTTCATCCACTCGTTCCGCATGCAGGTATTTTTCGTTATTTCTGGTTATTTTTCCTACATGCTTTTTTTGCGCTACCCATTGAAAAAATGGTGGAAAGTTCGTGTCGAACGCGTGGGGATCCCGATGTTAACGGCCATTCCTCTGCTGACCTTGCCGCAATTCATTATGCTGCAGTATGTCAAAGGCAAAGCAGAAAGCTGGCCTGGCCTGTCATTATATGACAAATATAATACACTGGCCTGGGAGTTAATTTCGCACCTGTGGTTTTTACTGGTATTGGTGGTCATGACGACACTTTGCATATGGATATTTAAGCGCATCAAAGATAATTTAGATAATTCCGAAAACAAAAATAAAAAATTCTCAATGGCTAAACTATCGGTGATCTTCTTATGCCTCGGCATCGGCTATGCGGCAATAAGAAGAACGCTCTTTATCGTTTATCCGCCTATTTTAAGCGATGGCATGTTCAATTTTATTTTCATGCAGACGCTGTTTTATATGCCGTTTTTTATCCTTGGCGCATTAGCTTTTATTTTCCCTAATCTTAAAGCCTTGTTTACCACACCTTCTCGTGGTTGCACACTCGCTGCAGCAATGGCATTTGTCGCATATTTGCTCAATCAACGTTACGGTAGCGGCGATGCCTGGATGTATGAAACCGAGTCGGTGATCACGATGGTACTCGGCTTGTGGATGGTGAATGTGGTTTTCTCCTTTGGTCACCGTTTGCTCAATTTTCAGTCGGCGCGGGTGACCTATTTTGTAAACGCATCGCTGTTTATCTACCTGGTTCACCACCCGTTAACGCTGTTTTTCGGCGCATACATCACCCCGCATATCACCTCAAATTGGCTTGGTTTTCTCTGCGGTCTGATATTTGTGATAGGGATTGCGATAATTCTGTATGAAATTCATTTACGCATTCCGTTGTTGAAGTTTTTGTTCTCCGGAAAACCGGCCATTAAGCGCGAGAATGATAAAGCACCAGCCCGCTGAGCCACGCTTACAATAACCATTCAACGGGTAATATTGACGCCAGTCTGACCAAAACCCGCTTCCAGAAACTGGTTGCGGGTTCTTTTTTGAGAATAATTTCTTCCTTCCCGTGGCGATCGACCCAGTTAATCCGCCCCCACCGATCCAAACGCAACTGCCAGGCCGCATCATACTGACTCTGAATAAAGCGTTTATCGATCAGTTGCGCCAGCGTTTTATTCTCTATTACCAGGCCCATTTCAGTGTTGAGTAATGTAGAACGCGGGTCGAAATTGAATGAACCAATAAATACGGTTTTGCCATCGACACTGAAGGTCTTGGCATGCAGACTGGCACCGGAATTCCCGGTTATTCCGCGGTCGTGCAGTGTACCGGGTTGTTCCTGCGTCGGCTTCAGCTCATAGAGTTCCACGCCATAACGGAGCAATTTTTTGCGCCAGCGTGCGTAGCCAGCATGCACCACAGCGACATCATTGGCGGCAAGTGAGTTGGTTAAGATTGCTATCTTTACCCCTTTTCTTACCATTCGTAACAGTTGCGCTACACCTGCACGCGTCGGCACAAAATAGGAAGAGATAATATCAATCCGCTCGCCGGGTGACCCCATGATATCGAACAGACGCTGCGGCAGAAGGGAATGGCGTTTTGCTTTGCCCTCCCCTTTCGCAGGATCATCACTTAATAAACGCGTTTTTGCCCAAATAAGCGGTAACGACCCCTCAACGAGTTGATTCATAAAAGGGCTTGATTCCAGTTTATGCAAATAGCGATGCGTGATGCTGTCATTATGCCAGGATGCGGGTAGCTCAATACGATCAGCCATTTCACCTTCTGGCACATCCAGAACATGCTGCAAGGGTGAAACTGATTTGCAATACCAGTAGCGGGCGAAATCATCAGCGACGTCCTCAACAACCGGCCCCATTGCCATCACATCTAAATCTGAAAAAAGCGGTTCTTCTCCTGCTCCAAAATATGCATCGCCGATGTTTCTCCCCCCCACCAGAGTCACCACGCCATCGACGGTAAAACTCTTATTGTGCATACGTCGATTGAGACGGGAAAAATCGGTGATATAGCCAAGCGGACGCAATAAGCGAAATGAGAAAGGATTGAAAAGTCGAACTTCAATCCGCGGATGACTATCGAGCAAGCGTAAAATGTCATCAAGTCCGGGTGTATTGTTGTCATCAAGCAACAAACGAACGCGAACGCCACGCTTCGCGGCGGCTAACAGAGCGGAAAACAGTAACCGCCCCGACATATCGTCCTGCCAGATGTAATACTGAACATCCAGCGTATGTTCCGCCATTTCTGCCAGGCGATAACGTGCGGCAAACGCATCCAGACCTTTATCAAGGGGGAAAATGCCGCACAGTCCTGGATGTTGCGAACACAAGGGCAACACCGCGCTCGCCAGCCGGGGCAAATCATTCATCTCCTTGTTGGGTAAGGAGTCTTTCGTAGAGATGGGCGTTTTCTTCATCATAACAGACAAAGTATACCTGCTCGGGTAAAGCGTGACGGGTAATAAATTCCGAAACGGTTTTTACTGCTATTTCAGCCGCTGCAGCGCGTGGGTATCCATAAACACCAGTACTAATGGCAGGGAAAGCTACCGATGTATAACTGTTCGCCGCCACCAGTCGCAGACTATTGAGATAGGCATCCTGTAATAGCTGATCTTCATTTTGTTCTCCGCCGCGCCACACTGGTCCAACAGTATGTACAACAGCTTTGGCGGGGAGATCGCCTGCGAGGGTAATTACTGCGTGTCCCGTAGGGCAGTCGCCCTGTTGTTGTCTGACTTTTAAACAGGCATCCAGCAGCGCCGGACCGGCAGCGCGATGTATAGCGCCATCGACGCCGCCTCCCCCCATCAACGATGGATTTGCCGCATTAACAATCACATCAACGGTCAGTTTGGTAATATCGCCCTGTACAACATGAATACGCGATTTCATAACGCCTCCTTACACCATCTTGTTTCTTAAGTGTACAGCAGGGTTTTTAGAGAAATCGCATTTTTCTTGTCGGCGACGTGAGTGGTTCAGAAACTTAGTTATATTCGATATTCATCACAGCCAGCTTTTTCTGCTCATCAAGATACTGCACTTTTACTGAGGCAATTTGCGCATTTTTAACTTTGCCGCTCATTAGCTCTTTGCTGGAATACGTTTTGCTCTGTACAGGACCATTTTGCATACAGGTCATTTCAACTGGCGCTTGTAGGGAGCTCACGTCACACGCCGGTTCCACAATTTGACCATAAAAATGAATCACGCCACCTTGCGCATTGCTTTCCGCTGTTGCAAAGAAAGGAAAAACCAGGCTGCCAAGCATAAGGGAGTTTAATAACGGTCTGAACATCTCTTCTATTTCCTCAATGATTAATCATCCTTGAGGGTGTGTTATCCATGCTTTCAGGTGGCCGATTCGTATCAGACCATTCTCTTCCGGCTCATTTTATGCTCAACTATCAATACATTAAGACTTTCCTGAAGAGGGCGGCCATTGTTGTGATAAATGAAGTGACTGTCCATCAGAAACAGTAACAACTATTTTCACCCGATCGTCCGGGGAAATATTTAAACTCAACTTCGTCAAGGCAATGGGTTGATTAGCGGGTAATGAAAGGGTCTTTTCTTGCTTCGTCTGACTTTGTCCCGAACTGCCTTCACGCAGAGATAATATTTGCACCCGGCACAAGCATGATTGCGTCAGAGTAACCTCAGGAATAATGGTGTACATGTCACCTTGTTGGGTTGTATTAAAGGTTATCTGGCTGGAAAGCGCCGCGAGAAGTAATAACGCGTTCATACTATTCTCCCGAAAAAAAACAGGGCTTGCGCCCTGTTTCTGTAATACAAATTCTGTATTAGTACTGATGAGCGGTCGCGTTGTTACCAAAGCCAACCTGAGTTACGTTGACACTGGAGTTAGATGCAGTCTGGTCAACTGCTGCACCGTTGCCGCCACCGAACTGTTTAACAGTCATTTCAGAGTTTTTACCGTTCCACTGATCCAGTGTCGCGCTGTTACCAAATCCACGTTGGGTCAGTTCAATTGAGCTGTCATCAGAACCTTGTCCCACATCTGCGCCGTTACCGCCGCCGTGCTGGGTAATTGTCAGATCAGAGTTGCGGGCATCAGCCTGCAATGCAACAGCAGAGTTACCGCCACCGTATTGGTAAATATTCAGTTCTGAATTCGGGCCGCTGTTATTACCGCCACCACCGTGGTTGCCGCCGCCACCGCCGTACTGAGGAATAGAACCTGCCAGAGCGCTACCGGAGAATACGATTGCTGCAATTGCTGCTACTTTTAAAAGTTTCATGTAAAACCCCCATCGGATTGATTTAAAAGTCGAATGGAAATTAACGCTGTGTTACGCGAATAGCCATTTGCGACTGTCTCTGCACTACAATTGCCGTTTTTTGAGTACCATGCTGCGTAATATTTGCTTTATTACCAGAACCTTTCTGGATAATCATTGCAGTATTACCATATGCGCCCTGCGAAATACTGGCATCGTTGGCATTGCCCGCCTGATCAATATACGCAAGGTTATAATCTCCTGTCTGGTCAATCTTTGCCCGGTTGTTATTACCATCTTGCGAAACAACCGACAAAAGTTTAGAGCCTCCCTGCCGTAACTGTGCACTATTATTAGCACCAGCTTGACCAATTATGGCTGCCTGATTAAATGAAGACTTACTCAATTCATTTACCGCAAAGTTATACTCTGAATTAGCTAAATCATAACCTGCCGCGGCTGCAATCCCAGGCGCACCCAGTACTGTTAACATCATAAATAACAATCTGTTTTTCATGTTGTCACCCTGGACCTGGTCGTACATTTAAGAAATTTAAATCATTTCAACTTGGTTGTTAACGCAAACCGTTTTTTGTTAACGCTGCGTTACGATGGAAAGTATGTCTGCGGAAATATTTTTAATAACTCACCCGCGCGTTGTATTTTTCTTTTTTTACTCATGCCAAAGTATTAAAACTCGCGTAAATACGCTGTTATTTACGCAAAAATTATTTTGTTTACTTTTAAACCGTCGTTTTTTGACCGCGAAAATTCGACAAACTATCTCTCCTCATGATTCACGACGATTCTGTCGATATGTTTACCTGACAAGCCGTCACAAACATCGTTTTTTTGCAGCCAAAAATTGTCCCTGAAGAGAATATGAAAATGCAGACAATTTTAGCGCAACAAAAGGACCAGAGATAAATAAACTTTATGAATACAATCATGTGGTTACGCGTATTTGTATGACTTTTCAAAATTGTGCAATAAAAGCCATATGTACAACTTTTCTATCATTACCAAACTTAACAATCCCTTGATGTTAACAAATTTAATTACCAGATTACATTTTGTTACATGTTTAACACTTGATTTAAGATTTGTAATGGCTAGATTGAAATCAGATGTAATCCATTAGTTTTATTTTTTACCCATTTAGGGTTGATTTATTACTACACACAGCAGTGCAACATCTGTCAGTACTTCTGGTGCCTTTATTGAATAAAGGCAGCTGTCAGGTGTGCGATTAATAAAAAGAGCGGGGTTTCATCATGTTTAATGAAGTCCATAGTATTCATGGTCATACATTACTGTTAATCACTAAACCTTCCTTGCAAGCGACTGCGTTATTGCAGCATTTAAAACAATCGCTGGCAATCACAGGAAAACTACATAACATTCAACGTTCTCTGGACGATATATCTTCTGGCTGCATTATTCTGTTGGATATGATGGAAGCAGATAAAAAACTCATCCATTACTGGCAGGATACATTAAGCAGAAAACACAACAACATCAAAACACTGTTGTTAAATACTCCAGACGATTACCCGTACCGCGACATTGAAAACTGGCCTCATATCAACGGTGTTTTTTACGCCCTGGAGGATCAAGAACGCGTCATCAATGGGTTGCAAGGCGTCTTACGCGGGGAATGCTACTTTACGCAAAAACTTGCCAGCTATCTGATTACACATTCAGGTAACTATCGTTATAACAGCACGGAATCTGCCCTCCTTACTCATAGGGAAAAAGAGATCCTTAATAAACTGCGTATCGGCGCCTCCAATAACGAGATTGCTCGTTCGCTGTTCATCAGCGAAAATACGGTTAAAACGCATCTTTATAATCTTTTCAAGAAGATAGCAGTCAAAAACCGGACTCAAGCAGTCTCATGGGCAAACGATAACCTCAGGCGATAAAGCCATGAAACGTTATTTATGCTGGATTGTAGCAGCGAATATTTTCTTCGCTGCGGGGAATGTTCACGCCGTAGAGGTAGAAGTACCGGGATTGTTAACTGACCATACTGTTTCATCCATTGGACATGATTTTTATCGTGCCTTTAGTGATAAATGGGAAAGTAGCTATACCGGGAACTTGACGATTAATGAAAGGCCCAGTGCACGATGGGGAAGCTGGATCACCATAACGGTAAATCAGGACGTTATTTTCC
Source organism: Escherichia sp. E10V10 (assembly GCF_004211985.1). Classification (NCBI taxonomy): domain Bacteria; kingdom Pseudomonadati; phylum Pseudomonadota; class Gammaproteobacteria; order Enterobacterales; family Enterobacteriaceae; genus Escherichia; species Escherichia sp. E10V10. The sequence continues at coordinate 335,111 of NZ_RHJO01000004.1, read as the reverse complement.
AGACTTTTTTATTCCCATTGAAAAGAGACTTCGAGAAAACTGTTGTCTTTGCACTGGCACAAACTGAAGAAGCACTGAACCGTCGACAGATTAGTCAGGCTTTACTGAGTACGGGCGATTTAGCGCCTGATGAATTTTAAATTAAATTGTCCGGAGGCTGCAATGCGTGTCAAACATGCAGTAATTCTACTCATGCTAATTTCGCCAATAAGTTGGGCCGGGAATATGACCTTCCAGTTCCGCAATCCTAATTTTGGTGGCAACCCCAATAATGGCGCTTTTTTACTAAACAGCGCCCAGGCACAGAACTCGTATAAAGATCCAAGCTATGATGATGACTTTGGTATTGAAACGCCCTCGGCGTTAGATAACTTCACCCAGGCCATTCAGTCACAAATATTAGGTGGGCTGCTGACAAATATTAATACGGGTCAGCCAGGACGAATGGTGACTAACGAATATATCGTCGATATTGCCAACCGGGATGGTCAGCTGCAACTGAACGTAACCGATCGTAAAACGGGTCAAACGTCCACGATTCAGGTTTCGGGATTACAAAATAACTCAACCGATTTTTAAGCCCCAGCTTTGTAAGGAAAATAATATGCAGCGCTTATTTGTTTTGGTTGCAGTCATGTTGCTGAGTGGATGCTTAACAGCACCACCAAAAGAAGCCGCCAAGCCGACATTAATGCCTCGAGCTCAAAGCTACAAAGATTTAACCCATTTACCTTCGCCAACGGGCAAAATCTTTGTCTCGGTATACAACATCCAGGATGAAACTGGACAATTTAAACCCTATCCGGCGAGTAACTTCTCCACCGCAGTTCCGCAAAGCGCGACCGCCATGTTGGTCACCGCATTGAAAGATTCGCGTTGGTTTGTACCACTGGAGCGTCAGGGCCTACAAAACTTACTGAACGAACGTAAGATTATTCGTGCGGCACAAGAAAACGGCACTGTTGCGCTCAATAACCGGATCCCGCTACAGTCGCTGACGGCAGCCAATATCATGGTTGAAGGGTCGATTATTGGTTATGAAAGTAATGTGAAATCGGGCGGTGCCGGGGCGAGATACTTCGGTATTGGCGCCGATACGCAGTACCAACTTGACCAAATCGCGGTGAACTTGCGTGTCGTTAATGTCAGCACCGGTGAAATCCTGTCATCAGTGAACACCAGTAAGACCATTCTTTCCTATGAAGTCCAGGCCGGCGTCTTCCGCTTTATCGACTACCAGCGGTTACTGGAAGGGGAAGTAGGATATACCTCGAACGAACCCGTTATGCTATGCCTGATGTCGGCGATTGAAACCGGTGTTATCTTCCTGATTAATGATGGTATCGACCGCGGTCTGTGGGATTTGCAGAATAAAGCAGATCTGCAGAATGACATTCTGGTGAAATACCGCCATCTGTCAGTACCGCCGGAATCCTGATCCATAAAAAAGCCGGAGTATTAATCCGGCCTTTACGTATTCAATATAAAGCGTGATTCTCTCACGCTTTATTTTTTACTTGTTGCTCATGGTTAGCGGTCTTGGCACTGCGCGCCGCCAACCAAAGCCCACTGTTTTTCATCGCGTAACCAAACACCAGCCCAAGCGCCAGAGATGGCAATACCAGTTTCCAGTTTCCCTGCGCGGCAAACGTCGCACACGCACCGATAAATGTACCCGGAACAAATGACAGCAATAGCTGTTTGGCCTGAATACACATCAGGAAAGCGACAATGCCAGTCATGACATAGCCAACTATTTCCAGATGGGGTGCCAGCGCACTACCGTAAATAATGACCATTGCCCACACCACACCGCTAAGCAGCGTTGCAGCGGAGATCGCCAACCCTTTCAGGCCGCCTTGCGGACAGGCAAAGTAGGCCGTGCAGCCAAGGAAACCCGCCCAGCTGAGTAAACCAAGGGAAACGGCCACCCATCCCCAGATACCGGAGAGAATGCCCGTTGTGATTGCAATAGAGAGAAGTATGTTCATGCCGCGAATGATAGCAGAAAACGCGGCCATGAATGAGATCGAGCACACATTTTATGCAACGTAGAGTTTGATGTTGCATTCACTGGTGATCACGATCACACTTATTCTTCTTTTTCTTCCTCAAGTTCATCCCACATTGCGCCGATAGCATCGCGGGTCAGTGGTGCCATAGTGCGCCAGAACGGCGTGGTTGCATGGGCCTCAATTTTACCGAGAAATGCGCCACACCACGGCAACAGATACTCGCTGAACAACGTTTCCAGTGCTTCGCTTTCATCTTCCGTTGACTGATCTTCCAGCCAGGAAGCCGCAAGCAGTAATGTGCCGATGTGATCGGCTGGCGTATCTGCTAACGGCATCCCGCGTTCTGAAAGAAAAGCACGCACTTCCGCTTCCGTCGCGCCCTCAACCCAGGCACTGCGGTAAGGCGGTACTGCACATTCATCGCCGATAAACAGCGCATTGTAATCAGCAGATACTTGCGCCATATCACAACTTTTCTGCAAGCGTGCCAGCAACTCATCCTGCTCCAGAGGCCAGCTCGCCGCCAATTTTCCCTCACGAATCAGGGTAAACAGCGGAACCAGTAAAGGGTCCTGCGGTTGGCGGTAATAAAGTGACCCCAGTACACGACACAGGATAGAAAACTCGTTCATTTATTTATTTCCATAAAAGCAATTAAAGTTCAGCAAATTCCGCAATCGGCGCCATACCGCGGGATTCCAGGAAGTTGAGTAAACGGCGCGGTGAAACATTCAAAATGCGTTCTTCTGGAAAATCAACCGCGTCAAGAATTTTACGACACTCTTCAAAATCACCCATAGTAAACGCGGTATGAGAATCCGAGCCTAATGCCACCCAACCGCCAGCATCGCGCACCGCAGCGGCAACTGCACGGCAGTTATCTTCACTGCCTTTGCGCGAGTGTAGGAAGGACGAATTATTGATTTCCAGCGCGACCTGGTGTTTCGCGGCTGCTTCCGCAACTGCTTTGAAATCAATGGAATATTTCGGATTGCCCGGATGGCTTATTATGTGCACATTGCCGCTGGCGATAGTCGCGATCATCGCTTGCGTATTGGTCGCTTCATCATGTGGTGCAAAAACCGGTTCATGAAAACCAGCAATGATTAAATCCAGCGACTCAAACATTTTGCCGCTACAGTCAATTTCACCGTCAACATTTTTAATGTTGGCTTCAATGCCGCGCAGGATCCCTACCCCATCAACCACTCGTGGCCAAATACGCATATTAATGAAATGCCAGTGATGCGGTGCATCTTCCATATCCGGGCCGTGATCGGTAATTGCAAAAAGCTTGATTCCCTTCTGTTTAGCCTGGGCAATGTAGTCACTTAATGTGCTGTATGCATGCGTGCTGGCAACGGTATGCATATGTAGGTCGACGGGATACATAACTCTCTCCTGTATTCAATTCTTGCCAAGGATAGCAGGAATCCTGGCGCTTTATTAGTAGCCTCGAACTCGGTCGACTTGCCCGCTGACGGCCTCACCTCTTTCTAGCTGGGAAATGGTGCGCGAAATATACTCCACTGCTTCGACGGGGCGAGTAATAGCTGCCACATGTGGCGTTATCGTGACGCGTGGATGTTGCCAGAGCGGGCTTTCCGGCGGTAAAGGTTCACGATTAAAAACATCCAGCATTGCTCCTTTAATCTTGCCACTTTCCAGCGCCGCGAGCAGGTCATCTTCCACCACATGGACGCCACGCGCCAGATTGAGAAGATACGCGCCATCCGGTAATTGATTGAATAATTGTTGATTAATAATGCCGATCGTTTCGGGCGTATTCGGTAACAGATTAATCAGTACCCGGCATTGACTCAGAAATGCCTTCAGCTCCTCGCTTCCAGCAAAGCTTTGTACATCTGGCCAGGATTTACGACTGCGACTCCAGCAACGCAGCGGAAAGCGCCATGTTTGTAGACTCTGTGCGACTTTACCGCCCAACACGCCAGCGCCCAGGATGCCAATTGTAAAATCCTCCCGATGATATTCAGGCAGCGGTTGCCAGTGCGAAGCATTTTGCTGGATTCGATAATCGTCAAAACGTCGGAACCAATGTAGCACCTGGCTAACAGCATATTCCTGCATTTGCTCGCCCATACCGGTATCTTCCAGGCGGAAAAGCGGAATGGAGGGTTTAAGCATTTCAGGGTGTGCCTGTAGTTTACTCAATATAGAATCCACACCGGCGCCTAGTGCAAACACAGCTTTAAGATCTCGTCCTGCCAGCATTTCAACAGGAGGATGCCAGACTAATGCATAATCCGCGCCCTGGTTATCTCCGTTTTTCCAGGCTCTGACCCTGGCATGAGGTATCGCTTGACTCAGCGCCTCAATCCACCATTTTGAGTCAAAGGTTGGGTGATAAAAGATGATATCCATATTGGCTCCCGAAAAGAGTTGAGCGGAATTTATTCGCGCTTATTGTTATGATCTGCAAGGAACATCAGAATAGCAAATCTGCTGTCGGTGGCAAAAAAAGCAAAACTTGCTTATTAAAGCCGCAAACTGATTGAAGTTTGAATAAACGCACTTTTTTTTAAAAAAGTTTGTTGACCCGAGGCGACTATTTCCCTAAATTAGCGCCCGTTCCAGCAAGACAGGAACAACAATTTGGTGAGGTGTCCGAGTGGCTGAAGGAGCACGCCTGGAAAGTGTGTATACGGCAACGTATCCGGGGTTCGAATCCCCGCCTCACCGCCATATCTTAAGAAGAGCTCGTACGAAAGTACGGGCTTTTTTTTCGCATATTGCACAGCCCGGCAGGGATGAGAAGCCCGGACCCGGGTTCGACAACTGGCGAAAGCCAGTTGGACAGACCGTGAACGCAGTGAACGGGCTGCCCGCAGGGCGACGAGGAATTTTCCAACATAGTCTCCTGTTCCGTTCAGAAAGGATGAGGTAAGTGATACCTTGTTTTGTAAAATCATTTTTGCATTAGATAATACCGAAATAATATTTATTATTTACCAAGGCAAAAGCTGAATATAAATGTACAAAGTGATTCAATTCTAACTATTGTGGGTAAATGGATGGGAGTATCCTTTAATAACAGACAGCATGACTATGCTCTTCTGAAGCGAGCACAAGACAAAAGAGTTTCCGATATTGCTTTAGGAACTCTTGATACAAAAGATCCTGATGCTGATACTCACCTGCTTCTTGTTGAAGCAAAATAAATCTTAACTCTTACGAAACAGGTTGGCATTCAGGCACTCCAGACTCGCATATGTTCATGATCTACAAACAAAGACTCAAGATGTCATATCTGCGATGAATTCTACATATTCTAAAATGGAGGATAAAGCATGAACTTAACTGAAATTTCAAAAGAAATTGAAAAATTAAAATACCATATAAGTATCCTTGGTGACATAATCGATTATCATAATCATCCCGTGGAGTCATTAACTATTTCAATGGATTGGAATGAAAGAAACATTAATCGTACACATGATATATTTGAAAAATACGATGAAAAATTAAGCAACAATGAAAAATTAAAATGGTATGAATTTGAAAATGACTTAAAAGATGAACTCGATATTGAATACCAAATGGTAAAACAAGTTATTCTTGCTTTTTACAAAAACCATCAGTGGACAGATGTTTGTTATCAATATGCGCTGAGTTTTGGCCCCAACATACCTGCCGAGTTTTACCAAATTATTCGCCACAATAACTGATTGTTTATCTGGTAGTAGGCTAAATCTATTACCAGATAAATGCATTTGTTCATAATCATTTATTTATCCACTAATCTATCGCACAAACTGATATGGAATTGATTCGAGCGATGAGGTAGTAAATTATATACGATATTAATAATAATCTTATGCATTAATATCAATTAGTATAGTTTTCATAGTAAATCAATTTAAGGATAGAACCATGTATAATACAAAGCGGATTGCCTGGCGTGCATATAAAAAAGGGTATCATACAGGGGAGAGTATAAAATGGTTTTCATATTTTCACTCAATTCTTACTGGAGCCTGCTTTACCTTTTTTATTGGGCTTTTTAGTGTCCCCCCTGTTAATATCTCCAATAGTTTTCCGCTGTGGTGGGCTACGTTAGGTTTCGCAATATCAACATTACTGAACACAGGCTTCTCATTATTTTACATATTCGCAAGTGGCGAAAGGGAATTCATTTTTGAACTACACTCATATAGTAAAGTCGGTAACTTATTGATTATTACCTCATTAGCACTACCAGTAATTTCATTTATCATGTTACTTTTTTATTACTCCACACATATTGGCGTAATTATTTTATTTGTCACCGCCATCATTTTATTGATAATAAAAAGAATGTTTTCAGAGATAAAATCAACGAAGGATAAAATAGAAAAGAAAAAGTTATGGTCAATTGAAAACGAAAAGTTTGCTGATTATGATACAATATGTGAACATTATGACTTTCCAATTTTCACACCAGAAGAACAAACCCAGAGAAATATTGAGTTTTATTTCCTTATCAAAATAAATAAAATTATTAAAAATTTTCAAGACAGCAACCCTCAAATCGACAACATGGATAATATTGATTTTTTCAATAACGAATTACTCAGCATTATTCATGAAATGTATAACAGCAGAAATTTCCACCCGGGAATTTTATCAAAAAAAACAAAGGAATTGATTTTATTAACCATGACCGACAACAATGAATTAAACAAGGAAAAAATCGCAGAAGAGCTGACAAAACTGAATGAATATATTGAGAACAGACTTTATAATTTAAAATAGCTATCCTGCATTGCAACTAAACCGGCTGTAAGTAGTTTTAGATAAATTTGCACTCTGGGCAATACACATCAAAAACAAAGCCCGGTTAGCCCGGGCTCTGCGCTTGTAATACGCTTAACTATAGGCATGTAGCGTACGTTGGCAAAGAGCCGAACGTACGCAATCATTTTTGCCGAACCGGACGATCCCGACCATTTCATCTTCTTCGAAACGTTCCAGCGCGTCACTTAATCCAGAGCGCACGCCGCGAGGCAGATCGCATTGCGTGATATCACCATTGACGATAACCGTTACGTTTTCCCCGAGGCGGGTTAAAAACATTTTCATTTGCGCGGCAGTCACATTCTGCGCCTCGTCAAGAATGACAACTGCATTTTCAAAGGTACGTCCACGCATATAGGCGAACGGCGCGATTTCCACCTTCCCTATTTCCGGTCGCAGGCAATACTGCATAAAGGAAGCCCCCAGGCGCCGGACCAGCACGTCATAGACCGGACGAAAATAGGGAGCAAACTTTTCTGCGATATCCCCAGGTAAGAAGCCAAGATCTTCATCGGCTTGCAAAACTGGACGGGTGACGATGATCCTGTCGACATCCTTATGTATCAGAGCCTCTGCCGCTTTTGCCGCACTGATCCAGGTTTTACCGCACCCGGCTTCGCCCGTAGCGAATATCAGCTGCTTACTCTCAATAGCCTTCAGATAGTGCAATTGCGCTTCATTTCGCGCCACGATTGGCGAAGTATCGCGACTGTCGCGGGCCATACCAATGGCTTCTACGCCGCTCATCTGCACAAGCGAGGTGACCGATTCTTCTTCACGCTGTTTATGGCTGCGTGAATCCCGTCTCAGCACACGTTTTGCTTCGCGACGAGCTTTGATCACTGCTTTTTGTCTTCCCATGGAGAGCACCTTGAGTTGTTTGTATTCATCACACGCGCCGTTGGCAGCGCGATTATGCGCACGAACATCAGAGGGTTGGCTTCCTTGTAAGCCATAGTTTGCTTTTGGAAATAACACCGAAAACGGCTACGCGCACCGTTCACGGCGTCGGTAACACGAGAAAAGGGAGGAAGTGAGTAAAAATACAGAGTGACGAAGTTGCTACCGGAGGAGAAATCTCCGCGTTTGGTCGAGCGTTGATTGTCAAAAACATGTCCAGTGCAGGACGTTACCATCCGCGATCTCCATAGTTACTGACTATCACTGCCGGGAACTACCGCTGTTACTTAATAAGTACAACAGTTTTCGCATTTATTGCAACAATATATTTACTTATGTTTAAATATAAAGCACCATTTCAGTGACATTAGTTTCTACTGGAAAGATGACAGAGTAATGACAGTGATGAAAAAAGCTGTGTGCTTTCAGCAGGATTCGCTTCAGGCATCTGCGCACGAACGCCGGATGCGGCGTAAACGCCTTATCCAGCCTACCGAGCCAGCACCGATTGTAGGCCTGATAAGATGCGCCAGCATCGCATCAGGCATCAGTGCACGAACGCCGGATGCGCCGAACGCCTTATCCGCCTAAAAACATTAAACCTGCAATAGCGCCCTTCCCAGGTAATCATTCGCGTTCTTCACTCCCGGTAGCGCAAAAAAATAACCGCCGCCGATAGGTTTAACGTATTCCTCCAGCGCTTCGCCATTGAGCCTTTTTTGTACTGTCAGGAAGCCTTTTTCCAGATCGTGTTGGTAGCAGACAAACAGCAACCCCATATCCAGTTGCCCGGAGTTGGTGACGCCCAGTGAATAACTGTAGCCACGACGCAGCATCAGACTGGACTCACTCTCTGGCGTGCGGGGATTCGCCAGCCGGATATGGCTGTCCAGCGCAATCACCTTCCCTTCCGGATCGCTGGCGTAATCGGGAACATCATGCTCATGCTGCATTCCCAGCGGCGCACCGGTCTGCTTATCACGGCCAAAAATCGTCTGCTGTTCTTTCAGTGGCGTTCTGTCCCAAAATTCCACTCGAAACTGAATCAAGCGTACTGCCTGATAGCTACCACCGATTGTCCACGCAGGCTCCTGCTGATCTGCCGTCACCCACACCACTTTTTGCATCAACTTATCATTCTGGCTATCGGGATTGGCGGTACCGTCTTTGAAGCCCAGCAAATTGATTGGTGTCTCTTTACCTTTACTGCGTGCCGCGTGATCGGAGATAAACCCTTCCCGCTTCCAGCGCACGCTGAGTAAATCCGGCGTGTGTTTGATGATATCGCGCAGCGCATGGATCACCGTGTCCTGGGTGTTGGCGCAAATTTGTAGCAACACATCACCATGACATAACGCTGCATCCAGCGAGTCGTTGGGGAAACGCGTCATCTTCTGCAACTTTTTCGGCATCTGCGGCGCAAGCCCAAACCGTTCGTCAAACAATGAGTGGCCCACCGATAACGTGATGGTGAGATTATCGGGCGCAATGTAGTCGCCAAGAATGCCGGAATCGAGTGGTGGCAGGCGCGGATTTTGCGTTTCTGGTGCCGCTCCGCCCTGAGTCAGAAACGCAAAACGCTGAGTCAACAAGCGAAACAACCGCTCAAGATCGGCTTTATCGCTGGCAAGCACATCAAACGCCACCAGCATCATTGCGGCCTGTTGTGGCGTCAGGATCCCTGCCTGATGCTCACCATAAAACGGCTGTTTCTCATTGCGTGCATCCGGTGAAAGCGTACCCGGCGCACTTTGCGTTTTTTGTGCATGAGCGACCGGACAACTTCCCGCCAGCGCCAGTGCACCAATCCCTTTCAGTAAACGTCGGCGTGACGGTTCATTCACACCGTTTTCATCTTCATACTGCATAACGCTTAGTCCAGCCCCAGCACACCGCGAAGTTGCGCCAGATCTTCCGCCAGCGCAGTAATCGGCCCTTTCAGTGCATTCCGGTCGGCATCGGTCAGTTTGTCGTAGGTTTCAAAACCGTCTTTGGTACGGTATTTCGCCAGAATGGTATCGACCTTTTTGAAGTTAGCATCGACTTTTGCCAGCAGCTCCGGGTTGGCTTTTTGTAGTTGTGGACGCAGCAGATCGACTATTTTCTGCGAGCCTTCAACGTTAGCCTGGAAATCCCACAGATCGGTGTGGCTGTAGCGATCTTCTTCACCGCTGATTTTGCTTGCTGCCACTTCCTCAATCAGTCCGGCTGCGCCGCCGACCACTTTTGAAGGTGGGAAAGCCAGTTCACTGATGCGTTTTTGCAAATCGACCACATCGGTATAAAGCTGGTCAGCGTACTGAGCCATTCCTTTGGTGGTGTTGTCGCCAAACAATGCTTTTTCCAGACGGTGGAAACCAGTGAATTTCGGATCGGCGGCTTTTTGCTCGTAATCATCTTCACGGGCGTCAATGCTGCCATCCAGATCGGAGAACAGTTCAGCAATCGGTTCGATGCGCTCATAGTGCTGGCGCGTCGGCGCATACAGTGCTTTCGCTTTTTCGATATCGCCTGCTTTGATGGCGTCGGTAAATGCTTTGGTGTCAGTCACCAGCTGCGTGGTTTCCGCCATGACATACGCTTTATATGCAGTAATTGCACCACCAAGACTTAACAGCGCATCACTTTGCGCCGCATCCGCCGTTGCCTCGCCTTTGACGATCAACTTCCCTTTCGGGTTAGTCAGCAGGCCGCAGGTCATATCGTATTCGCCAGGCTGTAAATTCGCCGTCATTTTCTGGCTAAAGCCAGGGGCGATATTTTCCCGCTCTTCCACCACCATCACGCCTTTAAGGATCTCCCACTCCAGCGCCTTCTGGCTGTGGTTCTGAATAATGAACTGTGTTTTCCCGGCGTTAACCGTAATGGTCATCGGTTCGCACTGCTTATCCGTCACAGTGACTTTGACTTGCGGAATATCAGCGGCGTTAGCCATAAAAGCAGAAGAAAACAGCGCAGCCACGCTCAACTGCAATGCGTTACGGCGGAAGTTAATGGTCATGACGAGACTATCCCTTTAAAGTATGTTGTAACTAAGCAAGAGTTTGCGTCGTATTTGCTACGCAGAACGAGACGCTGTCGCCCCTGCACGTGGCGGCAGAGCAAATGCCACCAGCGCCGGGATGAGATAAATAAACCAGACGGCGACTTCGCTGACGCTCGGCGCTTCCTGATAGCCAAAAATCCCTTCCATCAGCGTGCCAAACAGCGAGTGAGTTGAGAGCACCGCACTCATATCGAAGGCGATTTCCTGAAAGTGGTTCCACAATCCGGCTTCATGAAATGCGCGAATGGCACCTGCCGCCAGCCCTGCGGCGACGAAGAGAATAAACAGGCTGGTCCATTTAAAAAATGCACCAAGATTGAGGCGAATACCGCCCCAGTAGAGCAGGAAGCCGAGCACCATGGCTGTAGCAAGACCGAGCATTGCACCCAGCGGCGGCCAGATCCCGACATCTTGTTGAAATGCCGCCAGCAGGAAAAAGACCGACTCCAGCCCTTCCCTTGCAACGGCAAAAAAGACCATCATCACCAGCGCCCAGCCATGATGATTTCCACGCTGCAATGCGCTATCGACTGCCTGCTCCAGTTGCACTTTGACGTTGCGCGACACTTTGCGCATCCAGAAAACCATCCAGGTAAGGATCACCACGGCGATCACCGCCACGATACCTTCAAACAGTTCCTGTTCTTTTTGCGGAAATTCGCCGGTGGTTTCATTGATGAAGATACCCAAGCCCAGGCACAACGCAGCGGCAAGCAACACGCCAATCCACATCACACCAATCCATCGGCCTCGCTGGGTACGCTTAAGATAGCTGGCAATCAAACTGACAATCAGCGCGGCTTCAAGTCCTTCGCGCAACATAATGAGAAACGGAACAAACATGCCACCACCCTTAAACGTTTTTCTGAGTCAATCTATGCAAAGAAAAGTAAATCGCAGTGATAGCGATTATCATTACGGTAAAGAAAAATACAAGCGGAATGTTTATAAAATGATGTTGGAATGTAAACAAAGAGAGATAATGCCCGGGATATAAACGATTATTCCAGGGTAGAAAGATGGGATTGTTTACAACGAGCCATGTGTTCTTGCCAGATACCGCGTAAGCGCCTTATCCGGCAAGAACCACACAACTATTTTAATGCTGCGCAACACGCTGCTGAAGCCAAACAAAACCGCCGCAGGCTAAGTCCCTTAGCTTTCCTGCAACCGTGACGGCGGCGCCGAATGATAGTGCGCATCGGCCTCGGCAAAGCGTTTTTGCATCGCCGCTGACGGCGCTTTACCCAGCAAACTAAACACCACAATCCCGATACTGCCGAAGATGAAGCCCGGAATAATTTCGTACAGACCCAGCCAACCGAACTGCTTCCAGACGATAACCGTCAGCGCACCGATGATCATCCCCGCCAGCGCACCGTTGCGCGTCATGCGTGACCACATCACCGAGAACAGCACCACCGGACCAAACGCCGCGCCAAAGCCTGCCCACGCGTAGCTCACTAAGCCCAGCACGCGGTTTTCCGGGTTTGCCGCCAGCGCAATCGCCACCAGCGCCACTACCAGCACCATCACACGCCCTACCCACACCAGTTCTTTCTGGCTGGCATGTTTACGCAGAAACGCTTTGTACAAATCTTCAGTAATCGCACTGGAACATACCAGCAACTGGCAGCTTAAGGTTGACATCACCGCAGCCAGAATCGCCGACAGCAGAATCCCGGCAATCCACGGGTTAAACAGAATTTGCGCCAGTTCGATAAACACACGCTCGGCGTTCTGATTTACCGCACCCGCCAGCGCCGGATGATCGTTAAAGTAAGCAATCCCAAAGAAGCCGACAGCCACCGCCCCTGCCAGGCAGAGGATCATCCAGGTCATACTGATACGACGCGCATGGACAATACTATGGTGAGAATCCGCCGCCATAAAACGCGCCAGAATGTGCGGCTGACCGAAGTAACCCAGCCCCCAGCCCATTAGCGAGATAATGGCAACAAAGTTCAGCCCTTTGAGCATATCCACGTTTTCGATGCTCTTTTGTTTGATCACTTCCAGCGAGTCGCCAAACCCACCGACACTGATAATGACGATAACCGGCGTCAGGATCAGGGCAAAAATCATCAGGCTGGCCTGTACAGTGTCAGTCCAGCTCACCGCGAGGAAACCGCCAATAAAGGTGTAAAGGATCGTCGCCGCAGCTCCTGCCCACAGAGCCGTTTCGTAGCTCATGCCAAAGGTACTTTCAAACAGACGCGCGCCTGCCACAATGCCCGAAGCGCAATAAATGGTGAAGAACAGCAAAATAACCAGCGCGGAGATAATGCGCAAAATGCGGCTTTTATCTTCAAAGCGCCCGGTGAAATAATCCGGCAGAGTTAAGGCGTTATTATTGTATTCGGTATGAACACGCAACCGCCCGGCCACCAGCTTCCAGTTAATCCACGCGCCTAATGTCAGACCAATGGCGATCCAGCTTTCGGAAATCCCGGAAAGAAAAACCGCGCCCGGCAACCCCATTAACAGCCAGCCGCTCATATCCGACGCACCCGCCGATAATGCCGTCACGAATGGCCCAAGGCTACGACCGCCCAGAATATAATCGTCAAAGTTTTTCGTTGATCGCCAGGCGATAAACCCAATCAATATCATGCCAAAGATATAGACACAAAATGTCACCAACATCGGTGTGCTAATAGCCATCTAAAGTCTCCAAAAATTATTATCGGCAATGTCGAAACTTGCCGTTATATCTGCCACCGGAACGGGGTAACAGAGTTTATGTTTTACCAGGGCGACCGTATCCTGCCGGAAGTGCTGGTTATTCACAATCGATTTAACACATCATTTACATCAAATTTTATTGCCCAGCGATACTATTTTTCATCAGGTTGCACTTCCTCACATTTTTTACGGTTGCACCTTTCAAAAATGTTAACTGCCGCAGAGAAAAAGTCTGCGTTACTTTTTTAATCCCTGTCATATCGATTTCTTTTATTAACATTTCATTCATTTTTAAGCTTGCTACGTAAGTCACATTTAACGCAGTTGCACAAAGTTGCAACATAATAGATATTTCACGATAACGTTAAGTTGCACTTTTCAGAACAACAGGAGTAATGGCATGGGAACCACCACCATGGGGGTTAAGCTGGACGACGCGACGCGTGAGCGTATTAAGTCAGCCGCGACACGTATCGATCGCACACCGCACTGGTTAATTAAGCAGGCGATTTTTTCTTATCTTGAACAACTGGAAAATAGCGATACCTTGCCGGAGCTACCTGCGCTGCTTTCTGGCGCGGCCAATGAGAGCGATGAAGCACCGACTCCGGCAGAGGAACCACACCAGCCATTCCTCGACTTTGCCGAGCAAATTTTGCCCCAGTCGGTTTCCCGCGCCGCTATCACCGCCGCGTATCGCCGCCCGGAAACTGAAGCGGTTTCTATGCTGCTGGAACAAGCTCGCCTGCCGCAGCCGATTGCCGAACAGGCGCACAAACTGGCGTATCAACTGGCCGATAAACTGCGTAATCAAAAAAACGCCAGTGGTCGCGCAGGTATGGTTCAGGGATTATTGCAGGAGTTTTCGCTGTCATCGCAGGAAGGCGTGGCGCTGATGTGTCTGGCAGAAGCGTTGTTGCGTATTCCCGACAAAGCCACCCGGGATGCGTTAATTCGCGACAAAATCAGCAACGGTAACTGGCAGTCACACATTGGTCGTAGCCCGTCTTTGTTTGTTAATGCCGCCACCTGGGGGCTGCTGTTTACCGGCAAACTGGTTTCTACCCATAACGAAGCCAGCCTCTCCCGCTCGCTGAATCGCATTATCGGTAAAAGCGGTGAACCGCTGATCCGCAAAGGTGTGGATATGGCGATGCGCCTGATGGGCGAGCAGTTCGTCACGGGTGAGACCATCGCGGAAGCGTTAGCCAATGCCCGCAAGCTGGAAGAAAAAGGTTTCCGTTACTCCTACGATATGCTGGGCGAAGCCGCGCTGACTGCCGCAGACGCACAGGCGTATATGGTTTCCTATCAGCAGGCGATTCACGCCATTGGTAAAGCATCCAATGGTCGTGGCATCTATGAAGGTCCGGGCATTTCAATCAAGCTGTCGGCGCTGCATCCGCGCTACAGCCGCGCCCAGTATGACCGGGTAATGGAAGAGCTGTACCCACGTCTGAAATCACTCACCCTGCTGGCGCGTCAGTACGATATTGGTATCAACATTGACGCCGAAGAGGCCGATCGTCTGGAGATCTCCCTCGATCTGCTGGAAAAACTCTGTTTCGAGCCTGAACTGGCTGGCTGGAACGGCATCGGTTTTGTTATTCAGGCTTATCAAAAACGCTGCCCACTGGTGATTGATTACCTGGTTGATCTCGCCACCCGCAGCCGTCGCCGTCTGATGATTCGCCTGGTGAAAGGCGCGTACTGGGATAGTGAAATCAAGCGTGCGCAGATGGACGGCCTTGAAGGTTACCCGGTTTATACCCGCAAGGTGTATACCGACGTTTCATATCTCGCCTGTGCGAAAAAGCTGCTGGCGGTGCCAAATCTAATCTACCCGCAGTTCGCGACGCACAACGCCCATACGCTGGCGGCGATTTATCAACTGGCTGGTCAGAACTACTACCCGGGTCAGTACGAGTTCCAGTGCCTGCATGGTATGGGCGAGCCACTGTATGAGCAGGTCACCGGGAAAGTTGCCGACGGCAAACTTAACCGTCCGTGTCGTATTTATGCCCCGGTTGGCACACATGAAACGCTGCTGGCGTATCTGGTGCGCCGCCTGCTGGAAAACGGTGCTAACACCTCGTTTGTTAACCGTATTGCCGACACCTCTTTGCCACTGGATGAACTGGTCGCCGATCCGGTCACTGCTGTAGAAAAACTGGCGCAACAGGAAGGGCAAACTGGATTACCGCATCCGAAAATTCCCCTGCCGCGCGATCTTTACGGTCACGTGCGCGACAACTCGGCAGGGCTGGATCTCGCCAATGAACACCGTCTGGCCTCGCTCTCTTCTGCCCTGCTCAATAGTGCACTGCAAAAATGGCAGGCCTTGCCAATGCTGGAACAACCGGTCACGGCTGGTGAGATGTCGCCCGTTATTAACCCTTCGGAACCGAAAGATATTGTGGGCTATATGCGTGAAGCCACGCCGAGTGAAGTAGAACAGGCGCTGGAAAGTGCGGTTAATAACGCGCCAATCTGGTTTGCCACTCCTCCGGCTGAACGCGCGGCGATTTTGCATCGCGCTGCCGTGCTAATGGAAAGCCAGATGCAGCAACTGATTGGTATTCTGGTGCGTGAAGCCGGAAAAACCTTCAGTAACGCCATTGCCGAAGTGCGCGAAGCGGTCGATTTTCTCCACTACTACGCCGGACAGGTGCGGGATGATTTCGCTAACGAAACCCACCGTCCATTAGGGCCTGTGGTGTGTATCAGTCCGTGGAACTTCCCGCTGGCTATTTTCACCGGGCAGATTGCTGCTGCACTGGCGGCAGGTAACAGCGTACTGGCAAAACCGGCAGAACAAACGCCGCTGATTGCCGCGCAAGGGATCGCCATTTTGCTGGAAGCGGGTGTACCGCCAGGCGTGGTGCAATTGCTGCCAGGTCGGGGTGAAACCGTGGGCGCGCAACTGACGGGTGATGATCGCGTGCGCGGGGTGATGTTTACCGGTTCAACCGAAGTCGCTACGTTACTGCAACGCAATATCGCCAGTCGCCTGGACGCTCAGGGTCGCCCTATTCCGCTCATCGCTGAAACCGGCGGCATGAACGCGATGATTGTCGATTCTTCAGCACTGACCGAACAAGTAGTAATAGATGTGCTGGCCTCGGCGTTCGACAGTGCGGGTCAGCGTTGTTCGGCACTGCGCGTGCTGTGCCTGCAAGATGAGATTGCCGACCACACGTTGAAAATGCTGCGCGGCGCAATGGCCGAATGCCGGATGGGTAATCCGGGTCGCCTGACCACTGATATCGGTCCGGTGATTGATAGCGAAGCGAAAGCCAATATCGAGCGTCATATTCAGACCATGCGTAGCAAAGGCCGTCCGGTGTTCCAGGCGGTGCGGGAAAACAGCGAAGATGCCCGCGAATGGCAAAGCGGCACCTTTGTCGCCCCGACGCTTATCGAACTGGATGACTTTGCTGAATTGCAAAAAGAGGTCTTTGGTCCGGTGCTGCATGTGGTGCGTTACAACCGTAACCAGCTGCCGGAACTGATCGAGCAGATTAACGCTTCCGGCTATGGCCTGACGCTTGGCGTTCATACGCGTATTGATGAAACCATTGCCCAGGTCACTGGCTCGGCCCATGTTGGTAACCTGTATGTTAACCGTAATATGGTGGGTGCAGTGGTTGGTGTGCAGCCGTTCGGCGGCGAAGGGTTGTCCGGTACCGGGCCGAAAGCAGGCGGTCCGCTCTATCTCTACCGTCTGCTGGCGAATCGCCCGGAAAGTGCGCTGGCGGTGACGCTCGCGCGTCAGGATGCAGAGTATCCGGTCGATGCGCAGTTGAAAGCCGCATTGAC
This sequence comes from Escherichia sp. E10V10, assembly GCF_004211985.1. Lineage (NCBI taxonomy): Bacteria > Pseudomonadati > Pseudomonadota > Gammaproteobacteria > Enterobacterales > Enterobacteriaceae > Escherichia > Escherichia sp. E10V10. Next base: position 317,849 of record NZ_RHJO01000004.1, on the reverse strand, counting down.
TCAGCCGCTAAATGCACTGCGGGAATGGGCGGCAAATCGTCCAGAATTGCAGGCGTTATGTACGCAATATGGCGAGCTGGCGCAGGCAGGAACACAACGATTGCTGCCAGGGCCGACGGGTGAACGTAACACCTGGACGCTACTGCCGCGTGAGCGCGTGTTGTGTATTGCCGATGATGAACAGGATGCACTGACTCAGCTCGCCGCCGTGCTGGCGGTGGGCAGCCAGGTGCTGTGGCCGGATGACGCGCTGCATCGTCAGTTAGTGAAGGCATTGCCATCGGCAGTCAGCGAACGTATTCAACTGGCGAAAGCGGAAAATATAGCCGCTCAACCGTTTGATGCGGTGATCTTCCACGGTGATTCGGATCAGCTTCGCGCATTGTGTGAAGCGGTTGCCGCGCGGGATGGCGCAATTGTTTCGGTGCAGGGTTTTGCCCGTGGCGAAAGCAATATCCTGCTGGAGCGGCTGTATATCGAACGTTCGCTGAGTGTGAATACCGCTGCCGCTGGCGGTAACGCCAGTTTAATGACGATCGGTTAAACAGGTAGCCGGAGGATGTTGCACCTTCCTCCGGCATCATTAGCGTGGTCGAATCCCCTCAATAATAATCCGCTGCACGTTTTCAACCGTTTGATTGAAAAATACCTCATCGCGCAACGTCGCACCTGTCACCGCCTCCACCTGAGGGGCGAAATCGGCGTAATGTTGAGTGGAGGCCCAAATCATAAAAATCAAATGCTGCGGGTCAATCGGCGCGAGTTTGCCGCTTTTGACCCAACCGGCAATCAGCGCCGATTTCTCATCAATTAATGCCTTCAAATCGCCCGTCAGTTCATCCATTAACAGCGGCGCACCTGCCAGCATCTCCATACAGAACAGGCGCGAAGCCTGCGGATAATCGCGGGAGACTTCCAGCTTCAGACGGATGTACTCTTTGATCGCCGCCAGCGGGGCGAAATCTTCACGAAACGCTTTTAACGGTGCCAACCAGATATCGAGAATCTGCCGCAGCACGGCAATATACAGCGCCTCTTTTGACGGAAAGTAATACAGCAGATTGGTTTTTGAAACACCCGCCATCTCTGCAATTTGCTCCAGCCGTGTGCCGTGAAAACCGAATTGCGAAAAAGTGTCCAGTGCCGCGCTAAGAATCGCTTTTTTCTTCGCACTCACTGCGCGCGAACGTTTACCCGTTGTTTTCACTGCGCCTTGCGTCATGCGCTCTCCCCTCTTGTAGATTGGCAACAGGATAGCAAAACCCCCGTCTGGCCTCGACCTTCTGCACTCTCATCGCGCACGGATGCATGTTTTATGTGCAACTGTTTTGACCGTTTAGTCCACTTTTTACCAGATATTTTAGATAACGCAATGTTAACACATTAATAACATTCACTTTTTAAAAACTGGCACCCGCTTTGCAAACAAGCCATTAGGCGGCTGAAAAGGATATGCAGGATGCAGCGCCCCGTCTGACTTTCACTTTACGAGACGAAGAGAGGTTGATGATGAAAATTGGCGTATTTGTACCTATTGGCAACAACGGCTGGCTCATTTCGACCCACGCGCCGCAGTACATGCCGACCTTTGAACTGAATAAAGCCATTGTGCAAAAAGCGGAGCACTACCATTTCGATTTCGCCCTGTCGATGATCAAACTGCGTGGTTTTGGCGGCAAAACTGAGTTCTGGGATCACAACCTTGAGTCGTTCACTTTGATGGCGGGGCTGGCGGCCGTGACCTCGCGCATTCAGATTTACGCCACTGCCGCCACCTTAACGTTGCCTCCGGCAATCGTCGCCCGTATGGCAGCAACCATTGACTCCATCTCTGGCGGGCGTTTTGGCGTCAACCTCGTGACTGGCTGGCAAAAGCCCGAGTATGAGCAGATGGGTATCTGGCCTGGCGATGACTATTTCTCCCGTCGTTACGACTATCTCAACGAATATGTTCAGGTGCTGCGCGACCTGTGGGGCACGGGGAAAAGCGATTTTAAAGGCGATTTTTTCACCATGAATGATTGTCGCGTCAGTCCGCAACCGAGTGTCCCCATGAAAGTGATCTGCGCCGGGCAAAGCGACGCTGGCATGGCGTTCTCCGCTCAGTATGCCGATTTCAACTTCTGTTTCGGCAAAGGCGTAAATACCCCCACGGCTTTCGCCCCGACCGCTGCGCGGATGAAACAGGCCGCAGAGCAAACCGGGCGCGACGTTGGCTCTTATGTGTTGTTTATGGTGATTGCCGATGAAACCGACGATGCCGCTCGCGCCAAATGGGAACACTACAAAGCGGGCGCAGATGAAGAGGCGTTAAGCTGGCTAACCGAACAAAGTCAGAAAGATACCCGCTCCGGTACTGACACCAACGTCCGTCAGATGGCCGATCCCACTTCGGCGGTAAACATCAATATGGGGACGTTAGTCGGTTCTTACGCCAGTGTCGCGCGCATGTTAGATGAAGTCGCAAGCGTGCCTGGTGCCGAAGGCGTGCTGTTGACCTTCGATGATTTTCTGTCGGGAATCGAAACCTTCGGCGAGCGCATTCAACCACTGATGCAGTGCCGCGCCCATCTCCCTGCGCTGACTCAGGAGGTGGCATGATGACAACCTTAGCCGCACGACCGGAAGCAATTACCTTCGATCCGCAGCAAAGTGCGCTGATCGTGGTGGATATGCAAAACGCTTATGCCACGCCAGGCGGCTACTTAGATCTCGCCGGGTTTGATGTCTCAACCACTCGCCCGGTCATTGCCAACATTCAAACCGCCGTGACCGCAGCGCGAGCGGCAGGGATGTTGATCATCTGGTTTCAAAATGGCTGGGATGAACAGTATGTCGAGGCTGGCGGACCCGGCTCACCGAATTTTCATAAATCGAACGCCCTGAAAACCATGCGTAAGCAGCCGCAGCTGCAGGGGAAGTTGCTGGCGAAAGGCTCCTGGGATTATCAACTGGTGGATGAACTGGTGCCGCAGCCTGGCGATATTGTGCTGCCGAAGCCGCGCTACAGCGGTTTCTTCAATACGCCGCTGGACAGCATTTTGCGCAGCCGTGGAATACGTCATCTGGTTTTCACCGGCATCGCTACCAACGTCTGCGTCGAATCGACGCTACGCGACGGCTTCTTTCTGGAATATTTCGGCGTGGTGCTGGAAGACGCGACTCACCAGGCGGGGCCGGAATTTGCGCAGAAAGCTGCGTTGTTCAATATCGAAACCTTTTTTGGCTGGGTCAGCGACGTCGAAACGTTCTGCGACGCGCTTTCTCCCACGTCTCTTGCTCGTATTGCCTGAGGAACTTACTTATGCCGAAATCCGTAATTATTCCCGCTGGCAGCAGCGCACCGCTGGCCCCCTTCGTTCCCGGCACGCTGGCTGATGGCGTGGTGTATGTCTCCGGTACGCTGGCTTTTGATCAACATAATAACGTGCTGTTTGCCGATGACCCAAAGGCGCAAACCCGCCACGTTCTGGAAACCATCCGCAAGGTTATCGAAACTGCGGGTGGCACGATGGCGGATGTGACCTTCAACAGCATCTTTATTACCGACTGGAAAAATTACGCCGCGATTAACGAAATCTACGCCGAGTTTTTTCCGGGTGACAAACCGGCGCGATTCTGCATTCAGTGCGGACTGGTAAAACCTGACGCGCTGGTGGAAATCGCCACGATTGCGCATATCGCCAAGTGAGGCCGCGATGAAACTTTCACTCTCACCTCCCCCTTATGCTGATGCGCCCGTAGTGGTGTTGATTTCGGGTCTTGGCGGTAGCGGCAGTTACTGGTTACCGCAACTGGCGGTGCTGGAGCAGGAGTATCAGGTAGTCTGTTACGACCAGCGCGGTACCGGTAATAATCCCGACACGCTGACGGAGGATTACAGTATCGCCCAGATGGCAGCAGAATTGCATCAGGCACTGGTAGCCGCAGGGATTGAGCGTTACGCGGTGGTCGGCCATGCGCTCGGTGCGCTGGTGGGAATGCAGCTGGCGCTGGATTATCCCACGTCGGTAACTGTGCTGGTCAGCGTTAACGGCTGGCTACGAATAAACGCCCATACGCGCCGCTGTTTTCAGGTTCGCGAACGATTACTGTATAGCGGCGGCGCACAGGCATGGGTGGAAGCGCAGCCGTTGTTCCTCTATCCCGCCGACTGGATGGCGGCCCGCGCACCTCGCCTGGAGGCAGAAGACGCGCTGGCACTGGCGCATTTTCAGGGCAAAAATAATTTACTGCGTCGACTTAACGCCCTCAAACGCGCTGACTTTAGTCACCATGCGAATCGTATCCGCTGCCCGGTGCAAATCATCTGCGCCAGTGATGATCTGCTGGTGCCATCAGCATGTTCCAGTGAACTTCATGCCGCCCTGCCCGATAGCCAGAAAATGGTGATGCGCTATGGCGGACACGCCTGCAACGTGACCGATCCCGAAACGTTTAATGCTCTGTTACTCAACGGGCTTGCCAGCCTGTTACATCACCGTGAAGCCGCCCTGTAAGGAATTGCTATGAACGAAGCCGTTAGCCCAGGTGCGCTTAGCACCTTGTTCACCGATGCCCGCACTCACAACGGCTGGCGGGAGACACCCGTCAGCGATGAGACGTTACGGGAGATTTATGCCCTGATGAAATGGGGGCCAACATCAGCTAACTGTTCTCCGGCACGGATCGTGTTTATCCGCACGGCAGAAGGAAAAGAACGTCTGCGCCCGGCGCTTTCCAGCGGCAATCTGCAAAAAACCCTGACCGCGCCCGTCACCGCTATCGTCGCCTGGGACAGTGAATTTTATGAACGGTTACCGCAACTGTTTCCTCACGGCGATGCCCGCAGTTGGTTTACTTCCAGCCCGCAACTTGCCGAAGAAACAGCGTTTCGCAACAGCTCCATGCAGGCGGCCTATCTGATCGTTGCCTGCCGTGCGCTGGGGCTGGATACCGGCCCGATGTCGGGTTTCGACCGTCAACACGTGGACGACGCCTTTTTTGCGGGCAGCACGCTGAAAAGCAATCTGCTGATTAATATCGGCTATGGCGATAGCAGCAAACTTTTTGCGCGCCTGCCACGTCTGTCCTTTGAAGAAGCCTGCGGGCTGTTGTAAGGAGCAAACTATGAACATTGTCGATCAACAAACTTTTCGCGATGCGATGTCCTGTATGGGCGCGGCGGTCAATATCATCACCACGGACGGTCCAGCCGGGCGCGCCGGGTTCACCGCCAGCGCCGTCTGCAGCGTGACCGACACGCCGCCCACATTACTGGTGTGCCTGAATCGTGGGGCGTCCGTCTGGCCGGTATTCAATGAAAATCGAACGCTGTGTGTAAATACACTTAGCGCCGGGCAGGAGCCGCTTTCAAACCTTTTTGGCGGCAAAACGCCCATGGAACACCGCTTTGCCGCCGCCCGCTGGCAGACGGGTGTGACCGGATGCCCGCAACTGGAAGAGGCGCTGGTTTCGTTTGACTGCCGTATCAGCCAGGTGGTGAGCATCGGCACCCACGACATTCTGTTTTGCGCCATCGAGGCGATTCATCGTCACGCCACCCCCTACGGGCTGGTGTGGTTCGATCGCAGTTATCACGCGCTGATGCGCCCTGCTTGTTAACCTCCTTAAGGAGACAGCTGATGGCAATGTTCGGTTTTCCTCACTGGCAGTTAAAATCGACCTCTACAGAGAGCGGCGTGGTCGCGCCGGATGAACGATTGCCGTTTGCTCAGACGGCAGTAATGGGCGTTCAACACGCGGTGGCGATGTTTGGCGCGACGGTGTTAATGCCTATCCTGATGGGGCTGGATCCCAATCTTTCCATTTTAATGTCGGGGATCGGCACGTTACTGTTTTTCTTTATTACCGGAGGACGCGTTCCCAGTTATCTCGGTTCCAGCGCGGCTTTTGTTGGTGTGGTGATTGCTGCAACGGGCTTTAACGGCCAGGGCATTAACCCGAATATCAGCATTGCGCTGGGCGGGATTATCGCCTGTGGGCTGGTTTATACCGTCATTGGCCTGGTGGTGATGAAGATCGGTACGCGCTGGATTGAACGCCTGATGCCGCCCGTAGTGACGGGCGCGGTGGTGATGGCGATTGGCCTGAACTTAGCGCCTATCGCGGTAAAAAGTGTATCGGCTTCGGGCTTTGATAGCTGGATGGCGGTAATGACGGTGCTGTGTATTGGGCTGGTGGCCGTATTTACCCGAGGCATGGTCCAGCGGTTGCTGATTCTCGTAGGATTAATTGTCGCTTGTCTGCTGTATGGCGTGATGACCAACGTTTTAGGGCTGGGAAAAGCCGTCGATTTTACTCTCGTCAGCCATGCTGCCTGGTTCGGTCTGCCACATTTTTCCACTCCTGCTTTTAATGGTCAGGCAATGATGCTGATTGCGCCCGTGGCGGTGATTCTGGTGGCGGAAAACTTAGGTCATCTCAAGGCAGTCGCCGGGATGACCGGACGCAATATGGACCCGTATATGGGGCGGGCATTCGTCGGTGATGGGCTGGCAACGATGCTTTCCGGCTCTGTCGGCGGTAGCGGCGTGACCACCTATGCTGAAAATATCGGTGTGATGGCCGTGACGAAAGTCTACTCAACGCTGGTGTTTGTTGCTGCTGCCGTCATCGCCATGCTGTTGGGCTTTTCGCCGAAATTTGGCGCGCTGATTCATACCATTCCTGCAGCGGTGATTGGTGGTGCATCAATTGTTGTGTTCGGGCTAATTGCCGTCGCAGGCGCGCGGATCTGGGTACAAAACCGTGTGGATTTAAGCCAGAACGGCAATTTGATAATGGTCGCGGTAACGTTAGTGCTGGGCGCGGGTGATTTTGCTCTCACGCTGGGCGGCTTCACGTTGGGAGGGATCGGCACGGCAACTTTTGGCGCGATTTTACTCAATGCGTTGTTAAGCAGAAAGTTGGTTGACGTTCCTCCGCCAGAAGTTGTTCATCAGGAGCCATGAACAGAAAACCGCCGGGATTACCCGGCGGTGATGACTTTTTGACGAGCTTAAGAAAAAAATGCATTCGTCATTGATTAGCCCGGCTAGTTGTCGCTTTTGCCGTGACTGCTCTTGCCACCTTTTTTACCTGCTTCAGATGCGCGCTGCGGGTCATTCTTGAAATTACCCCCGCTGTGCTGTCCACCTTTTTTACCTGCTTCTGATGCTCTTTCGCGGTCTTCTGCAAAATTACCTGAACCGCCTCGATGGTTTGCCATTACTGACCTCCGTCTTGATGTAGACATCATATTGCATTGCATAGGATTAACGCGGCGTATGGCGGTGCCATATTTTCGCTACGTGGGACTAAGCTTAGTGAACTGACGCGGGTGGACCCGCGTTTGGTAATATCCTGCAACAGGTTCTGAGCGAGAATAGATATCATTTCCAATAATTATCCATAAGCCTCTCTTATGATTAAAAAAACGCTATGGGATAAAAATGTATCATTTTGCGACAAATTTACGCGCTTGTGAAAGTTGTTATAAATCAAATAAGTGGTTGTGAAATTTGCACTCTGAAAAGGACGTCTTATCTTTAAAAGAGTGGTAGCGAATCGCTACGGAATAGAGATAACACGAGGAGTGGTTAGAAATGGCTAAAGTTCTGGTGCTTTATTATTCCATGTACGGACATATCGAAACGATGGCGCGCGCAGTCGCTGAAGGCGCAAGCAAAGTCGATGGCGCAGAAGTTGTTGTTAAGCGTGTACCGGAAACCATGCAGCCGCAATTATTCGAAAAAGCAGGCGGTAAAACGCAAACTGCACCCGTTGCAACTCCGCAAGAACTGGCCGATTACGACGCCATTATTTTTGGTACGCCAACTCGCTTCGGCAATATGTCCGGGCAAATGCGTACCTTCCTCGACCAGACGGGCGGCCTGTGGGCTTCTGGCGCATTGTACGGAAAACTGGCGAGCGTCTTTAGCTCTACCGGCACTGGCGGCGGTCAGGAACAAACCATCACATCCACCTGGACGACACTTGCGCACCACGGCATGGTGATTGTCCCTATTGGCTACGCAGCGCAGGAACTTTTTGACGTCTCGCAGGTTCGCGGCGGAACGCCGTACGGCGCAACCACCATTGCAGGCGGTGACGGTTCACGCCAACCCAGCCAGGAAGAGTTGTCTATCGCACGTTATCAGGGGGAATATGTCGCTGGTCTGGCAGTTAAACTCAACGGCTAATCTTCAACAGGAGGATACGCATGCCAACTCAAGAAGCGAAAGCTCATCACGTGGGTGAATGGGCATCTCTGCGCAATACGTCGCCGGAAATAGCCGAGGCCATTTTCGAAGTCGCCGGGTACGACGAAAAAATGGCGGAAAAGATTTGGGAAGAAGGTAGCGATGAAGTGTTAGTCAAAGCCTTTGCTAAAACCGATAAAGATTCGCTTTTTTGGGGCGAACAGACCATCGAACGTAAAAACGTTTAATCCTGAAACTCCCCCGCTTCTCGCGGGGGAGCTTTCAAATTGTTGACAACGTGCGCTTTGTTCATGCCGGATGCGGCGTGAACGCCTTATCCGGCCTACATGATCGTGCAAATTCGATATAGTGCAATTCTCGGGTAGGCCTGATAAGCGTAGCGCATCAGGCAATCTCACGTTTGTCATCAATCTCATATTCCCCCGCTTCTCGCGGGGGAGCTTTCTGTTATTTCACCGCTTCATTCAACACGTTATCAAACTTATCCATCGGGCAAAAACCGTTGGCATCTATCGGGCAGCCGGTTAATTCCAGCGTCACACGCTGCGCAGGGGCCTGCAACGTTAACGCATCGGCATTACGCAACTGTTCCGAACCCTGGTACACATATTCAATTTTCATCAAATCGCGATTAGCTTTGCTGTCATGCCAACGCTGGAAAACGATTTTGCCGCCAATCGGCGTGCGTTCGTTCTGGTCATGCAACTGATACGGTTTGAAATCCAGCGCCGTTAACAGAGAGGCAATGTTTGAGTCGTGCCCAACCAGCACTGTGATTTTCGGCGCACTGGCACGATCGGTAACCAGGGCTTTGTCGATATAACTGACCAGCGGTTTCGCGACATTGCGCGCCACTTCCGGTGAAGTAAACAGGCTATCCTGGTAGCCGTTTTTCAGTTTCGACAACACTTTCCATTGTTGATCTGATTTGATCTCCCCCCAGGCCACCTGATCCATCGGGAAACCTTCGTAGTATTGCAGGGTGAACGCATCTACCAGCGAGTTGCCCACTTTTAGCGGCCCGGAAACGCCTGGTTCTTGTTGATACTTCGCGCTAAAGGTATTTTTACCGTCCACCAGCGAGCACTGCTGTTTCTCTTTGCAGGCTGGGGAATCTTTATAGTTAACGATTTTTTCCAGTAACTGGTAGCTGTCGGTAAGCTGAAGTTTACCGAGCTCTTTTTCCATTGCCGCCACCGCCTGCTCACTGAATGCGGCGGAATCATCGGTGATCACCGGATTAAAGGTTGGGTCCATAGTGCCCATTTTTTCCTGGTGATGAACAGGAATATCACACCCTGGGAATGCGCCGGTAATAAAGAACTGCGCAGTGGCGACAGTGCGTTGCAAACTATTGGCATAGGCATAAACGGTGTCCGGCGGCGGGCAGTCACCCGTTTTCACTATTCCCTGCTCTGCCAGCCACTCACGCATGTAATGGCCCATATACACTTCCAGCACGCCGCCTTTGGTCGTGAGTTGTCCACCAGGAACATCCCACTCCGGCCATTTATTCGGCGTCGACTGCTCAAGCACACTGCCATTATTTGCCAGAGGCGCACGTAAGTTATGACGGCTCATGAGTAGCACTTGCTGTAGCTGATAGCCTTCCGGCACGGTCTGTGCCTGAGCATTCGAAGAGAGTAAAACCATTCCAGCCACGGCCGCAGCGATTAGCGTTTTTTTCATTCCCATCACCTCTTTAGTTATCAATCAATTAAGAGTGTGACAGAAATATGGCATTTTTCCGGGAACAGGTTCGCAATTTAGCAGATGACGAGGCGGGAAACCGTCAGGCGATAACGGACAATAGTCGCGCTATCGCCTGGTTTGTATCGTTAAACTAATATCTGAAACAGCACGGCAAAAAGAATGATATTGGCAATGACAATGGCCCAACCGTTATAAAGCATATATTTCAGGTGAGTTGATTGTGCCAGCCCCATTTGACCGAACATATCCGATGACGGGAAAGGTCCAAACCAGTCCACTTGTGATGAGGCTAATAATACTGCCGTTGTACCCTGTGGCGGCACTCCCGCAGCCATCAACATCGGACCAAATATTTTATGCGTGAAGGTCATCTGAGCAACAGCAGCACCGGGTACATGACCGATAATGTTAAAGGCAAAAATACAGAAGCAAAGCCATGCCGGAGATATCCCGGTTAACAGTGGTTGTGTGTATTCGAGCAATCCCTGATACGCCTGCAGGCTATCCATAAGTTCCAGAATCGGGTTATACAGCCAGTAGAGCAGAAACATCCACACCAGTCTGCCACAGCCTTTATACAGCGCTTGCAGGATCCCGGTTGGGCTTAATCCGCCCACCAGCCCGGTGATCAACGCCACCAACAGCATAACGATAATGGCAAAACTAAAACCTGCTTTTATCACTACGCCAATAACCGCCATCACAATAATGGTTGCAGCAAATGCCAGGGCGCTGAGTTTGCGACGACGATCGCGGGCAGGCTCCTCGTCTTCCTGAGTTTTCTCTGAAAGATCCACTTCGTAGTGTAATTTTCCTTCCGTCATCTTCTGAATTCGCCCGGCCATTATCCAGCCAGCAAATAACGTCACGGCGCTCATTGGCAGCCCGACGTACATCAGGTATTGCGGATAAGTCAGGCCGCCGAGTTGTAAAATCGTCACGGTACTGGGAGTAAATGGCCCGGTAAACAATCCCACTGACCCCGCCGTCATCATCAGTGCAGCCACTGTAGGCGGTGTCAGCCGTACTGCCGCCGCCACGGGAATAATCACCGCAACAATAATGGCGTTGCCGCCTGCCATTGTGCCCAGCGCGCCACAGATGAGAATGGATGAGACAACGATACCAAATTTGACCCGTGTCTGGCTGGAAAGCCCGATACGATGCACCACAAATTTGACCAGTTCAACGGCGGCTCCGGTACGTGTTGCCACTTCACCTACGCCTGCGCCAAGCATAATGATCAAACCAACAGTGGCGATAAACGATCCCGTCGATTTTGCCAGCATGGCGCCCATTTCAGGTAAGCCGGTGGAAGTCATTATCATCGCAATAATAATCGATGAAATAACCGCCAGAACAATATCGACGCCTATCAACGAGAGCACCGCTAACGCCACCAGTGGTGTAAAACCAAGCAGTCCGAGTTCATTACCTGGACGCCCCTGGCACCAGAACGCTATCAGTAAAAATGCAATCAATAACAAGCCAATAATGACATTCTTTTTGGTGATATTTTGTCTGGTTAGTGAACCACCAGCGAGCATTGAGTCACTCATATAACTCCTTAACCCCATCGAATCGACTTTCAATATCAGCCGATATATTTGGACAGCTCAGAAAATATCCCCCCTCGTTATTATTGTTAGCAAAATGCACTGAGGGTTTGTCCGGGTACTACAGGTATTATTCTGAGTTCGTAATTAACCCCTTTAGGTGGGCAAATAACGCATTGTTACCACAACAGGCGTTACTCATTAAATTTATGTTAACTTAGTGTTACCATGAAATGACTTTTTATCTATCGTCTATAACTCTGGGTTAACTCTTAATGAAACTGCGCCACCTGGAAATCTTCTATGCTGTGATGACATGCGGGACACTTTCACGGGCAGCGGAATCGCTGAATATTTCCCAGCCGGCCGCCAGTAAAGCGTTAAAAAACGCTGAGCAAAAACTCGGTTTTCAGCTCTTTCAGCGAGTTCGTGGCAAGCTTCTTCCAACCAGCGAAGCGATCACACTTTTTGAAAAAGCGCAGTCGATTTATCACGAACTCGACAACCTGCGACTGCTGGCCGATAACCTGACGCGAGATCCGCGAGCCAGAATAGCCCTGGGATGCCTGCCAAGCCTGGGATTAAGTCTGGTGCCGGAAATAGTCACGGCGTTTTACCAGCAGAATGCGAATCTGGTCATGACACTGACGACAGAGCACACTGAAACGCTGGTTAAAAAACTTGATCTGCGTGAGATTGATCTGGCCCTGACGCTACAACCGATTCAACAAGGGGAAATTATGACGACGCTGATCGCCGAAGTTCCGCTGGTTTATATCGACCGGGACTATCGCCAGGGGGCAGTAGAAATAGACAAGATTGACCAACAACGCTGGATTTCTCCCGGCCCTCATTCCCTTTCCGATGCAATAGCTAAACGACGTGATTTTTTGACGACGCGCCTGAATGTCCAGACCTATTACATGGCCACGGAATTTGTAAAACGCGGAATGGGATGCAGTATTACCGATATTTTCTCTGCCCGTCATAACCTCCCGGCAGAGACGATTCACCCCATCGCCCCGCCAATGAAAATTGACCTTTGCTTGCTACGCCGCGCCGACGTTTCACTTAGCCCCATTACACAAAAATTTGTCGATTTCCTTTGTCAGCAATTACGTCTCCAGCTGCGAGCCATTAACCTTGAGTTATACCCTGAAAATAAAAAGTCAATTGCTCCTCAGGTCTAAATGCTTTGACATAACCCCAACGCATTTATTAGCGGTGGATATCTCAGGTGATGAAAAAACGCATTGTAATTATTGGCGGCGGGGTAATTGGTCTGGCAACAGCATGGGTGCTGGTAAAACAGGGCCATCAGGTGCAATTGTTAGAACGCAACAGCCAGGCAGGCGTCGCCACCAGTTTCGCTAATGGTGGGCAACTCAGTTATCGCTACGTTGCTCCTCTGGCGGATAAAGGCGTACCGATGCAGGGAATTAAATGGATGGGGAAAAGCGACTCCCCCCTCAATATGCGTTTGCGCATGTCATTTAGCCAGTGGCGCTGGTTGCTGGAATTTTTACTGGCCTGCAATAGCCGGACAAATAAACTCAATGGCGACCATATTTTACGCTTATCACTGTTAAGCCGTCAGGTCATGGAAGAGTGGCTGCTGGAAGATAATCTTGATGATTTTCACTGGCGCCGTTCTGGCAAACTGATTATTCATCGCCGCCCGCAAGATTTAGCCAAAGCGGCAAAAGGCATTAATCCGCAATTTCAACAGGCTTTGTCACGCGAAGAGTGCGTTCATCTTGAACCAGCACTAAAACATATTGGTCATTCATTGTGTGGCGGTATTTACTCCCCCGGCGATGAAACGGCGGACTGCTATAAGTTCTGCCAGGCATTACTTGCCAAACTTAATGCCAGCGCAAATTTTTCGCTACAAACCGATTGTGAAGTTTTGCAGTTGAATAAAAAAGGCGAGCGCATTGATTCCATCACCACCAGCACAGGAACACTGGTTGCTGATGATTATGTCGTTGCCGCGGGTAATGGCAGTAAGCATTTACTTGCCGAAACCGGGACTCACGTACCGCTCTGCGGTCTGAAAGGTTACAGTCTGACGCTCCCCTTCCCACAAGAAATGGGGATCGCACCGCAAATCAGTGTCACCGACTATGGTCATAAAATTGTCTATGCCCGACTCGGTGAGCGGTTGCGTATCGCCGCCATGGTCGATATTGGCTATGACGGTAATGAACTGCGCCCTGAACGAATCAATGCCTTAAAACAGATCGTAGCTAACAGTTTTCCGCAACTGCAAGGCATCGATGATGCCGAATTATGGACAGGTATGCGTCCATCCACCCCTGCGGGTCCGCCACTATTAGGACGGGCGAAGTATCAAAATCTGTGGATGAATCTTGGTCAGGGCAGTCTGGGCTTTACGCTGGCGGCGGGTAGTGCCGTGGTGTTAGGCGCGCTGCTGTCGGGCGAAGATCCTACAATTTCCCTTGATGGACTGACATGGAGCCAATCAGCTTGAATATCAAACGTAATAACCCACAACCTCGTCTTGCCGCCAGTGTGGAATATGGCAATCTTGTATTTCTCTCCGGTCAGACACCGAAGAGCAATACGCCTGACATCGCGCAACAAACGCGCGAAGTGCTGGAGAAAATCGACGCATTACTTGCTGAAGCGGGCAGTGATAAATTTCATCTCTTGTCCGCTCAGGTATGGCTGAAAGATATCAGCCGCGATTTTGCCGATTTCAACGACGTATGGGTTAACTGGCTGCCAGAAGGACATAGCCCGGTTCGCGCTACCGTACAGGCTGAGATGGCCCGCCCGGAGATTCTGGTTGAAGTGATGGTCACTGCGGTAAAAGCCGGATAATTCACCATTTTCCGCCCCCTGACAACGTCGTCATGGGGCATCTATGAAGGTTAAACGTCCCCTCTTTTACCTGCCAAAATTCAGGCTGAAAATATCATTTTTAGTTATGTTTTTATCACTGGCCTACGATTTTTTCTGATTTCCCCTACACTTAACCCTGATACCTTGTCAGGGGTTTCCCTTTGTCTGTATTGATTTACGCGAGATAACGCTATGGAATTAAAGGATTATTACGCCATCATGGGCGTGAAACCGACGGACGATCTCAAGACAATCAAGACCGCCTATCGTCGACTGGCCCGCAAATACCATCCAGATGTCAGCAAAGAGCCCGATGCCGAAGCCCGCTTCAAAGAGGTCGCTGAAGCCTGGGAAGTGTTAAGTGATGAACAGCGTCGCGCTGAATATGATCAGATGTGGCAGCATCGCAACGATCCGCAATTCAACCGCCAGTTCCAGCATGGCGACGGTCAGAGTTTCAATGCCGAAGATTTTGACGATATCTTCTCGTCAATTTTCGGTCAACATGCCCGCCAGAGCCGTCAACGCCCCGCCACACGTGGCCACGATATTGAAATTGAAGTTGCGGTATTCCTGGAAGAAACGCTTACTGAGCACAAACGTACCATCAGTTATAACCTGCCGGTTTATAACGCCTTTGGCATGATCGAACAGGAAATCCCGAAAACGCTGAATGTGAAGATCCCGGCGGGCGTCGGCAATGGCCAACGTATCCGCCTGAAAGGCCAGGGGACGCCAGGCGAAAACGGTGGTCCAAATGGCGACCTGTGGCTGGTGATTCATATAGCCCCGCATCCGTTGTTTGATATTGTCGGTCAGGATCTGGAAATTGTGGTGCCGGTTAGCCCGTGGGAAGCGGCTCTGGGTAGCAAAGTCACTGTACCAACCCTGAAAGAAAGCATTTTGTTGACCATTCCGCCAGGCAGTCAGGCCGGGCAACGATTGCGCATTAAAGGCAAAGGTCTGGTAAGCAAAAAACAGACTGGTGACTTGTATGCGGTACTGAAAATCGTCATGCCGCCGAAACCGGATGAAAATACTGCCGCGCTGTGGCAACAACTGGCAGACGCCCAGTCGTCTTTTGATCCACGTAAAGATTGGGGGAAAGCATAATGGCTCATGTTACGGTGACTTTTACCATTACCGAATTTTGCCTGCATACCGGCATTTCTGAAGAGGAGTTGAATGAAATTGTCGGTTTGGGGGTGGTTGAACCGAGAGAGATCCAGGAAACAACCTGGGTATTTGATGACCATGCTGCCATTGTGGTGCAACGCGCGGTACGTCTGCGTCAGGAACTGGCGCTGGACTGGCCGGGGATCGCGGTGGCGCTGACGTTAATGGATGATATTGCACATCTGAAACAGGAAAACCGTCTGTTACGCCAGCGGCTTTCCCGGTTTGTGGCTCACCCGTGAGTGTGGCTGCCGGATGCGATGCTGACGCGTCTTATCAAGCCTACAAAGATCACCGTTCCCGTAGGCCGGATAAGGCGTTCACGCCGCATCCGGCAGCGCTGCCATAATGCCTGATGCGACGCTTGACGCGTCTTATCAGGCCTACAAAAATCACCCTTTCCGTAGGCCGGAGAAGACATTCACGCCGCATTCGGCGGCGCTGCCATAATGCCTGATGCGACGCTTAACGCGTCTTATCAGGCCTACCAATCGGCATTATCTCTATTGGTTATCGCAAGCAATAACTGGCTTAGTGCCGCGTAAAAACCAAAACTGTCATACTGATGGCAACGCGCAGCAAACTCTGGTAACCATTGCCGCAGCGCCGTCAGTGTTTTTTGCCGCAAACTGTCGATTCTTCGCGCAGTAACGGTTCCCTCTCCGAGTGAAAAATACAGATGACTCAACAACTCCAGATAGATCGCCAGATGATCTGCCGGTTCGTTGAAATTGCCACTGGTTTCCATACCTGCCTCAACTAACAAGCGTTTAATCTCTTGCTCGTCCTGTTTGTAGGCCGATGCATACGGCAGTGCCGCCTGCTTGTCAGTCATCAGAAACAGGCCGCAAAAGTCGGCGGCCAGTTCCAGACGGGCGTCGTCACGTACTGTCAATGCAGCAATACTTTTCTCCAGCTCATTCACCGCCGCAGTCAGCGGCGGCTCGCGTTTCAGCAAAGAAAACCATTCAGCCATCTGCACACTGGCGATTTGCGTCAGTTGTTCATCATCCAGTTCACGGGAGAACAACTGCGCCAGCCAAGCGTAAACACAGGCAATCTGTTGTGGCGTAAGGATAGTCATGATTTCACCTGTGACGCCGGAACATATTCGCACTGCGCCACCATCTCTACGGGACCATCAAACGCCGTCACCTGCTCCACTGTTCCGCTGTACTTCTCAATTTCCACCAGCGTAGTGTGCGCACTGGTCGCCTGCGCTAGCTGCGAAGTACCGATGTCGATGGTCAACACGTTGAGGTTACCGTATTTACACAGCGCACCAGGCTCGCCGCCTTTATCTGGATCGTACCATGCCCCTTCATGAATTCGCGCCACACCGGGTGCATAGCGGTCAGAAACTACTGCCCCTGCCAACACCTGACCGCGAGCGTTAAAGACGCGTACCACATCACCGTTACGAATGCCGCGCGCGCTGGCATCCTGCGGGTTAATGAACACTGGCTCTTTACCTGCTACCATATATTGCTGACGCAGCGTTTCCGACTCACATAACTGCGAGTGAAGTCGGAAATCCGGATGCACAGATTGCAGATGCAACGGATATTTCTGCGAGCCGGGCCCACCGTGGGAGCGTTCGATTTTCTCAAACCACATCGGATGTCCCTGACAATCGTCATAGTTCATGTCGGCAATGGTTTTCGAGTAGATCTCAATCAGGCCACTCGGCGTGCCCAGCGGTTCGAGATCCGGATCTTCGCGGAATGCCTGGTGGCGAACAAACATCTGCGGATGGTCAAACTCGACGTACTCTTTGTTATTCCAGAAGTCATCAAACGCTGGCAGATGAACGCCGCGTCCTTTGCCTTGTTGTACACCTTCCTGCCAGATGCGTTTCAGCCAGCCCATTTCGTCCAGCCCTTCGGTAAAGGCTTCTTCGCGATTAAAGCGACGGCACAGCTCGCGGAAAATATCAAAGTCGTTACGCGCCTCGAACTGCGGCGGCACGACCTGTTTCATGGCGATAATGCCACGGTTGGAGTGGTTGCCGTACTGGTCGAGATCGTTACGCTCAAACTGCGTGGTCGCAGGCAGCACGATATCGGCAAAGCGGCAGGTTGAGGTCCACTGGTTATCTATGGCGATAACCGTTTCCAGCTTGCGCCAGCCTTCAATAATGCGATTGATCTGCTGATGGCGATGGAACGGGTTAGTTCCGGCAAAAATACACATTTTCAGCGGCGGCAGTTTTACCGATTTACCATTCCAGTTGATTACTTTCCCCGGTTCGAGGATCGCATCGACAAAACGGGCAATCGGAATGGTACTGCTGTAGCCTTTGTAGTCGCTGTTGTCGTGGACAGGCGGAATCGACGTTGAGCCGGAGAAACCGCTCAGAATGACGCCTTTACGCCCCGGCGTGCCTGCACCGTTATAGTGCCAGCCAAAACCAAAGCCACCGCCCGGCAGGCCAATTTGTCCCAGCATCGCCGCCAGAACCACAACCATCCACGCCCACTGTTCACCGTGCTGCATACGCTGTACGCACCAGCCAGCAATAATCTGCGTTCTGTTGGCCGCCATCTGCCGCGCCAGCCCGCGAATGGTTTCGGCATCAATGCCAGTCAGTTTTTCAGCCCATGCGGCATCTTTCGGCTGACCGTCTTTCTCGCCCAACAGATAGGGCAGAAACTGCTCAAAGCCCACGCAGTAGTTAGCGAGGAAGTTTTTGTCGTACAGGTTTTCGCTGTACAACGTATGCGCCAGCGCCAGTTGCAGCGGCACGTCAGTTTGCGGGTTAACCGCAATGTGCTTCACATGCTCGCGCCCCAGATACTCATGGGTGGATGTGACAACCGGATCGATGCTGATGACCTCAATTTCACCGGCTGCGACTTTCGCTTTTAGCTGCTCGTAATATTCATAAACATCGTGATCCGGGCACCACCAGTTTGCCTGCTGGTTTTTCAGCAAATCGGAGCCCCACAGCACAATGGTTTTGCTGTTCTGCAAGACCAGTGGCCAGGAGGTTTGCTGTTCATACACTTCCATGGAGCCAACGACACGCGGCAGGATCACCTGCGCAGCACCGGTGGAGTAATCCCCGCCGGTACCAACGCTATTACCATGCAAGGCAATAGCTTTCGCCAGCATCCCCGAAGCGTTATGGAACATCCCCGTCGATTGCCAACCGCTGGCGGTCAGCAAGGCACTCGGCCCGTGAGTTTTCTGTACGCGTTCCAGTTCTTCATAGAACATGTCGAGGGCTTCATCCCAGCTCACGCGCACAAAACGGTTATCACCGCGCTGGGAGGTGTCGCTCAGATGGCGCTTACGCAGCCAGTCCACGCGTACCATCGGATAACGAATACGCGCCGCGTTGTGTACGTGGTCCGGCAATCCGGCGATCATTTTCGACGGATATTTATCCAGTTCGAACGGTTTTGCCGCCACAAAGCGCCCCTCCTTCACCGTCGCGCGGATAGCCCCCCAGTGCGAGCCGGTAAGAATGCCCTCTTTCGAGGTGACGGCCTCAGTCGCCGCTTGCGCCGCAGTCGCACGGCGCGGCGTTAACAATGACGGCCCCAGCATCCCGGCGACAGTTAAGCCGCCGAGTTGTGCCAGAAAACGCCGACGTGATGCCTGAAAGAGATCGTTATTGTTCATTATTTTTCTTCCTTCTTATCGCCGTGAGCCTTACCTGCGGTGTCAGACGCATTCATTTGCAGATATTTCAACAAGGTGCGTTCTTCACGTTTATCGAGGCTGGTAAAGCCAATCATGCCGTTGAGCGTGCCGATCCAACCGTTAGCGTCAAAGTGGGATATTTCCGGTGCGCCGTGGCACTGGTTACAGGTGCCGTTGTACAGCGAATCCGCATAAGCCCAGATCGGTTTGATATCGTTCACCATGTCGCCTTTCTTCATCCACGCGGTGGCCTGCAACTTGCTCCACTCGGTATTGGTGTCGGCAACGGTGGTTTTCTCCAGCGTTTTCACCTGCTGCTGCACATCGCCACGAATCGAGGCAACAAAGATACGTTTACCTGGGAATTGGGTGAGTACACGCTGACGTCCGGCGCTTTCCGTCCAGCCGGTAATTTCAATTTGCAGCCAGTCGCCGTCACGTTTAAGGACTTTCACTTCCGAGGCGGGCAGCAGAGAACCAGACGCTTCTTTATCGCCTTTCGCCGCATAAATCGGCTTAATATCAATGGAGTACAGTGTGTCACCACTATCATTAGCACTGGCGCGCAGCTCATCGAACTGCTTACGGAAGCCGCTACTCATATCCGGTAACTGGTGGGCAATACCTTTATGACAGTCAATGCAGGATTGATTATCTTTCGCTGCCACCTTCATCTGACGTGCCGCTTCAGGATGCTGCTTCGCATGATCCATCGCATCGTAGTTATGGCAGGAGCGGCAGGTTGCCGAGTTGTTTTCTTTCATTCGCGCCCATTCACGCTCGGCAAGTTCCGCGCGTTTGGCTTCGAATTTCTCAGGTGTATCAATGGAGTGGGCAATAAAGGTCTGGTAGATATCGTTGCTCGCTTCCAGTTTGCGCTTCACCATGCCTGGAATATCCGGCGGGATATGACAGTCATGGCATTCAGCTCGCACGCCGGAGGCGTTCTGGAAATGCACCGACTGTTTATATTCTTCATACACCGGTTGCATACTGTGGCAACTGACACAAAATTCGGTTGTGCTGGTGACTTTGATCCCAACGTGTGGCAATACAATCAGCGCAATGCCAATCACAATCCCAATAGCGACCAGCGCCAGTACCGACCAACGAGCACTGGGTCGGCGTAGCACGTTCCAGAGTTTCCGCATAATAGCCCCTGTAAAATTATGGTTTAGTGAAGCGATCTTAATGAGCAAATATGAACAGCGGCACTGGTCAGGATGAACGGCTTACGGCAGAATATGAACAGATATGAACAGAATGAGAAAAACCCTCTGATGCCACATCACATTGTTATTGTTGAAGATGAGCCGGTTACCCAGGCGCGATTACAAACCTACTTCACTCAGGAGGGGTATACCGTTTCCGTTACGGCAAGCGGTGCCGGGCTACGGGAAATTATGCAAAATCAATCAGTGGATTTAATTCTGCTGGATATCAATTTGCCCGATGAAAATGGCCTGATGTTAACCCGCGCCCTGCGAGAACGCTCAACGGTGGGGATTATTCTGGTTACCGGACGCAGCGATCGGATTGACCGGATTGTTGGGCTGGAAATGGGCGCAGACGATTACGTCACCAAACCGCTGGAACTGCGCGAACTGGTAGTACGGGTGAAAAATCTGCTCTGGCGAATCGACCTCGCGCGACAAGCTCAACCGCTCACTCAGGACAACTGCTATCGCTTTGCCGGTTATTGCCTGAATGTGTCGCGCCATACGCTGGATTTGGATGGCGAACCGATTAAACTGACCCGCGCAGAGTATGAAATGCTGGTGGCGTTTGTGACCAATCCCGGCGAAATTCTCAGCCGCGAACGTCTGCTGCGTATGCTCTCTGCCCGTCGGGTGGAAAACCCTGACCTGCGCACTGTCGATGTGTTAATTCGTCGTTTACGTCATAAACTCAGCGCGGATTTACTGGTGACACAACATGGCGAAGGTTATTTCTTAGCCGCTGATGTGTGCTGATAAAAATAGACCGGACGAAATCCCCCTGGCGACAGCGAGCGGCGGATATGTTCGCGGTCGGCATTTTTCGGCGTCAGGACTAAAATCGGTGGGCTGACATTATCAGACACCGATTGCCCCTGTAATTGCCTGATGGCCTGCTCAACCGCCAGTTCCCCCTGCCAGACCATTTGATCGCTGGCAGCCATAATCACTCTTCCCCGCTTCAGCCCGCGATACACCTGATGTGAAAGATAAAACGACACCACAGTAAGCGGCGTTTTCAGGTTGCGCCCTTCACCCATTGCCGCCTCTGCCGCAATGGCCGTTCCGGCAACGACGTCGATTTCTGGATGGCGTTCCAGCATCTCCTGCAACAGGTTACGCTGGATTTCAATATCGTTATCGCCGAGCGCAATATCGACAATACGCACCGGGCTTCCGGCTATGGCTGCGCGAAAACCCTCTACCATCTCCTTACTGCCCCCGGCGTTATCGGGGCCGGGCATCAACAGCACGTTCAATGGTTTTCCGTGGCTCCATTGCACCAGATATCGCCCTGGTTGATAGCCCATCTGAAACCAGGGCACGCCAACGCGGCTTTTCACCTGGGGAGCATCAATAGCATTTACCAGTTCGATCACCGGCAGACTTGCTACCTGCGTTTGCAGGTCGGGAAATGACGTCGTGCTACTACCGAGCAAAATGGCCTCTGCGCCCCACTGTTTACACTGGTCGATTTGTGCTTGCTGGGTAGCCAACTGGCTGTAGCCGCCTGCCTCCAGCACTTTTAAATCCACACCGTAGCGGCGAGCAGCCTCCTGCATACCATAGTTCAACGATAACCAGTATGAATCTTTCAGGCTGGGGTAAAGCGCACACAACTTCCAGGGACGATTTGCCTTTAACGGCATAACAGGTTGCACCGTGAAATGCTGCGCATCATGCCAGCGCAGCAGATTATCAGCCGAAAATGCCGACAACATGAAAAGGGAAAGAAGTAAAAATAGCAGTACGCGCATGATAGCCTCATCAATAATAAGGCTTTATGCTAGATGCATTCCGCTTTGCGACTCAACCTTTTTCACCTTAAGTACACTGACCGTGAATTTAACCCTGACCCGAAGACTCTGGATGGGCTTTGCCCTGATGGCGCTGTTAACCCTGACCAGTACCCTGGTGGGATGGTACAACCTGCGTTTTATCAGCCAGGTGGAAAAAGACAACACTCAGGCATTGATTCCTACCATGAATATGGCGCGCCAGTTGAGCGAAGCCAGCGCCTGGGAACTTTTCGCCGCGCAGAACCTGACCAGTGCCGATAACGAAAAGATGTGGCAGGCACAGGGGCGAATGCTCACCGCACAAAGCCTGAAGATTAATGCGTTGCTGCAAGCGTTACGGGAACAAGGTTTTGACACCTCCGCTATTGAACAACAGGAGCAGGAGATCTCCCGTTCGTTACGTCAACAAGGGGAACTGGTGGGGCAGCGTTTGCAACTGCGCCAGCAACAACAGCGACTCAGTCAGCAGATAGTCGCCGCCGCCGATGAGATCGCACGCCTGGCGCAAGGTCAGGCGAATAATGCGGCAACCTCCGCCGGAGCGACCCAAGCCGGGATTTACGATTTGATCGAACAACATCTGCGTCAGGCCGCAGAAAGCGCACTCGATCGGCTAATTGATATCGATCTTGAGTACGTTAACCAGATGAATGAACTGCGCCTTAGCGCCCTGCGGGTGCAGCAAATGGTGATGAATCTGGGGCTGGAACAGATCCAGAAAAATGCGCCAACGCTGGAAAAGCAGCTCAATAATGCGGTGAAAATTCTGCAACGTCGGCAAATACGCATTGAAGATCCGGGAGTTCGTGCTCAGGTCGCAACAACGTTAACTACCGTTAGCCAATATAGCGATTTGCTGGCGCTGTATCAGCAGGACAGCGAAATCAGCAATCGCCTGCAAACTCTCGCCCAAAATAACATTGCCCAGTTCGCACAGTTTAGTAGCGAAGTCAGTCAGCTGGTCGACACCATTGAGCTGCGTAATCAGCACGGGCTGGCGCATCTGGAAAAAGCCAGTGCACGCGGGCAATATAGCCTGTTATTGCTGGGAATAGTTTCTCTTTGCGCACTGATTCTGATCCTCTGGCGCGTGGTTTATCGCTCAGTCACGCGTCCACTTGCCGAACAAACGCAGGCGCTGCAACGCTTGCTGGATGGTGATATCGACTCCCCTTTCCCGGAAACCGCTGGCGTGCGGGAACTGGATACCATCGGGCGGCTGATGGATGCTTTTCGCAGCAGTGTTCATGCGCTTAATCGCCACCGCGAACAACTGGCGGCGCAGGTCAAAGCGCGCACTGCCGAATTGCAGGAACTGGTGGTAGAACACCGCCTGGCACGGGCGGAAGCAGAAAAAGCCAGTCAGGCAAAATCGGCGTTTCTGGCAGCAATGAGCCATGAGATCCGCACTCCGCTGTACGGAATTCTCGGCACCGCGCAGTTGCTGGCAGATAACCCGGCGCTTAACGCCCAGCGTGATGATTTGCGGGCAATTACCGACTCTGGCGAATCATTGCTGACCATCCTCAACGATATTCTCGATTATTCAGCTATCGAAGCAGGTGGCAAGAATGTTTCGGTCAGCGATGAGCCCTTTGAACCGCGCCCACTGCTGGAAAGTACCCTGCAATTAATGAGCGGACGGGTTAAAGGTCGTCCGATTCGACTGGTAACGGAAATTGCCGACGATCTCCCAACCGCGTTAATGGGCGATCCGCGCCGTATTCGCCAGGTTATTACCAATTTGTTGAGTAATGCCCTGCGT
The DNA here is from genome assembly GCF_004211985.1 of Escherichia sp. E10V10. Classification (NCBI taxonomy): domain Bacteria; kingdom Pseudomonadati; phylum Pseudomonadota; class Gammaproteobacteria; order Enterobacterales; family Enterobacteriaceae; genus Escherichia; species Escherichia sp. E10V10. The sequence continues at coordinate 293,903 of NZ_RHJO01000004.1, read as the reverse complement.
TTCACCGATGAGGGGCAGATTATCCTACGCAGCCGCATTGATGGCGAGCAATGGCTGGTCGAAGTGGAAGACAGCGGCTGTGGTATTGATCCCGCGAAACTGGCTGATATCTTTCAGCCGTTTGTTCAGGTGAGCGGCAAACGCGGCGGCAGCGGCCTGGGGCTGACTATCAGTACCAGTCTGGCTCAGGCAATGGGCGGCGAACTGACCGCCACCAGCAGGCCGGGAGTTGGAAGCTGTTTTGGCTTACGGTTACCGTTACGTGTTGCCACTGCGCCCGCACCAAAAACAGTCAATCAGGCGGTGCGTCTGGACGGTTTACGATTACTGTTGATTGAAGATAACCCGCTAACGCAGCGTATTACCATCGAGATACTTAACACCAGTGGCGCTCAGGTCGCGGCCGTGGGAAATGCCGCGCAGGCTTTAGAGACGCTGCAAAATAGTGAACCGTTTGCTGCCGCACTGGTGGATTTTGATCTGCCGGATATCGACGGCATTACACTTGCCCGGCAACTTTCGCTGCAATATCCGTCGCTGGTTTTGATTGGCTTTAGCGCCCATGTCATCGACGAAACGCTGCGCCAGCGTACCAGTTCGCTATTTCGCGGAATTATCCCTAAACCGGTGTCGCGTGAAGTGCTTGGTCAGTTACTGGCGCACTATCTGCACCTGCAAACACATAACCATCAACCACTGGATGTATCGCAGCTCAATGAAGATGCGCAGTTAATGGGGGTGGAGAAAATCCACGAATGGCTGACATTATTTAAACAACATGCCCTGCCGCTTCTCAATGAAATGGACACTGCCCGCGTCAGACACGACAGCGACAAAATCAAACGTGCCGCGCATCAGTTGAAAAGCAGCTGTGCCAGTCTGGGCATGCGCAGTGCCAGTCAGTTGTGCGGACAACTTGAGCAGGAACCATTAACCGCGGTCCTGCCGCGTGAAGAAATTACGCGTAGCATCGCTGCCCTGGAACTGTGGCTGAATAAGAAAGCCCCGAACCCGATGTGAATCAATATCATCCCGTTAAGAAAACTTAGAATAGTGGCATTTGGTATGCAACTTAACGGGCGTGCAAAATTATGACAGAGAAAAAAAGAATCCGCTGGCAGCGACGGCCAGGCACGACGGGCGGTAAATTACCGTGGAATGACTGGCGCAATGCCACGACCTGGCGTAAAGCGACGCAATTATTACTGTTGGCAATCAATATTTATATTGCCGTCACCTTTTGGTACTGGGTGCGCTATTACGAAACAGCAGGTAATACGGCATTTGTCGCCAGACCGGGTGGCATTGAAGGTTGGCTGCCGATTGCTGGTCTGATGAATCTGAAATACAGCCTTGCAACAGGTCAGTTACCTTCCGTGCACGCCGCCGCGATGCTGTTATTGGCCGCTTTTATCATTATCAGCTTACTGCTTAAAAAAGCCTTTTGTTCGTGGCTATGCCCTGTTGGTACGCTCTCTGAATTAATTGGCGATCTCGGAAAAAAAGTGTTTGGTCGACAATTCGCCCCTCCACGCTGGCTGGATATTCCTCTACGCGCGGTGAAATACTTGCTATTAAGCTTTTTTCTTTATATCGCGTTATTCATGCCCGCCCAGGCGATTCACTATTTTATGCTATCGCCTTATAGCGTGGTGATGGACGTTAAAATGCTCGATTTCTTTCGCCATATGGGGAAAGCGACATTAATCAGCGTGACGGTTTTGCTGATTGCCAGCCTGTTTATTCGCCATGTCTGGTGTCGTTATCTCTGCCCATATGGCGCGCTGATGGGACTGGTTTCGCTATTATCGCCGTTTAAGATTCGTCGCAATGCCGAAAGCTGTATCGACTGCGGTAAATGTGCGAAAAATTGCCCATCACGGATCCCGGTCGATAAATTAATTCAGGTCAGAACGGTGGAATGTACCGGTTGTATGACCTGCGTGGAGTCGTGCCCGGTGGCCTCAACATTGACCTTTTCACTGCAAAAACCTGCGGCAAATAAAAAAGCCTTTGCGTTGTCTGGCTGGTTAATGACGCTACTGATTCTGGGGATTATGTTTGCGGTGATTGGTTACGCAATGTATGCGGGAGTATGGCAAAGCCCGGTGCCGGAGGAGTTGTACCGACGCTTAATTCCACAAGCGCCAATGATTGGTCACTAAATTAGCAACAAGCGGAACATCACCTCGCACGGGGTGATGTTCACAAAATCACATTATTTTGATTTTGACATCATAACTTTCAAGCCCGGTCATTTTCTCCCGCGCGGTGAAGCGAATTTCAGAGACTTCTTTCCCTGTGTTCTTGTTAAATTCGGCGATTTTTTGCGCGATAAAATCTGAGATTTCCGTTTCGGCTTGTTTTTTTAGCTCTTCAATATTCACTGTTAACCTCTTCTGGTCTTAAAAGACAGCAACACGCCAGTAAGGTGTTGGTTCCCGGTACCTGGTCAGGTAAGAAATGTTATAAGCTATCTCCCTGAAAGATTCAATAATCAACAGGTTATCGCTTATTATACATACAGAGTTGAGGAAAAATAAGCCAGATATAAAAAAGGCTCCACGAGGGAGCCTGATATTATTTGGTGAAATCCAGTGGTGTCTGGTCAGTGCGTATTTGCAATGCGATGTTATCAAAGGTGATCATCATCGACTTGCAGAAAATACACTTTGCACCTAAAGGGTTTCGCTCCGTCACATCGAATGCCGATGTGCGGTACTGTGAACCATGACAACATGGACAGCGGAAATGGAGATGCTGAGTAATAGCGGCAACCTTAGAGCGTAACAACGTTCGCTGCCGAGGGACCACGTTGCCCCTGCTCAATAGAAAATTCGACTTTCTGATTTTCGTTCAGCGTGCGGAATTCATTGCTCTGGATGGCGGTGAAATGGACGAAAACGTCCTTGCTGCCATCATCAGGAGTGATAAAGCCGAAACCTTTATCTGCGTTAAACCATTTTACTAAACCAGTCATTTTATTAGACATATTTTTACTTCCTTCATTTTGGGCCTTTCGGCAAACAGGGCTTTAATACAGAAACTACTTAGTGTTCAGGAGAGAGACTCAAAAGAAGGGGATAATGCCTGATAATGAGAACTGCTTTAGTAAACTACTTTGTATGATGTCTGTCTTTCAAACCGACGCAGCTATTAACGCATGATAAATAAGATTAAGCAAACTTTATTTTGGCCGTCCAGCGGTCTTAAATAAAACTGGCTTTATTTTATTTAGACCGTATAGTGCAGCGCAGATTTATCAGTAAGGAATTTGTTTGTCCCGTAAAATGACAGGAATTGTCAAAACCTTTGATCGCAAAAGCGGCAAAGGATTCATCATCCCCTCCGACGGTCGTAAAGAAGTCCAGGTCCATATTTCCGCATTCACCCCCCGCGACGCAGAAGTGCTCACCCCAGGGTTACGCGTGGAATTTTGCCGCGTCAATGGCCTGCGTGGCCCCTCAGCGGCAAACGTCTATTTGTCCTGATGTAAACTGCATGCCGGAATGCGCGCTTCATTCACGATTTGCGTAAAACCAGCCAACGAACACATGCCCTGCGCGTTTCTTTCGCCACACTCAGCCAACGTTAACTCCACTTTGCCTGGCGGCGTTTTTAGCGACAACGGAGTTTTGTCACGCATCTGCTGTAGGGTCTGGAATACCAGCGATACCTGAATCCACTGGCTGTTATCACTAAGTCGCCGCCAGCGTTCAAAAACCAGTTCGCCCCCCGGTGGGGTATTATCCGGCTGGCCTGGTAGCGTCCAGTTAAGCTCTAACGCGCCCCCCAGATTCGCCAGATTAGTGTCGTGTCCGGCAATAAATAGCAGTGAAGTGGGTAATGTCACGCCATAAACCTGTTGTTGCGTGTTATTTGGCGTCAGCGCCGTCAGCACTAAATCCAGCAACGGCGTGGCACGACTACGGGCAACATCTGGTGTCCGTTGCAGCAAATAAAACTGCGCGTTATGCAGACTTAGCAAGGTGTTCCACTGGTGTGAATCAGTAATTCGTCCCCAGCCAGGCTCCGGCATTCCCTGTGCCTGTTGCAGGAGAAATATCTCCGTCAGCATTGAAGCCAGGCTTGCCGCACCGGTCAGGGATACATTGTCATCACTCACTTTGAGTTCGGACGGCAATGCCTGAGTCAACGTACAACTTTCGTCCTGATTGTCTCGTTTAAGGCACAGATTTGATTGCTGGAAATTGAGAACCTGCTCCAGTTCGCGAAATGCGGTTTGCCGATGCTCGGTAAACTCCGCTATCGATCCCCCTGCTCTACTGAGAATAGTCGCGGTAACGTTCGGCTTATCCAGTTGGCAAACGCCAGTTTTAAGGGGATTAAACAGGGGATCGGGCCGGGAAGTATCTGGCTGGGTATGTACTGTAATCGTACAGTTGGGTGCCAGCCCGGCAGCAAAGGCTTCACCTGTTTTACGCGTACGTTCATCGACATCCGCAATAATCGCAACCTGATCAGGTTTCGGGCAGCCATTTTTTGCCAGTAAACCGTCAGCGACCAGGCGTTGGCGTTGATAATGCCCAAGATAAATGACCAGTTCGCCGCCACGCGGGGTCAACCAGCCCAATTTCACCGGCCACTCAGGCCATGTGTCTGGAGTGACATCCTGCATGAGTGGCGTGGCTTTGGTGGGCGCACGCACGCCATGACGGCTGACAATCACCACCCGCTCCAGCTTCAGTTCCGGCTCACGCTGAGCGAATGCAGGTGGCGAGGTTAACGGAATCAGAAGAGATAAAAATGGGATCAAAATCGCTTTCATCGATATGTTTCCGTTTTTCATATCCGACATGACTGCCTGATGCGACGCGTCGTATCAGGCCTAAGTTCGTTGTACGCCAGTCATCCCTTCAGACGCGGATCCAGCCATACCAACACGACGGTAGAAAGCGAACACATCAACAAAATGCCGACGAACCACAATAGATACCACATTGTTCATGCTCCTTAGTACAGCTCATGATCGTGACGGCGCAGAGTTTCAGTCGTCATACGACCCCACATTTTGTAGTAGCTCCATAGAGTGTAGAGCAACACTATTGGCAAAAATATCAGTACAATTACTAACATAATGCTAAGTGTCAGTTGGCTGGAGGTACTGTCCCACACGGTCAGGCTGGATATCGGACTGATACTCGAAGGCATAACAAAGGGAAATAACGTAACGCCAGCGGTGAAAATCACACCAAATTGCATCAATGACGCCATCAGAAATCCCCAACCGGGGCGACCACGGTAAATTGCCATCGCCGTCAGTAACGGGCAGAAGAAACCGAGCAGTGGGAAGATCCACAAGACGGGCGATTCGACGAAGTTATTCATCCAGGCGCCTGGCAGTACCGTCACCATTTTCATCAGTGGATTGGACGGACCGTTGACATCCTGAGCGAGTAACACAAAGCCATCAATACCGACCCACAGCCAGTAACCCGCCAGCAGGAAGCAGAGCATCACCAGCAGCGCGGCGTGTTTGGTCGCCAGTTGTGAACGCAGATGAATAGCACCAACGGTTTTCAGCTGCAACCAGACGCCCCCTTGCAAAATCACCATCCCCAGACTGAGCAAGCCGCACAGCAAAGGGAATGGCGTCAGCAACTGCCAGAAGCTACCGAGATACTCCACGCGTAATTGCGGTGTGAAGGCAAACGGCACGCCGAGCAACAAGTTGCCGAAGGCGATACCGAAGACTACCGGCGGCACCAGACTACCAATGACCAGACCGGCATCCCACATTTTGCGCCAGCGGGCATCCGCTATTTTGCCGCGATAATCAAAAGCTAACGGGCGGAAGAACAGCGAGCACAGCACCAGGATCATCGCCACATAAAAGCCAGAAAACGCCGCTGCGTAGACTCTGGGCCAGGCGGCAAATAATGCCCCACCTGCGAGGATCAGCCAGACCTGGTTACCCTCCCAGTGAGCGCCAACGCTGTTGATCACTATCCGGCGTTCATCATCGTCACGCGCCACCAGTGGCAGCAGACAACCGATCCCCATGTCAAATCCGTCGGTGACCATAAAGACCACCAGAATGACGCCCATCAGCAGCCACCAGATGAACCGTAATGTTTCATAATCAAACATGACTCTCTCCTTTACCCCTGTTGCTGCGCTGGTTGTTCACTCTGCATCGTACTCGGCCCCAGGCGGGCATATTTCTGCATCAGGTAGACTTCGGCGATTAAGAACAGGGTGTAAAGCCCTACGATCATGATCAGAGAGAAGGCAAGTTGGCCCGTGGTTAATGCAGAGTGCGCGGAGTATGTCGGTAAGATGTCCTGAATCGCCCACGGCTGACGACCAAACTCGGTCATAAACCACCCGGCTTCAATGGCAATCCACGGCAGTGGCAAACTCCAGAGCGTCATTTTCAGCACCCAGCGATGTTGATCGATTTTGCCGCGCAGCGTCTGGACGAGCGCAATCAGCATCACCAGTAACAGCAGCGAACCGCAGCCAACCATGATGCGGAAACTCCAGAATACCGGCGCAACTTGCGGGATTGCGCCACGCATCGCCGCCTGGTACTGCGCAGCAGTGACATGATTCATATCCGGTGCATAGCGGGAGAGCAGCATGCCGTAACCGAGATCGCCTTCTAACTCGCGAAACGCCTGTAATACATGCGGCTCGCGGTTGCCCTGCGATATCTCCTGCATTAACAGCCAGGCTATGCGCCCGCGTTGCAGCCGTGGGTAGGTTTCGGCCATCAAATTTTTCAGCCCGGGAACAGGTTTATCCAATGAATGAGTGGCGAGGATCCCTAACAGGGCCGGGATTTTAATGGCAAAAGCGTTGCGTTCTTGATCTTGTTCCGGCCAGGCAACGAGATGGAACGGCGCAGGTGCAGGTTCGGTTTGCCACTCCCCTTCCATCGCCGCCAATTTTACCGGCTGTACTCGTGCGACTTCATATGCAGAGCTGTCTCCGAGTTGCAGCGCGCCGATTATCGCCAGGGTCCCGAAGACAGAACCGATGGCAAACGAGCGGAGTGCAACGTCGCGCTCCCGCCCACGCAGCAAATACCACGCGCTGATCGCCATAATGAACATCGCCCCGGTCACATAACCTGCCATCACCGTGTGCACAAATTTCACCTGGCTGACAGGGTTAAAGACCAGATCGCTGAAGCTGGTCATCTCCATACGCAGGGTATCGATATCGAAATGCGCCCCGGTCGGGAACTGCATCCAGCCATTGGCATTCAAGATCCACAATGCGGAGATATTTGAACCGAATGCCACCAGCCAGGTGACCAACAGGTGTTGATATTTGTTCAGGCGTTGCCAGCCGAAGAAGAACAGACCAACAAAAGTGGATTCGAGGAAGAAGGCCATTAATGCTTCCATCGCCAGCGGTGCGCCGAAAATGTCGCCTACATAGTTGGAATAGAATGACCAGTTAGTACCAAACTGAAACTCCATCGTCAGGCCAGTGGCCACGCCGAGAGCAAAGTTGATACCGAAGAGCTTACCCCAGAAACGCGTCATATCGCGGTAGATTGTTTTGCCGGTAACCACGTAAATAGTTTCCATGATGGCCAGCAAAAAAATCAGCCCCAGGGTAAGGGGCACAAATAAAAAGTGATACAGCGCGGTCAGCGCAAACTGCCAGCGCGATAAGTCAATAACATCCCACATGCTAACTCCTGTAGGCGAAGAGAGGGTAATAACCCTTTAATAGTAGATCCCTCTTTTTATCCTTACAGTTTGTAGGTAGTTGTATTCGCTAATTGCGATATTCACAGGACCGAAAGCGATATTTGCCACCATTTTTACTGTTGTGCGCTTTCCGCCAGCCACTGACAAACCTCGCCGAGACGCTGCGCAGAGTCCGCCAGATCTTCCGACGCAGCCAGCACAACTTCGGGTATCGGGCAGATTTCATAACTCTCAAGCAGCGGGCCTTTTAAGGTGTCCATACAGCGTAAATGCCAGACATGGCGTAATCCCGTAGCGTTGATATAGCTCTCGCCGTAGCCAATGGTGCGAATCTGAATATTGCCCGGCCCGCAAAGACGCGACAGAAAAAGCCGGTCAGCTTCGCTGATGGGTAACTGCGTCAGGTTAATACTGTGCGGCTGCGCGTCGGGGTTTCGCACATGCGCCAGCAACTCATGGGCCAGCGGTAAGCCATTCATCAGGCCATCAATGGGCGGCGGTAACAGCGAATCTGTCGGCAAGACGTTTTGCGTTGCCGCCTGCCACAACGCCAGCGGCGCGCAACCAGCCTCCAGTTTGTCCTCCAGCAACTGTTCGCCGCGACGTCTGCGTACACGCCATAATCCACAGAAGATCGCCTCCTGAATTTCACTTTCACTGCCGTCAGCGTGCTGGATGCGCACTGACACTTCCCCTTCCCCAAGCAGCGTATTGATGAAATGACGATCGTCGGCGTTGAGATTTAACAGATCGACTGCCAGCACCTCACCCAGCGGCGACTGGCGTTCGCTTAGTTGATGTTGTAACTCGTTTAACAGCGCAATCACCTGCGGGCTATGCACACATTGCTCCAGTGCCGCCATACTTGGTTCATCATTCACCTGACAGGTAATCGGCAGTGGATTCATACTGAAACTGTCGTCGCCAGGTTGTGTTCCCGGTCCCAGCAGATGGAAGAAAGTGTCGCTCATGAGGCTCGCTCCTGTTGCGGTTCGACAAGCCCACGCATCAGGTTTATCAGCTCCGCCCACGGGTGGATGCCGTTCAACACGCCGCGATAGCTACCGCCGGTAAACACCAGGGTGGCGGGAAAGCGAAAAACACCAAAGCGATCGCCAATGGCTTCGCTTTGCTCAAGATCGGCAATCGCCACCTTCCACACATAGTCTGGAAACTCGCGCAGTAGCTCGCCGATCATTACCGGATTGTCGCTGACTTCAGGCGTCCGTTTTGGGTCACTGCTTAACAACACCACGCCGTCTGGCGTTTGCGTAAGCCAGTCATCAAGATGGGATTCACTGACCGGCGTCCAGCCACGCGCCAGCATTCGTTGCCACAACGCATCAAATGGTGTGTCGTTGCTCATCCCTGCTCCTCCAGCGTCATCCGGTACTGGCGCAAACGAACGCCTTCGTAATTTTCCATCGACAGACAGTCATAATTGAGACAACGAGACTCCTCAGTCGGTTGCGGTACAACTCCCCACTCAGCCAGCTGGACCAGCGCCGCCTGTTCCGCAGCGGGCAGTTGCTCTCGCGCCAGTTCGCTCAGGCTGCCGCCGTAGTCGTCGAGCATCGCCGGTTGCAGGCCGACGAGGGCAATATGTGCTGGCAGATGTCCGCGGATATCTGCCAGCGCCAGCACTTCGGAGAAACTGTTCTGGTGCAGGCTCATTTTCTTCGCGCTGAGATAGGCCGGAATACGTTCTCCGGCATAGGTTCGTAGCGTTCCTGGCTCCAGCCCATAATCAATGGCATCGAGAATCAACAAGTGGCTGGCGCTTTCGACATAGCCCAGCAAGTTCAGCCCCTGAGTGCCGCCATCAACAATCTCCACTTCCTCGGGCCAGTGATAATGGGCATACAGCCGTTCTGCCACCCGCACGCCGAAGCCTTCATCGGCCCACAACAGATTTCCCAGCCCCATCACCACCACGCGTTGCTCACTCATGAACGCCCCTTGTTGCTTTTGACTTTAAAAAATTTGTGGCTGCGGTAGCCGTTCACCATGGTGGAGATCACCGTGTCATCAGACATGATGTCTTCACGCAGCGCCATGTACACATGACCGATCACAAACGCGCCAATCAGCCACATCCCCAGCCGATGCCAGCTGTGAATGTCCATTGAGTTGCCGCCCGTCCAGTAGAAAAATTCCACCACGTAACGGAACGGTGTGAAGAAGGCGTACTGACTGTGTTCGCTGAACAGCGCAAAACCGGTGACGATCATAAAAACGGACATCAGGAAATAGCCGAACATCGCGGCCTGGGCGATGGGATTATGACCAATATCAGCACTCGGGCGTTTTGCCAAAAACAGATACCAGCGAATTTCATACCACACGCCCAGCCACCAGCTTTTACGCCACACTGGCACGATAAACAGCTCGCGGGAGTAGCGATTACCGACAAATGCCCAGTAGATCCGCATCAGTAATATCACGGTAAAAATCATCCCGGCACTGAAGTGAATTAACCGGATGTACCCCATATAGAACAGATACGTCGCCTCGCCGCTGACCGAAGGCAGCGGTTTGCCGATAAAGTAGCCAGTAACCATCAACACTGCCATGCACAGCACCGTCAGCCAGTGCCAGATCCGCACGGGCGCTTCAAAGACATAGTGGCTGACAACGTTGTCGCTTTTCTGTTGCATGATGATTCTCCTTCGCTGTTAACGCACCTGCACGGAGATAAGCTCGCTACCGTCGTCGCCCAGCACATGAGTTGAACAGGCGAGGCACGGGTCGAAGCTGTGCAAAGTACGCAGGATTTCCAGCGGCTGTTCAGGAATAGCCATTTTGGTGTTCATCAGCGCCGCTTCATACGCACCAATTTGCCCTTTGGGATCGCGCGGGCTGGCGTTCCAGGTGGTCGGCACCACGCACTGATAGAGATCAATCTTGCCATCGCGAATGGCGGCCCAGTGGCCTAACGCCCCGCGCGGCGCTTCGGTAAAGCCAACGCCACGACACTCTTTCGGCCAGGTCGCTGGCTCCCATTTTTCGGTAGAGGCAGTGGCGAGATTGCCGTTTTTCAGGTTGGTCATCAGCTTGTCGAAGAAGTACTGCAACTTACCTGCGGCCCACTGCGCTTCGTGCGCGCGGCACAAAATGCGGCCCAACGTTGACTGGATGCCATAAAGCGGCAGGTTCAGTGCCGACATCATGCGATCGACAGACTCAACGGTTGCCGCATCGCCTTTGTGGTAAGCGATTAATGTGCGCGCCAGTGGCCCCACTTCCATCGCATGACCGCGCCAGCGTGGCGCTTTGATCCACGAGTAGCGTTCCTGTTCATTCAGCTGCTGAATGTTGGTGTCACTGCCTTTGACATCGCCGGGGTTGTACCACGGATCGGTAATACCATCGAAGGGATGACGTCCAACCCGATCGTCGGGATAACGATACCAGGCGTGATCGACAAACTCCTGCACCTGCTGCGGATCCACTAAATCTACTGGCAACACGTTTTTGAAGTCGCCGTTAATTACTGCGCCGCCAGGCATCAGCAGACTTTTTTCGCCAAAGTCGTTGGCGATATCGGGGAACGCACCGTAGCTGAGGACGCATTGATCCGAAAGGCCCGTGCCGATCTCGCTCCACGGTTTGTTGAACTGGCCGATGGCTAAAGCGTCGGGAATCATCACGTTATTAATGAAGTCCGCCGTACGGGTAATGATCGACTGCACCAGGTTCAGACGTTCCATATTGACCGCCCCGACCGCGCCGCTTTCGTCAATGTTAATGGCGCAAGGCATCCCGCCGACAATCCAGTTTGGATGTGGGTTTTTACCGCCAAAGACCGCGTGGATTTTGACAATTTCACGCTGGAAATCGAGAGCTTCGAGATAGTGGGCAAAGCCCATCAGATTGGCTTCTGGCGGCAGTTTATATTGCGGATGGCCCCAGTAGCCGTTGCGGAAGATCCCCAACTGCCCGCCTTCAACAAATTTCTTCAGTCGGTTTTGCACATCGAAGAAATAGCCAGGGGACGATTTCGGCCACGAAGAGAGGCTTTGCGCCAGTTCGGAGGTTTTCCGCGGATCAGCTTTCAGCGCATCTAACACATCGATCCAGTCCATCCCGGCGAGCTGATAGAAATGCACCAGATGATCGTGGCACCAGAGCGTTGCCAGCATAATATTGCGGATGATATTGGCGTTGTCCGGCACTTTAATACCGATGGCATCTTCGATGGCGTAAACCGAAGCCAGGGCGTGTACGCCGGTGCAAACGCCGCAAATACGTTCAACGAACGCCCACGCATCGCGCGGATCGCGCCCTTGCAGGATGATCTCCAGTCCGCGAAACATAGTGCCGCAGGAGACGGCATTGGTTATCACATTCTGATCGTTGATGTTTACTTCGCAGCGCATATGGCCTTCGATGCGCGTGATCGGGTCGACCACCAGGCGGAGCCCGGCATTGTTGATGGTGTATCCCTGAGTTTCGTACTGAGTGCTCATGCCTGTTTATCCTCGTTGCCCGGCTGTTGTTCTGCTTCTGCAAGTTGCTGGTTATGACGTCTGCGCTGGTCAACGGCGCTGGCGACTGCATGTACGCCAACCGCCGCAGCCACCACGCCAAGCGCGGTTAAGCCGACGGTATCGGCGGTGGAGTGAGTACCCATTTGCGGAATGTCGACCACGCGGCTGTAAAACGAGCCGCGATCCCAGAAGCCATTTTCAGAACAGCCAAGACAACCGTGACCAGACTGGATCGGGAAGGAAACGCCATCGTTCCAGCGGGTAGAGGAACAGGCGTTATACGTAGTTGGCCCTTTGCAGCCCATTTTGTACAGGCAGTAACCTTTACGCGCCGCGTCATCATCCCAACTCTGGACGAACTCTCCGGCGTCGAAGTGGGCGCGGCGATAGCATTTATCGTGGATTCGCTGGCCATAGAACATCAGCGGACGCCCCATTCTGTCGACATCCGGCAGGCGATCGAACGTCACCATGTAAGTAATGATGGCGCTCATCACATCCGGGATCGGCGGGCAGCCAGGCACTTTGATAATGGGTTTGTCGGTGATGACTTTGTCGATAGGCGTTGCCTGCGTCGGATTAGGTCGCGCGGCCTGCACGCAGCCCCAGGACGCGCAGGTTCCCCAGGCGATAATCGCACTGGCTCCGGCAGCGGCACGTTTGAGTTTCTCAATAAACGGTCGACCGCTGCTGATACAGAACATCCCCTGCTCGCCCAGCGGCGGATTGCCCTCTACCGCAAGGATATATTTGCCATTGTATTGCGTGATGATGTCTTCAAAGACTTCTTCCGCCTGAGTTCCGGCGGCAGCCATCAGAGTATCGTCGTAGTCGAGAGAAATAAGGGAAAGAATGACATCCTTCGCCAGTGGGTGAGCGGAGCGGATAAAAGATTCGGTACAGCAGGTGCATTCCAGACCGTGGATCCACACCACCGGAATGCGCGGTTTATTTTCCAGCGCCCAGGCAATCTTTGGTGCCATTCCCGCGCCTAATCCCAGCGAGGTTGCAGCCAGACTGCAATATTTGAGAAAGCTGCGCCGGGTGACCCCCTGACGCCGCATGGCCTGGTAAAATGTCTCCTCGTTATTCATATCGCACGTCTCTTCTCCTTGCGACACCAGCAGGACGCCGGGCGCTTATGGGTCGGCAAGCGACGTCCCTGTAGCAAGGCAAACCATCGTTTTACGTGAGATGCTGAAAACGAAAGCTCATCCTTCTGCACTGGCGCACGTCGCCAGAAAGTATTGTTAATAAATCGTAGTGAAACTTTTGCACAAAACAATACAAACTGTGTGGATTTGTCTTTTAGCGATAAAAATGGACCTTATTTTCCTTAAGGTTTGGCGCAGAAGAATTACGAGCCCATTTTTATGGCGACAGAATGTCCAAATTGCTGTTATTTCAAGCTATCGACACGCATTTGTCTGTTTTTCAAGCAAACAAACAAATTGGGGGTTTACACGACGCATCGGGATGTTTATAGTTCGCGTCATTCCGGAAGTGTGGCCGAGCGGTTGAAGGCACCGGTCTTGAAAACCGGCGACCCGAAAGGGTTCCAGAGTTCGAATCTCTGCGCTTCCGCCAAATAAGATAAGGGGTTAGCTAAATGCTAACCCCTTTTTCTTTTACCTGTCAAAATGCTATACCACACTCAGTGGCTTAACCATCCTCTGCTAAACCTGTTCCAGATCAAATGCGTAAAGATGGGTAAAACCTCTGGGTAGCTTTCGGCATTATCATTATGCTGCTTCATTAATTACATCTGTCATAGAGAGTGACTCAATGGATCGTATTGTTAGTTCTTCACATGACCGTACATCGCTGCTTAGCACCCATAAGGTGCTGCGTAATACCTATTTTCTCCTGAGCCTGACACTGGCCTTTTCGGCGATTACCGCGACGGCCAGTACGGTTCTGATGCTGCCATCTCCGGGGCTGATTCTGACGCTGGTGGGTATGTATGGTTTGATGTTCCTGACCTATAAAACGGCGAATAAGCCGACCGGGATTATCTCCGCATTCGCGTTTACCGGTTTTCTGGGTTATATCCTCGGGCCAATTCTGAACACCTATCTGTCAGCCGGAATGGGTGACGTAATTGCCATGGCGTTGGGCGGTACGGCATTAGTGTTCTTCTGCTGCTCTGCGTATGTGCTGACCACTCGCAAAGATATGTCGTTCCTCGGCGGTATGCTGATGGCGGGTATTGTTGTTGTCCTGATCGGGATGGTGGCGAATATCTTCCTGCAACTGCCTGCTCTGCATCTGGCGATCAGCGCGGTGTTCATTCTGATCTCCTCTGGCGCAATTCTGTTTGAAACCAGCAACATCATCCACGGCGGTGAAACGAACTACATTCGTGCCACTGTGAGCCTGTATGTGTCGCTGTATAACATCTTCGTTAGCCTGTTGAGCATTCTGGGCTTCGCCAGCCGCGATTAATCTCGCCCGCTATCTCTTTCTGAGCCTCGCTTTATGCGGGGCTTTGTTTTTTGTTACACTGCCGCCAGTCTGACTAAGGTAGTAAATAATTATGCTGATCTTCGAAGGTAAAGAGATAGAAACCGATACCGAAGGCTATCTCAAAGAGAGTAGCCAGTGGAGCGAACCACTGGCGGTGGTCATTGCAGAGAACGAAGGTATTACACTGTCGCCAGAACACTGGGAGGTGGTGCGTTTTGTGCGTGACTTCTACCTGGAATTTAATACCTCTCCGGCAATTCGTATGCTGGTTAAAGCGATGGCGAATAAATTTGGTGAAGAGAAAGGCAATAGCCGTTATCTGTACCGACTGTTCCCGAAAGGCCCGGCAAAGCAAGCCACCAAAATTGCTGGCCTGCCTAAACCGGTGAAATGCATTTAACGAATACGAAAAGCCGTTAACTCCCCGGAAGGATGATGCGGCTCGCTAAGCACCCGTTCCACACGCGCTGAACGCGGGCCGCCGCTTTTTAACCACTGCATTAATTTTTCCACCTGCCCTTCTTCACCGCAGGCAACGACTTCCACGCTGCCATCGTCAAGATTTTTGGCGTAACCGGTTAATCCCAATCTTTTCGCTTCGTACTGGGTGGTATAGCGAAATCCTACGCCCTGAACCCGGCCGTATACCCAGGCAATTATGCAGACTTTCGACATGACTGCTCCCCTTATCCTTAATGGACGCGTTGCAAATCCATGGAAAACTCCGGACAATGGCGCCCATTTCTTTGCATCGACAGAATAGTTAATTATGAGTGTACGTTTAGTGTTAGCCAAAGGGCGCGAAAAATCATTACTTCGTCGCCATCCGTGGGTCTTTTCCGGCGCCGTTGCCCGAATGGAAGGTAAAGCCAGCCTCGGAGAAACCATCGATATTGTTGATCATCAGGGAAAATGGTTAGCACGCGGCGCTTATTCGCCAGCATCGCAAATCCGTGCGCGCGTCTGGACGTTTGACCCGTCAGAATCCATCGACATTGCCTTTTTTACTCGCCGTTTACAACAGGCGCAAAAGTGGCGCGACTGGCTGGCGAAAAAAGATGGCCTCGACAGCTATCGTTTAATCGCTGGCGAATCTGATGGCCTGCCTGGCATTACTATCGACCGCTTCGGCAATTTTCTGGTGCTGCAACTGCTGAGTGCTGGCGCAGAGTATCAGCGCGCGGCATTAATTAGCGCCCTGCAAACGCTCTATCCGGAGTGCGCAATTTACGACCGCAGCGACGTCGCTGTACGTAAAAAAGAAGGTATGGAGCTGACCCAGGGCCCCGTTACCGGCGAGCTGCCGCCTGCCCTGCTGCCGATTGAAGAACACGGTATGAAGCTGCTGGTGGACATTCAACACGGCCACAAAACGGGCTACTACCTGGATCAGCGTGACAGCCGCCTGGCTACCCGCCGCTACGTTGAAAATAAACGCGTACTCAACTGTTTCTCCTATACCGGTGGTTTCGCCGTCTCGGCATTAATGGGTGGATGCAGCCAGGTAGTCAGTGTCGATACTTCGCAGGAAGCCCTGGATATCGCGCGGCAGAACGTTGAGCTGAACAAGCTGGATCTGAGCAAGGCTGAGTTTGTCCGTGATGACGTCTTTAAATTGCTGCGTACCTATCGCGATCGCGGTGAAAAATTTGACGTTATCGTGATGGACCCACCGAAGTTTGTTGAGAATAAAAGCCAGTTGATGGGCGCATGCCGTGGCTATAAAGACATCAACATGCTGGCCATTCAGCTGTTGAATGAAGGCGGAGTTCTCCTGACTTTCTCATGTTCTGGCCTGATGACCAGCGATTTATTTCAGAAAATCATCGCTGACGCCGCAATTGATGCCGGTCGTGATGTACAATTTATAGAGCAGTTCCGTCAGGCCGCCGATCACCCGGTGATCGCTACCTACCCGGAAGGGCTATATCTGAAAGGGTTTGCCTGTCGCGTCATGTAACTTGAAAAGTGAAATTTTGCCCATATATCAAAGGTAAAGATTTCCCGGGAGGTGACTATGATTGCCAGCAAATTCGGTATCGGCCAGCAGGTCCGCCATTCCCTGTTAGGTTATCTCGGAGTGGTCGTGGATATCGACCCGGTTTACTCGCTCTCTGAACCGTCGCCTGATGAGCTGGCGGTGAATGACGAGCTTCGCGCCGCTCCGTGGTATCACGTGGTGATGGAGGATGACAACGGCCTACCGGTTCATACCTACCTGGCTGAAGCCCAGCTAAGTAGCGAATTGCAGGATGAACATCCAGAGCAACCGTCAATGGATGAGCTAGCGCAGACTATCCGCAAACAACTCCAGGCGCCGCGTCTGCGTAACTAATCCTCATAAACATGCCCGGAAGGTTTTCGCCTTCCGGGTATTTTTTTATTTCGCCAGGCCCAGACGAGGGATCTCAATCGCCGGGCAGCGATCCATCACCACGTTTAGCCCTGCATCACGCGCCAGCACTGCCGCCTGTTCATTTATAACACCCAGTTGCATCCATAAGGTTTTCGCCCCAATAGCGATCGCCTCCTGCGCCACGTCCCATGCTGCTTCTGAATTACGGAAAACATCGACCATATCCACTTTTTCCGGAACCTCCGCCAGCGTGCCGTAACCTTGCTGGCCTAACAGCGTTTTACCGGCAACCTTTGGGGAGACGGGAATAACGTGATAGCCCTGATCGAGCAGATACTTCATTACGCGATAACTTGGACGATCGGGTTTGTCACTTGCTCCCACCAGCGCAATGGTGCGAGTGGACGTTAAAATGCCTGCAATATCGGTTTCTTTCATCATTTCCTCCAGACTATTTACCAAAGTGTACGACAATCCCGACATGCCAACCATGTAGCTACTACGAATGTATGAGAGCAAAAGCAGAAAACATGTCTATATGTTAGTAAGTATGATTAAAGAAAAATTTTGATACATTATTAGTCGGGCGGTCTTTGGACAGGAGCTACCTATGAAAACCGGCATTATGACCACCTTGATTGCACTGTGTTTGCCGGTATCCGTTTTTGCCACCACACTGCGGCTATCCAGCGATGTTGATCTCCTGATACTCGACGGTAAAAAGGTTTCCAGTTCTCTGCTTCGCGGTGCTGATAGCATCGAACTGGATAATGGACCTCATCAGTTAGTGTTTCGCGTTGAAAAGACAATCCATCTTTCCAGTAACGAAGAACGACTTTATATTTCCCCGCCGCTGGTCGTTAGCTTTAATACCCAGCTCATTAGTCAGGTGAATTTTCGTCTCCCTCGCCTGGAGAATGAACGAGAAGCGAACCATTTTGACGCAGCGCCGAACCTTGAATTGTTAGATGGCGATGCGACGCCGATTCCGGTGAAGCTGGATATTCTCGCCATTACCTCTGCCGGGAAAACAATCGATTATGAGCTGGAAGTCGAACGCTATAACAAATCCGCAAAACGCGCTTCGCTACCGCAATTTGCCACTATGATGGCGGACGACAGTACACTGCTCTCCGGCGTTTCGGAACTGGATGCAATTCCTCCGCAGTCACAGGTGCTCACTGAACAACGGCTGAAGTATTGGTTTAAACTGGCTGACCCACAAACGCGTAATAACTTTCTGCAATGGGCGGAAAAACAACCTTCTTCCTGAGATTTTTGTGCCTGTGCGCAGGCTTTTTCAGTCTTTATCTTGCAGCGATAAGTGCTTACAGTAGTCTGTAGGAAAGTTAACTACGGATGTAAATTATGGAACTGACAACTCGCACAATGGCGGCGCGTAAACATATTGCGCTGGTGGCACATGATCACTGCAAGCAAATGCTCATGAGCTGGGTGGAAAGGCATCAACCGCTTCTGGAGCAGCACGAACTTTATGCAACGGGCACCACGGGTAACTTAATTTCCCGCGCGACAGGAATGAACGTCAACGCGATGCTGAGCGGCCCGATGGGCGGCGATCAGCAGGTTGGCGCATTGATCTCAGAAGGGAAAATTGATGTGCTGATTTTCTTCTGGGACCCGCTGAATGCTGTACCACACGACCCCGACGTGAAAGCGTTGCTGCGTCTGGCGACGGTGTGGAACATTCCGGTCGCCACCAACGTGGCAACGGCTGATTTCATCATCCAGTCACCACATTTCAACGACGCTGTAGATATTCTGATCCCGGATTATCAGCGTTATCTCGCAGAACGCCTGAAGTAAGTTCGCACAGGCGGCACTCGCCGCCTGCTTCTTACGGTTTCCTTGCTACCGGTACATCCAGTTTTTTCAGGTCGTCCACAAAGGGAGAAGGATTCTCTTTGCTGAACAGTACCCAAACCCGATGCCGTGCGCGAGTGAGCGCAACGTACATCAATCGCCGTTCTTCGGCGTCCGGGTAGTCCTCTACCGGTGGCAGTAGCGCCTCTTCCATAATGGACTCACGCGCCACAGCCGGGAAGCCATCACTCCCCTTCTGCAAACCAACGATGATGACGTAGTCGGCCTGTTGCCCTTTGCTGGCATGAATGGTCATAAAGTCGATTTGCAGCTTCGGCCAGCGCGTCGTGGCTTTATCCAGAGTAACGGGCTTCAGATGGTGGTAACGCGCCAGTACCAGAATGCGCTCTTCGGGTTTGACATAACCAGATAGCTTGTCCAGTAAAGCGTCAAGCTGACTCTCATCCAACAAGGTGACGGCTTTTTTGTCACCATTCGTTAAGCTATTCAGCGGTTTTTTCAACTGATTAGGGTTCTGCTGAATAAAACGGTTTGCCACCTCTCCGATACGGCTATTGAAACGGTAAGTCGTGTCTAAATCACAGCGATCGCCTTCACCGAAGTTTTCATGGAAGGCCGTGGTGAGCGACATTTGCGCGCCGCTGAAGCGGTAAATAGCCTGCCAGTCATCGCCAACGGCAAACAACGTTGTCTGACTATTTTGTTTACGCAATGCTGCCAGCAAGGCCGCTCGCTGTGGGGAGATGTCCTGGAATTCATCAACCAGAATATGTTTCCACGGGCTGATAAACCGCCCTTTCTCAAGGATAGCAATCGCCTGATGAATCAGACCTGAAAAATCGACGGCATTTTCCGCTTTCAGCGCACCTTTCCAGGCTTTCAGCAACGGTGCCATCAATTTGATTCGTTTACTGAACAGATCCCGAATCTCTTCTGGCGCACTGGCAATCATTTCAGCCTGCGCGCCACCGTGCATCCGCATCAGACTGACCCAGCGATCGAGGCGAGATGCGAGACGACGCTGCAATTTTTCATCATCCCAGAAGTTGCCTTCTGGCACTGACCACTGCAGTTCTTCCATCAACCATTGTCGCCAGCCCTTCGCCTGTGCTTTCTTTTCACTACACTGCTTGCGCCACTCAGCAATAAAGAGTTCATGGCGGGCTGCGGTGTCATTTTCCAGGTTGCTGACTGTCGGTACTTTTTTGCTGCCTTGCTGAATAATATGCAGGGCCAGAGAATGAAACGTGCGCGCGGTAATCTCTTCGGTATGCAGCCGTTCGCGGATCCGCTCGTCCATCTCTTCCGCCGCTTTTCGGCCAAACGCCAGCAATAAAATTTGCTCGGGAGATGCTTCACCACGCGCCAGTAACCAGCCTGCGCGCGCCACCAGCACAGACGTTTTTCCGCTTCCTGCGCCAGCCAGCACTAACAGGGAATGCTCACCATTAACCACCGCCCGGGCCTGCGCCGGATTAAGCGGTGAAGACTCAACCTGACGGAAGAAATCCGCATATTCGTTAAGCATGGTTTCGGTATACGCCTGATTATGCTGCAACCGACTGCCTTCAATATCTTTCAGCCAGGCCTGACATTTGCGCCACGCCTCACGACAGTTATCAAATTCCTCCAGGCGATTAACCGGTAATGGCAACGCTGACAAAGCCTGACGAATTTGTTGCTGTACCCCAGTGGTTTGCTCCCGCGTCAGCCATTTATTTTCTCCAGTGCGGGCAGCAATAAGATCCAGTTGTTGCTGCAATACGCCAGCGGCAATTTCGCTCATTTCCTCGCTCCAGCGCCGCCAGAGAGCATCAAGATGATGGTGAAAACGCTGCGTCTCTGCCCATTCAGTGCCATGCAGACGCACGACTTTTTCATCAGGCAATACAAATTCCAGCTCACCCCAGACCAAACCACGTTTGCAGTGAATAGCCAGTAATTGATTGAAAGGAATAAGGTATTCGTGGCGATCGCCGGAAACTTTTATCCCGGCATTGAGGATCACCGCCCGATCGTAAGGGTGCTGTGCCAGACGTTTGCCAAGAGTTGTCGCTTTCAGTTCCATGTCTCTGTAGATCCACACGATGTCATTTCTTATCAGTGTAACCGCCAGAGAAAACGTGCTCCAGCCCAAAAAAACGTTACAATTGCCGCCCATTACTGAAAACCACAGTAAAGCGAGGTTTTATGCGTACCGTTTTGAACATTCTGAACTTTGTGCTTGGCGGATTCGCCACCACTCTTGGCTGGCTGTTAGCGACCCTGGTCAGTATTGTGCTGATTTTCACCTTACCGCTGACACGGTCCTGCTGGGAGATAACCAAACTGTCTCTGCTGCCTTATGGCAATGAAGCTATTCATGTCGATGAACTAAACCCGGCAGGCAAAAATGTGCTGCTTAACACTGGCGGTACGGTGCTGAATATTTTCTGGCTGATTTTCTTCGGCTGGTGGCTATGTCTGATGCATATCGCAACAGGTATCGCGCAATGCATTTCCATCATTGGTATTCCGGTTGGTATTGCGAACTTTAAAATTGCCGCTATTGCTCTGTGGCCGGTCGGACGCCGCGTGGTATCGGTAGAAACAGCTCAAGCTGCGCGTGAAGCCAATGCACGTCGCCGTTTCCAATAATCCAACATTATGGCCTTTATGCTAAGTCCTTTGCTCAAACGCTATACCTGGAACAGCACCTGGCTGTATTACGCGCGCATTTTTATCGCACTTTGCGGCACCACTGCGTTTCCGTGGTGGCTGGGTGATGTAAAACTTACGATTCCGCTGACTCTCGGAATGGTAGCGGCAGCACTGACCGATCTCGACGACCGACTGGCGGGACGTCTGCGTAATCTCATTATTACGCTGTTCTGTTTTTTTATTGCCTCGGCTTCAGTAGAGCTGTTATTTCCGTGGCCCTGGCTGTTCGCCATTGGTTTAACGCTCTCCACCAGCGGCTTCATTTTGCTCGGCGGTCTGGGTCAACGCTATGCGACCATCGCTTTCGGTGCATTGCTGATTGCCATTTACACGATGCTGGGAACCTCCCTGTATGAGCACTGGTATCAGCAGCCTATCTATCTGCTTGCTGGTGCGGTTTGGTACAACATCCTGACGCTTATTGGTCATTTGCTGTTCCCTGTCCGCCCGTTGCAGGACAACCTGGCTCGTTGTTACGAACAACTGGCGCGGTATCTGGAACTCAAGTCACGTATGTTTGATCCTGATATTGAGGATGAAAGCCAGGCACCGCTGTATGATTTGGCGCTCGCCAACGGGCAACTTATGGTGACGCTGAACCAGACGAAAATCTCGTTGCTGACCCGCTTACGCGGCGACCGCGGTCAGCGGGGAACGCGTCGTACACTACATTACTATTTTGTAGCGCAGGATATCCACGAGCGGGCAAGCTCTTCACATATTCAGTATCAAACGCTGCGAGAACATTTTCGCCACAGCGACGTGCTGTTCCGCTTCCAGCGCCTGATGTCGATGCAGGGACAAGCCTGCCAACAATTGTCGCGCTGTATTTTGCTGCGTCAGCCTTACCAGCACGATCCGCATTTTGAACGCGCTTTTACACATATTGACGCCGCACTTGAGCGGATGCGCGATAACGGCGCGCCCGCCGATTTACTCAAAACACTGGGATTCCTGCTGAACAATTTACGTGCCATTGATGCCCAACTGGCGACGATTGAATCAGAACAAGCCCAGGCACAGCCCCACAATGCAGACGAAAATGAACTCGCCGACGACAGTCCTCGCGGGTTTAGCGATATCTGGCTGCGTCTTAGCCGTCACTTCACACCAGAATCCGCCCTCTTCCGTCACGCGGTAAGAATGTCGCTGGTGTTGTGCTTCGGTTACGCCATCATTCAGATTACCGGGATGCATCACGGGTACTGGATCTTGCTGACAAGTCTCTTTGTCTGCCAGCCAAACTATAACGCCACGCGCCACCGACTGAAGTTAAGGATTATTGGTACGTTAGTGGGTATTGCAATTGGTATTCCGGTGCTGTGGTTTGTTCCGTCACTGGAAGGGCAACTGGTGCTGCTGGTGATTACCGGCGTGCTCTTTTTTGCCTTCCGTAATGTGCAATACGCTCATGCAACGATGTTCATTACGCTTCTGGTGCTACTGTGCTTCAACCTGCTGGGTGAAGGTTTTGAAGTCGCGCTGCCTCGCGTAATCGATACACTGATCGGCTGTGCAATAGCATGGGCGGCGGTGAGCTACATCTGGCCCGACTGGCGGTTTCGCAATCTGCCGCGAATGCTTGAACGCGCGACGGATGCTAACTGCCGTTATCTCGATGCCATTCTTGAGCAATATCATCAGGGGCGTGACAACCGTCTGGCGTATCGTATTGCCCGTCGCGATGCTCACAACCGTGATGCTGAACTGGCGTCGGTGGTGTCGAATATGTCCAGTGAGCCGAACGTCACACCGCAAATTCGCGATGACGCATTCCGTTTACTGTGCCTTAACCATACGTTTACCAGCTATATTTCTGCCCTCGGCGCACACCGCGAGCAGTTAACCAACCCTGAAATTCTGGCGTTTCTTGATGACGCAGTTTGCTATGTTGATGACGCGCTACATCATCAACCTGCCGATGAAGAACGCGTCAATCAGGCATTAGCTGGCCTGAAACAGCGGATGCAACAACTTGAACCGCGGGCAGACAGCAAAGAACCTCTGGTCGTACAGCAAATCGGGTTACTGATTGCATTACTGCCAGAAATTGGCCGTCTGCAACGTCGGATTACTCAAGTTCCTCAGGAAACTCCTGTTTCGGTGTAATAGAATCTGCCCATTCTGCAAGCTCCTGGCGGCGTGCCACCGGGAGCGCAGCTTCATGAATACCGATAATTGCGCCTTCAAGCATGAACAGAATCTTTTCTGTCACCAGACTGTTATGCTGCCGTAGTCGCAACCAGCACATTTTCGCCCCAAGTATACGTAGCGCCCGAACATCCTTAATCCCCACTTCCCCGAGAATCGCTTCCAGGTGATAAGACATATTGGGCAAATCTTTCAGCCGTTGCTGGGTGTCGCGCGTACTTTTCTCTTTAAGCGCAGCGTCCAGCGAATATTTCGACAGCCGCACCAACTTCTGTTGATTCCGCCATAAGCTTTCATCAACCCGGTAGTAATTGAGAGTAACGGGACGGCCACACTTTTTGTATGTCAGCCAGACTGGTGGATGTTTTACACAGTACTGTGCGCTTTGCTCACAAGCCCGAAGATACAACTCACCATCAGAAACCATCGCAAACACTGTATCGTCAACGGTCAGACTGTAACTGCCAAACAACGATCGATATTCAATAGTGCCTAACATCGATAGATATTCTTGTGACTTATAGATCCGCTTGTAGGAGAGGCTTTTCATAAAATTCCTTTTAAAATCATAATATAAAAGAATAATTCACATTAACGGATCCGTTAAATACGAAAATAGGCAACTTATTCTCAAGGGGCAAGATTAATTTAAGTTTTCAGGTCACCAACGACAAAAATTGCGAGGCTCTTTCCGAAATTTGTGTTGATCTTTGTTGTCACTGGATGTACTGTATATTCATACAGTAACTCACAGGGCTGGATTGATTATGTACACTTCAGGCTACGCAAATCGTTCTTCGATGTTCTCCTCCACAGCAAGCAAAATTGCGCGTGTCTCTACGGAAAACACTACAGCCGGGCTAATTAGTGAAGTTGTCTATCGCGAAGATCAGCCCATGATGACGCAACTCCTGCTTTTGCCATTATTACAGCAACTCGGCCAACAATCGCGTTGGCAACTTTGGTTAACGCCGCAACAAAAACTAAGTCGTGAATGGGTGCAGGCAGCGGGACTACCCTTAACTAAGGTGATGCAGATAAGCCAGCTTTCCCCTTGTCACACCGTGGAATCAATGGTTCGTGCTTTGCGTACGGGAAATTACAGCGTAGTGATCGGTTGGTTGGCAGACGATCTGACAGAAGAAGAGCATGCTGATCTTGTCGATGCCGCCAATGAAGGTAACGCAATGGGGTTTATTATGCGTCCAGTAAGCACACACTCTCACGCCACGAGACAACTTTCTGGGCTAAAAATTCACTCAAATTTGTATCATTAAGTAAATTTAGGATTAATCCTGGAACTTTTTTTGTTAACCCGTAGACGCTTTCACTTGTCACTAATTTTACTTGTGGAGGCTTGTCTGAAGCGGTTTCCGCGATTTTATCCTGTAAAGTATCGTTAACAAAAACGGTTAAACGTACCTTATACAAGTCTTTTTTTTCATATGCCTGACGGAGTTCACACTTGTAAGTTTTCAACTACGTTGTAGACTTTACATCGCCAGGGGTGCTCGGCATAAGCCGAATTTATCGGCAGAGTTACAATTGAGCAGATCCCCCGGTGAAGGATTTAACCGTGTTATCTCGTTGGAGATATTCATGGCGTATTTTGGATGATAACGAGGCGCAAAAAATGAAAAAGACAGCTATCGCGATTGCAGTGGCACTGGCTGGTTTCGCTACCGTAGCGCAGGCCGCTCCGAAAGATAACACCTGGTACACTGGTGCTAAACTGGGCTGGTCCCAGTACCATGACACTGGTTTCATTCCTAACAATGGTCCGACCCACGAAAACCAACTGGGTGCAGGTGCTTTTGGTGGTTACCAGGTTAACCCGTATGTTGGCTTTGAAATGGGTTACGACTGGTTAGGTCGTATGCCGTACAAAGGCGACAACATCAACGGCGCATACAAAGCTCAGGGCGTTCAGCTGACCGCTAAACTGGGTTACCCAATCACTGACGATCTGGACATCTACACTCGTCTGGGTGGTATGGTATGGCGCGCAGACACCAAGGCTAACGTACCTGGTGGCCCATCCTTTAAAGACCACGACACCGGCGTTTCTCCGGTATTCGCAGGTGGTGTTGAGTACGCGATCACTCCAGAAATCGCTACCCGTCTGGAATATCAGTGGACCAACAACATCGGTGACGCTAACACCATCGGTACTCGTCCGGACAACGGTCTGCTGAGCCTGGGTGTTTCCTACCGTTTCGGTCAGGGCGAAGCAGCTCCAGTAGTTGCTCCGGCTCCGGCTCCGGCTCCAGAAGTACAGACCAAGCACTTCACTCTGAAGTCTGACGTTCTGTTCAACTTCAACAAAGCAACCCTGAAACCGGAAGGTCAGGCTGCTCTGGATCAGCTGTACAGCCAGCTGAGCAACCTGGATCCGAAAGACGGTTCCGTAGTTGTTCTGGGTTACACTGACCGCATCGGTTCTGACGCTTACAACCAGGGTCTGTCCGAGCGTCGTGCTCAGTCCGTCGTTGATTACCTGATCTCTAAAGGTATCCCGTCTGACAAGATCTCCGCACGTGGTATGGGCGAATCCAACCCGGTTACTGGCAACACCTGTGACAACGTGAAACAGCGTGCTGCTCTGATCGACTGCCTGGCTCCGGATCGTCGCGTAGAGATCGAAGTTAAAGGCATCAAAGACGTTGTAACTCAGCCGCAGGCTTAAGTTCTCGTCTAATAAAAAACCCCGCTACTGCGGGGTTTTTTTTCATCTGTAGTAAAGTAAATGACCTTCGCCAGTTATTCCTTACCAAGTAATGCCTGCAAATCCTGCTTCAAAGAAGACATTTTATTCGCATACTTCTCTTTGTTTTCCGCATCTTCAATCAGCTGGACAATCGTTTCGGATAGCGTTTTACCACTACGTTGCGCAAGCCCTGCTAACCTTTGCCAGACAATAAATTCCAGATCGATAGATTTCTTGCGCGTATGCTGATGCTCCGCATTAAAGTGCCGTTTTCGTCTGGCCCGAATCGTCTGTTTCATGCGATTAAGCAGCTCTGGATTCATATGTTTTTCAATCCAGCCATTTACGAGTACAGGTTCGTTCTCCAGCGATAGCAACACATCGACGGCTTCCTGGGCGGCACTGGCCTCTATGTAACGGGTGATCAACTCACCTTCACGGTGCTTCTTCACCAGATATTTCCATTTCCAACCACTTTCAAGATTTTCAAGTTGTTGATATTTCATAGCGATCTCAATGTTACCGTGTAACTCTTTACAGAATATCAGCTTTTTACCTGCTTGATGAAAAGAATCTCTGTCCTGTGAGCTTTAACGCGCATGCCGGGACTTTTGTCGGTGCTTTCTACGTGTGCTGCAGTGCCGGTTACGGTATAATCGCGCCTTTGACAACAGACTAAAAAACATCGACTTTGACCATTACGAAACTTGCATGGCGTGACCTGATTCCTGATACCGAAAGCTATCAGGAAGTATTCGCACAGCCACATTTGATTGACGAAAACGATCCTTTATTCAGTGACACTCAACCGCGACTGCAATTTGCGCTTGAGCAGTTGCTGCACGCGCGGGCATCATCCTCTTTTATACTGGCAAAAGCGCCGGAAGAATCCGATTATCTGAATCTTATAGCCGATGCTGCACGCACGCTACAAAGCGATGCAGGCCAACTGATGGGCGCTCACTATGAGATTTCCGGCCACACCATACGCTTACGGAACGCAGTTAGCACTGACGATAATTTTGCGACCTTAACCCAGGTTGTTAGTGCTGACTGGGCTGAAGCCGAACAGCTTTTTGGCTGTTTGCGCCAGTTTAATGGCGACATTACCTTGCAGCCAGGACTGGTACATCAGGCCAATGGCGGCATTTTGATTATCTCCTTGCGCACACTGCTGGCCCAGCCATTGCTGTGGATGCGTCTGAAGAACATCGTCAACCGCGAACGCTTCGATTGGGTAGCATTTGATGAGTCGCGCCCTCTCCCCGTCTCTGTACCTTCAATGCCATTGAAGCTGAAGGTCATTCTGGTAGGCGAACGCGATTCATTGGCCGATTTCCAGGAGATGGAGCCAGAACTGTCTGAACAAGCGATCTATAGCGAATTTGAAGATACTCTGCAGATAGTCGATGCCGAATCCGTACGCCAGTGGTGTCGCTGGGTGACGTTTATTGCCAGACTTAACCACTTGCCAGCGCCAGATGCCGACGCCTGGCCGGTGCTTATCCGCGAAGCAGTACGCTATACCGGTGAGCAAGAAACGCTGCCCCTTAGTCCGCAGTGGATCCTCCGCCAGTGTAAAGAGGTCGCTTCATTGTGCGAAGGTGATACCTTCTCTGGCGAGCAGCTAAACTTAATGCTACAGCAGCGGGAATGGCGCGAAGGTTTCCTCGCCGAGCGTATGCAGGATGAAATCCTTCAGGAGCAGATCCTGATTGAAACCGAAGGTGAACGCATCGGGCAAATTAACGCCCTTTCGGTCATTGAATTTCCAGGCCATCCACGCGCATTTGGCGAACCTTCTCGCATTAGCTGCGTTGTGCATATTGGCGATGGTGAATTCACCGACATCGAACGCAAAGCGGAGCTTGGCGGCAACATTCACGCTAAAGGGATGATGATCATGCAGGCGTTTTTGATGTCGGAACTTCAGCTTGAGCAACAGATCCCTTTCTCGGCGTCACTGACCTTTGAACAATCTTACAGTGAAGTGGATGGTGACAGCGCATCAATGGCCGAGCTCTGCGCTCTGATCAGCGCCCTTGCTGATGTCCCGGTGAATCAGAGTATCGCCATTACAGGTTCAGTGGATCAGTTTGGTCGCGCCCAGCCTGTGGGCGGTCTGAATGAGAAAATCGAAGGCTTCTTTGCTATCTGCCAGCAGCGTGAGTTAAGTGGGAAGCAAGGTGTGATTATCCCCAGCGCTAACGTTCGCCATTTAAGTCTTCACAGTGAACTGGTGAAGGCGGTAGAGGAAGGCAAATTCACCATCTGGGCAGTGGACGATGTGACTGATGCACTGCCGTTATTATTAAATCTGGTGTGGGATGGCGAAGGCCAGACGACGCTGATGCAAACTATCCAGGAACGTATCGCGCAAGCATCGCAACAGGAAGGGCGTCACCGTTTTCCGTGGCCACTACGTTGGCTGAACTGGTTTATTCCGAACTGATCGGACTTGTTCAGCGTACACGTGTTAGCTATCCTGCGTGCTTCAATAAAATAAGGCTTACAGAGAACATGGTAGATAAACGCGAATCCTATACAAAAGAAGACCTTCTTGCCTCTGGTCGCGGTGAACTGTTTGGTGCTAAAGGCCCACAATTGCCAGCACCGAACATGCTGATGATGGACCGTGTGGTCAAAATGACTGAAACGGGCGGTAACTTCGACAAAGGGTATGTAGAAGCAGAGCTGGATATTAATCCGGACCTGTGGTTCTTCGGTTGCCACTTCATCGGTGATCCGGTAATGCCGGGCTGCCTGGGCCTGGACGCGATGTGGCAGCTGGTAGGATTCTACCTCGGCTGGCTGGGCGGCGAAGGTAAAGGCCGCGCCCTGGGCGTTGGCGAAGTGAAATTCACAGGCCAGGTGCTGCCGACGGCGAAAAAAGTGACCTATCGTATTCACTTTAAACGCATTGTTAACCGTCGTCTGATTATGGGCCTGGCGGATGGCGAAGTGCTGGTTGATGGTCGTTTGATCTATACCGCCAACGACCTGAAAGTGGGTCTGTTCCAGGATACGTCTGCATTCTGATTTTAATCAGACAAAGTATATAAAGGCGAAACCTCCGCAATGCGGAGGTTTCTTTTTAAAGAGACAGAATCAGGCCATTACTACCCTGTCCGCCATGGCTTCTCGCCAGCCTCCCAGCCATTGTGACCTTTGATTCAGCGTCTGATAGGGACACATTTCTTTTGAGCGTCCGGCGATGCCGGCCTGATAACCACGTTGATGTGCCCGTTCCAGGCGATCTCGTTTTTGTCTCTTCATGCCTCGTTTCCCTCATACTGGTTTCTGGTGGAAAAGAAAACAGTGATTACTAAATGTGCAATCACAGTTAAGCAATACCGCGAATCATAACTGCCGTCAATGCGCAAAATTCACGCCACTGCCATATTTGTGAGCTACACGGGCATGTCGGTTGTACAAAAAATGTGAAGCGGAACAAGTTTTCCCATGGCTTATAAACAAATAAACCGCCTCAGGCTACATGCCGGAGACGGTTATATTTACAAATCTTTATAATTAAGGTAGACGCTTTATCTCTTGCGCAATAGTCGCGGCTTCCTGACTCCAGACACTGGCCAGTACTTTCACCATTTCATCGTAGCCATCCTGATTCTGCACCCCTTCCACACGGAACGGACGTTTTATCAGTTGTCCCTGATGGTTTAGTAGCCACTCGCCGCTCACAATCACCTTACCATCGTAACGGCCGTTAAACTCCGTCACAGTCACATTAAGCGTGTCCTGGGTGCTTCCCAAAGGCTGGGAAGCTACGACCCAACCGGGCAGTTGCGCACTCAGGTTAGCGACCAAAGTATTGCGCAACTGTTGATCCAGCGGGCTGGCCCACAGGTTGTTATTGGCAATCACATACTTCACATCACTGGTTTGATAAACCACACCATTCCCCGCCAGATAATCAGGAACAACGACCTGCTCTACCCATAGCAGGCGGTTACCCTGGCTGGCGGTACTTTGCGTACCGCTCTGCACCACAGGTAATTGGTAATAGTTTTTGTTAATTTCACCGGAGCTGCATCCGGCCAGCCACAGTGCCGCTATCGTCACTAGCCACTTTTTCATTGTTTCGCCCTCTTCGGCTCTGGATCTTTTTTATCCTTCGCTTCAAATACCAGCGCGTTGCTCTTCTCGTTGAGCGTTTTCAGAACCGGTTGCAGTTCACGCAATACCTGATCAAGACGCTGCATATCCGCCACCATCTTGTTATAGGCTGCGGAACCCGGCTGGAAGCCCTGCATGCTACGATTCAATTCGCGCAGTGTCGACTGCATATCCGTCGGCAACTGTTGCATCGACTGGCTGGCAAGGATCTTGTTCATACTATCCAGCGTAGTCTGCAGGTTTTTCATCGTGCGCTGACTTTCCGACAACGTACTGGTCGCCTGTTCAATCATCGGATTCAACGGCAGTTTGTTAATCTTATCCAACGCTTCCATCAGACGTTGCTGGATTTGCGCCAGACCACCGCTAACGGTCGGGATTATTTGATAGCCATTAAACTCACGCACACCGGTAATTGCCGGAGCATTTGGATAGAAGTCCAGATCGACGTACAGCGCTCCCGTGACCAGATTCCCGGTTTTCAGTGAACCGCGTAAACCGCGCTTCAGCAATTCGGCCAGGTGTTCTACCACATCAGCATTTTCACCTAGCTGCATTTTCAGTCGTTCTGGTTCAATACGCACCATGACTGGAATGCGATAATCATCGTTAAAGACCTGACGCATATTCGGCGCAAAGAATGGCACTTTGCTTACCGTACCGAGACGAATACCGCGGAATTCCACTGGCGCGCCAGGTTGCAGACCGCGTACCGAATCTTTAAAGAACATCAGATAATCAATGTGATCTGTGTAGAGTGAATCCTGGATACTCTTCTGATCATCATACAAAACGAATGACGTTTTTGGCGCAACCGGCTGTCCCAAGTCCAGTCCTTCAGGCACGTCAAAGCTGACACCACCACTTAGCAACGTCGTCAATGACCCCATCTCTACGCGCATCCCCGCCGAGGTCAGATCCACCGCTATGCCGCTATCTTTCCAGAAGCGAACGTTGCTCGTTACCAGGCGGTCATAAGGCGCATTGATGAACAGTTGATAGCTGATATTACGCTTCTGGGTATCGAAGGTGCTGGTTTCAACCGACCCTACGCGATAACCACGAAACAGCACGGGATCTCCCGCCGTGAGTTGCCCAGCTTTGTTGCTGTCAAGAATGACACGGATCCCTTTGGCATCTGGTGGGGCCAACGGTGGAGAATCAAGCAAATCATATTTTGTTTGCTTGCTGCCTGCAGCCCCCGGTTGCAACTCGATATACACACCGGAAAGCAACGTACCAAGGCCACTAATGCCTTCACGACCAATTTGTGGTTTCACTACCCAAAAAACAGTATCTTTGTGCAGCAGTTTT
Source organism: Escherichia sp. E10V10 (assembly GCF_004211985.1). Lineage (NCBI taxonomy): Bacteria > Pseudomonadati > Pseudomonadota > Gammaproteobacteria > Enterobacterales > Enterobacteriaceae > Escherichia > Escherichia sp. E10V10. Next base: position 262,052 of record NZ_RHJO01000004.1, on the reverse strand, counting down.
TCCATACCGGCGTTGAGACGCGCTTTGATTTCAACATGCGTTAAATCATCAGCCAGCGTGGCACTTTCGACCACACCGACGTCCACGCTACGACTTTTAATGGTAGTCTTGCCGCCTTCTATTCCTTCCGCATTAGCAGTGATCAGGGTAACTTCCGGCCCTTGATGACTGTAATGATAAAAAAGTACCCAGGCCCCGATGAGTGCCGTAACGATGGGAAATATCCACACAGGGGACCAGTTCTTCACTTTCTGGATTTTGGCTTCCCCACTATTAGATTCCATACTGTCAGGACTCCTCATGCTCTGGTTCAGGTTGACGATCCCACGACAAACGTGGATCAAACGTCATCGCAGAAAACATTGTCATAATGACGACTAAAGCAAACATTAATGCACCCATTGCCGGATAAATACTCATTAAGCCTCCCATACGCACCAGCGCCGAGAGCACCGCTATCACGAAAACGTCAATCATTGACCAGCGGCCTACAAACTCAACAACTTCGTAAATCAAATGCATTCTTTCACTATCACGCTTGCCGTGCCCTTTCGCATCCCAGCACAGCCAGGCTATGGCGATCATCTTTAAAGTTGGCACCATGATACTGGCTAAAAAGATGACGGCGGCAACCGGATAAGAGCCTTCGCTCCATAATAAGATAACCCCGGCGAGAATGGTCGACGGCATCTTAGAGCCTAAAAAATCGGTCACCATAATGGGTAAGATGTTCGCCGGGAGATATAACATGATCGACGTAAAAAGCAGTGCCAGCGTCCATTGCAGACTGTTTTTGCGTCGAACATATCCTTTGGTGCCACAGCGCGGACACACTGGATCATCGGCAGGAAGAATTGCCGTACAGCATGAGCAAGAGCGCAGCCCCTGGCGTATTCCCGTTATGCCCGGTTTCAGCGTCTGGTCAAGCTCTGGCATCGGGGCAATATCATCCCATAACCAGCGGCGATCAACGCACTGAAAGGCGCGTAATTGCAGCACACAAAATAAACACCAGGGAATGAAACTACTGCCCACGCCAATGCTGCCGTAAGCCATCAGTTTGACAAAACTGACCAACACACCGGCAAGGAAAATCTCCGCCATTCCCCAGGTTTTGAGCTGAAAAAGTACCCGCCCCAGTTGTTCTTTTAAACGAACTGGTATTTCCGCGCGATTAACCAACAGTAAAATAGTAATCAGGCAAAACGCGGGGACCAGTTGTACAAACAACAGGAAAAAAGTACCAAGGCTGGCATAGTCCTCGGAAAACAGTACGCCCGGGATTTCCAGCAACGTAATCTCACTGGTTACCCCTGCAACGTTCATATTGACAAAAGGGAACAGGTTGGACAGCAGCAGCATGAACAGTGCAGCCAACGCATAAGCGGTAGGACGCTGTCGAGGGGCATCCCACGCAACGGTTAACGTTGTGCCACACCGAGGACATGCCGCCTTCTGACCATGCTCAAGGTGGGGTAAAACCACCAGCATGTCACACTGCGAGCACAGGATGTGCTTCGCGGCATGATGATGTTCGCACATTGGTACTCCTTAATGATGCGCTATTCTACAGAATGCTGACATAGCACTCGCTTGCCGGATGCTGAACTACCGCATTATCCGCTCAGGGAGCTCGTGGAAACGCAATAAATTGACGTTTCCACCCAGGCCAGACAAGCGTAGCGCATCAGACAATTTGGCCGTTGTCAGCAGTCTCTCTTTTCACTTAACTGATTAGCGATCAGCCACCATTTTTTAACGCTTCAAGATACTCCCAACGTTCAAAAGCCTGCTCCAGTTCCTGTTCAGCAGCAGTCAGATCAGCGAGCACTTTTTGCGTATGCTCATGGGGCTGGCTGAAGAAAGAGGCATCTGCCACCTGCGCCTGTAAGGCTTCCAGTTTTGCTTCCAAATCTTCAAGCAGTTGCGGTAGCTGTTCTAATTCGCGCTGCAATTTATAGCTTAGTTTGCTACTGCTGCGTTTTACAGTTTCTGCTTTCGGCGCAGCTACTTCTTCGTTTTTTTTCACCGCAGGCTGTTTTAACGCCACATACTGTTCTTGCTGTCCGCGCGCGTCGTGATAACCGCCGACATAACGGCCAATTTTGCCGCCACCTTCGAAGATCCAGCACTCTGTTACGGTGTTATCAACAAACTGACGATCGTGACTAACCAGCAATACTGTACCCTGGTAGCTGTCGATCAGCTCTTCAAGCAGTTCCAGCGTTTCAACATCGAGATCGTTGGTCGGTTCGTCGAGGATCAGTAAGTTACTGGGTTTCAGGAACAGACGCGCCAAAAGCAGACGGTTACGTTCCCCGCCGGAGAGCGCGCGCACCGGCGTCATCGCCCGTTTCGGATGGAACAGGAAGTCCTGTAAATAGCCCAGTACATGGCGCGGTTTACCATTAACCATCACCTCTTGCTTACCTTCAGCAAGGTTATCCATCACCGTTTTATCGGGATCGAGTTCCGCACGGTGCTGGTCAAAATAGGCGACTTCCAGTTTAGTGCCGACATGAATGCGTCCGCTGTCCGGCTGAAGTTGACCAAGCATCAGTTTCAGCAGCGTGGTTTTGCCACAGCCATTCGGGCCAATCAGGGCAATTTTATCGCCACGCAGTACCTGGGCAGAAAAATCTTTCACCAGTTGCTTACCGTCAACCTGGTAGCAAACGTCTTCCATTTCGAAAACGATCTTACCGGAGCGACTGGCCTCTTCTACCTGCATCTTTGCAGTACCCATTACCTCGCGACGTTCACCGCGTTCACGACGCATTGCTTTCAGCGCACGCACGCGGCCTTCATTACGGGTACGACGCGCTTTGATCCCCTGACGGATCCACACTTCTTCCTGTGCCAGTTTGCGATCGAACTCGGCATTTTGTAGTTCTTCCACGCGCAGGGCTTCTTCTTTTTCCAACAAATACTGGTCGTAATTACCCGGATAGGTGACCAGTTTGCCGCGATCGAGATCGACAATACGCGTCGCCATATTGCGAATAAATGAACGGTCGTGGGAGATGAAAATAATCGTACCGTTGAACGTTTTCAGGAAACCTTCCAGCCAGTCGATGGTTTCAATATCCAGGTGGTTAGTCGGTTCATCGAGCAGCAACACGCGCGGATTGCTCACCAGCGCTCGCCCTAATGCGGCTTTACGCAACCAGCCGCCGGAAAGCGACGACAACGCAACGTTAGGATCTAATCCCAGCTGTGCCAGCACTTCGTTGATACGGTTTTCCAACTGCCACAGGTTGTGGTGATCCAACTGTTCCTGAACCTTCGCCAGTTCGTTGAGATTTTTCTCGCTCGGGTCGTTCATCACCAGGCGCGAAATATCGTGATAGCGTTTCAGGTATTCCGCTTGTTCTTCAATGCCTTCGGCAACGAAATCATAAACGCTACCCTCAACGTTACGCGGTGGATCCTGTTGCAGACGAGCTACAATCAAATCTTGCTCGTAAATAATGCGACCGTCATCCAGCCCCTGTTCACGGTTGAGGATCTTCATTAACGTCGATTTGCCTGCGCCGTTACGGCCCACCAGACAAACACGTTCGTTATCTTCGATATGCAGTTCTGCGTTATCGAGAAGCGGCGCGTCGCTGAACGACAGCCATGCGCCATGCATACTGATTAATGACATTACTATTCCTTTCAGGCTGCGGTAATCAGCCAGCAGTTGTGGATCTGGCGGTTACGGGCGAAATCCTGGGAGAGCGTTTTTTGCGTAATTTCTTGTGCTTTCAGTCCCAGTTTTGCCAGTCCGTCAAGATCCATACGGAAACCACGTTTGTTGTTCGAGAACATGATCGTCCCACCTGCACGCAGCAGACGTTTCAAATCTTTCATCAGCGCCAGATGATCGCGCTGAACATCAAACGCATCTTCCATTCGTTTTGAGTTAGAGAAGGTTGGCGGATCGATAAAGATCAGATCGAACTGTTCATTAGCCTCACGCAACCACGCCAGGCAGTCGGCCTGAATGAGGCGATGCGCACGACCGGTTAAGCCATTAAGGCGCAGGTTTCGTTCTGCCCACTCCAGATAGGTACGCGACATATCCACCGTCGTGGTGCTGCGCGCGCCGCCTAATCCCGCGTGCACGGTGGCGCTCCCGGTATAGGAGAACAGGTTGAGGAAATCTTTGCCTTTGCTCATCTGACCGAGCATACGACGGGCGATACGGTGATCGAGGAACAAACCAGTATCAAGATAATCCGTCAGGTTCACCCACAGGTGAGCGTTATATTCGGTGACTTCAAGAAACTCGCCCTTCTCGCCCAGTTTCTGGTACTGATTTTTGCCCTTCTGGCGTTCACGGGTTTTCAGCACCAGTTTGTTTGGCGCAATCCCGAGTACCGAAATGGTCGCCGCGATAATATCGAACAGACGTTGACGCGCTTTGTGCGCATCAATGGTTTTCGGCGGCGCATACTCCTGCACCACCACCCAATCGGCGTAGCGGTCAACGGCAACGTTATATTCCGGTAGATCGGCGTCGTACAGGCGGTAGCATTCAATGCCTTCCTGACGCGCCCACTTCTCGAATTTTTTGAGGTTCTTACGCAGGCGGTTGGCGTAGTCTTCTGCCACCATTGCCGGTTTGCTGTCTGGAGTGCTTTCGGCAACGTGGTAATTTTTCTGCACGCAGTCTAATGGACCGTTTTTCGCTTTGTACTGTTTGTCTGCACGCAACTGCAGGCAACTTAACAGATCCGGCGAGGCACTGAATAAAGAGAGATTCCAGCCGCCGAACTGGTTTTTCATGATTCGGCCCAGCAGGCTATGCAGCGCAATCAGCGCCGGTTCGCTGTCCAGACGTTCGCCGTAAGGCGGGTTACTCAACACTGTACCGTATGGCCCTTTCGGCAGCGGATTGGTCAATTGCGCGACATCTTTCACTTCAAAAGTGATCAGTTCGCCAATCCCCGCAAGACGGGCGTTGGTGCGCGCACGTTGAATCACCCGCGCATCGCTGTCGGAACCGTAGAAATGAGAGTTGTACTCAGCCAGACCTTTACGGGCGCGGGTTTGCGCTTCCGCTTTTACTTCTTGCCAGATAGCTTCATCATGTTGCGCCCAGCCGCTAAAGCCCCAACGCCCGCGGTGCAAGCCCGGTGCGCGGTCGGTCGCCAGCATCGCCGCTTCAATCAACAACGTACCAGAACCACACATTGGATCGAGCAGCGGTGTTCCTGGCTGCCAACCGGAACGCATCACAATTGCCGCCGCCAGAGTTTCTTTGATCGGCGCAATACCTGCACGATCACGATAGCCGCGCAGATGCAAACCATCACCACTTAAATCGAGAGCGATGCTGGCGGTTTCTTTATTTAGCCAGACGTTCACGCGGATATCCGGCGCATCGCGATCGACATTCGGGCGCGGCAGATTCTTACGGGTGAAAGCATCAACGATCGCATCTTTGACTTTCATCGCGCCGTACTGGCTGTTGCGGATGGTGTCATTCAGACCGCTGAAGTGGACAGCAAAGGTCGCGCCAGGATTAAACATCTCTGTCCAGTTGATCGCCTGAACGCCGAGATAAAGGTCTAAGTCGCTGTAAACCTTACACTCGCCCAGCGGCAACATAATACGCGAGGCCAGGCGACTCCACATCAGGCTCTGGTAAACAAGCCGCGTGTCGCCCTTGAAATGGACCCCACCCTGAACCACCTGGCATTCAACGGCCCCCAGGTTTTCGAGTTCAGTTTTTAACAGCTCTTCCAGCCCACGGGCCGTACTGGCAAACAGAGAATTCATATCGTCACTTTTACTCTAAGGCCTACCGCAGTAGGCGTAATTGTTGCAGTCAGTTTGGACATGGACAGCACGGAGAAACCGGAACGTACACCAGTACGTGAGGATTTCGAGCACTGCCCAGGGCTAAACTGACAAATAAAATAGCCTAACGGGATAGGCACTAAGAAAATTGTTGCGCATTATAGCTAATAAGCGCGTCATGTCATAAAGTTGAGGGCTTATTTTCATTTGAGGACCGCACCGTGACGACATTAACCCGGCTTTTTATTCATCCTGTTAAATCGATGCGCGGCATCGGTCTGACACATGCTCTGGCTGATGTCAGCGGTCTGGCCTTCGATCGCATCTTCATGGTCACAGAACCTGACGGTACGTTTATTACTGCCCGCCAGTTTCCGCAAATGGTGCGGTTTACCCCTTCGCCCGTGCATGACGGCTTACATCTCACCGCGCCAGATGGCAGCAGCGCATACATCCGTTTTGCTGATTTCGCTATGCAGGACGCGCCAACCGAAGTGTGGGGTAACCATTTTACTGCACGCATTGCGCCAGATGAGATCAACAAATGGTTAAGCGGCTTTTTCTCCCGTGAAGTGCAACTGCGCTGGGTAGGACCGCAGATGACACGGCGCGTAAAACGCCATAACACTGTACCCTTGTCGTTTGCTGATGGCTATCCGTATCTGCTCGTTAATGAAGCCTCACTGCGTGATGTGCAGCAACGCTGCCCGGCAAGTGTAAAAATGGAGCAATTTCGCCCCAATCTGGTGGTTTCCGGCGCGGCAGCCTGGGAAGAAGATACCTGGAAAGTGATTCGCATTGGCGATGTGGTGTTTGACGTCGTAAAGCCCTGCAGCCGCTGTATTTTCACCACTGTCAGCCCGGAAAAAGGACAAAAGCATCCGGCAGGCGAACCGTTAAAAACGCTGCAATCATTCCGCACTGCCCGGGATAATGGCGATGTCGATTTTGGTCAGAATTTAATTGCCCGCAATAGTGGCGTTGTTCGTGTTGGTGATGCAGTGGAAATTCTTGCAACTGCACCGGCGAAAATCTACGGCGCGGCAGCCGCAGACGATACTCTCCCGACAACGCAGCAAATGGATGCAAATGTAGATATCGACTGGCAAGGACTGGCATTTCGCGGTAATAATCAACAGGTTTTGTTGGAGCAATTAGAAAATCAAGGGATTCGGATCCCCTATTCTTGCCGCGCGGGCATATGCGGAAGTTGTCGGGTTCAGCTTCTGGAAGGCGAAGTCACCCCGCTGAAAAAATCAGCTATGAGCGACGACGGGACAATTCTTTGCTGTAGTTGTGTACCGAAGACTGCATTGAAACTGAAAGGTTAAACGGCCTGTTCAAGGCTGAAGCTGTCATAACTCATATGAGGTTTCAGTCTGTCATTCATAATTTTGATGGCGTCACCCAGTTGCATGGCGCGACCAGCGATGACAACACAAGGCTGCGCAAGGAGACACAGCGCGGCATTTTCGCCAGATTCAACAACCAGCAGGCTGACTTGTTCATTGGTATCGCTTAACCAGACACAGGCTGCATCACCCGGCACTGGCGACCACATTTCACCATGAGAAACAAAATGCCAGCTTTTCGGCATTTGCGGTTTGAGATAACGAACTGCCACCAGCGCATTAAGCACCAGTTCAGCTTTTTGTTCTTTTGATAAGTTAAGGTCGCGGCATTTTTCTTCAAACGAGAAATAGAGCGCGGCGTCATCAACGCAGAATCCCGCTGGAGAAAAGGCATCTGGTGTCAACATTTTGCGCGCAAAACGTGAGCGAAATAGCATGCCATTGGCTAAATCAAGCATCATTCGATCATGCTCTTCATCATAATACCAACGCCAGTTATCGTCTGGTTTAATTCGCATATGCGTCTCCTCTACCCTATAAATCCACTGCAACATATTCCATTGTCGCTTCGCTTAATAACCTCAACAAAAAAGTACAAAATGTCTAAATAAGTAACAGCAATGAATATAAAACAACCAGGGCTGAAAATAAAGCCCTGATTATCTTATAAAGAGAAAATGAAAGAAATAATTAGATATGGTTAACGATTTCTTTAATCAGCGGCGGACCTTTAAAAATAAAACCGGAATAAATTTGCACCAAAGAAGCCCCTGCAGCTATCTTCTCGCGAGCAGCAATTACCGAGTCAATACCACCAACACCAATAATCGGTAAGCGGCCGTTTAATTCCTGCGACAAGCGACGAATAATTTCCGTACTTTTTAATTGTAAAGGACGACCACTTAAGCCACCGGTTTGATCACAATTTTTCATCCCCTGAACCAAAGAACGATCGAGGGTCGTATTAGTTGCAATGACGCCATCAATATTATGGCGAACTAAACTATCGGCAACCTGGATCAACTCTTCTTCAGAAAGATCCGGCGCGATCTTCACTGCTATTGGTACATATTTATGGTGGTGCGCTTGCAGATCATTTTGTTTATTTTTAATTGCCGTTAATAAATCATCCAGTGCTTCGCCATATTGCAGAGTGCGTAATCCCGGGGTATTTGGTGATGAAATATTGATGGCAATATATCCTGCATAGGCGTAGATTTTTTCCATACAAATCAGATAGTCATCTTTGCCTTGCTCAACCGGCGTATCTTTATTTTTGCCGATATTGATTCCCAGAACACCGTCGTAGTGGGCTTTTTTAACGTTCTCAACGAGGTTATCAACGCCGAGGTTATTAAAGCCCATACGGTTTATTAAACCTTCAGCATCTACCAGGCGAAAAAGACGCGGTTTGTCGTTTCCTGGTTGTGGACGCGGGGTGACAGTACCGATCTCGATCGATCCAAATCCCATTGCACCAAGGGCATCAATACACTCCCCGTCTTTATCAAGACCGGCAGCCAGGCCAAGCGGGTTTTTAAAGGTCAGTCCCATACAGTTAACCGGCTTCGCTGGAACATTTTGCCGAACAAGCGCTTCAAACGGTGTTCCGGTGATGCGGCGTAATTGTTGAAAAGTAAACTCGTGTGCGCGCTCTGGATCGAGCTGGAAAAGGGCTTTACGAACGAAGGGGTAGTACATGAACTCTCCTGGATTCCCGGTGTGCAAACCGGGGGCGTATTATGTGCGAGTTCGCAGCAAAAGGGAATTGACCTGCGGCAATAAATAGCAAACGTTTTCTTGTTGCGCCCTTTTTATGCTTTTTTTGGCTTTCCTTCTTCAGATAAATCATTTCGACTCACGAACGCCCTCTGTCAGACTGACCGAATTGTTATCAATGTTAACAAAACAAGAACAATTGGTTATAAGGAGAGAGTATGCGTGTCATCACCCTGGCGGGTAGTCCTCGCTTTCCTTCTCGCTCCAGTTCCTTACTGGAATATGCGCGGGAAAAACTGAATGGCCTGGATGTTGAGGTTTATCACTGGAATCTGCAAAACTTCGCCCCGGAAGATCTGCTCTATGCCCGTTTCGATAGTCCGGCACTCAAGACCTTCACCGAACAGCTGCAACAGGCCGATGGACTGATAGTCGCTACACCTGTGTATAAAGCCGCCTATTCTGGCGCGCTGAAAACCCTGCTCGACCTACTGCCAGAACGCGCTTTGCAAAGCAAAGTGGTACTGCCACTGGCGACGGGCGGCACGGTGGCTCATCTGCTGGCGGTCGATTACGCCCTTAAACCAGTTTTAAGCGCGCTGAAAGCCCAGGAGATCCTGCACGGCGTGTTTGCCGATGACTCGCAGGTGATTGATTACCAGCACAAACCCCTGTTCACGCCAAATCTGCAAACCCGTCTTGATACCGCGCTGGAAACCTTCTGGCAGGCGCTGCACCGCCGTGATGTTCAGGTTCCTGACCTTCATTCTCTGCGAGGTAATGCCCATGCGTAACATCATTAAACTGGCGCTGGCGGGATTACTTAGCGTCTCAACACTTGCAGTTGCTACGGAGTCGACTCCAGAAGCGTTACATATTGGCTACCAGAAAGGTAGCATTGGTATGGTGCTGGCAAAAAGCCACCAGTTACTGGAAAAACGCTATCCGCAAACAAAAATCTCGTGGGTGGAGTTTCCCGCAGGTCCGCAAATGCTGGAGGCGTTAAACGTTGGCAGTATTGATCTCGGCAGTACGGGGGATATTCCACCCATCTTTGCTCAGGCCGCCGGGGCTGATTTGGTATACGTGGGCGTCGAGCCGCCGAAGCCAAAAGCCGAAGTGATTCTGGTTCCAGAAAACAGTCCGATCAAAACCGTAGCCAATCTTAAAGGCCACAAAGTTGCCTTTCAGAAAGGTTCCAGTTCGCACAACCTTTTACTGCGCGCCCTGCAACAGGCCGGGCTTAAATTCACCGATATCCAGCCCACTTACCTGACGCCCGCCGATGCCCGCGCCGCGTTCCAGCAAGGTAACGTTGACGCCTGGGCTATCTGGGATCCCTACTACTCCGCTGCATTATTACAGGGCGGCGTGCGGGTGTTGAAAGACGGCACCGATCTCAATCAAACCGGATCGTTTTATCTGGCCGCTCGTCCCTATGCAGAAAAAAACGGCACCTTTATTCAGGGTGTGCTCACAACCTTTAGTGAGGCCGATGCGTTAACCCGCAGCCAACGCGAACAGAGTATCGCCCTGTTGGCAAAAACAATGGGCTTACCTGCGCCAGTGATTGCCTCGTATCTGGATCATCGTCCCCCTACCACCATCAAACCGGTGAACGCTGAAGTTGCTGCCTTACAGCAGCAAACAGCAGACCTGTTTTATGAAAACCGTCTGGTGCCGAAAAAAGTCGATATTCGCCAGCGCATCTGGCAGCCCACGCAACTGGAAGGAAAACAATTATGAGTCTGAATATGTTCTGGTTTTTACCGACCCACGGTGACGGACATTACCTGGGAACGGAAGAAGGTTCACGCCCGGTTGATCACGGTTATCTGCAACAAATTGCGCAAGCGGCGGATCGTCTGGGCTATACCGGTGTGCTAATTCCAACGGGGCGATCGTGTGAAGATGCGTGGCTGGTGGCGGCGTCGATGATCCCGGTGACGCAGCGGCTGAAGTTTCTTGTCGCCCTGCGCCCCAGCGTAACCTCACCTACCGTTGCCGCTCGCCAGGCCGCCACGCTTGATCGTCTCTCTAACGGACGCGCGTTGTTTAACCTGGTCACAGGCAGCGATCCGCAAGAGCTGGCTGGCGACGGCGTGTTCCTTGACCATAGCGAACGTTACGAAGCCTCGGCGGAATTTACCCGGGTCTGGCGGCGGTTGTTGCTGGGCGAAACGGTGGATTTCAACGGCAAACACATTCATGTGCGAGGAGCAAAACTGCTCTTTCCACCGATCCAACAGCCGTATCCTCCTCTTTACTTTGGCGGATCGTCCGACGTCGCCCAGGATCTGGCTGCCGAACAAGTTGATCTTTATCTCACCTGGGGCGAACCGCCGGAACTGGTTAAAGAGAAAATCGAACAAGTGCGTGCGAAAGCTGCCGCGCATGGACGCAAAATTCGTTTCGGTATTCGTCTGCATGTGATTGTTCGTGAAACTAACGACGAAGCGTGGCAGGCCGCCGAGCGGTTAATCTCCCATCTTGATGATGAGACTATCGCCAAAGCACAAGACGCATTCGCCCGCACGGATTCCGTGGGGCAACAGCGAATGGCGGCGCTGCATAATGGCAAGCGCGACAATCTGGAGATCAGCCCCAATTTATGGGCGGGCGTTGGCTTAGTACGCGGTGGTGCCGGGACGGCGCTGGTGGGCGATGGTCCGACGGTCGCTGCGCGAATCAACGAATACGCCGCGCTTGGCATCGACAGTTTTGTGCTTTCGGGCTACCCGCATCTGGAAGAAGCGTATCGGGTCGGCGAGTTACTGTTCCCGCATCTGGATATTGCCATCCCGGAAATTCCCCAGCCACAACCGCTGAATCCGCAAGGCGAAGCGGTGGCAAATGATTTTATCCCCCGTAAAGTCGCGCAAAGCTAAGGAACAAAATAATGGCAACGCCAGTGAAAAAGTGGTTATTGCGCGTTGCCCCCTGGTTTTTACCGGTGGGCATCGTGGCGGTGTGGCAACTGGCCTCGTCAGTTGGTTGGCTGTCGACGCGTATTTTGCCCTCACCGGAAGGGGTGATGATGGCGTTCTGGACGCTCTCAGCCAGCGGCGAATTGTGGCAGCATCTGGAGATCAGCTCCTGGCGGGCGCTGATTGGCTTTTCAATTGGCGGATCGCTGGGGTTGATTCTGGGGCTGATTAGCGGGCTGTCGCGCTGGGGAGAAAGGCTGCTGGATACCTCCATTCAGATGTTGCGCAACGTGCCGCATCTGGCGCTGATCCCGCTGGTGATTTTGTGGTTTGGCATTGATGAATCCGCAAAAATATTTCTGGTGGCGCTCGGTACGCTATTCCCCATTTATATCAACACCTGGCACGGCATCCGTAATATCGATCGCGGGCTGGTGGAGATGGCGCGTAGCTATGGTTTATCCGGTTTGCCGCTATTTATCCATGTGATCCTGCCTGGCGCCCTACCCTCAATTATGGTCGGCGTGCGTTTTGCATTGGGCCTGATGTGGCTGACGCTGATTGTTGCCGAAACCATTTCTGCCAATTCCGGCATTGGTTATCTGGCGATGAATGCGCGGGAGTTTTTGCAAACGGACGTGGTGGTGGTTGCCATTATTCTCTACGCCCTGCTCGGCAAACTTGCTGACGTCAGCGCGCAGCTGTTAGAGCGCCTCTGGTTGCGCTGGAATCCGGCTTATCATCTGAAGGAGGCCACTGTATGAATACTGCTCGTCTGAACCAGGGCACACCATTGTTGCTCAATGCAGTAAGCAAATATTACGCGGAAAATATCGTCCTGAACCAACTGGATTTACATATTCCGGCAGGTCAGTTTGTGGCGGTGGTGGGCCGCAGCGGTGGTGGCAAAAGTACCCTGCTGCGCCTGCTGGCAGGTCTGGAAACGCCTACCGCAGGCGATGTGTTAGCGGGCACCACACCGCTGGCTGAAATTCAGGATGATACGCGAATGATGTTTCAGGATGCGCGTCTGCTGCCATGGAAATCGGTGATTGATAACGTTGGGTTAGGCCTTAAAGGTCAGTGGCGCGATGCCGCGCGTCGGGCGTTGGCTGCGGTAGGACTGGAGAATCGCGCCGGGGAATGGCCTGCCGCACTTTCAGGCGGGCAGAAACAGCGAGTGGCGCTGGCAAGGGCGCTGATTCATCGACCGGGTTTATTGTTGCTTGATGAACCACTCGGTGCGCTGGACGCTTTAACGCGACTGGAGATGCAGGATTTGATTGTGTCACTTTGGCAGGAGCACGGCTTTACCGTACTGTTGGTGACGCATGATGTGAGCGAAGCGGTGGCGATGGCTGACCGGGTGCTGTTAATTGAAGAAGGAAAAATTGGTCTGGATTTGACGGTGGATATCCCCCGTCCGCGCCGGTTAGGATCAGTGCGATTAGCGGAGCTGGAAGCGGAAGTGTTGCAGCGGGTGATGCATCGTGGGCATTCTGAACAACCGATTCGGCGTCAAGGTTAATATGCCGGATGCGGCGCACAAAACCAGCAGTTTCAACGGACTTGTAGGCCTGATAAGACGCGGCAAGCGTCGCATCAGGCAGTTGGACACGGTTGCCGGATGCGGCGTGAACGCCTTATCCTGCCTACAAAACCAGCAATTTCAACGGGTTTGTAGGCCTGATAAGACGCGTCAAGCGTCGCATCAGGCAGTTGGACACGGTTGCCGGATGCGGCGTGAACGCCTTATCCGGCCTACAAAACCAGCAATTTCAGCGGGTTTGTAGGCCTGATAAGACGCGTCAGCGTCGCATCAGGCATGTTTGTATCAAGCCAGAGCTTTAGTTATCTTCTCGTACAGATCGCCAGAGAGATTTTCCAGCCCTTTCAACTGTTCCAGCGCCGCGCGCATTTTCTCCTGACGTTTGGCATCGTAACGTTTCAGGCGAATCAACGGCTCAATCAGACGTGAAGCCACCTGCGGGTTACGGCTGTTCAGGTCAGTAAGCATTTCCACCAGGAACTGGTAACCGCTGCCATCTTCGGCATGGAACGCTGCCGGGTTGCTGCCCGCAAACGCGCCAATCAACGAACGAATACGGTTCGGGTTACTCATGGTAAATGAGCGATGCTGCAACAGGCCTCGCACCGTCTCCAGCACATTCGCCGCCGGGCTGGTAGCTTGCAGGATAAACCATTTATCCATCACCAGACCGTCCTGATGCCACTTATCGTCGTATTCCTGCATCAACTTGTCACGGCATGGCAACTGCGCAGCAACCGCCGCAGAGAGCGCCGCCAGCGCATCGGTCATATTGTTCGCTTCGTGGAACTGCTTGCTCACCAGCACATCAGCCAGATGCGTTTCACCAAAAGCGAGGAAGCGCAGGCAGGCATTACGCAGAGTGCGTTTCGCAATATCTTCATGCTCAACGCGATACTCGCTCTGGTAATTCGCGTTATAGATTGCCAGCAGCTCATCCGCCAGTTCAGTCGCCAGAGTACGGGTGAGTGCTTCGCGCACTTCGGCAATAGCAATCGGATCAATGATATCGAACAGTTCCGCCATTTCATTGACGGATGGCAGCGTGAGGATTTCTGCCGCCAGTGCCGGGTCAATCTTCTCATCGAGTAGCACCGCGCGGAAAGCATCAGCCACATGCACCGGCAGAGACAGCGGCTGTCCTTGCTGATGACGGGCGACGTTCAGCTTGATGTAGGTCGCCAGCAGGCTTTGCGCCGCATCCCAGCGGGAAAAATCATTACGCGCATGACGCATCAGGAAGGTCAGTTGCTGATCGCTCCACTTATATTCCAGTTTCACTGGCGCAGAGAATTCGCACAGCAGCGCAGGCACCGGCTGGAAGTAGACATTATCAAAGACAAAGGTCTGTTCCGCCTGGGTGACGTTCAGCACGGAATTCACCGGGTGACCGCCTTTCTGCAACGGGATCACTTTGCCTTCGTTGTCATACAGTTCGATGGCAAACGGAATATGCAGCGGCTGTTTTTCTGCCTGATCCGGTGTGGCTGGCGTGCGCTGGCTGATAGTCAGGGTGTACTGCTCAGTTTCCGGATTGTAGTCGTCTTTAACGGTCACAATCGGCGTGCCGGACTGGCTGTACCAACGGCGGAAATGGGAGAGATCGACATTCGACGCATCTTCCATTGCCTGAACAAAGTCGTCACAGGTCGCTGCGCTACCATCATGGCGCTCGAAATAGAGCTGCATCCCTTTCTGGAAGTTTTCTTCGCCCAGCAGGGTGTGGATCATACGAATCACTTCCGCGCCCTTCTCGTAAACGGTCAGGGTGTAGAAGTTGTTCATCTCAATAACCATGTCCGGGCGGATTGGGTGCGCCATCGGGCTGGCATCTTCCGCAAACTGCAATCCGCGCATGGTGCGCACATTATTGATACGGTTTACCGCGCGGGAACCAAGGTCAGAGCTGAATTCCTGATCGCGGAAGACGGTTAAACCTTCTTTCAGGCTGAGCTGGAACCAGTCGCGGCAGGTCACACGGTTACCGGTCCAGTTATGGAAATATTCGTGACCAATAACGCGCTCAATATCAAGGTAATCTTTATCGGTGGCGGTGTCGGTGCGCGCCAGCACATATTTGGAGTTAAAGATATTCAGACCCTTATTCTCCATTGCGCCCATATTGAAGAAATCCACCGCGACGATCATATAGATGTCGAGGTCATACTCCAGGCCGAAGCGTTCTTCATCCCACTTCATGGAGTTTTTCAGCGAGGTCATCGCCCACGGAGCGCGATCAAGGTTGCCGCGATCGACGTACAGCTCCAGCGCTACTTCGCGACCAGAACGCGTGGTGAAGGTGTCGCGCAGTACATCAAAGTCGCCTGCCACCAGCGCAAACAGGTAGCACGGTTTCGGGAACGGGTCCTGCCACTGTACCCAATGACGTCCGTTTTCCAGTTCGCCTTGCGCAACGCGGTTACCGTTGGAAAGCAGGAATGGATATTTGGTTTTATCGGCAATAATTTTGGTGGTAAAACGCGCCAGCACGTCCGGGCGGTCAAGATAATACGTAATATGGCGGAAACCTTCGGCTTCACACTGGGTGCAAAGCGCATCGCCTGACTGATAAAGTCCTTCCAGCGCGGTATTCGCTGCCGGACTAATTTCATTAACAATCTTGAGCGTAAAACACTCCGGTAAATTACTGATGACCAGTGCGCCCTCTTCTTCTTTCCAGGCGGTCCACGGCTCATCATTAATATGAATAGAAACCAGTTTAAGATCTTCGCCATCAAGACGAAGCGGTGCATCTGATGCACCGTGACGGACAGCCTGGCTGACTGCGGTAACTACCGTCTTTTGCGCGTCCAGGTCAAAGGTCAAGTCAATATCAGTAATCTGGTAATCCGGCGCACGATAATCGTGACGGTATTTGGCTTGTGGCTGTTGAGTCATAAATAACCTTTAGCATCTTTTATAGAGTCTGGTGTTCAGTCTATTCCTGTTGCGTAAATCTCGCTACGCAGAATCTTCATCTTTTCAGGTACAAACGCTTTTATTGCTACATTTGTATAACATACACAGCGCAACGCTATCGACCATAAAGGTGGCATATGGTGTGATCGGGGTTCAATAAATTGCGAAACAAGGTATACTCCAGCAGTTTCCTAAGATGTTTATTGTACTAAACGCTCCCGTAAGAGGACGCTACTGCGCACCTATGACACAATTCGCTTCTCCTGTTCTGCACTCGTTGCTGGATACAGATGCTTATAAGTTGCATATGCAGCAAGCCGTGTTTCATCACTACTATGATGTGCATGTCGCGGCGGAGTTTCGTTGCCGTGGTGACGATCTGCTGGGTATTTATGCCGATGCTATTCGTGAACAGGTTCAGGCGATGGAAAACTTGTGCCTGCGGGATGATGAATATCAGTGGCTCTCTGCCCTGCCTTTCTTTAAAGCCGACTATCTCGACTGGCTGCGTGAATTTCGCTTTAATCCGGAACAGGTCACTGTTAGCAACGATAACGGTAAGCTGGATATTCGTTTAAGCGGTCCGTGGCGTGAAGTCATCCTATGGGAAGTTCCTTTGCTGGCGGTCATTAGTGAACTGGTACATCGCTATCGCTCACCGCAGGCCGACGTTGCGCAAGCCCTCGACACTCTGGAAAGCAAGTTAGTCAACTTCTCGGCGTTAACCGCCGACCTTGATATGTCGCGCTTCCATCTGATGGATTTCGGCACTCGCCGCCGTTTTTCTCGCGAAGTACAAGAAACCATCGTTAAACGCCTACAACAGGAAAAGTGGTTCGTTGGCACCAGCAACTACGATCTGGCGCGTCGACTTTCCCTCACGCCGATGGGAACCCAGGCACACGAATGGTTCCAGGCACATCAGCAAATCAGCCCGGACCTTGCCAACAGCCAGCGAGCTGCACTTGCTGCCTGGCTGGAAGAGTATCCCGATCAACTGGGGATTGCGTTAACCGACTGTATTACGATGGATGCATTCTTACGTGATTTCGGCGTGGAGTTTGCCAGCCGCTATCAGGGCTTGCGTCATGACTCTGGCGACCCGGTAGAATGGGGCGAAAAAGCGATTGCACATTATGAGAAACTGGGGATTGATCCGCAAAGCAAAATACTGGTTTTCTCCGACAATCTGGATTTACCTAAAGCGGTTGAGCTTTATCGCCATTTCTCTTCTCGCGTGCAATTAAGTTTTGGCATTGGCACACGCCTGACTTGTGATATTCCTCAGGTAAAACCCCTGAATATCGTGATTAAACTGGTGGAGTGTAACGGTAAACCGGTGGCGAAACTTTCTGACAGCCCTGGCAAAACTATCTGCCATGACAAAGCGTTTGTCCGCGCGCTACGTAAAGCATTCGACCTTCCGCACATTAAAAAAGCCAGTTAATATCATCAGGGAGCCATAACGGCTCCCTTTTTTACCTTTTATTCCGAAATCTTTTGTCCCATCTGCGAATTCTGCTTGTCTGATTGCAGATGCCAGGTAACATAGGTATCCCCCCATTGACGGGTGGACAAGTGTTTATTTTTTCCGACTATTAACAGAGAGAATATTATGAGCGTTGTGCCTGTAGCCGACGTACTCCAGGGCCGCATAGCCGTTGACAGCGAAGTCACCGTGCGCGGATGGGTACGTACCCGCCGAGATTCAAAAGCTGGCATCTCCTTCCTCGCCGTTTATGACGGTTCCTGCTTTGATCCTGTACAGGCTGTCATCAATAATTCTCTGCCCAATTACAATGAAGACGTACTGCGTCTGACCACCGGTTGCTCGGTCATTGTGACGGGTAAAGTCGTGGCATCGCCGGGCCAGGGGCAACAATTTGAAATTCAGGCCAGCAACGTTGAAGTTGCCGGTTGGGTTGAAGATCCAGACACTTACCCGATGGCCGCAAAACGCCACAGCATCGAATATCTGCGTGAAGTCGCTCACCTGCGTCCGCGTACCAACCTGATTGGCGCAGTAGCACGCGTTCGCCACACGCTGGCACAGGCACTGCATCGCTTCTTTAACGAGCAGGGCTTCTTCTGGGTTTCTACGCCGCTGATTACCGCGTCCGATACCGAAGGCGCTGGCGAAATGTTCCGCGTTTCAACGCTGGATCTGGAAAACCTGCCGCGTAACGATCAGGGCAAAGTGGATTTCGACAAAGACTTCTTCGGTAAAGAGTCTTTCCTGACCGTATCCGGCCAGTTGAACGGCGAAACTTATGCCTGTGCGCTGTCGAAAATTTATACCTTCGGCCCGACATTCCGTGCTGAAAACTCCAACACCAGTCGTCACCTGGCGGAATTCTGGATGCTGGAGCCAGAAGTCGCGTTTGCTAATCTGAACGATATCGCCGGTCTGGCTGAAGCCATGCTGAAATATGTCTTCAAAGCAGTTCTCGAAGAACGTGCTGACGACATGAAATTCTTCGCTGAACGCGTGGACAAAGATGCTGTAAGCCGCCTGGAACGTTTCATTGAAGCAGACTTCGCCCAGGTTGATTACACCGAAGCAGTCACCATCCTTGAAAACTGCGGTAAGAAATTTGAAAACCCGGTTTACTGGGGCGTCGATCTCTCTTCTGAGCACGAGCGTTATCTGGCGGAAGAACACTTTAAAGCACCGGTGGTGGTTAAAAACTATCCGAAAGACATTAAAGCGTTCTATATGCGCCTTAACGAAGACGGTAAAACCGTTGCCGCAATGGACGTTCTGGCGCCGGGTATCGGTGAGATCATTGGTGGTTCGCAGCGTGAAGAGCGTCTGGACGTGCTGGACGAGCGCATGCTGGAGATGGGCCTGAACAAAGAAGATTACTGGTGGTATCGCGATCTGCGTCGCTACGGTACTGTTCCACATTCCGGTTTCGGTCTTGGCTTTGAACGCCTGATTGCCTACGTGACCGGCGTACAGAACGTGCGTGACGTGATTCCTTTCCCACGTACCCCGCGTAACGCCAGCTTCTAATTCACTTCCTGAAAGAGCCAGCGCACGCTGGCTCTTTTTTCATCCCCTTCTGTCAAGTTATCTGTTTGTTAAGTCAATCAATCTATTTGCAACCCCTCAAGGCCCCTCTTCCTGTTACGGAATATTTCTCTGAAATATTTGCGAACAAAAAATTAACCCACAGTCTTATTGCGGATTAGCAATTTCTTAGCTGATAGCACAATTTTTATACTTATTTTTGGCTTTCTGGACGCCTGAAAGCGTGATTCAGTGTGAATGCGGGGATAAATGATCAGAAAGAAAATTTTCGTTTAGTTAATTTAAATATAAGGAAATCATATAAATAGATAAAATCCACTGCAAATATCATTAAAGTCCAATGGAAATATGACGGCGTTCACAAAGTTCCTTAAATTTTACTATTGGTTACACATTTTTGCTTTTTGTAACTATATCTTTATCTTTGTAGCACTTTCACGGTAGCGAAACGTTAGTTTGAATGGAAAGATGCCTGCAGATACATAAAACACCAAACTCTCATCAATAGTTCCGTAAAGATTCATTGACAGAACTTATTGGCGGCAGTGGCAGGTGTTATAAAAAAAACCATGAGGGTAATAAATAATGATGAAGCGCAATATTCTGGCAGTGATTGTCCCTGCTCTGTTAGTAGCAGGTACTGCAAACGCTGCAGAAATCTATAACAAAGATGGCAATAAAGTAGATCTGTACGGTAAAGCTGTCGGTCTGCATTATTTTTCCAAGGATAACGGTGAAAACAGTTACGGTGGCAATGGTGACATGACCTATGCCCGTCTTGGTTTTAAAGGGGAAACTCAAATCAATTCCGATCTGACCGGTTATGGTCAGTGGGAATACAACTTCCAGGGTAATAACTCTGAAGGTGCTGACGCTCAAACTGGCAACAAAACCCGTCTGGCATTCGCTGGTCTGAAATACGCTGACGTAGGTTCTTTCGATTATGGTCGTAATTACGGTGTTGTTTATGACGCACTGGGCTACACCGATATGCTGCCAGAGTTCGGTGGTGATACCGCATACAGCGATGACTTCTTCGTAGGTCGTGTTGGCGGCGTTGCAACTTACCGTAACTCCAACTTCTTTGGTCTGGTTGATGGCCTGAACTTCGCTGTTCAGTATCTGGGTAAAAACGAGCGTGACACTGCACGTCGTTCTAACGGCGACGGTGTTGGCGGTTCCATCAGCTACGAATTCGAAGGCTTTGGTATCGTTGGTGCTTATGGTGCAGCTGACCGCACCGACCTGCAAGAAGCTCAGCCTCTCGGCCAGGGTAAAAAAGCTGAACAGTGGGCAACTGGTCTGAAGTATGATGCAAATAACATCTACCTGGCTGCAAACTACGGTGAAACCCGTAACGCTACCCCGATCACTGGTGGCTTTGCCAACAAAACGCAAGACGTTCTGTTAGTTGCGCAATACCAGTTTGACTTTGGTCTGCGTCCGTCCATCGCTTACACCAAATCTAAAGCGAAAGACGTAGAAGGCATCGGTGATGTTGATCTGGTGAACTACGTTGAAGTGGGCGCAACCTACTACTTCAACAAAAACATGTCCACTTATGTTGACTACATCATCAACCAGATCGATTCTGACAACAAACTGGGCGTAGGTTCTGATGATACCGTTGCTGTAGGTATCGTTTACCAGTTCTAATAGCAGACCTCTTTGTTAAATGCCGAAAAAACAGGACTTTGGTCCTGTTTTTTTATGCCTTCCAGAGCAATCTCACGTCTTGAAAAAACAGCCTGCGTTTTCATCAGTAATAGTTGGAATTTTGTAAATCTCCCGTTACCCTGATAGCGGACTTCCCTTCTGTAACCATAATGGAACCTCGTCATGTTTGAGAACATTACCGCCGCTCCTGCCGACCCGATTCTGGGCCTGGCCGATCTGTTTCGTGCCGATGAACGTCCCGGCAAAATTAACCTCGGGATTGGTGTCTATAAAGATGAGACGGGCAAAACCCCGGTATTGACCAGCGTTAAAAAGGCTGAACAGTATCTGCTCGAAAATGAAACCACCAAAAACTACCTCGGCATTGACGGTATTCCTGAATTTGGTCGTTGTACTCAGGAACTGCTGTTTGGTAAAGGTAGCGCCTTAATCAATGACAAACGCGCACGTACAGCCCAGACCCCAGGTGGTACCGGTGCATTACGTGTAGCTGCCGATTTCCTGGCAAAAAATACCAGCGTTAAGCGTGTGTGGGTGAGCAACCCAAGCTGGCCAAACCATAAGAGCGTATTTAACTCTGCGGGTCTGGAAGTTCGTGAATACGCTTATTACGATGCGGAAAATCACACTCTGGACTTCGACGCTTTAGTTAACAGTCTGAACGAAGCTCAGGCTGGTGACGTTGTCCTGTTCCACGGCTGCTGCCATAACCCTACCGGCATCGATCCTACACTGGAGCAATGGCAAACACTGGCGCAGCTTTCTGTTGAGAAAGGCTGGCTGCCGCTATTTGACTTCGCTTACCAGGGTTTCGCCCGTGGTCTGGAAGAGGATGCTGAAGGTCTGCGCGCTTTCGCGGCTCTGCATAAAGAGCTGATCGTCGCCAGTTCCTACTCTAAGAACTTTGGCCTGTACAACGAGCGTGTTGGCGCTTGTACTCTGGTTGCCGCAGACAGTGAAACTGTCGATCGTGCATTCAGCCAGATGAAAGCAGTAATTCGTGCAAACTATTCTAACCCACCGGCTCACGGGGCTTCGGTTGTTGCTACGATCCTGAGCAACGAGGCTTTGCGTGCGATCTGGGAACAAGAGCTGACCGATATGCGCCAGCGTATTCAGCGTATGCGTCAGTTATTTGTTAATACACTGCAGGAGAAAGGCGCAAACCGCGACTTTAGCTTTATCATCAAACAGAATGGTATGTTCTCTTTCAGTGGTCTGACAAAAGAACAGGTACTGCGTCTGCGTGAAGAGTTTGGCGTGTATGCTGTTGCTTCTGGTCGCGTAAACGTGGCCGGAATGACGCCAGATAACATGGCGCCGCTGTGCGAAGCGATTGTGGCTGTGCTGTAAGCGTTAAAACCAATGCAGCCCGCTGAAAGCGGGCTGAGACTGATGACAAACGCAACATTGCCTGATGCGCTACGCTTATCAGACCTATGCGTCCCCTGCAATATTTTGAATTTGCACGATTTTGTAGGCCGGATAAGGCGCTCGTGCCGCATCCGGCATAAACAAAGCGCACTTTGCCAGAAATCCAGGCCCGCATTAAAAGCGGACTTTTTTATGCGCTTTTACCAGACGGGCATTTCGTCTTGCAGGAAGGGATTATGCAGGCGCTCATAACCAAGAGTGGATAATGGTCCGTGACCTGGAATAAATGTCACGTCATCCCCCAATGGCAGCAATTTATCTTTGATTGAAGAAATCAGTTGATTGTGATCGCCTCGTGGGAAGTCACTGCGCCCTACTCCGCCTTTGAAAAGGACGTCGCCAGAAATCAACAGTTTTGCCTGATTATCAAAGAAAACCACATGGCCTGGCGTATGCCCTGGGCAATGTAACACCTGTAAAGTCACATTCCCTATGCTGATAGTGTCGCCTTCATTCAGCCAGCGATCTGGCGTTAATGGCTGACACTCTTCCAGGCCAAACATGCGACTCTGCGCAGGCAAGCCTTGCAGCCAGAACTCATCTTCTTTTTCCGGGCCAAGCACTGGCACGCCGTAGTGTTGTGCCAGTTCCGCCGCTGCGCCAACGTGGTCCAGATGACCATGCGTCAGCAGGATCTGCATTAGCGTCAGACCGCTGGCGTCAACTTCCTGTTTGATTTTTTCCGCATCGCCGCCCGGATCAACCAGTGCGGCCAGGCGAGTTTGCTCACACCAGATCAATGAACAGTTCTGGGAAAATGCGGTGACCGGAATAATACGATAGTTCATACTGCCCCTGTTTCGTTAAGCGATTGTTACCAGTGCCGCGCTGGCCCGGTATCAATATGCACAAAGTTACTGCGTGGGTAATATCCTACACCACCTGCGCGCATAGATAACGCTGCTTTGCGTATATTGCTTAACGCAATACCTTCAATATGGAAGTCCATCGCCTGCCCTTTAGTGTGATAGCTTTTCTTTGCTACTCCACGGCTGTGGGCGCGTAATTCATTATTGGTGTCAATCGAACGGTAGCCAGATATGAGCTGTACTGGCTTGCGAGTGCCTAACAACCCTTGCAGGCGATATAACTGGTCGAATAATCCTGGGTCGATGGACCTTATTTTGTTCGCGCGGAAATCGCGGAAAAAATGGTTTAGTTTTGCCAATTCTTCCTGAATATAGCCTCTGCCATCGAAAAACTCCGCCTTAATTGACTCTCCGGTATGGAGATTGTTAAGTGTCAAAATGCGCGGACGTGGGGTAGAGAGTGTCGCAAATGAAGGCGTCGGCAGGATGGCGGCACCAAGTGCAACGCCACCAAGCGCCAGTAGTTTGCGGCGATTAGCGTCGAATTTGTCCATGATAATCAAGTCTACAGGTCAATGTTATCGTTTATATGCACTTCTGGCGCACAAGAGGCACCTTAACCGCCCATAAAGCTGACGTCAAGATGACTCACCCCCAGCAGCGACGGGGGCTACAGAGAATAGCCCCCGAACATGCCAATTATTACGACAACAGATTTTCCCGAACTACTTCATTTATCTGATTAATTGTTCCGCTTTTGAGACAATTTGCGAGCTGGATCGTGCAGGCAGATCATAATTGTAAATATCTGTACGATATTGGGTACGACCATCTGCACCAACAAAGGCGGTCAGATAGTAAAGATTAACCGGTATCGATTGACGAATATTAACGTAACGGGTATCACCCCGCTTCAGAGCATCGGAGATACGCTTGTCATTCCAGCCAGCATCCTGCAGCAGCATATTTGCCAGATCCGACGCCTTATTCACCCGTACACAGCCAGAACTCAACGCGCGCGTTTCACGTTTGAAAAGATTGTGATTCGGCGTGTCATGCAAATAGATAGCGTCTGAACTCGGCATATTAAATTTATACCGTCCTAGCGAATTTCGCGGACCAGGAGCTTGCTGGAAGCGGAACGGCAAATTCGATGCGGTTATCGTCGACCAGTCAATCTGCCACGGGTCAAGCGCATCTTTGCTGTTCCAGCCGCGCATCACCGTATAGCCATGACTTTCCAGATAACCAGGATCGTTACGCACCTTTGGCAGAATATCTTTGCGTGCCAGCGTCGGTGGTACGTTCCACGGCGGGTTTACCACCACATTGTTTAAGGCACTGCTCATCATCGGCGTTTTGCGATCGGGACGACCGACAATGACCCGTGAATCCAGCACTTGATTGCCGTTCTGATAATAGACCAGCGAATAGGCCGGAATGTTAACCATAATGCCAGTAGAAAGCTCGGATGGTAGCAAGCGCAATCGCTGGATATTGAGCGCCAGCACGCCCGCTCGCTGTGCAGGCGTGACGTTTAACCAGTCTCGCGTTGCCGGGCCAATAGAGCCATCTGCCCCTAAGCCTTGCCATGCCTGAAAACGTTTCACGGCTTCCACCAGCTCATTATCATAAGCAGCTCGGACGGCTGGCGCAGATTTACTGCGAGCTGTAGTTTGCTTATCCATCGGCTTAGTTTCGGCTGTTTCGATTGCAGCGGCAGACGGACTAACTACCGCGCCTGTCGATGTTTCATCGCCCGGCAGTGCTATTTTCGGCCCACCTTCGAGCATACCTGTACGCTGCAAAATCTCGCGCAGCGCCGGGACATCGTTACTCCATTGACCAGGGCGTAGCGTTGCTTTACCGGTCAGTTGCGGCCACGGTTTGGAATCACTCAATAAGTTCAGCAAAGATTCATGCATTGCTGAATATTGCGGATGCTGTGGTGCCAACCCTGTGACAAACGTGGTCAGTTGACCGTTATCCAGCGCCACCTGCCAATGGTTAATGACCGAGAGCGGCGGTGTTGAGAGCGCATAAGGTTTACTGCTGTACAGCCAGCGGGTACCTTTGACCGGAATGTTTGCGACGAAATGGAGATACCCCATCATTGCATCCGATAGCACCACATCACGTGCCATACCGTTAACGCCAGGGTTAGTCAGTAACTCCACCCATTTGTTAAACTGCGGTTGAAAACCGGCAATCGCCACTTCCGCCAACTGCTGCTGGAAAGTTTTAACTGCATCACGATTTTCCCACATCGGCTGCATATCGCGTGCTGCATACAAGAGTTGAAGCTGGTTAAGATAAACCGGCTTATAACCTGCAGGTAATTGTGATTCAATTTGCGTGCGGGCCTTTTCTGCCGCACCTTCAGGTAGCGGTTGGATCCCCGCCATTATTGCCGTGGCTTGCGCCTGCGGCAGTACATCTCCCTGTTCACTTACAGCCACCGGGCTGTCACCAGGGATAACCTCAGGCTCATCAGCCTGCACACTGAACAGTGGAGCGAATGTTACGGCCAGGCACAAACTGATTGCCGAAAGCCGACGACCACACATCATGTTAAGCAACATCCCTTGCCCCCTGTTTTTATCATACTCTGAATAGCCAGGCTGTTTTATCTTAACTGCCTTTACAACGCCAATACTCATGAAAGTATGACGAGCAAGCCTGTTACTTATCAAGCTTACCTTCAGTATATAAACGTCGGTACGTTTTTACACAACCTAATGTAAAGAAGTTTAAAGAAAAGCGCGCCATAATGCGGCATTTTTTTAGTGCAGAAACGGAGTTTTTCGAAAAAAAAGGCGGCATCGCTGCCGCCTTGAACTTAACTTGCCTGAGAAGGCGCTTCATCTGTTCCTGGAAGCGTTTCAGGGAGTTGCGGCGCAAATCCTCGCAGGCCGACTACGTGAACGTGTTCGGTATTCTGGAAGACTTTACGCACCAGTTTATAGGTGGTGCCTTTCTCCGGGCTGATATTTTCAGGTGCCGCGATGATGAGCTGCATTTGCAAACGCTCACACAATTCAAACAGCGTGGCGATGGAACGGGCATCCAGTCGCGCAGCTTCATCGAGGAATAGCAGACGGCAAGGAGAGATATCTTTACCGCGCAGGCGGCGAGATTCATCTTCCCAGCTCTGTACTACCATCACCAGAATCGACATACCCGTACCGATAGCCTCACCGGTCGACAGTGCGCCAGACTCCGCGCGCAGCCAGCCATCGGAACCACGGTTAACCTCAACTTCCATCTCCAGGTAGTTACGGTAATCCAGAAGTTCTTCACCAATGGTCTGCGGCGTGCGCTGGCCCATATCAATTTGTGGGTTAAGTCGCTGATACAGTTTTGCCAGAGCTTCCGAGAAGGTCAGGCGGTTGCTCTTGAACAGATCCTGATGTTGCTCATGCTGTTCTGAAAGCACGTCAAGCAACATGGCGTGGGTTTCACGCACGTTCACGTTCAGACGCACACTGTTCACCTGACCGAACGATACGCTCTGCAAGCCCTGGTTGAGCATGCGGATTCGGTTCTGTTCGCGCTGAATGGTTTTGCGAATGATGTTCGCCACACTGCGGGAGCTGATCGCCAGTTTCTGTTCGCGAGAAGTTAACTCTTCGGTCAGACGGCTGAGTTCGATTTCCATCTGCTCGATAGCTTCCACCGGATCATCGGTACGAATAATATCCTGGCGAATACGTTCGCGCAGATGCTGATAAACCGCCACGAAGAACTGGATTTTGCGCTCAGGTCGTTTTGGATCTTCCGACATGCGCAGCACGTCGCGCAGATGTTCGTTATCCGCCACCGCCAGACGCAGCGCACCTAACGCCTTATCCGACATGGAACGTAAATCATCGGCAGAGAGATAAGCCAACTCACGACGGTGTAAGCGGCGTTCAACGCCATTATCTTTCACCATGCGCATTACCGCACACCAGCCCGCTTTGGCGGTCACTACCTGCTCGCGCATCTCAAAGTAATCACGTTCCAGCTTGCGCAGTTTGCGGGTCAGGTTGTCCATCTCCGCCTCGCAGAAGGTCAGCGCTTTTTCCAGTTGATTGCGGCGTGAACGGTTATTGCTCAGTTGCGCATGCAATTCGTCACGACGAATACGCGCCCGCTCTTCTGCCCCGCTATCGGCGCGCACGCCGATATCCTGCAGTTCACGTTGCAGATCGTTGAGCAGCTCTTTTTTGGTGTCGTAAGAACTTTTCAGCGAAGCCAGTACCTGGTTGTACTGACTCAACTGCGCAGCGTGGCCGCGCAACGCTTCACGAGCACGAGTACGTTCCGCTTCCGCCTGCTCCAGACGTTCGCGCAGTTTTTCGTTGAGATCGCTGTTCCCACTAAGCATTTCTGCCGAGTCAGAGTAGCTAAAGTGCGCACGACGCTGCACCACTTCAGTCAGGGCAAATGCCTGTTGACGGGCATCGCGCTGCATCTGCTGAGAATACGCGTAATCTTCTTTTAACTGTTCGAACTGTTCCGGGTCGCTCTGCAACACAGAAACGATCGGCTCCAGTTTCGCCAGTTGGTTGCCAAACTGCTGAACAAAACGCGCAGCTTCCTGAGCTTCATCAAGACGTTCGCGGATTTCATCGACACGATCCGCCAGTGAGTCATCCGCCAACAGGTTGAGACGCGGCAGGATACGGTTCAGTGCCGCAACGCCCTCTTTCGCCTGCTCAAACTGAATTCGCTGCTGCTGGTTATCATTTTCATGATTACTCAACGCCCGCTCCAGTTCGACACGACGGCTGTTCAGTTGGCGAATTTCGGCTTCCGGATCGGACTCAAACGCCACTGCCAGATGGCTGCCAATAAAGCGGCTGAATGCCTGATGCAGTCGCTGGGTTTTCTGAACATCAAAGGAGAGCGTAGCAAAGCGTTCAGAGAGCAATTCGCGCTCGGCGTGCAGGCTTTCGATCCGGCTTTCACGCGCCGCGCGACCAAACAGCGGCACTTCCGGGAAACGTGAATAACGCCACTGACGCTCGGCGGTTTTCACCACCACCGCTTTTTCCAGCTCATCGACGTTGAACACGCTATCATCGAACGACTGCGGATCTCCCTCGATCAAGTAGAGATCTTCCGGGCAATCGGTTAAGCCTTCCAGCTGTTCGGCCACCTGTGACAGATCCGGCACCACAATGGCGTGGCGAGACGGGCCATACAACGCCGAGAAGTACGGTGCATCTTCCAGGCTAACGTCGTCATAAATTTCTGACAGCAGCACGCCGCCAAAGCGTTCCGCCAGCGCATTCAGACGCTGGTCTTCGGAGCCGCCTGGCTGGCTTAAACGTTCGATCTCTTCATCGACAGCGTTTTTGCGCGCGCCCACTTCATCACGTTCAACAATCGCTTCGCGCTCACGCTCCAGCAGTTGTTGCAGATATTCGGTGACGTCCTGGCTGCAGGTGAACTCTTCACCGCACTGCTCGCTCAACTGATTGAGGCTGTTTTGCGCTGCCAGCCAAACCGGCGCACGCTGCATTAGGCTCTGAATACGGGATTGCAGCTGTTCCTGTTCCTGACGCAGTGCCATACGCTCTTCACGGGCGTTGGAAACGCTGTCAGAAAGAGAGGCAATACGCGCTTCCAGTTCCTGATGCAGGGCTTCCAGTTCGTCGATATCAAAATTCTTGCCCTGACGTTTGCAGAAATCTGCCAGCAGACGCTCAGCTTCTTGCTGCTCGCGCAGACGTTGTTCCAGTTCGCTTAAGCGCATCCGCAGTGGCTGAACCTGCTCTGCCAGGTGACGCTGATCGACCCCTTCGCGCAGCAGTTCGCGGGCGACATCCCACGCCTCGTTACGCGCCAGCGGGCCGTTGATTGCAACCACCAGCTGATAAGCCTGCTCAAACTGGCTGTGCGCAGTTTGCGCCATGCTCATTTTCTGCTCAAGAGAGAGCATTTTTTCGGTCGCTTCCAGCTCTTTCGCCTGGAAGGTTTCCAGCCATTCGGCGGCGCTGTCGGCGGTTAAGTCCGGCAGATGGCACAGTTCTTTGGCGCGATTAAGCGCAGCAATCGCCTGGTTGTACTGGATCGCACGCGTTTGCTGGACGTCCAGCGCCTGCTGATAGTCAGCAAGCTGACTTTTCAGCTCGTCCACTTCCAGTTCGGCGGCTTCCGCGCGCGCTTCGTTATCTTCCTGGCGCTCGATGGCTTCTGCCACCACTTCATTTTGCTCTTCCAGACGGATCTGCAGTTCATCGAGGTCCGCTTCGTAGCGTTCGATTTTCTCCTGCTGACGCAAAGCGGTTTGCACCAGGTTCAGGTGATCGCTGGCCGCCTGATAATCCGCTTCCAGATCGCCCTCGGCACCGTTGTGCTCTGCCAGTTCACGCGCCATATCGACATGTTTGTACTGCTCCGCCGCCAGTTGCTGACGCGAAGTATGTAGCTCGCGACGAAACTCCAGCGCTTTATCGAGATGGACACGGCGCTCGTTGGCGTGACGCATGTAGTCCGCCGCCACGTAGTTGGTGGCTTCGCTGATCAGATGCTTAAACAGGTCACGGTCCGACTGGGTGACGCGAATCGCTTCCAGCGTCATGCGGTTTTCACGCAGCGCCGCTTCCATGTCCTGGAACGCTTTACGCACACCGCTGTTTTCCGGCAGCAGGTAGTCGCGCAGAGAACGGGTAATGGCGCTGGAGATCCCGCCATACAGCGAGGCTTCGATCAGACGATAGAATTTACTACGATCAGACGCTGAGCGCAGACGACGCGCGATGATGCCCAGATCGAACATCAGCGAGTGGTAATCGGTAATGGAGTTGAACTGTTTAAACTGCACGCCTTCCATCGCCTCGAGCTTGTCTTTCAGCTCGTTAAGCGGCAGCACGCGCGCCTGACGTTCGTTCAGGGATTCGGTCACCAGCTGTGTCGGCTGCACCGACATCGGCAGTCCCTGAATGGCAAACGGCTTGATATCCACTTTACGATCGCGTCCGGCAACCTGTTGCAGACGCACACCGACCACCACGCGCTGGTGGCGCGAGTTAATGGTATCGAGCATCGAATAACAGACACCCGCTTTCAGCTTACCGTGCAGACCTTTATCGCGCGAACCGCTGGTGGCCCCGGCTTCCGTAGTGTTACGGAAATGCAGCAAGGTCAGGTCGGGGATCAGCGCCGTAACGAACGCCGCCATGGTAGTAGATTTACCCGCACCGTTACCGCCGGAAAGTGTCGTAACCAGCTCATCCAGGTCAAAAGTTCGGGCAAAAAAGCCGTTCCAGTTAATCAGCGTCAGTGAGCGAAATTTACCGCGTTCAATCATTATTCTTCCTCTCCGCTATCTGGCTGACTCTCTTCAGTTTCGTCATTGAGTTGCAGGTGATTTTCCAGCGACATTGCTTCGCCATCGCGAATCAGACGACGTTGTGCTTCACGCGGATCGTCGCCCGCACGCACATCGGCACCAAAACGGAACACCGATTCGGTAATGCGGAACTTGCTGCTGTCGTGGCCCATAAACCACACCATGCCTAAGCGACGCAGACGGTTGAGCGAAGAGCGTACTTTTTCCTGCAACTTCTGGCGGTCAACGTCTGAACCGGTAGAACGATTGTTCACCAGTTTCAGCAATTTTGCTTCATCGGCCAGAGTGAGCAGTTCGTCATACAGTTCCTGCTGAGTAAAAATCCCCTCGTTCGCCAGCCGTTCCGGGCTGAGATAGAGATAACAGAGGATTTTAC
The DNA here is from genome assembly GCF_004211985.1 of Escherichia sp. E10V10. NCBI lineage: Bacteria > Pseudomonadati > Pseudomonadota > Gammaproteobacteria > Enterobacterales > Enterobacteriaceae > Escherichia > Escherichia sp. E10V10. The sequence goes on along the minus strand of NZ_RHJO01000004.1, from coordinate 231,124 downwards.
CGACCATCATGTCCAGTTCAGACAATACGGAACGTGGGATGATGGTGGTGGAACGTGGACGTAAATAGAAGAAACCTTCCGGCGCGCGGATTAACTCCACGTTATAACGCGCGTAAAACTCTTCCAGATATTCCTGAAAATCCATCAGGAAAGCATGATTATCCAGTTCGTCGAGGCCAATATGGCGGCCTGAACGTAAGGCGCTATCCAGCGCCGGAAATAACGGATTCGCCAGCGCCTGCGCCAGCTTAACCGGCATCACTTGTTCAATATTTGTCGATGACATGCGCCTGTACCTTGGCTCCGTAATCATTAATCGGCTGCCATTTCGCTGGCAGTCCGGTGAAGTCTGCTTGCGCTACGCCGAGGCGTACCGCCTGATCAATAACAATACGCGCGACGTCAAAGTGACGCGCACGCGGATACTGCGCCAGATATTCGCGTACCACCAGACCAAGATCCAGTGGCACTTGTCTGGTTTTATAGACGGCGAGCTGCTCTTCGATAATCGCGGCGAGTTGTTCGCGGATCTCGTTAAACTCTTCGTACTCTAAATCTGGCGGAAGTTCCCCGGTCACTTCTTCATCGCGCAGTGCCATCTCTTCGTCACGCATGTCCAGCAGACGATCGGCATTGGCGTAAGTCAGCGCCCACGGCTCATCAAAATAGGTTTGTACCGACTGACGTAAACGCTGGGCAAAGACGCGGTTTTTATCCATATCGATAGCGGTACGAATAAATTTGTGTACGTGGCGATCGTAGCCAATCCACAAGTCGATGGATTGCTGCCCCCAGCTGATAATACGATCGAGCTTACTTTGCAGATCGAACACCAGACGATCGACAAAATGCAGGTCGTCATGGGTCATCGTCGCATCCTGAATGCGCAACAGGTTGGCCTGCAATTTATCGCCTGCTGCTTCCAGCGTATCCTGCAATTCACGCAGCGTTCCGGAAGTTTCCGAAAGCAACAATTCACAGCTGGAGATCGCCGCCCGCCAGTCTTTATTCAGCAACTGGGCGATATCGTCCTTCACCTGCTGCTGCTGTTCGTCCATCAGACGTTGCGTCAGGTCGATGCTGTCGAAAATTTCCGCTACCGAATATTTCAGCGGCGCATAGACGTTGCGGTGCCAGTGAAATTCATCACCGCCCTCTTCGGCGGCATCGGCTGCACGTTTTAACTCACCCGCCACAATCGACAACTGCATAGAAAGGCGCAACGTAGAAAACTCGCGCTGACGGATGTAGTAGTCAGTAATGCCGATGCCGAGCGGCGTCAGGCGATAAATAGCATTCCCTTCCGCCTGCTCGCTGGTAAAGCGGTTCAGCAGACGTTGACGCACCATATCGTTGATCGCGTTGTTGGCGCGCACGCCGATGGTTTCGCTGGTTTGCTCAAACGCATCACTCACATGGCGGAACGCATCCACCAGCTCGCCCTCACTCATCTCACCATCAAGACGCTCGCCATTCAGCGTGGCAACCGCCAGCAGAAAAGAGAGTCGGTCTACCGGCAGCGAGATGGAGAAGTCATTTTTTCTGGCCCAGGCAACCAGTTCGGGGACTGTCTGGGATAATTCACTCATACTTTATCCTTGCTCTGCGGTTTGTGCGCGGTGACATGAATATAACGCCCCAGGTTAATATACGGTTCCTGACGGCAATAACGCGTTTCTAATTCAAGTAATGCTTCATAGCTGTCGCGCTGTTGGTGCTTTTCACGCAGATAATCATGAAACACGCGAACGCCTGTCTTACCCATAATTTGCCAACCAGCTTCTTCCAGCCACAGATAAACCTGCGCCGGGTCGCGTGGATAATCTGGCGAAAGCGTCCGTTTTTTCTTTTTCGGCATTCCCGCCTGCACGTAATCAAAATTCCCGGCGACCATGTTATGCATCAGCAAGCCGTGCGCATTGTAGAACATTAATGACAACACGCCGCCTGGACGCAACACTGACCACAGGGTCTGCAATACGCTGCGGGGATCGGCCACCCACTCCAGCACCGCATGGAACAATATCAGATCAACGGGCGTTTCCAAATGTGAAGCAACATCCTGAGCGGCGCAATGTATAAATTGCATGTTGTCGCTCACACCTTTTACTTCTGCCGCCTGTTTTGCGCGGTCGATCATCTGCGCAGAGAGATCGCATAAAATGACCTGATGCCCGCGCTCGGCCATTTTGATTGCGGTCTGCCCTTCTCCACCGCCAGCATCCAGCACACGCAGTTTTTGCGGGCCCATTTCCGCCAGCACGCGATCGAGATCCTGCCACAGAATAGCCTGTCGAAGCTGCCCTTTGGTGGTGCCGTAAATGTTACGGGAAAACTTTTCCGCAATATCATCAAAATTGCGATCCTGCATTGCTTTCTCCACCGGTTGGCTAAGACGTTTTCTGATAAAGACGCTATTTTGTCACAGCCACGGCGAGAATGAACCCGTCTGGTGTAATATCACTGGCGATCCCTTGCTATATGGTCAAAAAAGGAACCAGAAAGGATGCTTTTTACACTGAAAAAAGTGATTGGCGGCATGCTGCTGCCACTTCCGCTGATGTTGTTGATTATTGGTGCTGGCCTGGCGCTGCTGTGGTTTAGCCGTTTTCAAAAAACCGGGAAGATTTTTATTAGCATTGGGTGGCTGGCGCTCTTGTTATTGAGTTTGCAACCGGTAGCCGACCGCCTGCTGCGTCCCATCGAAAGCACCTATCCGACATGGAATAATGCGCAAAAAGTGGACTATATCGTGGTGCTCGGAGGTGGTTATACCTGGAACCCACAGTGGGCACCGAGCTCTAATTTAATCAATAACAGTTTGCCGCGCCTGAATGAAGGTATTCGCTTATGGCGCGAAAATCCGGGATCAAAGCTGATCTTCACGGGAGGCGTAGCAAAAACCAATACGGTGAGTACAGCGGAAGTAGGTGCCAGAGTGGCGCAATCGCTGGGTGTCCCACGCGAGCAAATTATCACACTGGATTTACCAAAAGATACCGAAGAAGAAGCTGCCGCAGTGAAACAGGCGATTGGCGACGCCCCTTTCCTGCTGGTGACATCTGCGTCTCATTTGCCGCGCGCGATGATCTTTTTTCAGCAGGAAGGGCTAAATCCGCTGCCAGCCCCGGCGAACCAGTTGGCAATCGACTCGCCGCTTAATCCGTGGGAACGGGCAATCCCGTCTCCGGTCTGGTTGATGCATAGCGACCGCGTTGGCTATGAAACGCTTGGCCGCATCTGGCAGTGGCTAAAAGGTGCGTCAGGCGAGCCAGGGCAGAAGTGATTTAGTCGCCAGATCAAAGTTGCTACGGTTAAACCGCCCGGTATTGACCAGTTGTGCAACTTCATCCCATAACACATACAGCCAACGCCGCCAGATGAAAGACTCCGCCACTGGCGCGCGTTGCAGGTAACTCCAGAGCAAATCTTCCGCCAGGGTGTTATCCATCAACCGGAATAATTCATACTCACGCGGCGCCCAGAGCATTAACCCCGGTCCGACCATCGCCAGGAGCTGATCGCTACGGGAATCTTTCAGCATGCTACGCAAACAGAAATTGCCGTGAATCAGCACACAATTATCGTTAAAACCTTCAAACAACACCGGCAGACATTCACGAGTGCGAAACAGGATCCGCTTATCCTGCATGGTTAAACCTGTGTTATTAAACTGATTGAGCGTCGCCCACAGCATTTCAACGTGCTGACGATACCAGGAAGGCCAGAAATTTTCCTGAGTATTGTCAACCGCGCCAACACATCCGCGGCTGTCCTGACGGTGCCAGGCCAGCAACGCTTCAACAATTTGATCTTTCAGATGTTCCCAGCGCTCTGGCGTTCTTGCGGGAGCTTCCACAGAAACACCGCGCATCCGCTCCAGCAACAAGACATCGGGACCGGGATGTTCTTCATGCGTCATCACGCCATAGATAGTCGGCATGCGAACAGTCCCGCTCCGAGCCAGCATGGTGGTTTTCCATGCCAGCTGTCTGGCCTGCCCCGGGGTAGAAAAACTTCGCGCCATGAGCGGCATCGGGTTTCCCTGGCTGTCATACAACGCCCACAGAGTTGTGTCTGCTTTTTCATTCACACACTCTATACGACTCAATCTTTCGCCCAGTAAATGGCTTAGTTCGGCACGCAGCTGTTCCATTCAGATTACCCTCATAAAAGCTACTGCTTTCATAATGAGCGCCAATGTAAAAGATGTCACCTGAATGAGATCAATTGTTGAAGGGAAAAAATGAAGAGAATCGTAACGCTACGACACTCCTCCCAAAATTGAGATGGAGTGTCGTGGGGAAAAATTAAGCCATTTCAGCGCGAACACGCTCAAGATCTTCGGGAGTATCTACACCGGTGCCAGGAACCTCCTGGGCGACAGCTACATGGATTTTTTCTCCATACCACAGCACACGAAGCTGCTCTAGCATTTCGATATGTTCTAACGGGCTTGGCTGCCAGTTAACATAGCGGCGGATAAAACCTGCACGATAGCCATAAATGCCGAGATGGCGCAGGAAGTTATCTCCTACGGTTTCCAGACCTTTCGCAAAACGGTCACGATCCCACGGAATGGTGGCGCGCGAGAAGTAGAGCGCATAACCTTCGGCGTCGAGAACAACTTTAACCGCATTCGGGTTAAAGGCTTCTTCCGCACTGTGGATAGGCACAGCCAAGGTCGCCATTCCAACCTGACGCTGGGCAAGGTTATCGGCAACCTGACGAATGATTGTCGCGGGGATCATCGGTTCATCACCCTGCACATTCACAATCACCGTGTCGTCGCTGAACGCGCATTTTTCGACAACTTCCGCCAGGCGTTCTGTACCTGACTGGTGATCAGCACGCGTCATGCATACTTCACCGCCAGCAGCTTCAACAGCGCGGGCGACATCCTCATGATCGGTTGCGACGATGATGCGCTCGGCTCCTGATTCGCGTGCGCGTTCAAGTACATGAACAATCATGGGTTTGCCGTTAATATCGACCAGCGGCTTACCTGGCAGACGCGTGGAAGCATAGCGCGCGGGAATAATGACCACAAAACTCATGATTTACTCTCATCAGCAGTCAGCACGCGGGCTTCCGTTTCCAGCAGCACTGGAATGCCATCGCGCAGCGGAAAAGCCAGGTTGTCCAGTTTGCAAATAAGCTCTTGTTTTTCCTGGTTATACCAAAGTTTGCCGTTGCAAACCGGGCAGGCAATGATTTCAAGCAGACGATGATCCATAGTTCCTCCAGATGGATCGGGTTATGAATGCATAAATCTTATCATAATCATTTATGCGTCGGGGTCTATTTCCCAGCCGGTGCGGCAATCGGTAAAGAAACCGTGCGGGCAGCGCCCTATTGTTACTCGTGTTGCCTGCTGCCAGTGAGCAAAATCAGTAATCGCCTGACGCAGCCCTTTTTGAAGGGTCACTGTTGGTTTTACCCCATCCTGTAACCAGAGAGAGAGCACTTCAAAGATGCCAGTCTGGCGATGCATCTTAGAATCCATTCGTCCAACTAATTGCCCACGATGCAATAACGGTAGAACGAAATAACCATACTGGCGTTTGGGCGCTGGCGTGTAGCACTCCAGCCGGTAGCTAAAATCAAAAAGTTGCTCTGCCCGTTTACGATCCCAGACAACAGGATCAAAAGGCGAAAGTACCGCGCTGTGCGTTGCAGTGAGCTTTCCGGCGAGCGCACGTTCGAGTAGCGGCAGCAAATCAGCATGCAGCCAAAGATTACCCAATTTTTCAACATGCACAGCAATGATTTGCTGCTGTTCAGCCCTCGCTTCGCGCCACGCCGCCAGCGCCGGACGTTTCAGCCGGTAGTAATCCGCCAGCCACTGTTCGCGAAATATTCCCAGGCTGCGCGCACTGTTATCCAGCATGATGATTTCTGCTTCTGTTTGCGAAACGAGGTCGCGCTCATCATCCCAGTCAGGCATGACTCGGTGGGTTAAATCATAAACGCGCTGGAAGTTGCGCCGTTCAATCACCATCACCTTTCCGGCGGTAAAGAGCCCTTCCAGATGCCGTTTATGCGGCTTCCACTCCCACCAGCCGCTCGCCCCTTTACGAGGATGCTCAAAATCGGCTGAACGTACCGGCCCCTTATCATGAATATGCTGAATTAACTGTGCAATTTCCGCCGCATGTTCCTGCATCCAGGCATCTTTGTATTTCCAGCCCATTTTTTCAGGTGCCAGCATGCGGTGGCGAATAAGACGAAAATCGCTACGCGGCATAAAGCAGGCTTCATGCGCCCAGTATTCCATTAATTCGCCACACGCCAGAGACTCATCCAGCCACTGCGCAGGATAATTTCCCAGACGACTGAAAAGCACCAGATATGGACTACGGGCAACAATATTGATGGTATCGATTTGCAGCAAGGACATACGGGAGATCGTTGCCGGAATATCTTCCAACGACGCTCGACGGCGGGGTTTGTTTAACAGGCCTTGCGCGGCAAGGTGAAGATTACGCGCATCAGCAAGGGAGAGGTGCGGCAGCGACATTCATGACTCCATCAATCGAACGCTGCCGCGGCGTAACTAGTTGCCAGAAGCCAGCGAAGTTAGTTGCGCAAGCAGTTTTGCTGGTTCATCACCTGAAAGCTGTGCGTCAACGGGCAAATACCACCAGTTTTCTTCTGCAAAAGCCCGACATTTCACCGCATCTTTTTCAGTCATTACCAGCGTTTGCCCGGCGCTTACCAACGCGCTAACATCCGCATGATTTAAAGACTGATGATCGGCCAGCGGTACACATTTTTCCGGTTGTACGCCGCACATCTTCAGCGTGGCAAAAAAGCGCGGCGGATGCCCAATCCCCGCCATCGCCACCACATGTTCAAGCTGAGCAACGTCACAACGCGTACCGGTACGTAAATTCACCGCCTGACCCGGCAGCAGATGCATGGGGATTTCACCGCTGTGGGGGACACCGCCGTTGACGATTACCGCATCAACCGATTTTAAGCGCCCCGCGCGCTCGCGCATTGGCCCCGCCGGTAACCACCAGCCATTGCCAAAGCGACGCACGCCATCGATGACGACGATTTCCACATCACGCGCCAGACGATAATGCTGTAAACCGTCATCAGTCACGATAATCTGCACATCGGGATATTGCGCCAGAATGGCTTTTACCGCATCTGAACGGACAGGAGAAACTGCAACAGGTGCACCCGTACGCTGATAAATCAGCACCGGTTCATCGCCCGCCTGTGCGGTGGTGGTATCTGCCGACAATAACAGCGGATACGACTCAGCTTTACCGCCATAGCCCCGGGACACTACGCCAACACGAATACCGCGTTTTTGTAGTTGTTCCACCAGCCAGACAACCACCGGAGTTTTTCCGTTGCCGCCTGCGGTGAGATTACCAACCACGACAACCGGTACGGGGGCACGCCAGGCGCGCTTCAGTTTTAGTTTATAGCAAAGACGGATAGCGCCACTCACTAGGCCATACAACCAGGAGAGTGGCAGCAATAGCCGCCACAAAGGGGATTCACCAGACCAGATTTTTTCGATCATTGGCCAAACTGCATTTTATGAAGTTGCGCGTAGACTCCACGGTGCTCAAGCAAATCGTTATGCGTACCGCGTTCCACAATGATCCCGTCCTCGACGACCACAATTTCGTCAGCCTTTTCAATGGTAGACAAGCGGTGGGCAATCACCAGAGAGGTACGGTTTTTCTGCAACTCGTCCAGCGCCGCCTGAATCGCGCGTTCGGATTCGGTGTCCAGCGCCGAGGTGGCTTCATCCAGAATCAGAATTGGGCTATCACGCAGCAAGGCACGGGCAATGGCAATACGCTGGCGCTGACCGCCAGAGAGCAACACGCCGTTTTCACCAATAACCGTATCAAGACCGTTATCCATCTTATTGATAAAGTCCATGGCGTAGGCCATACGTGCAGCTTCTTCAATTTGCTCACGGCTGTACTGTTCAGTACGGGCGTAAGCAATGTTGTTGGCAACCGTGTCATTAAACAGATGGACATTCTGCGACACCAGAGCAACCTGGTTACGTAAAGACGCCAGGGTATACTCGCGCAGATCGTGACCATCCATCAGGATCTCGCCTTCATCGATATCATAAAAACGGGTGATCAGGCTGGCGATGGTCGATTTACCCGACCCCGAACGCCCTACCAGAGCCACTGTTTTCCCTGCCGGGATCTTCAGGTTGATATTACGCAGCGCCGGGACTTCACGCCCCGGATAGGTAAAGGTGACATTGCGGAATTCGACGTCGCCGGTAGCACGCTCAATCTCGCGTTTACCTTCGTCTTTCTCCTGTTCACTATCCAGAATGGTAAACAGCGTCTGACATGCTGCCATCCCGCGTTGGAACTGGGCGTTAACGTTGGTCAGCGATTTCAACGGACGCATCAGTGCAATCATCGAAGAGAAGACGACAGTAATCGTACCGGCGGTCAGGCTATCCATCACGCTTGGGAAGCTCGCAGCGTAGAGAACAAATGCCAGTGCCAGAGAGGCGATCAGCTGAATGATCGGGTCAGAGATGGAAGAAGCAGAAACCATTTTCATGCCCTGCAAACGCATCTTGTTGCTGACCTTATCAAAACGCTTTGTTTCTACTTCCTGGCCGCCAAAAATCAATACTTCTTTGTGGCCTTTCAGCATCTGTTCAGCACTGGTGGTCACCTGCCCCATGGTGTTCTGCATGTTTTTACTGATGCTGCGAAAACGCTTCGACACGATACGAATCGCAATCGAGACAATCGGCGCCAACACAATCAAAATGATCGACAGCTGCCAGCTGTAATAGAACATCATGGCGAACAGACCGATAATGGAAGCACCTTCACGCACCACCGTAATCAGCGCGCCAGAAGACGACGAAGCAACCTGTTCAGAATCGTAAGTAATACGTGAAAGCAGTGTCCCGGTTGACTGTTTGTCAAAAAATGACACTGGCATTCCCATCATGTGGCCGAACAGACGTCGACGCATGGTCATGACCACTTTTCCTGATACCCAGGAGATACAGTAGCTGGAGATATAACTGGTGATACCACGTAAAATCATCAGGCCGATAACCACCAGCGGCATCCACATCAGCACGGAGCGATCTGTTTTACCAAAGCCATCATCGAGAAGCGGCTTAAGGAGCGATAACATGAAGGTATCGCTGGCTGCGTTGAGAATTAACGCTATGCCCGCCACGATCAGACCCGCTTTAAAAGGCGCAATGGTTGGCCACAGTCGGCGGAATGTCTGCCACGTAGAGAGATCTTTGTCGTTATGCATTCAAAAAACCAGCATTTGTTGAAATAGCCGCATATTCTACCCGTTATCCACTGGCACGCCAAACCACTGATGATACCAACGAGGTAAAATTTGCTCCCTTAGGCTGCTCACCCGCCAACCTTGCGCTGAAAAATAGACCGTTATTTGCCCCTGATGTGGGGTGTCAACCCATTGATATCCTTGTAGTTGATAGCGAAGTTTGACTTTACTGGAGGGCAATCGCCATGCGTTATAGCGCGATGCCGATGCCAGTGCCATTTTTCCATTTACCCGCTGAATCAATGGCACTGATGACGAGGTATTACTACCGTGATGGGGTACCTGAATCAAAGTTGCCTGAACCTGTTGCCAGTAATGACTTAGCATTTTTTGTTCAGAGGGGGCTTCAATATCGCCAGTCAAAAGAATGCTATGTGTTCCATCATCAACCTTAATCACACAGGAATGGTTATTTCCCTTTTCGTTACTCCCTTGCAAAGGCCAGTGCACGCTAAACTGCAATCCTTGCCACTGCCACGCTTCGCCACGCACGCAGGGCTGATGATGCACCCAGTTTAAGGGGCTTCTTACCCATAACGTCGGCCAGGCATGTAATATCGAGTCCAGCCCACCCCGATGATCAAGATGTTCATGACTAAGAATAACGCCTACCGGTTCAAGGTCATGCCAGCGGAGCCAGGGAATAATCAGTTGTTGCCCACTGTCCCCCTCCGGCCAGGCGAGCCCTGTATCATAGAGAACCGCTTTACCGTTTCGAGCGATCACCATTGCCAGCCCTTGCCCGACATCAAGCATATAAACCTGCCACTCATCAGACCGTGGTTTTTGCCACAGTGGCCAACACATTATAATTCCTCCAGCCATACACACCGCAGGCAACGTTTGCCATGCGTTTAGTCGCCATATCACCAGTAATAACCAGGGCGAAAATGATAGCCATTGCCAACGTTCAGCAATGCTTATCCACCCTTCAGGCAAACTCTTTAACCCCCAAAAAAGTAAAGCTAAGGACCGATCGGCAAGAAACCATATACCTTGTTCCAGGATTAATGGCCCGCTTAAATGCACAACCATCGCGGCGAGGATCAACGGAACCGAAATAAATGTCACTAAGGGAATAGCGAACAAATTTGCCATAAATGAAGTCAGACTAATGCCATGAAATATGACTATTTGCACCGGCATTAGCAGGAGTGTTATACCAAGTTGCAGATGGATAAGTGAAACAATAGATTGCAATACAGGCGGCAATGGCCAGACTGGGCAGGGAAACCACTGATACCAAAATATCAGCGCTGCCACCGCTGCGGCAGAGAGCCACAAACTTTGCGAAAGGATAGCGACAGGATCCATCAGCAGAATTGCTGCCAGGCAGCATATCCACACATCCCAACCACTCCATTGCCGGCCGCTCAATTTGAGCGCTCCCCAGGTCGCAAGCGCCACCACGGTACGCAATGCAGGCGGCTGCATACTGGTAAGCCAGGCATAAAAAGCAGCGCAGCAAACTCCACCGATTAATGGCATCTGCCAGTAAATCCAACGCCCGGGGAGGAAAATTTGCCCGCCACGAATTAGCCCCGCAGCCAGTAATGCTGCAAAAGCGATGTGTAAACCCGATATCGCCATTAAATGTGCCGTACCGGTATCGCGCATTATATTTTTAGTTTCTTTAGATACCGATAACCGTTCACCCATTCCTAAGCCGAGCATCACCGTCTGCCATGAATACGGCTGCAGCGTCGTTTGCAGGGATGCCAGATATTGCGCACGTAGGCTACAACCTGGTTCAATGACGCTTGCTTGCAGAAAACGTCCGGTAAGTGGCTGATGCTGGGCAATGGCATAACGCTGGCTGTCAAAGCCGCCATCATTAAGTTGACCGTGAACAGCACGCACTTTCAGTTTCATCGACCATCGTTGCCCAGCGCATACCGATTGTGGCAAATATTCGCCATATAGCGCGATGCCTGGCGCGGGAAATAACCGCCGCCCTTGTAGATGAGTAATTTGCCCGTAATGCGTGGTCATGCCGTCAGTGGCGGTAATCTCGACGACTGCATCCTGCGTCGCGCCAGTTAAGTTTTCTCCTGCCCACAGAATTTGCTTCGCCGCCAACACGCCCCAAAGAAAAAACAGCAATGTCAGCGTGAAATAACGGACGACTTTAACAGGAATAAATGCCAGTACGCAGACGAATACAGTCAGACTCGCGAGAGTTAATGTCCCAGGCAACTGCGGCAAAATCAGCAGCGGAAAAATCCCGCAAATTATGCACAGGCTAACTGTCGTTATTTTCATGCACTCCTCCCTGTTTTTGGAAAGTGTGCAACTTTGTTGAGTGGTTGTCTGGCGGGAGTTTTGCGTTGCCCGAGGCACGTTCAGAAGAATTTAGCAGGATCATGAAAACTGTACACAACTCTGCGAGACAGCTTCCAGAACCATATTGCAGAAATGAAAAAAGCACCCGTCAGGTGCTTTTTCCGCGTTCAAGTTTTACTAAAACTTAACCGTAAATATTGGCGCGATCGCGCAGTTCTTTACCTGGTTTAAAGTGAGGAACGTATTTTCCTTCCAGCTCTACTTTATCGCCAGTCTTCGGATTACGTCCGGTACGCGGTGCGCGGTAGTGCAAAGAGAAACTGCCGAAACCGCGGATTTCAATACGCTCGCCCTGCGCAAGAGTCGAGGCCATATGCTCCAGCATCTCTTTTACTGCATCTTCAACCGTCTTGGCGGGAATGTGCGATTGCTGGGTGGCAAGTCTTTCTATCAATTCTGACTTGGTCATGATTCCTCCGGTTCCTTAAAGGCAAATTTAACGGCTGCTGTTGCTGCATTGATTAAGGGCGGCCGTAGCCGCCCTTAGTGCTTGATTACAGGACGAAACCTGCAATCTGTCAAGTAAACTCAGCAAACTTCGGAATAAAAATCCCGAAGAGTCAGAGAATTACTCGCCTTTAGCTGCTTTGAAAGCTTCAGCCATTGCGTTGTTGGAGAAGTTTGCATCTTCCTGTTTGTTAACAGTTGCGATTGCATCTTTCTCGTCAGCTTCGTCTTTCGCACGAACAGACAGGCTGATTGCGCGGTTTTTACGATCAACGCCAGTGAATTTAGCTTCAACTTCGTCGCCAACGCTCAGAACCAGGGTAGCGTCTTCAACGCGGTCACGGGATGCTTCAGAAGCACGCAGGTAACCTTCAACGCCGTCAGCCAGTTCTACGGTTGCGCCTTTAGCGTCAACTGCAGTTACTTTACCGGTTACGATAGCGCCTTTCTTGTTCAGAGCAACCCAGTTGTTGAACGGATCTTCTGCGAGCTGTTTAACGCCCAGGGAGATACGTTCACGTTCTGCGTCAACCTGCAGAACAACTGCAGCGATTTCGTCGCCTTTTTTGTATTCACGAACTGCTTCTTCGCCTGCAACGTTCCAGGAGATGTCAGACAGGTGAACCAGGCCGTCGATGCCGCCGTCCAGGCCGATGAAGATACCGAAGTCAGTGATAGACTTGATTTTACCTTCAACACGGTCGCCCTTGTTGTGGGTTTCCGCGAACTGCTGCCACGGGTTAGCTTTGCACTGTTTCAGACCCAGGGAGATACGACGACGTTCTTCGTCGATATCCAGAACCATAACTTCCACTACATCGCCAACGTTAACAACTTTGGACGGGTGGATGTTTTTGTTGGTCCAATCCATTTCGGAAACGTGTACCAGGCCTTCAACGCCTTCTTCGATTTCAACGAAGCAGCCGTAGTCGGTCAGGTTGGTCACGCGACCAGTCAGTTTGGTACCTTCCGGATAACGTTTAGCGATAGCTACCCACGGATCTTCGCCCAGCTGTTTCAGGCCCAGGGATACACGGGTACGTTCGCGGTCGAACTTCAGCACTTTAACAGTGATTTCGTCGCCCACGTTGACGATTTCGCTCGGATGCTTAACGCGTTTCCAGGCCATGTCAGTGATGTGCAGCAGGCCGTCAACGCCGCCCAGATCAACGAATGCACCGTAGTCAGTGAGGTTCTTAACGATACCTTTAACTTCCATGCCTTCCTGCAGGTTTTCCAGCAGCTGATCGCGCTCTGCGCTGTTTTCGGATTCGATAACGGCACGACGAGAAACAACAACGTTGTTGCGCTTCTGATCCAGCTTGATTACTTTGAATTCAAGCTCTTTGCCTTCCAGGTGCAGAGTGTCACGCACCGGACGAACGTCTACCAGAGAACCTGGCAGGAACGCACGAATACCGTTCAGCTCAACAGTGAAGCCGCCCTTAACTTTGCCGTTGATAACACCGGTAACAGTTTCAGCATCTTCGTAAGCTTTTTCCAGCGTGATCCAGGCTTCGTGACGTTTAGCTTTTTCACGGGACAGCAGAGTTTCACCGAAGCCGTCTTCTACTGCGTCCAGAGCAACGTCAACTTCGTCACCTACCTGGATTTCAAGTTCACCCTGGGCGTTTTTGAACTGCTCAGCCGGGATGGCAGACTCAGATTTCAGACCAGCGTCAACCAGTACTACATCTTTGTCGATAGCAACAACAACGCCACGAACGATAGAACCCGGGCGGGTTTCGATTTCTTTTAAGGACTCTTCAAAGAGTTGAGCAAAAGATTCAGTCATGTTTAATCTTCAGGTTTATATTTAACGTCCACCTGGCTCCGTGCCGGATGGGGTTGTTTAACATACCCGCTGTCATTCCATTGCAACGGGGGTACTGCAAATTCGGTCGCTTATGCGAGAGCCAATTTTTGGCGCGCGTAGTGTAACGCTTTTTCAATCACTTGCTCAATGCTTAAGGTGGTGGAATCCAAAACTAAAGCATCGGCTGCCGGAACCAAGGGCGCTACCGCGCGATTACGATCGCGGTCGTCGCGTTCTTTGATCTCGGCCAAAAGGCGCTCAAAGTTAACACTAAAGCCCTTCTCCTGCAACTGTAGCATGCGGCGATGCGCACGTTCTTCCGAGGAGGCGTCAAGGAAAATTTTTACTGGCGCATCAGGGAATACCACTGTCCCCATATCGCGACCATCGGCGATCAAACCGGGTAACTCCCGGAATGCGCGTTGGCGACGCAATAATGCTTCACGAACGCGTGGGAATGCAGCGACTTGTGAAGCAGCATTCGCCACTTCCTGAGTACGAATTTCGCCGCTGACATCTTCCCCTTCGAGGATCACTTCCAGATTGCCATTGGTCGACACAAAACGTACATCCAGATGGGATGCCAGCGGCACCAGCGCATCTTCCGACGCAACATCAACATGGTGATGTAATGCCGCCAGTGCCAGTACGCGATAAATTGCACCCGAGTCCAGCAGATGCCATTGCAACGCTTCCGCCATAGCCTTACACAAGGTGCCTTTCCCTGCACCGCTTGGGCCATCAATGGTAATAACCGGGGCAATTGCCGTCATCTTTATCTCCTTAAAACAGGCGTACCGTTAACATAACCGCGCGCATTATACGCGTCGGCGCCACAAATCGTTAACGTTGTGTGCAAAAACCAGTTTTGTCTGTATTCAGATGGGGATTTATTGCGCAATTATAGCGGGCTGGCGAAAGACCAGCCCGAAAGATGACAATGATTTACTTACCGGAGGCGATACGATCGCGGATGTGCTGTGCACGCTCTGCTGATGGTGGATGAGAGTCAAACATAGACTGAGTACGACCGCCATCCAGGCTGGCCAGTTTTTCAAAGCTACCGACCAGTCCCTGGGTGTTAATGCCACGTTTCTTCAGCAGATCAAAGGAGAAATCATCTGCTTCAGACTCTTTATCGCGGGAGTACTTAGCATTGATAGCGCCTTCTGCGATATCGCCCAGTTGCGAGCGAGAAAGCTGGGAAGCAACACCGCTGGTGGCGGAAATTGCATCGCGTGCGGCAACAATCGCATAAGATGCTTTCATTTCAGCCAGTGAGTGACCCAATGCAACGTGTCCCAGTTCATGACCCAGAACGCCTTCAATTTCGTTGTCGTTCATCATGTCCATCAGGCCACTGTAGACTCGGACACAGCCGTTTGCCATCGCCCATGCGTTAACGTCGCTGGTCATATAAACCTTATAGTTGACCGGCGTACCGTTAATGTTGTTACCCAATGCTTTGGCGATTTTTGCCAGACGTTTACCGTACTTGCTGGATTTGCTTGCAACTTGATTGCCGCTGTCCATTTCGGTACAGCCCTGATTGGCAATGGCTTTTGCATCGGCGTCGCTTAACGTTGCAGCTTTATAGGCATTTAAACCGGAGCTGATAGCCATATTGGTATCAATACCGTGCGTATTTTGACACCCTGTCAGTAGTGCTGCAGAAGTCGCAATCGCCAGCAGTAATTTAGTATTCTTCATGTGAATCATCCGTTGATTAATCATATATAAATATTATGCATCAATAACTTACATTGATAATTGACGTTACCACTGTTCAAAATGACTCACAAGGTCCGAAAAAAAACGCCGGCAATGTGCCGACGTTTTTAGAAAGAAATATTTGTCTATTTATCGCCCGTTATTCAAGCTGGTTGGCTTATCCGCGCCAGTTGTTCGAAGTAATCCGGGAAGGTTTTAGCCGTACATTTGGGGTCAAGAATCGTCACTGGCGTATCTGACAATGCCACCAGCGAGAAACACATCGCCATCCGGTGATCATTGTATGTCGCGATCTCGGCAAAGTTCAGTTTTTCCGGTGGTGTTATGCGAATGAAATCGTGCCCCTCTTCAACTTCTGCACCGACTTTACGTAGCTCTGTTGCCATCGCGAACAGGCGATCCGTTTCTTTTACGCGCCAGTTATAAATATTGCGCAGCGTGGTTGTGCCTTTTGCAAATAACGCCGTCGTGGCAATGGTCATCGCCGCATCGGGAATATGGTTCATATCCATATCGATGGCGTTCAGTTCGCCACACGTGCAGGCAATATAATCATCGCCCCAGCTAATGGTCGCCCCCATTTTTTCCAGTACATCAGCAAATCGAATATCGCCCTGCATACTGTTGCGTCCAATGCCGGTCACTTTTACCGTGCCGCCTTTGATTGCTGCTGCTGCCAGGAAGTAAGAAGCTGAAGATGCATCTCCTTCGACCAAATAAGTACCCGGAGACTGATAAGACTGCCCCCCTTTTACGACAAATTGTTGATAGTGCTGATTTTCAATCTCAACACCAAACGTTTTCATCAGGTTGAGCGTGATATCGATATAAGGTTTAGAAACCAGATCACCTTTAATACGAATAACTGTATCTTTCGGCGCAAGAGGCGCAGTCATTAACAGTGCGGTGAGGAACTGGCTGGAAACGGAGCCATCAACGTCAACGTTGCCGCCAGTAAAACCGCCCTGTAAACGCAACGGCGGATAATTATCTTGTTCCAGGTAAGTGATTTTCGCTCCGCCCTGGCGCAACGCATCCACCAGATGACCAATCGGGCGTTCTTTCATACGCGGCTCACCAGTCAGGACAATATCATTGTTTCCCAGACAAAGTGCCGCCGCCAGCGGACGCATAGCCGTTCCGGCGTTTCCAAGAAACAACTCCAGCGCGCTTTCTGCGTGTAATGGACCGCCGTTACCGATGATTTCGCAACGCGTACGATCGGCTGAAAGCGTGTAACTTACCCCTAACGCCGTTAATGCATTCAGCATATGGCGCACGTCATCGCTATCCAGCAGATTAGTTAATACTGTTTTGCCGTGTGCTAATGCCGCCAGCAATAAAGCGCGGTTAGAAACGCTCTTGGAACCGGGCAGATTAATAGTGCCATCGACACGGGCGATGGGGTGCAACGTCAGGGATTCCATGAACTCAACTCTCTACAACAGAAATAAAAACCCCACAGTCTGGCTGTGGGGATTACGCAAAATGTCGGCATTAGCCGTGACGACGTTCGAACTCAACCATGAAGTCTGTCAGTGCTTTAACGCCTTCCAGCGGCATGGCGTTATAAATAGAAGCACGCATTCCGCCGACCACACGGTGACCTTTCAGCGCATGTAAGCCCGCAGCGAAAGACTCTTCGAGGAACAATTTATCAAGCGCGCTATCCACCAACTGGAACGGCACGTTCATCCGCGAACGGTTAGCTTTCGCCACATCATTGCGGTAGAAATCGCTGTTATCAATCACACCATACAGCAGTTCTGCTTTTTGCTGATTGATCTTATCCATTGCAGCCACACCGCCGTTCGCTTTCAGCCATTTGAAGACCAGACCAGACAGATACCAGGCAAACGTTGGCGGCGTGTTAAACATGGAGTCGTTATCGTTGAGGATGGAATAATCCAGAATCGACGGACAAGCGATATTCGCTTTGCCCAGCAAATCTTCACGAACGATGACGATTGTCAGGCCAGCCGGGCCGATATTTTTCTGCGCGCCAGCGTAAATTACGCCATAACGGCTGACGTCAATCGGACGGGAAAGAATGGTTGAAGAGAAGTCGGCTGCGACCACCACATCTTTGCCGAAGTCTGGCGTTTCGTCGATGGCGATACCATCAATGGTTTCATTCGGGCAGTAATGCATATAAGCAGCATTATCAGAGAGTTGCCATTCGCGCATTGGCTTAACCGCACGCAGACCATCAACAGTCACTTTGGCGTCAAAGACATTAGGCGTGCAGTATTTTTTCGCTTCTTTAATGGCACTTGCCGCCCAGTAACCAGCATCAACATAATCTGCGGTGGTTTTATCACCAAGAATATTCAGCGGTACAGCAGCAAACTGACCGCGACCGCCGCCGTGGCAGAACAATACTTTGTAGTTGGAGGGGATATTAAGAAGATCACGAAAATCCTTCTCGGCTTCCTCTGCAACCTGAATGAACTCTTTGCCACGGTGACTCACTTCCATCACCGACGTACCGAGACCGTTCCAGTCGCGCAGTTCCTGTTGAGCCTGTTTAAGCACCTCTGCCGGTAGCATTGCCGGACCAGAACTAAAATTGAAGATTTGAGCCATTTCCCCTCACCACGTTGCGTTGCCATTAACCCCCGGTCAATCGATTGCGACCGCGGGTAATATGTTATTCCTGTGGCTATCGGTTTTATCATTCAGTGACACGCATCGCAATGGGTAAAAGCGTTGAGGGAAAAAATGCGGCACGCGTCACACAACAGAATCTCTCGGATTATTACCAAAAAACCGATATTTTTGCTGTCAGGTCACCCGTTTTGCCCGACTTGCCTTCGTCCATTCTGGATTTGCACAGCGCGGACATAATTGTTTTTCCCCCGCTTTCATATGAATGATTTCACTACAACGAATGCAGGCATAGTCCGCCGACTCCGGCACCACTTTGTAACGCTGAGTACAGTCACTGGGTAAAATAAGTAATCCCGGTTTTACTTTGTCATTCTCAAAGAAATAGACGCTAATTTGCCCGTTGGTTTCGAGAATAGCCAGACGTACCTGCCCCAGTTGTTCCACGCCACGCAACCGTAGTTCCATAAAGAACTCAAATTCCGTCATGTTGGAGTTATTGAGTTTCGACCAGGCCAGCTCGCCATCTTCAATAATGACAACTGGTTTACCTTCCAGCAAATCTTCCAGTTTTTCACTGTGCGCCATCAACCACATCACCAGGCGGTATAACAACGCCAGGGTAATAAAGACAATAAGCACCGGGACCATCGGCACATCATCATAAAACGCCACATCTCCCGCCGCTGACCCCAGCGTCAGAATGATTAACACTTCAAACAGCGACATCTGCCGCACACCGCGTCGTCCGGTCATTTTGAGGAACAAAAAGACCAGTACAAAGGTATAGAGACTACGTAGTGCAACTTCGCCAAGAAAATCAAAAGGCACTTTATCGAATGCCATACGGTGGAGATCGAACGCCTTCATTTTTATGCTCTTATCGTGGTTTATCCGCTAAAAGCATAGTCAACAGTTCATCGGCATGGCTGCGGTGATAGCGCCTTTGAGATAAAACCCGTATTATTGCGCGCTTTCCGTACGACTAAAGTGATTTTCATGACGCAAACATTTATCCCCGGCAAAGATGCCGCACTGGAAGATTCCATCGCTCGCTTCCAGCAAAAACTCTCCGACCTCGGTTTTCAGATTGAAGAGGCCTCCTGGCTGAATCCAGTACCGAACGTCTGGTCTGTGCACATTCGCGACAAAGAGTGCGCCCTGTGTTTTACCAACGGCAAAGGCGCAACCAAAAAAGCGGCGCTGGCTTCTGCCCTCGGTGAATATTTCGAGCGTCTGTCTACCAACTACTTCTTTGCGGACTTCTGGCTGGGCGAAACCATCGCCAACGGTCCGTTCGTGCATTATCCCAACGAAAAATGGTTCCCGCTGACCGAAAATGACGATGTGCCAGAAGGGCTGCTCGATGACCGTCTGCGCGCATTTTACGATCCGGAAAATGAACTGACCGGTAGCATGCTGATTGACCTGCAATCCGGTAACGAAGATCGTGGTATTTGCGGCCTGCCGTTTACGCGTCAGTCCGACAATCAGACCGTTTATATTCCGATGAATATCATTGGTAACCTGTACGTCTCCAACGGTATGTCCGCAGGTAATACCCGCAACGAAGCACGCGTTCAGGGATTGTCTGAAGTTTTCGAACGCTACGTGAAAAACCGCATTATTGCTGAAAGCATCAGCCTGCCAGAGATCCCGGCAGACGTGCTGGCACGTTACCCAGCGGTGGTTGAAGCCATCGAAACACTGGAAGCAGAAGGTTTCCCAATCTTTGCTTATGATGGTTCGCTTGGCGGCCAGTATCCGGTGATCTGCGTGGTACTGCTCAATCCTGCTAACGGTACCTGCTTTGCCTCTTTCGGTGCACATCCTGATTTTGGCGTAGCACTGGAACGTACCGTGACCGAGCTGCTGCAAGGTCGTGGCCTGAAAGATTTGGATGTGTTTACTCCACCAACCTTCGATGATGAAGAAGTCGCTGAACATACTAACCTCGAAACGCACTTTATCGACTCCAGCGGTTTGATCTCCTGGGACCTGTTCAAGCAGGATGCCGATTATCCGTTTGTGGACTGGAGCTTCTCCGGCACCACTGAAGAAGAGTTCGCCACGCTGATGGCTATCTTCAAAAAGGAAGATAAAGAAGTTTATATTGCCGATTACGAGCATCTGGGTGTCTACGCTTGCCGAATTATCGTGCCTGGCATGTCCGATATTTATCCGGCTGAAGATTTATGGCTGGCAAATAACGGTATGGGCAGCCATTTACGGGAAACAATTCTGTCACTGCCCGGTAGCGAGTGGGAAAAGGAAGATTACCTGAACCTCATCGAGCAACTGGATGAAGAAGGTTTTGATGACTTTACCCGCGTACGTGAGCTGCTGGGTCTGGCGACCGGACCGGATAACGGTTGGTACACCCTGCGTATCGGTGAATTAAAAGCCATGCTGGCGCTGGCTGGTGGCGATCTGGAACAGGCTCTGGTCTGGACCGAATGGACGATGGAGTTTAACTCATCAGTATTTAGTCCGGAACGCGCCAACTATTATCGTTGCCTGCAAACGTTGTTATTACTGGCACAGGAAGAAGATCGCCAGCCACTGCAATATCTGAATGCGTTTGTTCGCATGTACGGCGCAGATGCCGTAGAAGCCGCCAGTGCGGCAATGAGCGGCGAAGCGGCGTTTTATGGCTTGCAACCAGTAGATAGCGATCTGCACGCGTTTGCTGCACATCAGTCGTTGTTGAAGGCCTACGAAAAGCTGCAGCGCGCCAAAGCAGCATTCTGGGCAAAATAAAATCAAATAGCCTACGCAATGTAGGCTTAATGATTCGTCTGAGTTATATTACGGGGCGTTTTTTTAATGCCCCGCTTTACATATATTTGCATTAATAAAATAATTGTAATTATAAGGTTAAATATCGGTAATTTGTATTTAATAAATACGATCGATATTGTTACTTTATTCGCCTGTTGCTCCCTTTTAATTAACTGTTTTAGCGGAGGATGCGGAAAAAATTCAACTCATTTGTTAATTTTTAAAATTTATTTTTATTTGGATAATCAAATATTTACTCCGTATTTGCATAAAAACCATGCGAGTTACGGGCCTATAAGCCAGGCGAGATATGATCTATATCAATTTCTCATCTATAATGCTTTGTTAGTATCTCGTCGCCGACTTAATAAAGAGAGAGTTAGTGTGAAAGCTGACAACCCTTTTGATCTTTTACTTCCTGCTGCAATGGCCAAAGTGGCCGAAGAGGCAGGTGTCTATAAAGCAACGAAACATCCGCTTAAGACTTTCTATCTGGCGATTACCGCCGGTGTTTTCATCTCAATCGCATTCGTCTTCTATATCACAGCAACCACTGGCACAGGCACAATGCCCTTCGGCATGGCAAAACTGGTTGGCGGCATTTGCTTCTCTCTGGGGCTGATTCTTTGTGTTGTCTGCGGAGCCGATCTCTTTACTTCCACAGTGTTGATTGTTGTTGCCAAGGCGAGTGGGCGCATCACCTGGGGCCAGTTGGCGAAAAACTGGCTAAATGTCTATTTCGGCAACTTGGTCGGCGCACTGCTGTTTGTACTTTTAATGTGGCTTTCTGGCGAATATATGACCGCGAATGGTCAATGGGGACTAAACGTCCTACAAACCGCCGACCACAAAGTGCACCATACTTTTATTGAGGCCGTCTGTCTTGGTATCCTGGCAAACCTGATGGTATGTCTGGCAGTATGGATGAGTTATTCTGGCCGCAGCCTGATGGACAAAGCGTTTATCATGGTGCTGCCGGTCGCGATGTTTGTTGCCAGCGGTTTTGAGCACAGTATCGCAAACATGTTTATGATCCCGATGGGTATTGTAATCCGCGACTTCGCATCTCCGGAATTCTGGACCGCTGTCGGTTCTGCACCGGAAAATTTTTCTCACCTGACCGTGATGAACTTCATCACTGATAACCTGATTCCGGTTACGATCGGTAATATTATCGGCGGTGGTTTGTTGGTTGGGTTGACATACTGGGTCATTTACCTGCGTGAAAACGATCACCATTAATGGTTGTCGAAGTACGCAGTAAATAAAAAATCCACTTAAGAAGGTAGGTGTTACATGTCCGAGCTTAATGAAAAGTTAGCCACAGCCTGGGAAGGTTTTACCAAAGGTGACTGGCAGAATGAAGTAAACGTCCGTGACTTCATTCAGAAAAACTACACTCCGTACGAGGGTGATGAGTCCTTCCTGGCTGGCGCTACTGAAGCGACCACCACCCTGTGGGACAAAGTAATGGAAGGCGTTAAACTGGAAAACCGCACTCACGCGCCAGTTGACTTTGACACCGCTGTTGCTTCCACCATCACCTCTCACGACGCTGGCTACATCAACAAGCAGCTTGAGAAAATCGTTGGTCTGCAGACTGAAGCTCCGCTGAAACGTGCTCTTATCCCGTTCGGTGGTATCAAAATGATCGAAGGTTCCTGCAAAGCGTACAACCGCGAACTGGATCCGATGATCAAAAAAATCTTCACTGAATACCGTAAAACTCACAACCAGGGCGTGTTCGACGTTTACACTCCGGACATCCTGCGTTGCCGTAAATCTGGTGTTCTGACCGGTCTGCCAGATGCATATGGCCGTGGTCGTATCATCGGTGACTACCGTCGCGTTGCGCTGTACGGTATCGACTACCTGATGAAAGACAAACTGGCACAGTTCACCTCTCTGCAGGCTGACCTGGAAAACGGCGTAAATCTGGAAGCAACTATCCGTCTGCGCGAAGAAATTGCTGAACAGCACCGCGCTCTGGGTCAGATGAAAGAAATGGCTGCGAAATACGGCTACGACATCTCTGGTCCGGCTACCAACGCTCAGGAAGCTATCCAGTGGACTTACTTCGGCTACCTGGCTGCTGTTAAGTCTCAG
This sequence comes from Escherichia sp. E10V10, assembly GCF_004211985.1. Lineage (NCBI taxonomy): Bacteria > Pseudomonadati > Pseudomonadota > Gammaproteobacteria > Enterobacterales > Enterobacteriaceae > Escherichia > Escherichia sp. E10V10. Next base: position 207,966 of record NZ_RHJO01000004.1, on the reverse strand, counting down.
AACGGTGCTGCAATGTCCTTCGGTCGTACATCCACCTTCCTGGATGTGTACATCGAACGTGACCTGAAAGCTGGCAAGATCACCGAACAAGAAGCGCAGGAAATGGTTGACCACCTGGTCATGAAACTGCGTATGGTTCGCTTCCTGCGTACTCCTGAGTACGATGAACTGTTCTCTGGCGACCCGATCTGGGCAACCGAATCTATCGGTGGTATGGGCCTCGACGGTCGTACCCTGGTTACCAAAAACAGCTTCCGTTTCCTGAACACCCTGTACACCATGGGTCCGTCTCCGGAACCGAACATGACCATTCTGTGGTCTGAAAAACTGCCGCTGAACTTCAAGAAATTCGCCGCTAAAGTGTCCATCGACACCTCTTCTCTGCAGTATGAGAACGATGACCTGATGCGTCCGGACTTCAACAACGATGACTACGCTATCGCTTGCTGCGTAAGCCCGATGATCGTTGGTAAACAAATGCAGTTCTTCGGTGCGCGTGCAAACCTGGCGAAAACCATGCTGTACGCAATCAACGGCGGCGTTGACGAAAAACTGAAAATGCAGGTTGGTCCGAAGTCTGAACCGATCAAAGGCGACCTCCTGAACTACGATGAAGTGATGGAGCGCATGGATCACTTCATGGACTGGCTGGCTAAACAGTACATCACTGCACTGAACATCATCCACTACATGCACGACAAGTACAGCTACGAAGCCTCTCTGATGGCGCTGCACGACCGTGACGTTATCCGCACCATGGCGTGTGGTATCGCTGGTCTGTCCGTTGCTGCTGACTCCCTGTCTGCAATCAAATATGCGAAAGTTAAACCGATTCGTGACGAAGACGGTCTGGCTATCGACTTCGAAATCGAAGGCGAATACCCGCAGTTTGGTAACAACGATCCGCGTGTAGATGACCTGGCTGTTGACCTGGTAGAACGTTTCATGAAGAAAATTCAGAAACTGCACACCTACCGTGACGCTATCCCGACTCAGTCTGTTCTGACCATCACTTCTAACGTTGTGTATGGTAAGAAAACCGGTAACACCCCAGACGGTCGTCGTGCTGGCGCGCCGTTCGGACCGGGTGCTAACCCGATGCACGGCCGTGACCAGAAAGGTGCTGTAGCTTCCCTGACTTCCGTTGCTAAACTGCCGTTCGCTTACGCTAAAGATGGTATCTCTTACACCTTCTCTATCGTTCCGAACGCACTGGGTAAAGACGACGAAGTTCGTAAGACCAACCTGGCTGGTCTGATGGATGGTTACTTCCACCACGAAGCGTCCATCGAAGGTGGTCAGCACCTGAACGTTAACGTGATGAACCGTGAAATGCTGCTCGACGCGATGGAAAACCCGGAAAAATATCCGCAGCTGACCATCCGTGTATCTGGCTACGCAGTACGTTTCAACTCGCTGACTAAAGAACAGCAGCAGGACGTTATTACTCGTACCTTCACTCAATCTATGTAATTAGATTTGACTGAAATCTTACAGTAAAAAGCGTACAATAAAGGCTCCACGAAAGTGGGGCCTTTTTTAGCAAGAGAGCCTTTTTTGTCAGCTATCTATACTTTAGGGTAACTGCCAAAACAGACTCGACGTAGCCTTCGAGCTGCGCACCAACACGGCCTCAGATGGGCCACATCTGGAGAAACACCGCAATGTCAGTTATTGGTGACATTTTTTGATATCTAATCATATGAAATAAAAGGATTTATTTCTGGTCACGTCCACACATTGACCACATCGACAAAAAAGCCCCTCGACTGAGGGGCTTTCTGTTTGTAATTACATCCACATAATTTGCTGCCCTGACGGCAATGGGTGCGGCCTTACGGCGTGGACTTCTCCCGGCTTCACGATGTATCGCTGTACCGACTCATAAGTGATGAACGTGGCGCTGCAATTCACGTTCTGACACTGGTGATAACGCTCTTTTGTCGTGTCAGTGATATAGCGGCTTGTACGCGCATGTGCGGCATGCTGGCATAAAGGACAATGAAACATCGCGAGCACCTCTTCCGGTTTTGTTGATGGTGCCATTTTAGTTAGTTTATCCTTATAAAACAAATAGATAAAAACAAATCATTACTCATCATCTTCTGTTTCGTACTCCACGTCAGAAAGCCTGACCTCAAGCTCTAAGGACGTCGTGAAGCCGCTATTATTCAGAAAATGTGTCACCTTAGTGATTGTCCAGTCCTGCTCGTCTATGACGCGCTTAAAGCCTGACACTTTGACCGGCGTTTCCGTGTAAATATCTGCCCGACCAGTAGCCAGACTGATGGAGAACTCCGCAACGCCCCGTTGCAGCTTATCCCACTTCGCCTGAGCGGCGCGCATGGCCTGCGCTTTCGTGGCATATACCGTGGTCAGGGCAAAAACGTTGTCAGCCTCACCAGCCATGTATTCACCTTCGCGCGCTTCCGGTACTTTTGGCGCTTTCTTCTGCGTGACTGGTTTCGCTTTCGGGTGCTCCAGTGCGCGCAGGTGTTTCTCTTTCTTTTTGCGTTTCAGTTTTACCTTCTGCTTTTGTGGCTTCGGGTCTTTGGTGTGTAACCACTTTGCCGTTACGCCGGTATAGGCTCCACGGTCAGCAATCGCAAAATGATGGCGGTCGCCGTCGCTGCGGGTTATGGTGACCTGCGGGATTTTTTTACCGCTGGCCGTCACCCCCTGCCCCGCTTTGAGAAACAACAGTTTTCCCATTTTTACCGAGACCTCACCGCCGTTGCGTTCTGCAAGACGGGTCAGGAATTTCGCATCAGACTCCTGCGACTGGTCGATGTGCGGGATTTTAATTCCTGCCAGTGACGGCGCGACACTGGCTTCCAGCCTGTTACGGGAGGCTATCGCCTCAACAATCGCACCGAGCGTGGTGTCATGCCAGGAGCCTTCACGGCGGGAATTGAGCGTCCCGCGAAAATCTGCACTCCGGGCGCGGATGGTGACCACATCCGGCGCGCCCCGGTGTTCAACCTCATCAACGGTAAATTTCCCTTTGCATACCAGGGCAAAACCTTTCCAGCCGATATACACCGTCAGGACAGCGCCACGAATCGGCAGCCCGACCTGCCCGTCGGCATCGTTCAGTTCAATATCAAGCTGATCAGCCTCAAAGCCCCGGTTATCCGTCAGGGTCATGCTCATCAGACGGTCGCTGATATTGCCGGTAATATCCCTGCTGTCGAGCATCAGCATGTAATCCGGCGTCAGCGTACTGCCTGCATCAAATGTCAGCGCATCCAGCATTATCCTGCCCCCGTCATACCCGTGAATCTGGTCGCCATACTGCCGGCCTTACTGATGAGCGACTCCGCCTGTTTACCGATATCGCCATAAAGCGCGGCCAGTGATTCATCAACGCGGGTGAGAGACAGCGTAAAATCAATTTTCCGGGGTGTGCCGTCTGCAAAGAAAATACTCCCTGTTTCACTCACCTTGCTGATGACATACATGCCGTAAATCATGCCAGTGCCATCCAGCAACGGCCACGCCCGGCCTTCATCTGCCATCAGCCTGAGCGTGGTCATCGTCAGCTTTCCGCCGGTCAGTTCGGGATAAAGCACACCGGCAAGCGTCATGTTTTCCTCACCCACACCGAGAAACTGGTAGGCATCCCGTTTACCGATACGGGAATTTGACGGCCAGCGATAATCTGATTCACGCTGCATGGTCTGGTGTGGCAGCGTCTGGCGCATAAAAACAAACATACCTAACGCGAGCATCATTTTTCGTCACCTCCTTAACCGTCATGCATCATGCTGGCACGGGCGCGCGCACGTTTATCCCGCTCGTATTTTTCGAGCGCGTCCTGTAACTGGCGGTCAAGCGGTGTCCCCGGCGCAGTACCACCCGTCAGGCTGATGTGATATTCGTTTTTACTCTGGTCTACATAAGAGCGGCCAGCCGGTGCCGTGACCGGCTGATAAGCCTGATAGCCTGCATAAGAGCTGGTCGCCGGAATATAGCCACCGGTACCATACGTGGCGGCATGAGTTCTGGCGGCGGTCTGGTCAAGTGTGTCTGACTCTTTGTTGATAACACCGAGTTTTTCCAGTACCCAGTCAATACCACTGCGCAGTTTGTTGAACGCATTAAGCGGCAGCATCAACGCGTCAGCCAGTGCCTGCCCGAACATGACGCCCGTATCACGGCAACGGTTCAGGGTGTCCTGTGTGGCTTTAACCGGGGCAATCAGGTTTTTAAACCACTGCCACGCGGCCTGTAACTTTTCGCCCAGCCAGTCAAACACCGGCTTCAGTGGCGTGAACAGTTCCCCCACCGGCGCAAATGCCGCTTTCAGCCCTTCAACCACACCGCCAAAGAATGCGCTGACAGGCTCCCAGTATTTACGGATAAGCAACGCCCCGGCGACAATGGCGGCCACCACGGCCACAACCGGCCAGCTAATCGCCCCGATGGCCGTCATAACAGCACTGCCAACCGTCGTGAAGATTGCCCCCATTGCGCCTGCTGCCGCGATAATGGCATTGATGCCGGTGATAACCGGCCAGGCTACAAGACCAATGGCACCGATGATGCCAATAAGTGCCAGCGCGCCACCGACAATGAGGCCGATGGTTGACGCCAGTGATTTGTTTTTCTTGATCCAGCCGTCGAGTTTTAACACATACTTTGTGGCAGTCTGAGTGAGCTTACGCAGTGCGCCTTCCTGCTGGTCAAACAGGTCAGTCCCCACTGCCTCATAAGCGGACTGAAACTCCTTAAAGTCACCGCCGAGGTTATCCTGCATGATTTTAACCAGCTCTTCCGTTTTACCGTCCGAGGCTTTCAGCGTGGCGGCCAGCGTATCCAGTTTTCCGCTTGCTGCCGCTGCCAGTAAAACGTTCGCTGATTTCAGGGCTTCCTCACCAAAAATGGTTTTAAGGTATTCCCCCTTCTGAGACGTTCCCAGCTTGTGTTTATCAAAGCTGGCCTGAATCTCTTTCAGAATGGTGAACAACGGACGCATATTTCCCTTTTTGTCCGAGGTTTTAACGCCAAGCTCTTTGAGTGCATCCCATGCTTTTCCAGTCGGTGCCTGTAATCGGGTGACAACGGCACTGCTCCCCGTCCCCGCCATTGACCCCCTGATGTTATTATCATGCAGCACACCTGTCATGGCCGCTGCCTGCTCAAGACTTACACCTGCCGTCCTCGCAACCGGACCGAGGTAAGTCAGTGCATCACTGAGTCCCTGAAAATCAGCCGCCGACTTATTCATCGTTGCCGACAACACGTCGCCCACATGGCTGACATCATCATTTGACAGTTGAAAGGATGCCTTAGTCCCCAGCAACAGTTGCGCGTTTTCTTCCATCGACCGCTGATTCGCCAGTGCCATATTCAGCGTGACCGGCGTTGCCGCCTGAATAGCCGCAGCATCTCCACCCGCTTTCGCAATGATAATCTGTGCACCGGCTGCATCATCTGCCGAGGCTGCGGTATTGTCGCCGAGCTGGCGCGCCTGCTTGCGGAGTGCGGTCATTTCGGCGGAGTCTTTTGCCACTCCCAGCACGGCCTGCAATTCTGAGTTTTTCTGCGCAAACTCATAACCGGGCATCAGCAGCTTAACTCCGGCCATCGTTCCCGCCGCCGCAATCCCCACACCGGCAGCGCCCACCGAGGCCATATTTCCGGCCAGCTCCTTTCCGGCCTGATAACGCTGTTTTACTGCGTTAAGTTTTGCCTGTTGCGCACTGACACGCGCCAGCGCATCACGCTGACGGTTAAGCTGTGTGGTGGTTTCACTGATACGGTTTTTCAGCCCTCGTTCATCATGCGCCAGATTACGGGTATTAATACCCGCCTGACTCAATTCCTGACGCTGGCGCTGTACCGACAATCTCAGGCTGTTATATTTCGCCTGTAACTCAGACGCATTTTTACGCGCGGCTTCCATTGCCTTTGCCTGTGCATTTGTCGGTCGTTCAGTATTTTTAAACTGGACAGCCAGAGCTGCGGCTTCCTGTCTGGCTTTTTTCAGTTCCTGACCAGTCACGGCGAGCTGTGCACTGGTCTTGCGGAACCCCTCAATACGGGATGCCTGACCGTTCAGCTCGCGCAGTGATTTTTGTGTTTCCCGGATATCCCCCGACAGCGACTTGCTCGCTGTGCGGATGGATTTAAACGGGCGGGATGCCTGGTCAACAGCCCTGAGCAATACCTGTAATTTTACATTGTTACTCATTCGTGTTTCCGCTTCGCCGGAGCGCCTTTTCGCGCCATGTGATGAGTTCGGCCAGGCTCATGGGATACAGTTCTGATGGCGGCCAGTGAAATATCACTGCCACATCCGCCATCAGGTCATCGACCGAGAGATTTTTCGGAAACGTCACTGCACCGAGTTCGGCGACAAAAAACCGACCACCTTACCGACCAGCGCCACAAGGTCAGGCAGTTCCAGCGCGGCGACTTCCTGCTCGGTCAGCATCGGTGCCGTCATGCGCGGCAGCACCTTAATCAGTGCATCGACTTCGGAGTTCGCGACCGCAGCCAGGCTGACACCGCGCAGCGTCCCGGCATTGGGTTTCATCAGCGTGACCTGTTCGATAACCTGCTCACCACGCTTGACCGGATTGTCCAGGGTAATCACATTTTCTTTGTTCATGGTTTTCTCACTTCTGAATCAGGGTTAACCGGTCAGCCAGGCTGACCGGATGAAAATCACAGGCCGATATTTCGGCGGTGTTGCTCCAGCCGGTCGACGCCGTTCACCTTCTCAATCATGTTGATGGTGTCGATTTCGACCAGCTCCTTACCGTCCATCGTCAGCCGGAAATAAGTACAAATCACCGGGAGTTTCGATTCGGTATCCTCTCCCTGTTTACCCTCTCCGGTATCGACTTCTTTCTGACGCCCACGCATGACCACTTCGACGGCCACCGTTTCGCCGGTATCGTCGCGCTGGTAAGAACCAGCAAAACGAATCGGTACGGCATCAGCACTGGTTGCAGCGTAAAGCTCCCAGATAACCGAATCCGGGAAGCCCCCGAGCGACCACTCCATTGACAGCGCATCATCATCAAGGCCGAGGTCTACCGGTGCGCTGCCGTTCATCCCCGCACCGCGATAGTTTTCGAGCTTACGGGTCAGTTTTGGCAGCGTGACGGACTTTGCAACGCCCTGATAGCTGTAGCCGTTCAGAAAGACATTCATGTATTTGAGTTTGCGCGGCATTGCCATCGGTCAGGCTCCTTAATTGCTGTTAACCGAGGTGACCAGATTTGCCAGGTATTTATCAGTAATACGCTGGCGCAGGGTCAGGTTTTCAAGAGGAGGCACCGGGGTATAGTCGTAGTCGATATACAGTTTTCCGGCCTTGAGGGTTTCCGCATCGTTGGATTCTTCACTGAACCAGCAGGTCGCATCCACGATATAGCCGTTTGTTTTCAGCTCTCGGAATTTGGCATTGATGCCATCAACGATGTCGCGAATCAGCGTTGCGGTGATGGGCTTGTCCACCGCCCACATGTGCGCCTCAGCCATCGTGTCGGCCAGCACCTGCGCGGTGCGGGTGTAGTTTTCAAAGAGGAACAGCGGGTCATCAGAGCAGGTACGGTTACCCCAGAAGCGGAAACCGTCACGACGAATCAGCGTTGTGACGCCTGACTCGTTAAGCAGGTCAGCATCGGTGCCGGACTCCTGCAAATCCCAGAATACAGATGCGCTGATGCCGGTAACACCGTTCACCCCGACGTTGGACAGCGTTTTATGCCAGCCCTGCTCCTGGTCAATTTTAGCGCGCAGGCCCAGTGCACGGGCGGTGGCATACGCGGTGGCGGTGGTACTGGTGACCGTATCCCATGCGAGGAAATCCGGCCAGATGACCATCAGCTCACGCTGGCTGAAATTCTGGCGATAGGCTTTCACCTCGGAAATGGTTTTACAGTCCCATGCGCTGATATACCCGAAAGCGCGCAGCTTCTGACAGACTGATGCCAGTGCAACAGCCACCTCTTTGGTGTCCAGTCCCGGCACGCCGAGAATGCGCGGTTTAACACCGGTTACCGACTCCGCCGCCAGCAGGGCTTTCAGTCCGGTGTACTGACCGTTTTCGTCAGTGGTGCCGATGATATTGGAAACGGTCTGCGCGAGTTTCGTTTCTTCGTCGTCGCCGGTGCCGTCTTCCACGCGCACGACAACGGTGACCGGTTTTGACTGGTCGGCGATGGCCTGCAGCGACGCCGCCAGCGTGCCTTTTTTACCGGCCTTTGCAATTGCGCTCTGCACATTGGTAATCAGCACCGGTTTATTGAGGGGGAAGGTTTCCGCATCCGCATCGCTGGCCGTGCAGACCATGCCGACAATGGCAGTGGATACAGTGGAAATGACGCGGGTGCCGTCGTTAATCTCCAGCACCTGCACGCCATGATGATAGTCACTCATCCGTTTAACTCCGTGGTTAATGGGTACAACTATTTTCTGTTGGGCAGTGCATGAGACGCTATTTGACCTGGCTGGTCAGTGAATGAAACAACAGATAAAGAAAAGACGGGCAATCAGCCCGCCTTTTCTTTATTTGTTCTCACTTAGCTTCCAGCTGACAAGTTACATAATCAAAACGCTATTAAATCTGACAGTCTGCCTTGAGCGAATAGCAGACATTCATTAATATGTTTGTTAGGCTAACTTTATATGATGATTACTGAAATTAATCTTAGTTTGAGAATTGCATTAGGGGAATAAAATGGATGTCAATGAACTTAGAGAGTTACTTATCAAGCATAATGGTCTTCAAAATACTGATGAAGTCTATACGTTTTATTATGATGAAACGAATAACATTCGAAAACTATATTTAAAAGATTCTGGTTTCAATGTTGTAAAGGCGGATAATTTCATCCTTGCAGGAATACTACACAAAGGGTTAAGCACTGACAGCGATTATTCAACCCTATTTCAAAAGCTTAATCTTCAAAAAAGTGCCCATGAGTTAAAACTCAGACATATTGCTAAGGGTAGTTTTTTGGACATGCTTAAATCTGATAAGATTTTAATTATTCTAAACTGGCTTATCGAAAACAATTTCTATATCCATTATTTTAATCTTAATGTCACATACTGGTCTATTATTGACATTGTTGATTCTATTATTGGAGAGCTACACAATCCTTTTTATATCATGAACCACATGTCATTTAAGAGCGATTTTTATGAGCTTGCCAATAGCAATCCCGATGTTTTCCTGAATGCTCTACATAAATTTAACTACCCCGATATTCCAGAAGAAAAAGTTTATGAGTTTTGCCTCTGGCTTATCGATTTTACATGCATGCACAGTTGTATGCTACCAGATTTTCGAGCACTCGCACTCGAAAATTTGGTTAAAGAATCTCTAAAAATCGAAGAACTACCGTTCATATCGGGATTTCATGGTCGAGAACTGATCGATAGCTTTATGGTATTCTATTTAAGAAACTTGTATCTATTTAAAAATTCCATTCACATATTTGATGAAGAAAAAAGCATTCAAGATGAAGTTAAAAACTTCCCGTTAACTGAAAATGGCATACCAATACAGAATCATGAATTCGTTAAATCCCACGACTCAGAGGCTGTCCAACTATCTGATGTTATCGCAGGCTTTTTGGGTAAGTATTTTTCTTACTTAAAAGATGTAAATGACGAGCAATTAGCGATTGATAAGTCAGCCTTAACGAGCAAGCAATTTGAGACCCTTTCTGCGTTAAAACACATTATTGATGTTTCTGATGATGTTAGCAGAGGATTTTTTAATGAAGTTAGCAGCGAGGGAGAGCGACGAAGAAATAACCGTTTTTTACATGGTGTATAATCGTAAGAGGTAAATTCTGCTTTTGGCACAGAGCGAACTGTCAGATTATTTTTTACTCTGTGCCATAGATGTATAAACTCACATCAGAGCTTCTACAATTTATTGCGGCATTTCCGGCCATTCTATATCCGGAGCATCTTCCGGCTGAACGCGATTCAGTAACACACGGTATTTTTTCCAGTGTGTCAGGCTTAACTTTTCTTCCTCGGTAGCCATATCTAAATCGACAGCATCCTGCAGCGTGGCAATAATTTCACCTGCATATGCAATCAGCTCTTTCTTCTGAGAGTCAGCCGCTCTGACAAGCGCATCACGCTCTGCATTCTCATCATTCACCCACGCATTGCCGTTCCATTTCTGATAATCCCCCTCCGGGGAAATGGCTGTCACGTCTGGAGGTAATGCGCCAAGTTCAGAAATATAAATGGCTGCTCCCGTTTTCGTTTCATAGACAGTCTTTCCGCGATGGTCTTCCATCAGTTCCCATTTCATTTCATCTGCATTGAAAACGGCAGCAAAACCCGCCGGAATATCAGGTGGTGTAATATCTGTACTGTTTGCAGGCAGACCTGTATGCGGCGGAATATATGCATCACTTTCGCCAATAAATTCATTGGTTCCATCAAGTAAATTGAAAACGCGGATAGTTTGTGCTTCTGCACTCATTCTGAAAGCCATTATGCAAGCCTCACAATATAGTTAAATGCGATGTTTTTGACGGTGTTTTCGGTATTACCTGTAGCATTAACGGTAATAGAGTGCCCGTGTGAGCCAATAGCAACCGTGTGTGAATGTGCACCAATACCAACAGTATGGTTATGTGCTCCAATATCTACCGTGTGGGCATGATTCCCGGCAGCTCCTGATGTGCCATTAAACGATGGGTTGTCAAAGCCTGTTTTACCGGTTTCACCATTAGTATTGGCATTCCCTCTGTAAATGGTATGTGTATGGTTACCTGTGGTATTAGTGGTTTTTGTTCCGTAGTTAAACGTACTGACTGTCTTCGTGCCGTAATCAAATGAACTGGTTGTTTTCGTTCCCAAATCCGTATTTGACGCACTGGCGCTGTGAGTATGCGATTTAATCCCGTCCTGTTCCTGTGACAATACGGCACGCCCACTGGCGGGTTTGCCCTTGATTGTCCAGCCGCGCATATCTGGAATAACACCAGAAGGATAGGCTATAGCCAGTTTCGGATATGCTGCCTTATCAAACGTCTGCCCCTGCATAATTGCATAGCCCGCAGGTGGTGTATCTGATGGCCACGGCAGCGGAACACCAGGCGGAAACGCTTCAATATTTGCCGAGCCGTCAAATTTTACGCCGTTAATTGTCCTTGCCGTTTTCAGCTTTGTTGCTGTAGCCGCATTGCCGGACAGTTCACCAGAAAGGCCTGCACTGAATGTCTGTTTTGCCTCCCATGTCTGGGCTTCGTCGATAATTGGTAGCCGACGAATATTGAAGCTACGCTCCCCAGGATTTCCATATAAGCGGACTGTAAAAAAACGATAGTTGGTTTTGTTTGAAGTGCTGCGCCATACCTGCATTGAACGGGCGACACCTCCGCCTTCACTGGGGCCAACAGTGATATTTATCAGGTTAGTATCAATGACGCCCCATTCCATCCCATCGGGAATATTGGTCATATCTGAAAGCCTGACAGTTATCATGCTGCCCGGTATAAAGTCGTAGGTCTGCCAGTCCAGACTGGATAACCTGTCGGTAACACCGCCGACACCTAATTTAGTGAGTAATGATTTTGAGTTGTATACTTCCGCCCATTCCCCCCAGTCAGTTTCACCGCTGGCGCGGGTTCGCTGAAATGTCCGGTTTTTATAGGCATCCGTTGCTGAAACAGTCGTGTATGTCTGGATATACGATTCAATATCACAACGTTTTTTCACTTCAACTATTGAGCCAACAGCAAGATCTTTAGAGTCGGTGACAGGTGCATTTGTGGCCTGTTTCGTAACGCTATAAATACCAGGCTTTAAAAGGTCATCAAGATCCCCTGAATAAGTCCATCCCGTGGACTGATACCCAACAGCAATCCAGTCCTCCCATTGTGGATTTTCTGCATCCCATGAGGCAGTCAGTCCGCGAATGTACATAGTCCCACTACGGGTGGTGTAACGTTGCATCCTCCCATACAGACCGCCTTCAAAGACTTCCAGAATACCCTGCCCAAAACTCCCTTCCTCCGGGAAATGACGGTCAAATGAGGCTATTGATGTACTGCTATTGCGCCATATTCCCAGGTGTTCCGCACCACCTAAAGAATTCAGGTCAATTGACGTGCTTAATGGGCGAGTCCCGCTTGTAATAACTCTCCATGCACTCCATACAGGACTGACAGGGTTCCATTCTGCATCAAGCATCCGAATGTAAATATTACCGGTTCGGGTGGTGTAGCGTTGTGTGCAGTGAAAGCGACCAGCATTGAATACTTCCAGAACCCCATTGCCTTTATCTTCAGGGTAACCAGACTCTGGTTTTGCAGTGGATTGTGACGGACATGACCACGTTCCAAGATATTTTTCTTCTGGGCCATAGGAGTCAAGATTGTCAGTGGTTGGAATCATTCCATTGTGTTTCATAAACGTCAGGCTGGTAACGCCAATATTGTCCAGAAAAGCGCCCTTATCTGGAATATCGCCACCGTTCTGGTCTTTCTGCAGACGTTTCTCAGCATTGTCATAGGCTGCTTTTACTGCCTTTGGCGTTGCCGCCAGCTTTTCACTGGTGCTGTTTGTTGCACTGCTTAACTGAGTAAAACCTTTTTCTGTCAGCGTGGCGTCAGGATGGCGGCGGGACTGCTCATGCTCTGCGATTTTGTCATCGACATAATCCTGCGTCGCCATCACTGTGCTGGCATCAATACTCAGCTCAACGGACGCCACATTGCTGAGAATAATAACCATGCGGCAGGTCTGCGCACGTCCGGAGCCTTCAGCCAGTTCTGGTTTATAGCTTTCTGCCATGTTGGATACCGCAATCAGTGTTCCGGCATCGTCATACAGACCAAGCTCACGCATCCAGAAGCCGCCCACTTCGGGCGGTACAACCAGTTCAGCCACGATATAGTTTTTATTCTTATTATCCACGCTGACTTTATTCAGAGCATGACGCCAGACCTCATGCACCAGTTTCGTCTGACCGGCATCCGGCACCGGCAATTTGCCATTACCGTCACCCACGGCCATTGCAGACAGGTTTACTTTTTTCCCGCCGGGGACAGTGGCGGCTGCCAGCTTTGCGGCTCCGGCAGTAGTGATAACGGTTTTAAATTTCGTGCTCATTGTTTCTCACTTATCCGGGATAAACAGTAATAACATCACCATCACAGACCACACCGCCTGTATACAGATAGCCGGGAATGTCCTGGATAATGTTCAGACCGATAAGGTGGCGACTTGCGGGTTTGGCATCGGCAATCAGCCGTTCCATTTCCAGATACATCTCCTCCGTGATGCCGCTTTCCAGTACGCCGATATCAAGGCGGAAGGTTCCGGGCGGGTCGTTTGTCTCCCACCATTCCTTTACGTTAATGAGATAGCCGAGCGGCTCCACCACACGCCGGATTGCGCCGATAGTGCCTTTATGACAGTGGATGAAATACGCATCGCGGATAACGGCGCGTTTTGTCGCTTCCGGCCACTTTTCATCCCACCTGTCGACCGAAAACGCCCACGCCAGCCACGGCAGCAGATTTGCCGGACAGGAGTCCGGGTTCCACAGCTCACGAATACTGACCGGTGTTTTTTCAATTTCCGCACAGGCTTTTGCGGCGGCAACTTCAAGCGGTGATGAGCCGGTCGGCAGCAGTCGCGAATCACTCATCCGAGCCTCCGGTCACGACGCTGTATTCGGTACAGAAAGACGCCTGCGTACTGTTGAGCACAATGTCGGCCAGTGGTGCGGCCAGCTCGACACGCTGCACGCCTTCCACATGCAAAGCGGCATAAATGGCAGACAGACGGATGTCGCGCCCCAGCCGGTGCTGTGCCGTGATGTACGCTTCTAGTTTTTTCACGGCGGCAGCGCGGATGGGTTCGCTTTCGGGACCAGGGTAAAGGTAAAGCGTGGCGTTTATCTGGTATTCAACGATGGCGGCAGACTGCACGGTCACGCGGTCGGCCACCGGCCTGACGTCCTCGCCATTAAGGGCGTTACGCACCACAGCCAGCAGGTCTTCGGATGCGACGCCGTTATTTTCACGTGACAGCACAGAGATGGTGACGCAGGCCGGAGACGGACTGGTGACAGAGATATCCGCGACACGCCCGTCGGCACTGCGGCCATGATACTGATAGGCACCCACCGACCCGGCGACGCTTAAACCTTCAAACGCCTGCTGAATACGCAGACGATAATCGGTGTCAGATTCCATCACTGCCGGTGTCGGCGGGATGGTCGAATCATCTGCCGGGGTGATAATCAGGCGCGTGGTGTTGTAATTGGCACCAATCACATCAAGGTCATTACCGGCTGCACAGGCCAGCATCACCGCCCGTGCAGCCTCATTCACACGCTGACGCCAGATAAGCTCACGATAAGCATTTTCCTCCAGCAGTTTGACGAGAGGCTCAGATTCCAGCGTCAGGGTACGGGCGACCGCCTCCTGCTGGTCTTCCGGGTAAAGGGAAATCAGTGTCGCCTTGCGTTCGGCAAGAATGGTTTCAAAGTCCAGCTCCTCGACCACATCCGGTGCGGGTAGCTGGTTCAGGTCGATAATCGGCATGGTTTCAACTCACAGGGATGGTTAACGAAAGTGGCTGGCCGGTGTCGTTGTGCTGGCCGGTTAACGTGACCGTCATTCGCCCGTCAAAACTGCGCTCAGTGGTGACGGATGACAGGGTGACTCGGGGTTCCCATTTCAGCACCGCCATGTAACAGGCGACCTTAATCTGCAACTCAAGCGCCGGGGTCTGCGGCTGGTCAATCATTGATGCCAGCAACGAGCCGTAATCACGACGCATCACCCGTGAGCCGACCGGTGTGCGCAGGATATCGCCGATACTCTGGCTGATATGCTCAAGGTCAGTGACAGTCTGGCCATCACTGCGATTCATTCCGAGATAACGCGCTGTCATAGAGGACTCCCGGTTGTGCCGCCGCTGTCGCCGGGGTGTTTATGGGTATGCAGTACCTTACCGTTTGATGAGAGTTCACCGCCGGTGTGTTCAATGTTGCCGCGCATCGTCCCGCCCTTCTGCACTTCCAGCGTGCCGGTAATCAGCCTGTTGGTGCAGACCACCTCCGGTGTGTCCAGGGTGACGCGGGTTGATGCTTTCACCATGACCACAGGCACCGTGGCGGTAACAGAATCAGAAGCCGTCACGCTGGCCGTTTTAATTCCGCTTACCGTAAGTGCACTGGTTTCGGGTTCATACTCAATCACCGCCCCGTCAGGGAAACGGATATGCAGGGCATCCGCCGACGCAGACGGCGCGGGATTATCGCCGGAATAAATCCCCGGCAGAACAAACGCCGTGTCGAGTTCACCGCCCACGGACAGAATCAACACCTGTTCCCCCACGGAAGGTGCCCACCATGTGCGCGAACGTCCGGCGCGATGGGTCAGCCACTGAAGCCAGTCGGTGCACATGCCGCCGGTCTGCACACGGCAGCGACCGGCGTTAAGGTCGGTTTCGACGATAATGCCGGTGCGAATCATATTGCGTATAAAGCGAAGTATTTCATTGTATTGTGTATTCATTCGAGAATAATGATTCTGTACAATCCCGAAGTAAATCACGCAACGATTTCTGGTGCACAGAACAACAAGGGACAACAAAATCCATAATGAACACTTACTTTTTCTCATCAAAAACAATGAAAGAATTGTTCAAAGATTATCTGGTCTTTTTGAACACGCTGACACCCAGCACAACCTTTGAATCAAACAGAAACAAAATAATTGCTCAAGCAATAGACTTCATTTCTGAAAACCCAGAAGATTGGGACAAAAAATCCCAGTACAACATTGTCAGGATTGGTAATACCTTTACAAACTTATTAAAAGAAAAGGGAGAGGATAACAACAGCATCAATTTTATATTCACTTGTTTTTTTAGATTTATTATTGAGCCAAGTATTCTCTCTCCTGAGACAGATACTTTCTTTTCACCACTAAAAACCATCAAGGATTTCGCTCTGTATAACTATAATGAATTCGATGAACAAAGCAGAGCACAGATAGACTTTTCTCTTAGAGAACTACCATTAGCAATGGTTAAAGAAGTTTTAAGCTCAGGCAATGTGGACACATATAAAAAATATATTGATAGTTTAAGCGAAGGTCGTCAATTTTTCGAAAAATGCGAGTCCTTTTTAAAGGAACAACATACCAAAATAGAGTCAATTAAAGAATCATTGAAAGGGTATGAGGTCGCATTTAATTTTGTTGGATTGTTTGAAGGCTTTAATTCACTTGGCAAAAAGAAAGAACGTGAAATTTTACTATCAAGAATAATCCTTATCATCTTAGCTATAATCATCCCATCCCCGCTGATATACTATGGAATGCATAAATTACCAACTCTCGAAACGACAAATGCTGCCACATATTTCATGTCAGCACTACCTTTTGCATCAGTCACATTGATTTTCATGTATTACTTTAGAGTTGTACTGATAAATCACATATCGTTACGAACTCAGATTATGCAAATAGAACTCAGAAAGAGCCTTTGTCAGTTTATTCAGAGTTATAGCGACTATTCCTCAGAGATAAGGGAAAACAACCCAGAAGCTCTTTCAAAATTTGAAGACGTAGTATTTTCGAACATCATGCTATCCGATGATAAGATACCATCTACATTTGATGGTATTGAACAAATAGCATCGTTAATCAATGCATTGAAAAATGGCAAGTAATGATAAAAGGCCAATAACTGGCCTTTTATTTATTAACGTAAAGATTCAAAATAAATCATACTAAATCAAATAATTTCATTCTTATATTCTCAGATCAATAAAGCTAGCGATTCAGGTGAGCCAGAATAATCTCTTCAATCATCTGCACATCCTCACCGGTAAAGCCGAGCAGAGGACGCGCCGGATAATCAATTTTCTTACCGTCTTTCCTGTTTTCTTCCGACAGACCGAACTGATGCACGCTGGCGATTTTCGGTGACTTCCCGCCGTAAAATTCCATTGATGCCTGCTCCGGGCTGGCGCGGATATGCAAAAAACGACTGGTGATAAGTTTCGCAAACATTTTTCGCTTAACGCGACCGGTCTTTTTTCTGGCGCTCTGCTGCTGGCGTGGCGCGTAGGGTGTGCCGTCCGGGGCTTTCTGTGCTATCACCCGACGCTGCTGACTCTGCCGCAGACGTTTCGCCAGTTCGGCACTCAGTCGCCGACGCCCTGACGGTGACAGCGACTCAATCAGTCCGGTCAGTCGGTCTTCAAAACGCTTAAACTCATTCATCCCACTTGCTCACCAGTTCGCCATTGATATACAGCTCCATCGGGCGGGTGACCGGCTCCGGCGGCGGAGGTTCCGGGATATTCTTCACATGCAGCGCACCGCCCACCTCACTAACCAGCGTACGCTCGGTCAGCATCAGGCTGATGCTGATATCAAAGCTGCTGTCATTGTTGATGTCTGCATAAAACGTGAAGCCCTTTTTCTGGCCTGCGTCGGTGGTCATGATGTCGGGCTGATTTTCCCGCAGCCACGCCAGCACCGGCACAATGAGCAGGTCAAAATCACCGGTAAAGTCGGTCACAATGACATTGAGCGTGTAACGCTTTTCGAATGACAACGACGTCGCCAGTGTGGAGGCAATACTCCCGTTATCCACGAATATCCGCAGCATCTCGGGGCTGGTTTTCAGCACCGTGACGGCATCAGTCAGTGCCCTGCGCAGGCTGTCGGGTTTGAGCATCGTTTTCGTCCTGACAGTGTTTAATCATTTTTACCTGGCTGGCACAACGTGCCAGCGCGTTCTCAAGCTGCCGGATATCGGCACTTAAATCGCCGTTCTTCTGCGGGTCACTGCCCGGCATCGGGCAAAGACTCACTTTCGGGCAGGCGTTGTGGACAATCACTGGCGTCAGTGCAGGCCGGACGCTGGTGCAACCGGCGCACAGCATCAGGCAGGTCAGCACCGTACCAGCGGCGGAAATCTTCGTTTTCATTCAGTAACCTCGTGATGGTTTTCTCGCGCTGTGCTTCACGCTTCGCGGTGTTCTCCAGCTCCTGACGCAGTGCAACCTGCGCCAGCTCGTTTTTATCTGCCCTGGTGATGGCAACATGAAGCTGATTTTTCAGCATGGTGATGGTCGTCTGCTGCCCGCTGGCGACGTTGTTCGCCCTGTCCAGCGAGGCGCGCAGGCTGGCGTTTTCATGCTTCACCAGAAACAGCCCGGCCACCGCCAGCGATAACAACACAACCAGCACAATCATCAGCTTTGACATGGTTCCCGCCCCTCAAAACGCTGACGGCAGGCCGTACGTATCAGCCGGAAAAACAGCGACGCCACGAGATAAATCAGCGCGGTAAAAATCCACCCGGCAGCGACCAGCGAGATAAATGTCGCCACCATCACCACCAGAGCCACCGCCCGTCTGCGCCACGGCACCGGCTGCAAAAACAGCGACGTGACAATCTTCACGGCCAGCGATTCCGGCGGCAGCTCCCGCCCGTAGCGTTCCAGTACATACTCTGTGGCATACACGCCGACACCGCCGGCAACCACACAGATAACCGTCGCCAGAATCGCCCAGGCAGCGACAAAATTGACGGCCACGCTCTGCGGGTAAATCAGGGACAGTGCCAGCATCAGCGCCAGCGACACGTTCAGCATCAGTGAAAGGGATAATTTCTTCATGGTGTTGACTCCGTTTAAGCCGGTACACCGCCGGCGGTACGCCAGACGGTGACCAGTTTTTCCAGTGAATGCTCACGCTGACCGTAACCGGCACCCGGCAGGGACGCCCAGATATTGCGACAGCGTGAAATGGCGCGCTCAATGCGTCCCGCCCGAATGTCCTCCAGTGCACCGCGTTCGCGGATCAACTGAATGGCGAGTCTGTCCTGTGACAACGGACTGAAATCCGGCAGGGCAAGCTGTTTGCGGTAGTGTGGCCAGAACAGGTAAAGCTGCTGATAGCGACCGGAGGCCGTGGATTTTTCACCGCGACGGTTAAACACCTTCGCCGGTCGACCATGTGCGAACGGGTGGTCACTGTAGTCGGTGAAAATTTCCGGCTTTCCGTCCAGTCCGGTGACTATCACGTCATAGCCCCGGTTTTTCGTCAGCGGATGGTTCGCCGTCCCTTCGGACACGGCCAGCATGTCGAGAAAGGCGGCGATATTCTGATGCGTGTTAATTACCGGCATTACGGTTTCCCCCTGCCCTTAAAACGGCGCTGAATGGCAATCTCAATCACCTGATAACCGGCGATACCCAGCATGGATCCGATGCCGCACACCGCAGGCAGTGACAGGTCAGGAAACTGCACCAGAACAACACCGGCAACCATCGAGACAAAACCACCGAGCAACATGCGCCCGATAAACAGACGCGGGGTGATGGGTTCACCACCGGCAAGCACCTTGCCGACAACAATCAGCACCCCAATCATGAAAAGCGACAGGACGCTTTTTTCTTCTGCTGTCATGCGTTACTCCCACAGATTGACAGTTTCAGCTACGGGCGCGGTCTGAACGTCGGGCAGTTCGACGGCGGTGCCGTGCGGCAGCACCGCACCCAGTTCAGCCAGTCCCGGATTTGCGGCGAGCACGGTCTCAACCACGCCCTCAGTGCGCCCGTAATACCGGACACAAATGGCGTCGAGCGTGTCGCCCTGTAGCGCAAAGGTCTTCATCAGATTTGACTCACGATGCAGCGCGGCTTGTCCTGGATACGCGCCACCGCCCAGCGCATATCCCGCCACAGCTCATCAATGGTGCTGTCAATGCTGTCGGCCTTCTTGTCGCCCTTGGCACTGGCATCCACGCCGCGGTAACGCTCATAAAGCGACGCGGTCGCCATCGCACACACGGCGCGCTCGTAGTAAAAAACTTTGATGCTTTCACCGTCGATGTCGTCCGCCGGAACGTCCGCCAGACGCGTAAAACCGGCGGCAATTTTCTGTTCGCGGTACTCGTACAGCTCCGCATTCGTCTCCGCCATGCCTGACTTGATGGCCTCACGCAGACGGGCGGGGGCGACGGTCTGCTCAAGGCGCATACGTTCCCGGACGCGCTTCGGGTCGATATCGGGAAAAAAGAACGTGTTTTTAATCACCGGCTCGTCGCCTGCCGGTTGCGGGATGACCACCGTACCCTCACCGGACACGGGAGCCTCCTTTCGCGGAATAATCAGCGTCATCATGACTACCTCTGAAAAGTCGGGCGGTGGACGCCGGTGCAGTGTCAGGTGATTCACCCTCACTGACCGGCGTGCCGCCCTGGCGCGGGGCGCATTCGGTTGTTAACTGGCTTTCTTTTTCGGGCGTCCACGTTTTGCCGGTGTCACGCTCCGGGTCTTACGCGGGGTACGGGTGGCCGCTTTTGGCTGCGGCTCCGGCTTCGGTTTCAGCTCCCGCTCCAGTCGTTCAATCTCTTTTTTGACGCCTGCCTGACAGTCGAGCTGTGTCGCACGTTGCAGATGCGCCAGCGCCCCTGCGGCATCACCAGCGTCACGCAGAAACAGACCGGTGATTTTGTGCAGCTTTGCGCGCACTTCATCAGGCATGTCAGCCGTGGCGGTCAGTTCAAGGGTGTCCGTCAGCAGGCGGGGATCCACAGACTCACCGGCAGCGTGGGCGCGCATGGCCGCGAGCGCGACCTCCTCGGTGAACATGTACGGCGGGGTACGGCGGTGTTTACCCGGCATGGTCAGACCGTACTTCAGGGCATAACGGGCAATCTCCAGCGCACCGGCAATATCGCCGGTATCCAGACGCCACAGCATGACCGTCATCAGAATGTCATCCTGTGCGCCTTTGCCCTGCTCCAGCACGCCGCTCACCCACGGCAACCAGAACGGCAGCAGTTCGCGCTTTTTCGCGGCCTTCAGCTCTTTTGAATAAATCGCTTTCAGTGTGCGCTGGTCTGCGGCCAGCTTGACCAGCATCTGCTCATAGACAGTTGCATGTCGCAGCGGGGCGGCTTCCCGCTGCGCGGTCATCGCTGCCGAGACCCGCATCATGTGGCGCTGTGCGGGACTCGTCATCGGTTACGCTCCCGGCTCTGCGGTCGCTTTAGCCGGTGTGGAGAAATCACCGACCTTAATTTTTTCCACCAGACAACCGGCGGCGTAGTCTTCCACCACGTAATCAATGTTCATTGACTCGTAGTTCTCCACGCGGTCGAGTTTCGGGTTTTCCACAATCACGCGGCGATGGCTGTCATCCATGTAGTAGATGGACAGATTTTCCAGCTTCGTGATGAGCATCGCATCCGCCGGGAAGTACGGAACGCGTACCGCCGGCAGGTTACCGATGCGTTTCTGACTGATGATGACGTCAGCGGCCAGCATTTCGCTGTTGTCCTGCTCCTTGTTGACGATGGGGAAATACTTGTCCGCCAGTAGCTGGCGACCCACAATCACCACAAGGTCAGGGTCTTCCTGATACCACGGTTCAATCAGGTTGTTGGTCGCATCCATCACCAGCGCGTCAAGGCTGGCATAATCACCGCCCTTACCCACGCGGATGACCTCAGAGGTGGTGCGGCCTTCCTCGTCAGTGACCTTGCTCATCACGCGCGCCGGGGCTTCATTGCGGTATTTCTGCAGCCAGCCGACTGCCACATCCTGCAGCATCGGATTGCTGCTGCGGTCAGAGGTTTCGGCACGCTTCACGCCGTTAAAACCGGCCATGATGAAATCAAGGGACTGGCGTTTGATAATGGCGTTACGGATACGGAGCTGGAAATCCTGATAACGCGCCCACAGGTCCAGCGTTTTGTAGCGGATATAAAAATCGAAGTTAACCTGGTCGCATTCGTACTTGTTGGACGCCAGCTTCGAGAAGTCCTTCGGCTGACGCTCGGTGCCACCGGCGGTGTCGGTGGTGCTGGCGATGGAGCCGGTGACACCGATACCAATTTTTTCCCCTTTCATTTCGCTGACCGGCACAATATTGATGCGGGTCAGAAAATCAGAGGACTCCTGCATGGTGTTCATCAGGGTCTGGGTGACCGACGGTTCAACGGTGAATTTTTTCGACACATCACCGGCGTCGATGCCGTTCAGTTCGGCAACACGGGACAGGTAGGCATTAAATTTAAAGCGGGTTTCCTGGCGCATAGTTTTTCCTGAAATTAAGGGTTAATCGTGAAGGTTTTCCCGGACTGACTGACACGGTCAGCAGTTCGTCATCAGGGCGTCACCGCCACCGCCGGTGGCCTTGCTGCGGCGCTGCTGGGTCAGACTTTCGGTGTTGTCGAGACTGTTTTTCAGGCGGGTAAATGCCTGGCTGGTTTCATCCGCCCTGTCAGTCACCTCCTGCTTAAGTGCGGAAAAGGCAGTTTCCATCTCAGCGAGGCGCTGCTCAGTGGCGCTCAGTTTTTCCTGCACATGTTCAGCAACAGCGGTCACCGCTTCATGCACGTCATTCAGACGGGCGTCATCGCTGGCCTGTTTGCGGCCAAAAATGGATTTCACCTTTTCGGTCAGGGCGGTGAATACGGTTTCAGGCAGGTCTTCAAATTCCAGCTCAACGGGCGTTGCCACTGAAATCAGGTTTTCAGGGCTTAATTTGAAGCGGTTCAGGGGGTTGTGTTTTGCCGTGCGGCAGAATTCCAGGTATTCCGTGCCGAGGCTTGCCGGGTCATCGGTGACGGCCAGCCCCACCAGATAACATTTGCCGGTGTTGGCAAAGTTCGGCTGAATTTCCATTGAGGTGTAGACCTTCTGCGCGGCCTTGTTCATCGCGATAAGGTCATCGGTCGGGGTGATTTTTGCAAACAACGCCCATTTGCCCTTCAGCGCCGAATCGTCGTCAATCTTTTCGGCCTTCAGTTCGACCACATCGCCATAACGCTTAAAAATACCGTCAGGCAGGATGCCGCGCAGATGTTCCAGGTTAATGCGGCAACCATAGACACGCGGGTCAAAGGTTTCGGCCATTTCCTGAATATCCTGCGCACTGATGACACGCCCGTCACAGGTGTCACCCTCAACGCCGATACGAAAGAATTTTGAGACTTTTTTTGCCATTGTCAGGAGTCCTGAATAGTGATTAGAGGAGTCACATGTCGGCATCAGTTTCCCGACGATGCGCATCCTCCGCCATCAGTCCCGGATGGCTTATCACTGACACAACAGCACCTTAGCGAATCGCGGGGCGCGACTCAGTAGCCTTGCCGTGTATTCATCACGGCGAGGTATTCATGACCATCACCACAGACACCACTCTTTTACACGACCCACGTCGTCAGGCGGCGCTGCTGTACTGGCAGGGGTTTTCCGTGCCGCAGATTGCCGCCATGTTGCAGATGAAACGCCCGACGGTGCAGAGCTGGAAACAGCGCGACGGCTGGGACAGCGTTGCCCCCATCAGCCGTGTCGAAATGAGTCTGGAAGCGCGGCTGACCCAGCTCATCATCAAACCGCAGAAAACCGGCGGTGACTTCAAGGAAATTGACCTGCTGGGACGCCAGATTGAACGACTGGCACGGGTAAACCGTTACAGTCAGACCGGCAACGAGGCAGACCTTAATCCGAACGTCGCTAACCGCAACAAAGGCGGGCGGCGCAAACTGAAAAAGAATTTTTTCAGTGACAAGGCCATCGAAAAGCTGGAGCAGATTTTCTTTGAGCAGTCTTTCGACTATCAGTTGCACTGGTATCGCGCCGGGCTTGAGCACCGCATCCGCGATATTCTGAAATCCCGCCAGATTGGCGCGACGTTTTATTTTTCCCGCGAGGCGCTGCTGCGCGCCCTGAAAACCGGTCATAACCAGATTTTTCTGTCGGCCAGTAAAACGCAGGCGTATGTGTTCCGCGAATACATCATCGCCTTTGCCCGGCTGGTTGACGTTGACCTGACCGGTGACCCGATTGTCCTGGGCAATAACGGCGCAAAACTGATTTTTCTCGGCACCAACTCCAACACCGCACAGAGCCATAACGGCGACCTGTACGTCGACGAGATTTTCTGGATCCCGAATTTTCAGGTACTGCGTAAGGTGGCATCAGGTATGGCCTCACAGAGTCACCTGCGCTCGACCTATTTCTCCACCCCGTCCACGCTGGCGCACGACGCCTACCCGTTCTGGTCGGGTGAACTGTTTAACCGGGGACGCGCCAGCGCCGCCGAACGCGTGGAAATCGACGTCAGTCATAACGCCCTTGCCGGTGGGCTTCTCTGTGCAGACGGCCAGTGGCGGCAGATTGTCACCATTGAGGACGCGCTGAAAGGCGGCTGCACGCTGTTCGACATTGAGCAGCTCAAACGTGAAAACAGCGCCGACGATTTTAAAAACCTGTTCATGTGTGAATTTGTTGACGACAAGGCGTCGGTATTCCCGTTCGAGGAGCTGCAACGCTGCATGGTCGACACGCTGGAAGAATGGGAAGACTATGCGCCGTTTGCCGCGAATCCGTTCGGCTCCCGCCCGGTCTGGATTGGTTACGACCCGTCACACCGTGGCGACAGTGCCGGATGCGTGGTGCTGGCACCGCCGGTGGTGGCCGGTGGCAAATTCAGAATACTTGAGCGTCACCAGTGGAAAGGCATGGACTTTGCCACCCAGGCGGAATCCATCCGCAAACTCACCGAAAAATATAACGTCGAATACATCGGAATTGATGCCACCGGCCTCGGTGTCGGCGTGTTCCAGCTCGTGCGCTCGTTCTATCCCGCCGCGCGCGACATCCGCTACACGCCGGAAATGAAAACCGCAATGGTGCTCAAGGCCAAAGACGTTATCCGCCGTGGCTGTCTGGAATATGACGTCAGCGCCACCGACATCACCAGCTCGTTTATGGCTATCCGCAAGACCATGACCAGCAGCGGACGCAGCGCCACCTATGAGGCCAGCCGCAGCGAGGAAGCCAGCCACGCCGACCTCGCCTGGGCGACCATGCACGCCCTGTTAAATGAGCCACTCACCGCCGGTATCAGCACCCCGCTGACATCCACCATTCTGGAGTTTTACTGATGAGTAAGAAAAAAGGGAAAACACCGCAACCTGCGGCAAAAACAATGACCGCCAGCGCCCTGAAAATGGAGGCATTCACCTTTGGCGAGCCGGTGCCGGTACTCGACCGCCGTGACATTCTGGATTACGTAGAATGCATCAGTAACGGCAGATGGTATGAGCCGCCGGTCAGCTTTACCGGTCTGGCAAAAAGTCTGCGTGCTGCCGTGCATCACAGCTCACCGATTTACGTCAAACGCAATATTCTGGCCTCGACATTTATCCCGCACCCGTGGCTTTCCCAGCAGGATTTCAGCCGCTTTGTGCTGGATTTTCTGGTGTTCGGTAATGCGTTTCTGGAAAAGCGTTACAGCACCACCGGTAAGGTCATCAGACTGGAAACCTCACCGGCAAAATATACCCGCCGTGGTGTGGAAGAGGATGTTTACTGGTGGGTGCCGTCCTTCAACGAGCCGACACCTTTCACGCCCGGCTCCGTGTTTCACCTGCTGGAGCCGGATATTAATCAGGAGCTGTACGGCCTGCCGGAATATCTCAGCGCCCTTAACTCTGCCTGGCTGAATGAGTCGGCCACGCTGTTCCGCCGCAAGTATTACGAAAACGGCGCACATGCCGGATACATCATGTACGTCACCGATGCCGTGCAGGATCGCAACGATATCGAAATGCTTCGCGAAAACATGGTTAAGTCGAAAGGCCGCAACAACTTTAAAAATCTGTTTCTCTATGCCCCGCAGGGGAAAGCCGACGGCATTAAAATTATCCCGCTCAGTGAAGTGGCAACGAAGGACGATTTTTTTAATATCAAAAAAGCCAGCGCCGCTGACCTGCTGGACGCGCACCGCATCCCCTTTCAGTTGATGGGCGGCAAGCCGGAGAACGTCGGGTCGCTGGGTGATATTGAGAAAGTGGCAAAGGTCTTTGTCCGCAATGAACTTATCCCGTTACAGGACAGGATCCGCGAGATAAACGGCTGGCTCGGTCAGGAGGTCATCCGCTTTAAAAACTACTCACTGGACACTGACAACGGCTGAACATCGCCGCCTGCGGGCGGCTTTTTACACCCCGTCATCACGCCCTCACACGCTCACCACCGCACAAAACATCCCGCAGACCCACCAACGCCCCGGCGCACAATCCAAACGCCGTCACGACGCGCTCAGACGCTGAAAAAATAAAATCAGCACCACCGCCAGCGCGCAGTGCTTTCCCCGCCTCGCCCGCCCGCTTCATGGGTCGGTTTTAATGCAGTTGCACAAACACGTCGGAGACGCGCCAGCACTGGTGGCGCTCACTCACTGCAGGGGAGGAAAAACCATGCAATTTGATGCTATTTAATGCGTCTTATATATCCATATCTTTACCATGCATTTCCTTATACATCTCCCGTATTTTTATTTGTTTTTCATAGTTAGCTTTCATCATTCTCAACAACACTTTAGGTATCCTTAGTTTGTATTGCTTCATTGATGTTTTAACCACAAAGAAACCACTTCGGAAAGTTGGACTCCCATTAACACTCAGTTCATGATAGAACTTCATATTTTTCTGACTTGCAGCAGGATAAAAAGCAAACTCCCATACTTCGCCTATTTGGCATAAAGAATACGGGATTCGTAGCCCATTAGCTTTTAGTTTGTTTATATTGATGTGACCATCTACCCCACTAATTTCCAAACAAAACTCTTGTATATGCGCCGAAACACTCCGCATATTCTTCACTTCAACATTTGCACAGTAATTTTCATTATTATCGCTCGGGTAAGGCTTATAGAATAAAGCTAATTTTTCAATATTATTTTGTGATGATTGATATGTCGCATACAGTGAAACAATTACTGCTATTGATGTTGCAATTCCTGAGACCCATCCGCCTATCATAGTTAAATAAGCAACAGCATCTTTATGCTCTGGTTTCGACCATTCAGCCTGAATAGAACCTAGCCATAAGCCGAGAACAAAAATACAAACACCGACAAGTACAAATGTAATCACTTTCCAAAGCATTTTTCGGCCTCAATTTAATTTAGTCTAACGCCTCGCGTGGCTCGTTGTTTAACCCCGCCAGCACTGAAAACAAGTTTCAGTACTGGCGGCGTTTGTCACTATATTGTTTAATTGTCGAGTATCGAATCGACCTCACCCGTTCGCACGTTGACGCGCGCCGCTACGGTCTGCTTTACCACTCCACCATAAGCATTAGTGCCGCGAAACGTGGTTTTCACAATGGCGTGCGGGTCTTTATTCAAAACCAAATGATATACCGTTGACACATGTTTATAAGATGAATCATCGTTCATATTATCTTTAATTAGTTTTTCCAATGGACGATAAGAACCATCCCAACCACTAAAATTACTCTGAAATGTATCAAGATTGATTTTATTGTTTAGTGAATCCGGGGCATTTTCATAATCATTAAAGCACCACCCAAGAACATCACCGAGTTTCAACTCATCATCTTTGGTAAATGTATACTCACTCATGCAGGCATAAAATGCATCTGATGCGGTGACTGGCACTTCCTTAAAATCAATGTAACTATTCACAATATCGTGTCGTGTTTTCTTTGACTCGTTCCGATATTCCTTGAGTGTTTTTTCACCATATTCGAATGTTTTTTGGACTTTGTGTTCTGCAACGGTTGATGTTTCAGTTTTGGCAACTGGCTGGCTTTTTTCTGTTGGATAGAGTATTGAACCAATTATGCTCAATACAAAACCTCCTCCGAGATAAACCGCACTTGCACGTTTGCGGTTTGGCATTCGCACCAGTGATGGCTTGATTAACCCGATGAAGAAAGCAACGAAAAAAGCGAGTGATAGAAAAGCGATTATAGTATCCATAGCTATCCTTTTTGCATCATCCACATAAAAAATCGACCTCATGTTAGCAACAGGATGCTTACTTTTGAATATTTGTAAGTTGTTAGCTCTCCAACCTAACTCCTTTCAACCGTCAAAAACCGGCACCAACGCAGTAAAAATATGTCTGTCAACTAACGCCTCGCTTCGCTCGTTGTTCAACCCCGCCAGCCCTGAAAACAAGTTTCACGACTGGCGGCGTTCTCTATCGTCTGCGTGGTGGTGGCGTAACTCTTGATTGACCGATATGATTAAACCGCCCGTAATTATCCCGGACTATTTCGGCACACCCGACCAGCTCATCGGGCGTCAGATTTTCGTTGACCATAATCCGCTGTAAACGCTGAACAATAGCCATCAGCTTGATATTTTTAGTTTTATGGTGCGGTATCTCGCCTGGTATTCTGTGCATTATCCAAGCCACCCGTTTTGCTGTGCACGCTCCATCTGTTCATCTGAATAGTTCCATGCTCCATCCGTGGCAACCATTGCCCCGCCAGACATCCCCGTCTCTGGTTCATACATAACAGCAAGGCCGAGCTGATGCATAATTTCATGATTAATTCTGAATACCAGACCACGCTCACTAAGTTCTTTCCAGTTCACAATCTCATATGCGCCTGTATTAAGCAGCTCAATACTTAGCAAGACATAATCTTCCAGCCAGTCTGACAGGTCAGTAACATCTGTTATCCGGGCTTCAACCTTTCGCCCCGTATACACACCCTGCCCCCATTCATGCAAAATCAACGTGTCCCCGTGCTCATAATTACGGTCATTTTTCCGAAACTCTGCGCGTTTCTTTCCTTCCAGCACAAGGTCGAAATATTTTGCGTGCAGCTTTACCTCGTGAATTTTTGCCATCATCTCCACTCCATTACTGTTGAGAATCCCGGCCACTCATCAGCGACCGGATACGTGAATTTTTTCCCGTCATAATTTACGGTCGCGCCACGCGCCAGCGCCTCAAGCTCCCATCGCTGCGGCCTGATACCCTTCTGAGCAAGGTCAACGCGGATACGGGTAATTTGCATTCTTTCCGACCGGGTAAGTCTGGCCGATGGTGCAATTTCATGTGGTTTTAACGGGCTTCCGTTTCTTTGCTGACGGTTTGGTGTTCTCAGGTCGTGTTTTAATGCGCCCCTGAGCGCCCTCACGACCTCCGGGTCATTCCATTCGATAACACCATCATCAACCAGATTAAGCACTGCTGCGGCGTGTTCAGAAGGTGTGGGAGCCGGTAACGAAGTATCACCACCGGTGAGCTTTCCACAGTTATTGACAGGACTCCGAGGCGCGGCGATGCCGCTTTTTAAAGTCAAAGGCTCAACGACCGGCACTTTCGGCACAATGCGCCAGTCCGTCGTTCTGGTGATATGAATATGACGCGCGCCGAGATGCGGCGCGTAAATGCCGACCACTCTCTCGACTTCTTCCTCGTACTCGTTAACGTCATCCGACGGGCTACGGGCGACCCTGACAGTCTGACAATCGCGCGGGACATTTGCCCCGCCCTGCGCGCTGATATACAACGCAAAATCACCACTGTCTGCAGCGGCGCGTGCAGCCTCGACGCGCTCGTCAAACTCATCAGCAATGCTGACGCCGCGAGGCAATTTGCGTAGTTCACGGTAAGCCCCCATTGTCGGCAGACCAACCGTTTTAAATTGCGGGATGCGCCACGTTGACGCCCATGCGGTAACAGCCGCGGCAGTGTCTTTCAGCGGTCTGCCGGTATCATTATCGAGCTGACCATCCAGTGCATAGCCGTCGATATTTTTTGAGATGTATTTCGCGATATACCCCGCAGCACCGCCCCGGTTAAGGTGTTTCGCCTGAAAACGGTTTCGCGCGGCTCCTCTTTCGTCGCCATCCTCTTTGAGCGCATAGCGACGCATGATTTCGATAATCTGGTTACGCTGGCGTGGATTACAAAAAAGCATCATATGCCAGTGCGGCGTTCCGTCGTGGTGTGGCTCAACGACACGCAAACCGTAGGCCTGTAAATCATTATCTTTGAATGCCGTGCGCATCAGGCTCCAGATACGGCAGAGATAACGCTGCGCATCCTTTGGATTAAATGCCTCATGGTTCCAGCCGTGATTAAGCTGGACGGTTTTACTTTCGCCTTTTCCGACCTGACGTGTCGGGTGATACTTTGACGGCGCGGTCAGCGTGATAAACATCCCCACATCACCCTCTGCGGCGGCGTAACGCTCAATTCCGGCGATGGTGTTCATCAGCTCCATCCGGCGAATTTCTGGATTAGAAATACTGCCCATCACCTTACTGATAAGGTCGATGCGCTCGCCGGTTTCCCTGTTTTCGAGGTCACACGATTTAAGAAATTCCAGATTTGCCTGGCGGCGTGCACGCACATCACGAATGGCGTGTTTACTGGCATAAGGAGAACGGTCTTTATTGACCTCCCCGACAGCAATCAGTAACGCCTCATGCCAGCGCATACGCTGGCCTTTAAGCTGATGAGTCCACCACTCATCGTTAAACAGGCGGGCAATGGCAGAATATGCCTGCCTCGTGGTCATCTGCCCTTTACGGTATTTTTTCCAGTAGAGCGGGGAAATATTGAAAGCACGTGCAGCACCAGCAACATGACCATACAGGTGAGCCTGCGCCTCATCCGTAAACAGCGATTCTTTCTCGCCATGTGCATCAACCCAGGCATCGCAGAGTTCCTCATACATCATGAAAAGCTGCGATGAGATACGGGCAGCAAACTTTTTCAGCTCCTTGTCATTCATTCCAGGCAGGCGCGCATAGTGGTCACGCTCTGCCAGAAACAGCAACGACGCGTCGGTATTCATTTCATGGCGCTGATTCACGCGCTCAATGCGCGGCCATAAACGACGCTGAAAAGTGGATGTGAGGAAATAAAACCCGTGCACCGGGCTTTTATTGCGCCGAATGTAGTCATAGCGTGAAGTAAACAGCGAGCGCAAAAAGTAAGGCAGGCGGTTAATCGTGGATAAAACACCTTGCACCTGACGCATCTCGTCACGTGTAAGGGGTCTTTCGCGCCCGACAGCCTCGCGTGGCGCGTTCCATGCATAAGCACCGGTAAACGTCTTACCGGTGCCTGCGGCAAATGCTGACGGAGGGACAAAACGCCCGGAGGCTTTAACGGCCATATGAGCCAAAAGCCTCTGAACAACGCTTGCTGAGTTGCTCAACCTGCGCGTTTAAATCAGCAAAAGACTTTGCGCTTCCGGTCAGAATATCGTGATGCATCAGGCCGGAAACGAGCTGGCTTAATTTCGGGTAATAACCAACCACCGCCAGCCATTCCTGACCGGCGTTTTTACCGCTTTCAGCTCTCTTTTTCTCGTGGAGAATAAACTGAAAGCTGTCACTGGTAACGACATAACGTTCGCCAATTTCAATACGAATACTCATGCCGTTCTCCGGTAATGTTTGTTTTTTGCTTCAAAGACTGACTGACAGGAAACACAACGCGTGGCTGACGGATAAGCCGCACGACGGGCAGCAGGTATTGGCGCGTCACACTCTTCGCAAACCAGCGCAGAAGCACCGCAATGTTTTACCCTTGCCGCGTTAATCTGGCGCTCCAGTAATTCAGCCTGTTGTTCCTGAATAAAATCTACGTTGTCCGGCATTATCAGCTCCTTTTATCGTTAAGTTTCCTGGATACATCAGCGCAATAACTGGCAAGTTCTGTCGTTAATTTTGTCAGTTCATCCACTGAGGAAATTTGCTTGTGGAATACAGCGCGTTTAACAAGTAAATTGACCACATCAGACAGGAGGTTTAATTCATTCTGATAAATCGCGATAACAGATTCAGTTATGTCGCGTTTTTCTTTATCAAGACAAAGTTGAATAAGAGACAAATCGCCATTTTTCATAACGGAGATTTTTAAGGCATTGTTCAGTAATACAACTGAATGAGAACAGGACATCAAAGCACCTCCCCGCGAGACAATCCGATATTGTGAAATTTTTCCGACTCCTGACTGAGCAGCTCGACTATCTCCACGCGGGATAACTCCGCCTTTGTGATGTGGCGAATCATGGCGTCAAGATGAGAAGAAAAGCGCGTCGCAGCGTCGGCCTGTGCTTCGGTTCTGGCCTGTTGCAGCAGTAATGCGTATTTACCGCACTGATTTTCAGAAACTGTATGCATGACTTTCTCCAGGCAAAAAGAAGCCCCGCACGATTAAGTGCGTTAAAAACTTTGGTTAATTACTTAATGCAGATATTGCTCTGGTTTTACCGACGTCAGAATTGTCGGCGCATACTCAAACAGACTGAATAATTCACGTAATGCACGGAATAAAGCATCACGCCAGTAACATGATTCCTCATTAATTCGCCAGTATGGCTGGTTAAATTCTTTTTCTGTCAGTCGTGCGTGCATAAATAAAGTGCGACGCTGACTGACTGTTAAAAAACTAATATATGCATACTCACTTGCGCCAACCTGACGGCGTTTTGAGAATGCCCCACGCAATTCATCAATTGCACATACCAGTCGTTCACGTTCGACGTCGTTCATTTCTTCAAAACGCATCGTTGCGTGACGCTGTTTTAACTGCGCATGGAAGCAAACCGTTAGCCGTTCACGTTCCATCATCTGGTTATAATAATCGCATGTCTCCTGCCAGCGAGGGACGGCCAGATGCTTACCAATTATCCGGCGCATAGTTGCTGGCTGTTTTTCAACAAGATTGAGCGTCATCACTGTCATTTCCATACCCTCCGGCTTTTCAGAAAGGTCAGAGCCTTTTTTAACGGACTCTGTTTTTTGGTGCGGATAATGATTCCCTTGCGTCCCTTCCCGTGGGTGATGGTGAAGTCAATCGCCCTGGGGCTTTCGTTACGCAGTAACTGAGCAATACAACGCGGCTCCTTCATCCTTTCCACCTTAAGCCGCACGGCCATGTCTTGATTTGCTATAACTAATGCGATTTTTCCAGTCGTGCCATTCTGATGGAGCTTCATCGACTAGCTGTGCTGCGTACTTGTCCCACTCACGACGATTAATCCATAACTCAGCATGACCTCCCGGCTTTAATGGGTCTGCCATGTAAAAGGCAGGCAGCTTGCCTGCTTTCGCCATTTCAGCTACAGCGCGAGGCGTCTTACCGATGTAAAGAGCAAAACCCTCTTTCGAGAGTAGATCCGACGGTGCGGCAGCGAGCTTGATGTCACATTTTTTACTTTTTGTGAGATCAGATACTTTTTCTCCAACATCGTTATTCATTTCTGATCCAATACTCATTTTGATATCCTCAACTTTGGTGCCATTCAACCAGAGCTATTTGAAGCCGCTCTGCGTTGTTCTGGCTTGTCGCATGCAACATAAATTACGAGATACGACAATTCATGTCAAATACACAAATCACATCTCAAGCAGAGAAACTCGCACTTATTAGGGAGTCAGAAAGGATGACAAGGAAGCAAGTCGCTGAATTAACTGGGATTAACTACAACACCTATGCTGGATATGAGCAGGGAAAAGTAAAGATGTCTTTTGACGCAGGTATGAAATTTTTCAAGCCAGAAAGATTTCGCAAGTACCGTGACTGGTTCATGTTTGATGAAACTGATCCCGCTGGCGGACAAATAGCCCCGGCGCTCGCGCACATTGGGCAAGACTCAACAACCTTGCACCACTCAGACCAAAAGACTGGCTGACGATTTATTCAGCATATGTGTGCAGTAAATGTACGAAAGAAAATTGCATTAATTTTCAAGTAGTAGAAGTAAACAGCGTCATCGGAGGGCTTTATGTCTATTAAAAAGCTCGATGATGGTCGTTATGAAGTGGACGTCAGACCGCAGGGTGCAGATGGAAAACGTATCAGGCGGAAATTTAAAACTAAAGGTGAAGCCCAGGCATTCGAGCGTCATGTCTTGGTTAACTACCACAACAAAGAGTGGTTGGAGAAGCCGGCCGACCGCCGAACTCTTACAGAGTTGTTAGGCAGATGGTGGATATATCACGGAAAATCACATGAGCGTGGAGATATTGAACGGGGGCGTTTGACGACAATAATCGCCAAATTTGCAGAAATGGGAGTGTCCAGAGCTGACCAGCTAACAAAGAAAACGATAACTGATTATCGCGTTGTAATGATGAACGATGGTCTAAAACCAGCCAGCGTAAATCGGCATCTGGCAATAATGAGCGGGATGTTCACCAAGTTAATTGACGCCGGTGAATACCATTCTCACAACCCGTTCCGTGAGGTTAAGCGATTACGTGAAGCTGTTACAGAAATGGCTTTTTTGTCCAGTGAAGAGATTACACGGCTGTTATCCATGCTCGATGGTGATGAATTAAATGCGACTCTGGTCTGCCTTTCTACTGGTGGACGCTGGAGTGAAGTGTCTAATTTAAAAGCTGAACACATCATTAACCAGATGGTTACGTTTATGAAAACTAAAAACGGAAAGCGCAGGACAATTCCCGTTTCGCAGGACCTGATTAAACGGATCAAGACCAAAAATTCAGGCAGGCTTTTTAATGCCAGTTACTACAAAGTGCGCAACGCTCTCAGGGAAGTAAAACCCGATTTACCTGACGGACAGGCAGTGCATGTTTTGAGGCATACATTTGCCACACATTTTATAATGAATGGAGGTAACATAATCACATTGCAGCGCATCCTGGGTCATTCTAACATTCAGCAAACTATGACCTACGCACACTTTGCACCGGATTTCTTACAAGATGCAGTGACTCTTAACCCGGTGTCAGGAATGTCCATAATGCGTCCATAAACCAGAGTTAACTAGAGCCAATTGAAGCGATATGAGTAATTTAACTAATTGTAATACAACAGAAAATACCGCTACGGCGGGGGCTACCAAGTCAGTTATTGGTCGCATTCACTCCTTTGAATCCTGTGGAACCGTAGACGGCCCGGGTATTCGCTTTATCACCTTTTTCCAGGGCTGCCTGATGCGCTGCCTGTATTGCCATAACCGCGACACCTGGGACACGCATGGCGGCAAAGAAGTTACCGTTGAAGATTTAATGAAAGAGGTGGTGACCTATCGCCACTTTATGAATGCTTCAGGCGGTGGCGTTACCGCATCCGGCGGTGAAGCAATCCTGCAAGCTGAATTTGTTCGTGACTGGTTCCGCGCCTGCAAAAAAGAAGGCATTCATACCTGCCTGGACACCAACGGTTTTGTTCGTCGTTACGATCCAGTGATTGATGAACTGCTGGAAGTGACCGATCTGGTAATGCTCGATCTCAAACAGATGAACGACGAGATCCACCAGAATCTGGTCGGCGTTTCCAATCATCGTACGCTGGAGTTCGCCAAATATCTGGCGAACAAAAATGTGAAGGTCTGGATCCGCTACGTTGTTGTCCCAGGCTGGTCTGACGATGACGATTCAGCGCATCGCCTCGGTGAATTTACCCGTGATATGGGCAACGTTGAGAAAATCGAGCTTCTCCCCTACCACGAGCTGGGCAAACACAAATGGGTGGCGATGGGTGAAGAATACAAACTTGATGGTGTTAAACCACCGAAGAAAGAGACCATGGAACGCGTGAAAGGTATTCTTGAGCAATATGGTCATAAAGTAATGTTCTAATTTCCCCGTAAAGCGGCAACTTTATTGAGTTGCCGCTTTGTTATTCCGCGCTTCATTCTGCAGAACTAACCACAATGATTAGTCCGTATTCGCTTTACGAGCCAATAGCGGGAATATCAACCCCAACCCCACCAGCACAAATGGTGTAGCGATATTCAGCGCTAGCTGGAAGGTCCACTCTGCAGTGAAGGCTTCCATTTTCGGGAAGATCCCCGTCAAACAGGCAAAAGCAGTAAAGGCAAAACACCAAATCCCGACAGTCATCGCCAGAGACTTATTACGAATAAAGACATATTCCGGTTTATATTTCTGCGCCAGGCGAACTACTGCAATAAACGCCACGAACACCCACAAATAACGCAGTGGCATCACTACTGAGTTCAAATTGAGCAGCCATTTGTAGAGATTATTCATGTCACCAATACCCAGTGTTGGCAGCATAATCAGAATCGCCACCAGCACCAGGGTCAGTAGATAACCATTAACCGGTGTACCTGAATCATTGGTCCGGCACAATCTGGCAGGAATATATTTACTATCCGCATCACCTAATAACACTTTCAGAGGAGCATCGATGGAGAACACCAGAGCGGCGACTTGTCCCAGGGTATTTGCAATGGCGTAAATCACCATCAGGTATTCCCCATGTTGTAATACTCGCCCAGCTTCTGAAAAGCGTAATACTGACCGTTAGTCATTAAGTCATCAGGAATATTACGCGAGTCAAACATCATCCCCATTGCGAGAGAGCCCAGAATGGCACAAACCGCAACCATCACCGCCAGGCATAGCATCCCTTTTGGAAATTCTTTTCCTGGGTTGCGCGTTTGATTAACGTAGGGAGAAATCTTCTCTGCACCGCCAACCGCGAAAACCAGCATTGAAATAGTGGTAATGTAGGTAAAATCGATATGGGGAATGAACGTTTCCCAGGTAATGTTCGTGGTCGCAATATGCACTTCAGTAATCGCAGGCGCGGTTACTGCCATCGCCACATACAGGAGCGACATGATAAACATCGCAATCCCTGCCACAGAACCGACGATTTTCAGCGATTTCATACCACGTGAAGCGATCCACATAAAGAAGACAAACAGCACCAGCGTTAACCCCTGTAACGCTACGACTGAATATTCTTTGATTAACGAACCGTCACCTTTCATCGCCCAGCCGAGCGCAATCAGAATGGCCTGTGGTTTTTGTGCCAGATAGGGTATATGCACCACCCAATAGGTCCACGCGGCAAGATAAGCCAATCCGGGGCCCATTGTGTGTTTAATCCAGGTACTGACTCCGCCTTTCCCATCTTTAAAAGTCGACCCCAACTGACCGACAATCAATGCATATGGTGTAAAATAGAGCGCAAATATAAACAGCCATGAAAAAACAACGACCAACCCCTGGTTGGCATAATTATTAACAACATTGCCAAATCCCCAAACCGTAATAAAAGACATCAGTGCAATGTTGTACCAGCGCAACTGTTTTTCCTGAACGTTCCCAGCCATAGACCGATCCTTCGCTATTTTTTTAATAGATATCTGTAAAACGAGGGATTATGCGCGGCTAATAAGAAGTACGAAAATAGCGGAACGAAAAATTATAACCTGCTGCACACTTTATTTTTCCATAAATGAAATTTGGTAAAAGCAAGTTGTATGGAGGAAACAAAAAAACAGAGTGTGATACAGCATGTTCACACTCTACACTAATTCATTTACACATGAGCGACAGGTTTGGGTGTATGACCGGCGTTACGCAGCAGCATCAACAAGTAGATAAATGACACACTGGCAATCATAATAAATAACAGTTTATCGGAAAAATTCTGCATCAGTATGGCGGTAAAAGACGGACCAAGCAGACTACCGACTGTATAACTCAACAGTAAAGCCTGATTCATCGCCACCAGTTGATGATGTTCAACCTTCTCACAAGCCCAGGCCATCGCTACTGGATACAGCGTGAACCCCGCAGCACCGAGAATAAACAATGAAGGCGCCATCGCAGCCTGGCTTAACATTGCAATACTACCAAGAATGACAACAAAAACCTGAACGCGCAGTACCAGTAGACGACCAAATTTATCCGCCAGACGCCCAATAGGCCACTGCCCAAGGATTCCTGCGCTGACCAGTACAGCCATCCAGAAACCGATGCTGGCGTTATTGATCCCCTGATGGTTAAGATACAATGGCATCAGACCATACAGAGAGCCCAGGACAATCCCGGAGATAATACAGCCATTGACCCCAAGCCGTGCCTGACGAAGTTTAAGCATTGATGTAATCGGCGTAGCCGGATGTTTTTCCGTTTGCTGATTCAGAATACGAGTAAACAACAACGGTAAGATGCCTGCCAGTATCAAACCCGTTG
The DNA here is from genome assembly GCF_004211985.1 of Escherichia sp. E10V10. Classification (NCBI taxonomy): domain Bacteria; kingdom Pseudomonadati; phylum Pseudomonadota; class Gammaproteobacteria; order Enterobacterales; family Enterobacteriaceae; genus Escherichia; species Escherichia sp. E10V10. The sequence goes on along the minus strand of NZ_RHJO01000004.1, from coordinate 170,200 downwards.
CCCACGGTAACACGGCCATCAGCTCAGTCGACACTTTGCTGACCAGTAACTGGCCTAAAAACGTCCCCACGTAATAAACCATCATATACGCAGCAAGCAGCCGCCCACGGTTACGGGACGTCCCACTGCACATCAGCGCGCTTTCAACCACGACCCAAATCATTGCGCAACCAACGCCTGCAACGAAACGCCAGGCAAGCCAGCTCCAGAAGCCAATCATTAGGCCAAGCCCGGCACATCCAGCCGCAAAAATAAACGACGCCAGATAGTAACTACGATTAAACCCAAATCGTTTAATGACATACCCTGTTAGCAGGGTACCAACGAGGTTACCTGTAAAATATGACGAGCTGACAACGCCGACCTGCCATGTGGGCAAGTGTTCCTGAGCGAGCCATAGAGGCACGAGCGTATTCAGCACCGCAATCGCCAAAGTCAACAAAAGCAGGCCAGACAGCAAGAGCATGACAGGCCGGGTATACGTGGACATGAATTAAAACCGTGAGGAAGTTCAAATTTCATGCGCATCATGCCACCAACCAAAACATTGTCAATGGGGGAAAATACGTACATAACGCAGCGGCTGTATTATCGATTTATATTACTCATTCATAACACTAATAACGAAAAGATAATCAGCCTCATCTAATTGTTTTTATTGATCTAACATAAAGTTCATATGGTTAGTTCAGTCGAAAAATTTCATGGTCACAGCAAACCTGAATTTCCCGTCTATGCTTTCAGGGCAACGCATCGCGTCTGAACGCTTTCAGGCGTACCACTGACTCTCAAAAGGAGAAGAGAATGACCAAACCGTATGTTCGTCTCGATAACAATGATGCTGCTGTTTTGTTAGTTGATCACCAGGCTGGTTTGCTTTCCCTTGTGCGGGATATTGACCCCGACAAATTCAAAAATAACGTGCTGGCGCTGGGTGACTTAGCAAAATATTTCAATCTCCCCACCATTCTCACCACCAGTTTTGAAACCGGCCCTAACGGCCCATTAGTCCCCGAGCTGAAAGCACAGTTTCCGGATGCGCCTTATATTGCGCGTCCTGGAAATATTAACGCCTGGGATAACGAAGATTTTGTCAAAGCAGTTAAAGCGACAGGTAAAAAACAACTGATTATTGCAGGGGTGGTAACCGAGGTTTGCGTAGCATTCCCGGCGCTTTCGGCTATTGAAGAAGGGTTTGATGTCTTTGTGGTAACCGACGCTTCTGGAACCTTTAACGAGATTACCCGGCATTCAGCGTGGGATCGTATGTCACAAGCTGGCGCTCAATTGATGACATGGTTCGGCGTGGCTTGTGAACTGCACCGCGACTGGCGTAACGATATTGAGGGACTGGCAACGTTGTTCTCTAATCACATTCCTGATTATCGTAATTTGATGACCAGTTATGACACGTTAACGAAACAGAAATAAGAGATAACCGGGGCCGAAACCCCGGTTATTACACCTTAACTGGCAACAGCCATGCCAACGGTCATATGCAAACCGTAGAATACCCCGCGGCCGATTAATTCCCCTGCGAGAAGCAGGATGAATGATACGGAAAGCAGAGGCACCGCAGGCTGAAAGCCTTTCACCTGCGGTGCAATCCACAAGCACAGTGCCACGGCCAAAAGCACAATCCGCCAGGACATCAGCGCACCGTAGTCAGGCACCAGTGCAGCAGCCTGTTGCACTGAACTATGAATGGTCGCCAGTTCTGCGCCCTGCATTACTGACATCACGCCACTCACCACCAGTGCCAACACGGAAATTGCAGGCAGCAGACGCATCGCCCAGCCATCAACGCCAGCAAGACTCAGCAACAGGTAACCCAGCAACGGGCCGCCCATAAACATGGTCAGGAAGAAGCCCATCGGCGTCCAGATGCTGTACCAGGTCGGTACGGTATCGATGCTGTTATAGACACGCACCATCATCCAGACAAAGACCACGCCGAGAACCATCGTCACCACCAGCCAAAGCGTGCGTAATGCCGGTGACAATTTTTTCAGCATCGCCAACAACCAGCCGATGCCACCTACGGCAAAAAAGATCGAACCGCTGGCGATTTCGTTACTCAGTGCTGAAGCCCCTACCCGGTTAAGCGAGTTAAAGGCGCGCATTGGTGAGCCAAGATGGAGCATAGAGGCGATAAACCCAATGCCCATCAGAACCCATAAGCCAAACATGCAGGCGATAACACGCTGCTGGGCTTCTGCTCGCAGGTCACCTTTAAGCAGTGCCAAAGCCAGAACGATAAAACCGCCCGCCACACATTGCCCAAAGACCGTGAAGATCATCAGCGGCCATTCATGCCATCCACTTCCCATCTCACACCTCCTTCGGGTTTGCCAGATAGCCAGTGGTATCCCCGGTTGGGCGGCTATTGGCGTTAGGTTTGATCACAATATTCGGTTTGGTGAAGTGCGCACGCGGCAACGGCGCAACAGCCGCCAGATCGCCGTGTTTTTTACGCAGCTCGTCGATAGGTCCGAAATCCAGCGCCCGTAGCGGGCAAGATTCGACGCAGATCGGTTTTTTACCTTCTGCGACGCGGTCATAGCAACCATCACATTTGGTCATATGACCTTTGGTTGCGTTGTACTGCGGTGCGCCATACGGGCAGGCCATATGGCAGTAACGACAGCCAATACACACATCTTCATCGACAACGACAAAACCATCTTCACGTTTATGCATCGCACCGCTTGGGCAGACTTTGGTACAAGCCGGATCTTCGCAGTGGTTGCATGAAATCGACAAATAGTAGGCAAATACGTTTTGATGCCAGACGCCGTTATCTTCCTGCCAGTCTCCACCAGCATATTCATAAATGCGGCGGAAACTAACTTCCGGCGTCAGATCTTTGTAGTCTTTACAGGCCAGCTCGCAGGTTTTGCAACCGGTGCAACGGCTGGAATCAATAAAAAATCCATACTGGGTTGTCATCGGTTACTCCTTACACCTTTTCAACCTGAACAAGGTTCGTATGTGATGGATTCCCCTTGGCAAGAGGAGACGGACGTTGAGTGGTCAGTACGTTAATACAACCGCCCTTATCGACACGTTTCGCATCCGGGTCATACCAGGCACCTTCGCCCAATGCGACCACGCCCGGCATCATTCGTGGCGTCACTTTCGCCTCAATATGGACTTCACCACGATCGTTAAAGATCCGCACCTTATCGCCGTTGCTGATACCACGTTTTTGCGCATCAAGTGGGTTGATCCACATTTCCTGACGGCAAGCTGCTTTCAGCACGTCTACGTTACCGTAAGTCGAGTGAACACGAGATTTGTAATGGAACCCCGTAAGCTGCAGCGGATACTGTTTGTTGAGCGGATCCTGATAACTTTCAAAGCCCGGTGTATAGATCGGTAGTGGATCGATCACATCGCCTTCCGGCAATTCCCAGGTGGCGGCAATATCAGCCAGCGCCTGTGAATAGATCTCAATTTTGCCCGATGGCGTGGTCAATGGATTAGCCTGCGGATCTTCACGGAAGGCTTTGTAAGCAACGTGATGCCCTTGCGGATCGCGCTTTTTAAAGATCCCCTGTTTGCGGAACTCTTCAAAGGTTGGCAGTTCCGGAATCGCTTCGCGCGACTGGGCATACAGGTGACGCATCCACTCTTCCTGGGTACGACCTTCAGTAAACTGTTGCTCGACGCCAAGACGTTTTGCCAGTTCGCTGGTCATCTCATAGATAGTCTTACATTCAAATCGCGGTTTAATGACCTGGTCGTTGAAAATGACGTAAGACATATTCCCGCAGGATGCATCCAGCGCAAAGTCCATCTGTTCGGAGGCAGTGCAGTCCGGCAGCAGGATGTCAGCATATTTTGCCGATGAGGTCATGTGGCAGTCGATAACCACAATCAGCTCACACTTCTTATCATCCTGGAGGATTTCATGGGTACGGTTGATTTCCGAATGCTGGTTAATCAGGCAGTTACCGGCATAGTTCCAGATCATCTTGATCGGAACATCCAGCTTATCTTTCCCGCGCACACCATCACGCAGTGCCGTCATTTCCGGGCCACGTTCAATGGCATCGGTCCACATAAACATGGAAATGCTGGTCTGAATCGGGTTTTCCAGAGTAGGCATCCGCACAAACGGTAAGCTGTATGAACCTTCTCGCGCACCGCTGTTACCACCGTTAATACCGACATTCCCGGTGAGGATTGCCAGCATCGAAATGGCACGCGTGGCGATTTCGCCATTGGCATGGCGCTGCGGCCCCCACCCCTGGCTGATAAATGCCGGTTTGGTGTTACCGATTTCACGAGCAAGTTTGATGATTTTATCTGCCGGGATACCGGTAATTTGCGAGGCCCATTCCGGTGTTTTGGCAACACCGTCTGGCCCGTCACCCAGAATATACGCTTTGTAGTGACCATTTTTCGGCGCGCTGGCTGGCAACGTTTTTTCGTCGTAGCCGACACAATATTTGTCGAGGAATTCCTGATCAACCAGGTTTTCGGTGATCATGACATACGCCAGACCGTTAACCAGTGCCGCATCTGTTCCCGGACGAATCGGGATCCATTCATCTTCGCGTCCGGCGCCCGTATCGGTATAGCGCGGATCGATAATGATCATACGTGCATTTGATTTTTGCCGCGCCTGCTCCAGGTAATAAGTCACCCCGCCGCCGCTCATACGCGTCTCGCCAGGGTTGTTACCAAACAGCACCACCAGTTTACTGTTTTCGATATCTGACGGACTGTTGCCATCGGCCCAGCCGCCATAGGTATAGTTCAAACCTTCGGCTATTTGCGCCGAGGAGTAGTCACCATAATGGTTCAGATAACCGCCGCAGCAGTTCATCAAACGCGCAACCAGAGTATTTCCCGGCGGCCAGGAACGGGTCATGGTGCCGCCCAGCGTACCGGTACCATAGTTCAGATAGATGGATTCGTTACCGTACTCTTTTATCAGGCGCTGCATATTCGTGGCGATGATATCGTAGGCTTCTTCCCAACTAATACGCTCAAACTTACCTTCACCGCGAGCACCTACTCGTTTCATCGGATATTTCAGGCGGTCGGGATTGTAAACGCGGCGACGCATAGAACGCCCACGCAAGCACGCGCGCACCTGGTGCAGTCCTTCGTAATTGTCATCCCCGGTATTATCCGTTTCGACATATTTGATTTCGCCGTCCACTACATGCATACGCAGCGGACAGCGGCTGCCACAGTTAACTGTACAGGCGCTCCATATCACCTTTTCGTCTGAATTTGCCGGAGCGACACTATTAGCAGCGTGCGCAATCCGGCTAAAGGGTAATGTTAACGCGCTGCTGGCCATCGCCAGGCCGCCGATCGCTGTCGTTTTTACCAAACCACGGCGACTCACCTCAGCAGCCAATACCGCATCAGGAATTTTCGTTTTCATAATGGCTCACTCAAGCTTGCTTACGATTGATTCCAGTAACAAACCGTCTTGTGTAATTATTTTCATAGCGGTGCGCTATATAGGCTTGTATACATCGAATAATTTGAAAATCAACGGGATAGGTAGATTTTCACTCGAAAGTAGTATTGCGCTTAAGTCAGCTGTAATTATTGTTTGGTATCAAAGGGAGATAAAAAAAGCGCCCGTAGGCGCTTTTTAGATTCAGAATAGTTGGATATTAGCCGATATATTCCAGTCCGTTCATATACGGGCGCAGAACTTCTGGTACTTCAATACGACCATCAGCCTGCTGATAGTTTTCCATTACCGCAACCAGCGTACGACCAACAGCCAGACCAGAACCGTTCAGGGTATGAACCAGACGGGTTTTCTTGTCAGACTTACTGCGGCAACGTGCCTGCATACGACGCGCCTGGAAATCCCAGACGTTGGAGCAGGAAGAGATCTCGCGGTAGGTATTCTGCGCCGGGATCCATACTTCCAGGTCGTAAGTTTTGCAAGCGCCAAAGCCCATGTCGCCAGTGCAAAGGATGATTTTGCGGTACGGCAGGCCCAGCAGTTGCAGGACTTTCTCCGCATGACCAGTCATCTCTTCAAGTGCCGCCATTGAATCTTCCGGACGCACGATCTGAACCATTTCAACTTTGTCGAACTGGTGCATACGAATCAGACCACGGGTATCACGACCATAAGAACCGGCTTCAGAACGGAAGCATGGGGTATGAGCGGTCATTTTGATCGGCAGATCATCTTCATCGATGATTTCACCGCGAACCAGGTTGGTCAGCGGAACTTCTGCAGTTGGGATCAGCGCGTAGTTACTGGTATCAGCTTCTTCTTCCAGCGGACGAGTATGGAACAGATCGCCAGCAAACTTCGGCAACTGACCCGTACCGTACAGCGTATCCTGGTTAACCAGGTACGGGACATAGTTTTCGCTATAGCCATGCTGCTCGGTGTGCAGGTCCAGCATAAACTGCGACAGTGCGCGGTGCATGCGAGCGATCTGCCCTTTCATCACCACAAAGCGCGAACCTGTCAGCTTAACCGCTGCCGCAAAGTCGAGGCCGGAGTGCATTTCACCCAGCGTCACGTGGTCACGAACTTCGAAGTCAAATTCACGCGGGGTACCCCAGCGGCTGACTTCAACGTTGTCATTTTCATCTTTACCAACCGGCACTTCATCTGCAGGCAGGTTAGGGATTGTCAGCGCGATATCGCGAATTTCAGCCTGTAAAGCATCCAGCTCGGCTTTTGCTGCATCCAGCTCTTCGCCCAGTTTGTTCACTTCCAGACGTAAAGGCTCGATATCTTCCCCGCGCGCTTTCGCCTGGCCGATGGATTTCGATCGAGAGTTACGCTCTGCTTGCAGGTTTTCCGTTTTGACCTGCAATACTTTACGACGCTCTTCAAGAGCGCCCAGCTTATCTACATCCAGCTTAAAGCCCCGGCGTGCCAGTTTTTCAGCGACTGCGTCTGGCTCATTACGCAGCAGATTGGGATCGAGCATGCTTATCCTGTGCTTATCGAATTAAATGGGAGATGTGGCCACAGCCTGCGACCACAGGGATACAGTAACAACATTACCGCAACGATAACATTAACGGTAGCGTTTTATGGGGCTATTTTGATCCTGTTCAGCCAGCCAGGCGAGCTTTTCGCCAATCTTGCCTTCAAGGCCTCTGTTTGTCGGGAAATAATAGCGCGTTTGTGCTATTTCCGGCGGGAAGTAAACCTCACCGGCAGCATAAGCGTTTGCTTCATCGTGGGCGTAACGATATTCCTGCCCGTAGCCCATTTCCTTCATCAGTTTGGTTGGTGCATTACGCAGGTGTACCGGCACGTCATAATCCGGACGTTCACGGGCATCAGCTAACGCGGCTTTAAACGCGGTGTAGACAGCGTTACTTTTTGGCGCACAAGCGAGATAAACAATCGCCTGGGCAATGGCGCGTTCACCTTCTGCCGGACCTACGCGGGTAAAGCAATCCCAGGCCGCAATCGCCACCTGCATTGCCCGCGGATCGGCATTACCGATATCTTCTGAAGCAATCGCCAGGCAGCGACGTGCGACATATAACGGATCACCGCCCGCAGTAATAATCCGCGCATACCAGTAAAGCGCTGCATCGGGTGCGCTACCGCGTACCGATTTATGCAGCGCGGAAATCAGATCGTAAAAGCGATCACCTTTGTTATCAAAACGAGCGCTACGCTCACCAGCAATTTCGGTGAGTAACTCAGGCTTCAGGACACGTTTGCCGCTGTCATCGACTTCGGCCATATCCGCCATCATTTCCAGCGTATTTAACGCCCGGCGCGCGTCGCCATTCACCAGTTCAGCAATCGCGCGGCGTGTTTCGTCTGGCAGAACAATATCCTGCCCACCGTAGCCGCGGGTTTTGTCTTCCATCGCCTGAGTCAGTACTTGCTCTATATCCTCGGTGGTCAGGGATTTGAGCAAATAGACACGAGCACGGGAAAGCAGCGCCGAATTAAGCTCAAACGACGGGTTTTCAGTGGTTGCGCCAATAAACGTGATGGTGCCATCTTCAATGTGCGGCAGAAACGCATCCTGTTGGCTTTTATTAAAGCGATGCACTTCATCGACAAACAAAATGGTACGGCGACCGGCATTGCGGTTTTGCCGCGCGCGCTCTATCGCTTCGCGAATTTCTTTCACGCCAGAAGTGACAGCAGAAATACGTTCCACATCAGCATTTGCATAGCGGGCGATCACTTCGGCAAGGGTAGTTTTACCGGTACCTGGCGGCCCCCAGAGGATCATGGAATGCAGATGTCCGGCTTCGATAGCGCGCGGCAACGGCTTCCCCGCAGCCAGCAAATGTTGCTGGCCAATATACTGTGCTAAATTTTCTGGCCGCATACGTGCGGCCAGAGGTTGAAAAGTATTATCCGAAAAATCGAGCGACAGATTGCTCACTCAGGTGCCTCTACTTACGTTGATCATCTACCGTTACGCCTTGCGGCGGGGTGAAGGTAAATTTCGCTGCATCCACAGCCCCATTTTGCTGGGATTTCAGCTGATAACTGCTGCGTTGATCGTCCTGTTCCACCGCGCTGAATTGATGGATGGTGCCATCACGGCCCACGTTAATAGTGAACTGCTTCAGATTGCCATTGCTGGCTTTCGGCGTCAGGACAAAATCATCGCCGTTCTGTTTGATGTTGTACTGCTGCCAGTCGCTGGACTGGTTACGTGCGATCAGCATAAATGGCGTATTCCCGGTGGCATCTTTCAGCCAGGTCGCCGTAGCCTGTTCAACAAACGGGTTATAGAACCACAGTGTTTTACCATCAGAAACCAGAATGCTTTCATCAGGTTGAGTCATATGCCAGTTGAATAAGTTTGGACGTTTCACCCACAGATCGCCCTGACCTTCCTGCACCGCCGCGCCGCTACCGTCAGTCACTTTTTGTGTGAAGCTGGCGTGGAAGCTGCTGACTTTATCCAGACGGCTTTTCAGATCGCTTGCGGCATCAGCCCAAACACTGGACGCCACTAAACTTGAGAGTAATGCACAGGTGATGGCAATTTTTTTCATCATTGTTCCTCAAATTACGTCACTCCCGATCGGGAGTTCCCTCTACTCTCTATTCCAGGCTAATAATCAGCTTGAGGAAAGAAGAAAATACTGAATTTTCAGTTGATAGAGTGCCGGATGCGACACTATCGCGTCTTATCCGGCCTACGATGCACTAATTAGTCAAACGGTGGCGGAGCCAGTACTTCACGATTACCGTTGTGACCCTGTTCGCTGACGATCCCTTGCGCTTCCATCTGTTCAACAATGCGTGCAGCACGGTTGTAACCGATGCGGAACTGACGCTGAACACCAGAAATAGACGCTTTGCGTTTTTCAGTGACAAACGCCACCGCCTGATCGAACAGCGGATCCAGTTCTTCAGCACCGTCGAAACCACCAGCTCCGCCTTCGCTTTCGCTGTCGGAGGTGATGCCATCTACATACTGCGGACGACCACGCGCTTTCCAGTCCTGCACCACAGCATGAACTTCCTGATCGCGAACAAAAGCACCATGGACACGTACCGGCATGGTTGAGTTCGGCCCGGAGTAAAGCATATCCCCCATACCAAGCAGTGATTCCGCGCCAGCCTGATCAAGAATGGTACGTGAGTCGATCTTGCTGGATACAGTAAAGGCGATACGGGTTGGAATGTTCGCTTTAATCAGCCCCGTAATAACATCCACCGAAGGGCGCTGCGTTGCCAGCACGAGGTGAATACCTGCGGCACGGGCTTTTTGCGCCAGACGCGCAATCAACTCTTCCACTTTTTTACCTACCGTCATCATCAGGTCGGCAAATTCATCCACCAGCACTACAATGTACGGCTCTTTTTTCAGCACTGGATGCTGGGCATCCATACTGTCACCTGGCTTCCAGTACGGGTCTGGAATCGGACGCATCATTCGGTCCGCTTCAGCAATTTTTTCGTTATACCCCGCCAGATTACGCACTCCCAGTGCCGACATCAGCTTATAACGGCGTTCCATTTCATTTACGCACCAGCGCAGAGCGTTGGCAGCATCTTTCATGTCGGTAACGACTTCCGTTAACAGATGCGGGATGCCTTCATAAACCGAAAGTTCCAGCATTTTCGGGTCGATCATAATGAAACGAACATCTTCCGGCTGCGCTTTATAGAGCATGCTCAGGATCATGGCGTTTACTCCCACCGACTTACCGGAACCAGTGGTCCCCGCAACCAGCAAGTGAGGCATTTTAGCCAGATCGGCTACGACCGGATCGCCTGCGATATCTTTACCCAAAACAATCGTTAGCGGCGATGGGTTATCACGGAACTTCGCGTTATCCAGCACTTCGCGCAGATAAACGGTTTGTCGTTTTTTGTTCGGCAACTCCAGACCTACGTAAGGTTTGCCAGGAATGACTTCAACCACACGCACCGCCACGGTCGACAATGAACGGGCAAGGTCGCGTGACAGGTTAGAAATACGTGCTGCTTTTACGCCCGGCGCCAGGTTCAACTCAAAACGGGTGATTACAGGCCCTGGTGAATAATTGACCACATCAGCTTTAATGCGGAAATCGGCCAGCCGTGCTTCTACCAGACGCGCCATTTGCTCAAGCGCAAAGGTATCTACTGGCTCAACTTCGCTTGGCGGTGGTGTCAGCAAATCCAGCGAGGGTAGTGGCGTCGTTGGTTTATGCAACGGACGGCTATCACCGTTGCGCATTAACAACGGATGAAGCAGGGTATCCTGCGGCTGTGGCGCTACCGGTTGCTGCGGCTGCTGATATTGCGGCTGCGGCACCACCGGTTGTTGCGGCTGCTGATACTGCGGCTGCGGCGCCACCGGTTGTTGCGGCTGCTGATACTGCGGCTGCGGCACCACCGGTTGTTGCGGCTGCTGATATTGCTGCTGCGGCGCTACCGGTTGCTGTGGCTGCTGATACTGCTGCTGCGGCGCTACCGGTTGCTGCGGTTCAACAATGGGCGTAAACAGTGGCTCGTGTGGGCCATCATCCACCAACGCTTTCATCGGTGAAAATTCAAAATCATTCAGCGAGAATGGATTTGCTCCCGCAGGTTGTTCACCGGAATAGCGTTGCTGCTGAGTCTGGGCAAACTGACGAGCCAGTTCAGCCTCTGCCGCTGCATCTTCATCTTCAGGGTTAACTGGCGCATCATGCTGATACTGTTCACCATAGCGTTGCTGCTGCGCCTGGGCAAACTGACGTGCCAACTCATCTTGCTGCATCGCATCGATTTCATCATCGTTATACTGATCGCCAGAATCGTATTGATTGCGCTGCGCTTCGCGAGCTTTCTCTTCGGCGGCTCGTTGTGAAGGTAGTTTAATGCCATACGATGCCAGTTCACGACGAGTCGGAACACGAATACGCTTTGGTCGTGGCAACTGCGGGCCTATCCCCTCTTTCACTTGTGGTCGAGGTCCACCGCTATTTGCCAGGCTAAAAACAGGTGCAGCAACCGTTGCGGCGGCCCCCGTCGCCAGAGTCGCTTTCTTCACGCCCGATGCCAGCGGCGAAACAGCAGCCACGGCTTCTACCGGAGGGACTGCAGCAGCAGTCGGCGATGACTGAACAGATCTAGCTGACTGAACAGGTCTAACATGCTCAGGTTCTTTAACTGGTTCAGGAATAGGTTGATACCAGGCGGCGAGCTGTTCACGTTCGCGCGCACGCTTCTCTTCAACTTCTTCAAAATAGTAAAGCGGCGGACGCGCAGGTTTTGTTTCTTCAGCAACCGGTTCAGGCTCCACAACAGGCGGCTGTTCAACCGGTTGCGGCTGTTGACGCAACGTCTCCTGAACGGCTGGCTGCTGGTAGGTTTGCTCAGGCTGGTATGTAGACTGCGCCGCAAAAGTGGATTGTGTCCCCTCGGCTTGCCACCCGTTATCAGCCACTGGTTGTTCAGGCACTGGTGCATAATATGGTTGTTGAACAGGTTGTTCCGCAGCAGGTGCATAATATGGTTGCTGAACCGGCTGTTCAGGCACTGGTGCGTAATAGGGTTGTTGAACAGGTTGTTCCGCAGCAGACGCATAATATGGCTGCTGAACTGGCTGTTCAGGCACTGGTGCGTAATAGGGTTGTTGAACAGGTTGTTCCGCAGCAGACGCATAATATGGCTGCTGAACTGGCTGTTCAGGCACTGGTGCGTAATATGGTTGTTGAACAGGTTGTTCCGCAGCTGGCGCATAATATGGCTGCTGTGACTGCACAGGTTGTTGCGGATAACCTTCCGGCGCAGGGGCAATGACCGGCTCGCCCGTTTGCGGCCCTGGCGCAGGCTGCCAGGCAACAGCAGGTTGCGCAGGTGGAACATCAACCGACGCAACAGGCGGCGTCTGAGTAACAGGTTCAACCGGAGCTGCCCAGCTTTGCGTCGCCGTGGTAGCAGCTGCTGCCGCAGCAACAGGTTCGGTAATTGGTGCACCGTTTAATAATGGATCGTATTCGTCATATTCTGGCTGCGTTGCACGGTTGCCCGAAAAGAGGACATCATCAGGATCAGCGGCTACGCCGCGCGCAGTGTAGGTAATGTCGTCTTCATCATCCATCCGCTTACCGGAGAACAATGCAGCGTCTGTTTGCCGCCCCATCGGATTGATGAATTTTTCCGCCAGACGTTTACGACGCGCTAACGCGCCACGAAGAATACGAGCACGGCGCGATTCATGCTGTTTGCCGTTTTTCTCGTCTTCATACTCTTCGTCGTCTTCATACTCTTCTTCATCAACCCAGGTATCATCGCGACGAGTGCGGTTACTGGCGAAAGTGAGGATGTTTAAAATCCAGCCCCCCAGTTTTTCGGCAATGGTCACCCAGGACCAGCCGGTAAACAGCGTCAGGCCAGCCGCCCAAACACAGAGCAGCGCAATGGTCCCACCACTGCTGTGCAACAGCGGCTGCAGCGTAGTGCTTAATAAACTACCGATTACACCACCGGAGGCAAAATACCAGATGTCGTCCGCGTTGATTGCCGCAAGGCCACAGGACGTAAGGATAAGCGCCAGCACGCCAATAATTCGTAGTGAAACGGCGAAATAGTCAACGTACTCATCGCTGGACTGATGACGCCAGGCAAACCAACAGCCGCCAACAATAATGACCGGGATGGTGTAAGCCATCACGCCAAAAATGAAGAACAGCGTATCTGCCAGCCACGCGCCAGGCGTCCCGCCTAAATTATGGATAGGCTCATGCCAGGCCGTTTGCGACCAGCTGGGGTCCGAAGGGTTAAAGCTTAATAAGGCTGCCATCAACCAGACGGCAAACAGGACAATAAGAATCAGCAACGCCTCCAGAAGTCGGCGCCCGCTGCTTAACTTTGTCAATGTGACTTCTTTGTCTTCAGTGTATTCCTGGCTCAAGAAAGGCTCTCCAGGTTACAGGCTTTTCCTGCCCGATGCTAAAACGGACAACAGCACCAGGTTACCCCAGTACTGTTGCTGTATGGATTAACAGGAGTGTAATCAAAATACGCTTATTTTGCACCTGTTCCGTGTTAGCGCGTCTTAATAACCAGACGATTACTCTGCTTGACTTCTTCCATAACAACATATGTCCGTGTGTCATTGACGCCAGGCAGACGCAGCAGGGTTTCCCCTAGCAGCTTACGATAAGCTGACATATCCGGCACGCGTGTTTTCAACAGGTAGTCGAAATCACCGGATACTAAATGACACTCCTGAATTTCTTCAAGTTTTTGCACAGCAGTATTGAATTGTTCAAACACATCCGGAGCGCCACGATTCAGAGTAATCTCAACGAATACCAGAAGTGATGCATCCAGATAATGCGGGTTCAACAGCGCCGTATAGCCCTGAATAAACCCTTGTCTTTCCAGCCGACGCACACGCTCAAGGCACGGCGTTGGGGAAAGTCCCACACGTTTAGAAAGCTCGACGTTAGAAATACGCCCATCCTTTTGCAACTCATTAAGAATGTTACGATCGATACGGTCGAGATCTTTGCCAGGGCGCTTCTTGCTATCTACCATTATTATTGTCTCTCTGTATTCCTTCCCTACTCCTGTCTGACCCTGAAGACATCACTGTTCAGAGTCGCTACCTGTCACGATAGACCGAAATCATTAAGATTCACGGCTCGCAATGCCTGGGTCTACGGTGAGAAGACCGTTGCCTTGAGGCAGCTATCGACATCACGAATGGCGTCTGTCCACGCCATGCGTAGATTTCACTAGCACGGTAAACATGGTATTTACATGCATGATTATGCGCACATAACAATACTGTTTTTTTCTTCCTCGAATGTTTTCGCAAAACACCAGGTGATTGTCAAAGCAAAACATCGTTTTTTAGTACAACATGCCAGTTATTCATTAACAGTGACGTTTAATCATCATTTAATCGGCTTATAAACCGGAAAAATTAAGTAGCAGACGTGATAATGACGGGAGAATGACAGGAGAATTTGACACGATTATCGCTTTTGACGATTGCACAAATCGTTAACAAAATCGTCATACTCTTTTTTTACGTCTGTAAATTCCCTACAATCCTGCCCATTGTCTGCCAACAACTATGGGGATCTCATGGGCACGACCAAACACAGTAAACTGCTTATCCTGGGCTCAGGCCCGGCGGGATATACCGCTGCTGTCTACGCGGCACGCGCCAACCTGCAACCGGTGCTGATTACCGGCATGGAAAAAGGCGGCCAGCTGACGACGACCACTGAAGTAGAAAACTGGCCAGGAGATCCAAATGATCTGACCGGCCCGTTACTCATGGAACGCATGCATGAACATGCTACCAAGTTTGAAACTGAAATTATTTTTGACCACATTAATAAAGTGGATTTGCAGAATCGTCCGTTCCGCCTGACTGGCGATAACGGCGAATATACCTGCGATGCGCTGATTATTGCCACCGGAGCTTCTGCACGCTATCTCGGCCTGCCCTCTGAAGAAGCCTTTAAAGGCCGTGGGGTTTCTGCCTGTGCAACCTGCGATGGATTTTTCTATCGCAATCAGAAAGTGGCGGTTATCGGCGGTGGCAATACCGCAGTTGAAGAGGCGCTGTATCTGTCTAACATCGCTTCCGAAGTACATTTGATCCACCGCCGCGATGGTTTCCGTGCGGAAAAAATCCTCATTAAGCGTCTTATGGACAAAGTGGAGAACGGCAACATCATTCTGCACACCAACCGTACGCTGGAAGAAGTGATCGGCGATCAGATGGGCGTCACTGGCGTTCGTCTGCGCGATACGCAAAACAGCGATAATATCGAGTCTCTCGACGTTGCTGGTCTGTTTGTTGCTATCGGTCACAGTCCGAACACGGCTATTTTTGAAGGACAACTGGAACTGGAAAACGGCTACATCAAAGTGCAGTCGGGTATTCATGGTAATGCCACCCAGACCAGCATTCCGGGCGTCTTTGCCGCAGGTGACGTGATGGATCATATTTATCGCCAGGCCATTACTTCTGCCGGTACAGGCTGCATGGCAGCACTTGATGCGGAACGCTACCTCGACGGTTTAGCTGATGCAAAATAATTTTACAAATCAGTAACAAAAGTAAAGAAGGCGACACCATGCGACTATGGGTCGCCTTTATTTTTTCCCCGTTGTAACATTGCTCTGCAAATAATTCTGATAACTCACCTGCTAAGCGTGCAATGAATAAATCCCGTCAAAAAGAGTTAACCCGCTGGTTAAAACAGCAAAGCGTCATCTCCCAACGTTGGCTGAATATTTCTCGTCTGCTGGGCTTTGTGAGCGGCATATTAATAATTGCCCAGGCCTGGTTTATGGCGCGAATTCTGCAACATATGATCATGGAGAACATCCCCCGAGAAGCCTTGCTGCTTCCCTTTACCTTGCTGGTGATGACCTTTGTGCTGCGTGCATGGGTGGTCTGGTTACGCGAACGGGTGGGCTATCACGCCGGGCAACATATTCGTTTTGCCATCCGCCGCCAGGTTCTTGACCGTTTGCAGCAGGCGGGGCCTGCCTGGATTCAGGGCAAACCTGCGGGGAGCTGGGCGACGCTGGTGCTCGAGCAAATTGACGATATGCATGATTACTACGCTCGCTACCTACCGCAAATGGCGCTGGCAGTCTCAGTGCCACTACTGATTGTCGTCGCAATTTTCCCTTCTAACTGGGCCGCGGCACTTATTTTACTCGGCACTGCACCGTTAATTCCGTTGTTTATGGCTTTAGTTGGGATGGGTGCTGCCGATGCTAACCGACGCAACTTTCTCGCGCTTGCTCGCTTAAGCGGGCATTTTCTCGATCGTCTGCGCGGCATGGAAACCCTGCGTATTTTTGGTCGTGGCGAGGCTGAAATTGAAAGTATCCGTTCGGCTTCGGAAGATTTTCGCCAACGGACCATGGAAGTATTACGCCTGGCGTTTTTATCCTCCGGTATTCTTGAATTCTTTACCTCGCTGTCGATTGCCCTGGTCGCGGTGTACTTTGGTTTCTCTTATCTTGGTGAGCTGGATTTCGGTCACTACAGCACGGGCGTGACGTTGTCTGCGGGCTTCCTTGCGTTGATCCTCGCCCCCGAGTTTTTCCAGCCGTTACGTGATCTCGGCACGTTTTATCATGCCAAAGCCCAGGCTGTTGGCGCGGCTGACAGCCTGAAAACATTTATGGAAACACCGCTCGCCCATCCACAGCGTGGTGACGTTGAGTTAACGTCTACCGAACCAGTGACCATTGAAGCCAAAGATCTGTTTATCACATCGCCTGAAGGTAAAACACTGGCTGGCCCGCTGAACTTTACACTACCTGCAGGCAAACGTGCGGTACTGGTGGGACGAAGCGGATCCGGGAAAAGTTCACTATTAAATGCGCTTTCCGGTTTTCTCTCTTATCAAGGCTCGCTGCAGATCAACGGCATTGAATTGCGGGATTTATCACCGGAATCATGGCGTAAACATCTCTCCTGGGTTGGGCAAAACCCACAATTACCCGCGGCAACAGTACGAGACAATGTGCTGCTGGCACGACCGGATGCCAGCGAGCAAGAGTTACAAATGGCCCTGGATAACGCCTGGGTCAGTGAGTTTCTGCCGCTCCTGCCGCAAGGCATCGATACTCCCGTGGGCGATCAGGCAGCCCGCCTTTCCGTAGGTCAGGCACAACGTGTGGCCGTAGCGCGTGCATTACTTCATCCCTGCTCACTGTTATTACTGGATGAACCTGCAGCCAGTCTCGATGCACATAGCGAGCAGCGTGTGATGCAGGCGCTAAACGCTGCCTCGCAGCGCCAGACAACGCTGATGGTCACCCACCAGTTAGAAGATCTCGCCGACTGGGATGTCATTTGGGTAATGCAGGATGGTCAGATTATTGAGCAAGGACGTTACGCGGAATTAAGTGTGGCTGGTGGCCCATTCGCCACATTACTGGCCCATCGTCAGGAGGAGATTTAAATGCGCGCTTTGCTACCCTATCTGGCACTGTATAAACGTCATAAATGGATGTTAAGTCTTGGTATTGTGCTGGCAATTGTCACGCTGCTCGCCAGTATCGGTCTGTTGACACTTTCCGGCTGGTTCCTCTCCGCCTCAGCGGTTGCGGGGGTTGCCGGACTGTACAGCTTCAACTATATGCTACCCGCTGCGGGCGTGCGTGGCGCAGCAATCACCCGTACTGCCGGGCGTTATTTTGAACGTCTGGTAAGTCACGACGCGACTTTCCGCGTGTTGCAGCATCTGCGCATTTACACCTTCAGCAAATTGCTGCCCCTCTCCCCTGCCGGACTGGCGCGCTATCGCCAGGGCGAATTGCTCAACCGCGTCGTCGCCGATGTTGATACGCTCGATCATCTTTACTTGCGCGTTATCTCACCGCTGGTAGGGGCTTTTGTGGTAATTATGGTGGTGACTGTCGGGTTAAGTTTTCTTGATTTCACCCTCGCCTTCACGCTGGGCGGCATTATGTTGCTGACGCTTTTCCTGATGCCGCCGCTGTTTTATCGAGCGGGGAAAAGCACCGGGCAAAACCTTACCCATCTTCGCGGGCAGTATCGCCAACAGTTAACCGCCTGGCTGCAAGGGCAAGCTGAACTGACCATTTTTGGTGCCAGCGATCGTTATCGTACGCAGTTAGAGAACACCGAAATTCAGTGGCTGGAATCGCAGCGTCGTCAGTCCGAACTGACCGCGCTCTCGCAGGCAATTATGCTGTTGATTGGCGCGCTGGCGGTGATTCTGATGCTATGGATGGCCTCCGGCGGCGTTGGCGGTAATAGCCAGCCGGGTGCGTTAATTGCGCTGTTTGTCTTCTGTGCTTTGGCTGCATTCGAAGCCCTGGCTCCGGTGACAGGTGCATTTCAGCATCTGGGGCAAGTTATTGCTTCTGCCGTGCGTATCACTGACTTAACGGACCAAAAACCAGAAGTGACCTTCCCGGATACTCAGTCCGCCGTTCCTGAGCAGGTTTCCCTGACGTTACGGGATGTTGCGTTCACTTATCCGGAACAATCCCAACAAGCGCTTAAAGGGATTTCTCTTCAGGCAAACGCCGGAGAACATATTGCGATTCTCGGGCGAACCGGATGCGGCAAATCAACGTTGTTACAACTGCTAACCCGCGCATGGGACCCGCAACAGGGTGAGATTTTGCTTAACGGCAGCCCGATCTCTGACCTGAATGAATCGACATTGCGCCAGACCATCAGCGTTGTGCCACAGCGAGTGCATCTGTTTAGCGCCACACTGCGCGATAATCTGTTACTCGCCGCACCTGGCGCTACTGATGAGACTCTTGCTGAAATTCTCCGTCGCGTCGGTCTGGAGAAACTACTCGAAGACACAGGGCTCAACAGTTGGTTGGGAGAAGGCGGACGTCAGCTTTCCGGCGGCGAGCTGCGTCGTCTGGCTATCGCCCGTGCGCTATTGCACGATGCGCCGTTAGTATTGCTGGATGAACCAACCGAAGGCTTAGATGCCACGACTGAAAGTCAGATCCTCGAATTACTGGCTGAAATGATGCGTGAGAAAACGCTATTAATGGTTACACATCGGCTGCGTGGGCTTTCACATTTTCAACAAATAATAGTGATGGACAACGGGCAAATTATTGAACAAGGTACTCATGCAGAACTGCTTGCCAGACAGGGGCGTTATTACCAGTTTAAGCAGGTTTTGTAAGCTATTATTGAACGATCCGACTTGCGTAGTGGAGTTTTGCAGTCATGCGCCTGGTTCAGCTTTCTCGCCATTCAATAGCCTTCCCTTCCCCGGAAGGCGCATTACGTGAGCCTAACGGTCTGCTGGCGCTGGGAGGCGATCTTAGCCCTGCGCGGCTGCTCATGGCTTATCAGCGCGGTATTTTCCCGTGGTTTTCTCCGGGCGATCCTATTCTCTGGTGGTCGCCTGATCCACGTGCGGTTTTATGGCCAGAATCACTGCATATCAGCCGCAGCATGAAACGTTTTCATAAGCGCTCTCCCTATCGCGTCACGCTGAATTACGCGTTTGGTCAGGTCATTGAAGGCTGCGCCAGCGATCGCGAAGAAGGGACCTGGATAACGCGTGACGTCGTCGAAGCCTACCATCGTCTTCACGAGTTGGGCCATGCTCATTCCATAGAAGTGTGGCGTGAAGGCGAACTTGTCGGCGGCATGTACGGCGTGGCGCAGGGAACACTGTTTTGTGGTGAGTCGATGTTCAGCCGCATGGAGAATGCCTCGAAAACGGCGCTCCTGGTTTTTTGTAACGAATTTATCCACCACGGCGGCAAGCTTATCGACTGCCAGGTATTAAATGACCATACGGCCTCGCTTGGTGCCTGCGAAATTCCTCGCCGGGATTACCTCAATTATCTCAATCAACTGCGCCCCGAACGGTTACCAAATAATTTCTGGGTACCACGGCGATTGTTTTCACCACAAGAATGAATGTTTTCGGCACATTTCTCCCCAGAGTGTTATAATTGCGGTCGCAGAGTTGGTTATGCTCATTACTCCGCTGCCGATAAGGAATTTTTCGCGTCAGGTAACGCCCACCGTTTATCTCACCGCTCCCTTATACGTTGCGCTTATAGTGCGGCTTAGCCGTGTGTTTTCGGAGTTATGTGCCAAACCTGTTTGTTGCGAATTAGCGCACAAATCTTTACTTATTTACAGAACTTCGGCATTATCTTGCCGGTTCAAATTACGGTAGTGATACCCCAGAGGATTAGATGGCCAAAGAAGACAATATTGAAATGCAAGGTACCGTTCTTGAAACGTTGCCTAATACCATGTTCCGCGTAGAGTTAGAAAACGGTCACGTGGTTACTGCACACATCTCCGGTAAAATGCGCAAAAACTACATCCGCATCCTGACGGGCGACAAAGTGACTGTTGAACTGACCCCGTACGACCTGAGCAAAGGCCGCATTGTCTTCCGTAGTCGCTGATTGTTTTACCGCCTGATGGGCGAAGAGAAAGAACGAGTAAAAGGTCGGTTTAACCGGCCTTTTTTGCGTTTGGGGTCAAGGGGAATAAATACTGGAGGATGGTGTGTTAAGTTTGAAAACTGCCTGTACGGCAGAGTACGCCGGAAGCCCGAAGGGGCGAGACAGCTTGCTTCTCTAAGCTGCCTGCACGGCAGTGAACACACCAACGGCAAAATTACCGACTCAATGCCATTTCTAAGCTGCCTGTACGGCAGTGAACCGTATCATCATGGCCTCGGACCATCTGCCGAATTTCTAAGCTGCCTGTACGGCAGTGAACGTTTAATTGTCGCGTCAGGTTCAGATTGTTGCTTTCTAAGCTGCCTGTACGGCAGTGAACTGGAATAATAGCAGACTATCCGATTGATTTACTGTTAAAACTTACAAAGTCGCAGATTTAAACCCTTTTTCCAGACTTCAAAATAGCAATAAACAAAATCAATGAGTTACATTTCAACCTAAAAAAAAGGGTCGATTTGGTACTTCTTCAATCTCATATTTTATGCATAGCTTTTGATAAACAATTGAACAGAACACATACGGTCATAATCTCCGTCACGCAAACAGCGTGTTCATTGCGTAACCAAACGAATCAATCTCTATAAATTCTTCTTGACCGTTTTACTCCAACTCCCTATAGTAGCGCCCCGTTGCCACCCATGAGGTCAGGCAGCAAAACAATTTGGTGAGGTGTCCGAGTGGCTGAAGGAGCACGCCTGGAAAGTGTGTATACGGCAACGTATCCGGGGTTCGAATCCCCGCCTCACCGCCATATTTTAAGAAGAGCTCGTACGAAAGTACGGGCTTTTTTTTCGCATATTGCACAGCCTGGCGGGGATGAGAAGCCCGGACCCGGGTTCGACAACTGGCGCCAGCCAGTTGGACAGACCGCGAACGCAGTGAACGGGCTGCCCGCAGGGCGAGCGAAGCGAGTCAATCCCCGCCTCACCGCCATATTTTAAGAAGAGCTCGTACGAAAGTACGGGCTTTTTTTTCACATTGATGTGCCTTAAATAAAAAACACGTACTTCCTCTTCGAAAGTACGTGAAAATCAGTGGCTGATTACTATACCCACTAGTCGTAGGATACGGCAAATATGGCTTTGCTTTGGACTTCTCCAGGCTGTAGTGCTTCCTCATTCACGCGGACATATTTCGCGGTAATCGGGAAGGTGTACTGATTCTCAATGGCCGCCATTTTAGTTAGTTTGTTCATCAGAGTATCACCCAGCTTTAGCGGTGTCGTTTCGTTACCATTATAAATCTGGAACCCAACCCCCTTAGCACCATTAAGCGATGTGTTTTTCAGAATGGTTCCACTATCATCCCATTCACCGCGCGCAACTTTAAAAGTCACTGGATTAGTCGTGACGTTATAAACACTGTCACAATTTAAAACCAGATCTATAGAACCTGATTTTGTGTTATTGGCAGATTGCATCTCACTTATCGTTGTTTCTGGCATTCTTATTTCGTAAGTCGGTTGCGAGAAACTACAGGTTGTAGGTTTGTGTTTTGTTATATTAACATTTAAATTCTGTTGATAAGCAGCATCTGTTGGTAACCTATTGCTCACATAACATATAAAATAAAAGATAATGTTTTGATAGCAAAAATTAGTTGCTGAACCATTTTCAAATGGAAAGATAACCGCCGGAGCATTCAAGATGAATGAATTAGAATATACTGTTTGAACATTCGCATTACTTTCAGGCGATTTTATATATGAAGCTGTTAATGCTATACTTTTATTATTAATAGTATCGTTAACTGAATAAGTTTTCCTATCTCCCGTGTCAACAGGAAATCCATCTCCGACATCAAGATTAAACTTAATATAAATTGATTGATTGCTGTTTTGATTTTCTTTCATCTCTACAACATAATTATCTAATGTTTTAAGCACATTCACCTTATCTTGAGCCGAATTACATGTGAATTCCCCCGTCAGATTAGGAGAAAATGTAACCGTTGCATTTCCCGCAGTTAAGTCTAAATTAACTCCCTGTATTGCAGTAGAATTTCCGTTGATAGTACATTTAGCCTGCCCCCAAAATGGCAAAGCCAGTAAAAACAAAAAACAATATTTCTTCATAAACAAATCCTTTAACGACAAATATAAACTTTATTCTCATCAATAACGTTATCAAAGGTAATAGTGCAGAATTGTTCCTGCTGTTTATTAACCGAGACGCGAATCGACGCGGGAACATCATTGGTGCGAATAAATATCCGGCTTCCCTGTCCTACTAAGCCCACATTATTGCCGCTTTCATCTTCAACCTCATAACCAAACGGCAACGGAGAGCCATCAGGGCGTTGGGAGATGAAATACCAGGGCTTGCGTTTATCAGTCTCAAACTGCGTCATCACTACCGCACCACGATAAGGAACGGTGTTTTTACGGTTACCCAGTAGCGCCACGTCGCTTTTACTGTCGGCAATATCCAACATCAACGTATTTTCACGATACGGCGTCAGGTTGTCATAAATAGCGTAGCCTCTGCTATCCGTGGTCAGGTAACGATATCCCTGCACCGCCGCTCCCTCCAGTCCCGGCGCTTTGACGATGGCGAACGTATCGGAAAGTCTGGGAGCCAGTGCCACCCCGTCCGACCACGCGACTAAACCGCCTTGAATATTAGCGCTAACCTGTTGATATCTTTTCGACTGGCTATAGCTGCCACCAATAGTCGCCAATGGCGCACGCCAGGTCAGGTTTCCACCTGCTGTTGTTTCGCTGCCCTGGTGTTGATGGCTTAAGTTAGCCCCGTAGCTGAACTGATCGCGACTCCCCGCTACACCGCTGAGGCTGGTATTATTCGACCGATAGCCGTCTTTATCAAAAGTGGTCGAGTTAGAAACAAATAAATCTCGTCGTTTTTCAGTGATTCCATCGCCCCACGAGAAGGGAATTGAGAAATATAAGTTAATGCGTCTATCTTCGCGGTTATCTTCATCGTAGGTTTGGCTAACAGACAAGGTATAACTAAGGCGTTCCCAGGAGTTCGAATAGCTGAGTTGATAATCTTTCCCTGTCCCGCTGCGTTCCCAATAATCCCGCCATTGACCGCTGACCGACAGATATCCCCAATTTTCCGGTAATGACTGATTTATATTTACAGAAAAGCTGTTCTTACGACCAAAATCGTACTGATAATAGTCGGCGATATCATAAACTGAGTCATCTTCTCGATTATAGCTTTTCCTGCTATTTGCCCACACGTGATCGTTAAAAGTACGATAATCCCGAGAAGAATAACGCCAGGCCGCCAGCGAAAATTGCGTTCCACTTTGAGAGAGATATTTGTTCCAGGCAATCTGATAACTTTGACCATTAAACACATCACCGTTATCTTGTTCACTATGGGAATGGGTAAAATCAACCGATACAGCACCAATCGGTGTATTCCATCCCGTGCCGAGAACAAACGATGAGTAATTATCAGACAACTGCGTGCCAGCATAGAGAGTCAGCAAATTATTAAGGCCATACTGATAGCTTCCCTGAATAAAATCTGACTGATCGCTGGCTCCCTCGATACGACTACGTCCGGCAGCAAATTCATATTTCGAAACGCCCGGTTGCAACATATTTGGTACAGATGAATAAGGTACACGATAACGCGATACCGAACCGTCAGCTTCTTTAACGGTAACTTCCAGATCTGCACCACCACCAGCAAGTTGCAAATCATCAATGGCGAATGGACCTGGCGGAACCTCTTTCTGGTAAACCACAAAGCCATTTTGTTCGATAGTGACAAGTGCGTTACTTTGGGCAACACCACGCACCACTGGAGTAAAATTCTGTTTAGAGTTCGGCAACATCTGCATATCGCGCCATAGGCGTACACCGCGAAAACGCACGGAGTCAAAAACATCAGAACCGGTATACATTTCACCAGCACGCAATGTGCCAAGAATTTGTGGAATTCCGCGCTCCAGATATAACGTGTTACTCTTCCATTTACCGCTGCTCTCGTCACTTTTCGTATAATTTGCATTTGAATGCAACTGCCAGCCCAGAAGATTCAAACCACTATTCAGATTTAAATAGCTACTTTTATTATCTCCTCCGTGCTTATAATTACTGTAATACTGACTGGCATAATAAGACGTATATAATGCGTTAATCCCGCGATCCCATGCCTCAGGCGGGACATATCCGCGTTCATACTCAACGACATAGGCTTGGGGTACACTTAACTTCAGGTTAAAATGCCCAATATCATAGTCAACGCTGCCGCCCTGTACCGCTTCCCGAAGTGGTACACATTCCACGCTTTTATCGATATTAATGCCTTCAGTGAGGATACCTATTTGCTTTAACTGCTCCCAGGATAAACATGTTGCATCTGGATCGTCTTTAATATCGACATTATAATGTCCGCGCCACTGATTATTCAGGTATACATCCATATCATAGATACCGGGCATCGGCTTATCACTATCAATATGATAGTCAGAAATTTTTTCCCCATTTAATCCGCCAATCATAAAATGGGTGTCAAATGTTTCATCTTCCGCCCATGCAGACGAAGTTGCCAACACCGACAGGATAGCCAGTGTAATAGAATTAAGTTTAGACATAATCAATCCCTGATCTATTTGACGGTTTTTACTTTTTCACTCAAATAGTTTCCATGATCATCAATCAGCGTAACATTGTACTGGCTAACAACGGAAGATGTGGTGACGGTCTGTTCTGACCAGGGTGCTAGTACCAGAGTTTCTTTATTTAATTTGGCATTACCTTTCAGTTCAGGAATAGTTATCCAGTTCGCTGAATTATTTTTTATATTAATACCATTACTGACAGTTCTGATATTCAGTCGAGAAAAACTTCCTTTATCGACACCAGCTATACCCTCCGGACGATAAATAAATTTGATGCGGTTTTGCATCGCAAATTTAATCTGGTTTTTACCTTCATTTTTCTCACTATTAGGTGGAATGTCCAGTACATTGAGAAAGAACAAGCTTTCGCGATCTTTAGGTAGGGTATTCGCCAATTTTTTGATCTTGAGTTGTTGTCCTTCGCCACCTTTTATGTGAGTTACCGGTGGCGTCAACACGAACGGGACGTGAATTTTTTCTGGAGGCTGGCTTGTATCGCCATCATCAATCCATGACTGAACCAGGGCGCTACGATTACCTTCATTCATTAACTGAACGGTAATCTCTTTTTTCTGTTCTGGATAAATAACACGAGTGCCGTAGATATAGACACCACCCCACGCAGGCGTGACCATGCCGGCCAGCAAGAAGGCTATAAATTTTTTCATGATAACAATCCTTGTTATTGAAAATCGGCGACCGAAGCCGCCGATAAACACGGTATCAATCTGTCACGACAGTCATTGTCAGTGCAGAGTTAACCGGGCCAGAAGTCACCGTATCACCTGATTGCGCGTATTTCGCACTGAAATTTAATGTATATTCATTAGATTTATCTAGTACTAACTCAATACTTTTATCACCTTCAATCTTTTGAGATTGCCCATCTGCACTCTCATAGTAGACAGCAAAACCAGCACCATTTGGGTTTGCCGCAGTATTAATGGTGATATCGCTACGATTTGCATCAAACTGACTTCTGGAAAACGTAATTCTGGGAGTCTTGCCTTCTGAACATTTAACCGTCAGCGGTACAGTTGTCTTATTTGAATAACCATTGTAGATAAATCCGGCACTTTGATCTTTAAATTGATCTTCACCAATATCGTTCATAGCAATCGTAGCCTGGCTATTTCCGATAAATTGACAAGTAGTTCCAACCACATTACCGGTAATAACTAACTCACCCTGTTCACTCCCCTCCTCTGCAAAAGCCCCTGCGCTCATAAAAAGAGAAGATAATACTGCAACTGCAATAATTGAACGTTTCATAGTCTATTCCTTAACTAATTTATTCCAGGTGATTAAGAGTCTTTGTCCTCTCGGAAATGAATTTCGCAAATTACATTTTCTATCGCAATGTAAACAAGTTGTTTTCGTGATTTAAATCAAATTATAAAAAACACATACCCAGCAAAAAATACCCATAAAAACATTTTCCTTGTTTACTATTCGGCATTATTTGATGTCTTTGCACGGTAGATTAATACGTATAATTAATTGCGGATTGCTTGTTTTAAATAAATATCCATATACTGATGAAAGTGTAGGGCATTGAATTCTTTATTCTATTTCCAGCCAGAAATCGGCTTTTCAGTAGACAAAAAGACCTGACGGTAAGGCCAGGTCTTTTATACATTACAACTAACCAATCAAAACCAGGGAATAGTAGCGGTTGCGCTTAATCCATAACTACTGAATACCCCTTTAACCGGTTCTGTACGCAATTCCCCGTGTCGGATAAACAACTTGAACTGTTGCTGACTCGACAAACTCTTCATATTAAGAAAAGGTAAGTCGGTCCGCTGTTCAGCTTGCGTCGCCAGTCGCTCAATCGCCTGTTCTTCAGTAAGCCAGCCTTTTTTCACTGAACGCCTTAACAGACGCTGAGGGTTACTTTTTACCTGTACACGACTTACGACTCGCCAGCCTTTAATTTCAGGAACTGGCGTGACAGGCGAACATTGGCAGTAATCCGTCAGCCCTTTACGCCACGTCGAGGCTTCAAGTTCTTGCAATGCGGGGGCACTGCCGTGCAAGCGTAAACGCGCTCCCGGCGTAACATTCACGTCCGGGAAACTCACGCCGATATCACCTTGCCCTCTTGCACCTAATGCCCGATGCAATTTGGCAAATAACGCCGCCATCAACATTTCGCTCGAAAATTCAGGATCTGGCAGAACGCGGATCTCAAGGTAGTGATCCATTGGCAGCTCCTTATTCCGATTTCTCACCAAAGACACCGCCACGAATCAGCACAGCCATCACGTAGTGCTGCTGATCAACGTCTGGTTTGACTCCTTTCGTCACCCAGTTGTCTAGCAAGGTGTAAAAATCGAGTTTTTCTTTCGGTTGGCGGCAAGCAACACCGCGGCTGGTTACTGAACCATAAGGCTCCACGGCGATAGCCCCCAACTCATCAACCTTCGGATGCCAGGTATCAATGGTGCGTAAAGCATTGCCAATCTTCTGGGAGTGAATACCAGCAATGCCAGCCACCTGATATAACACACGACTTTTGCTACTGTTGCTGTCGAGTACCAGCTCCTGCGACGGGAAAACTTCTTGCCCGGCACCAAGACGAACCTGCGCTTCAACGGTAAGCATTACCCACTCTTTTCCGCTCAATCCTTGTTCAATCGTTGACGCCAGTTTCGTAACGCTACTCTGGCCCTGTTCAAATTGACGTAAAGAGAAGTCATGGCTGTTAAAAGTCCATGATTTGTCGTTAGCGGTGACTTTCACCTGAATTTGCTCGGCACCGATACGGTTACGCCACAGAAAACGACCATTTGCCAGATTCAGGGCATAGCGAAGCGCCAGCTCTTTAAAGCCATGTTCACTGATATAACCTTCAATAACGCCGGAAAGCGCCTCCTGATAGGCCATATCATTACATACTGACGGTGTGGATAAATTACCCAGCACGCGCAGCGTAAACATCACTTTTAGCGTATCCGCATCAACCGGAAGCGAGGCTACATCTACCCGCTGCAAGTTGGCTTTTTGGATTTCTGCATTCAGCTTTAACGCATTACTGGAAATTGCATCTTTCAGGCGATTGGAGATGGTTCCGCGAACGGCTTTCTCCTGAATCTCAATAGGTTGCCATTCATTTCCTTGCCAGTTACCTGCGTACATCACTGCGTCAGAGGTTGCCAGTTTGCGCTCAAATGCCAGTACTGACGCCGTTTTTACTGCTACAGGGGCCTTTGCCATAATTATGTCCTTATTCTGTATCGTCATCTTCATTAATCGTAGGGTCATCAACGACTGGTATTGCCGAGCAATAGTAGCCAGTGTCCGTTGTACGGTAACGCCACATCAGCGGTTGCAAGCCAGTAATACGATGTAATCCGCGCCATTCGCCAATGCCATAAACTGCTTCGGCAAAGGCAAATGGTGTTGAGGTATCGCGCGCATTTTCAACTTCACCGGGTGCGTAAACAGGAGAAATGCGTTGGTAGCCACACATTAACGGTACCAGGAAACCAGGCATTGGCTTCGGCTGGTATACCCATTGTGCGCTGTTGTCTTCTGCCGGAGATTCGGCCTGATATTTAACGGCAGCAAAATCAAGCCAGGCATCAAGCAACGATATATCGGGATGTTGTTGGTGATGTTCAGCCAGCCATTCACTGCGATCGTAAAGCGCATAGCCAGGCATTAAACGCCAGATGATTTTACGCAGTTGCTTTTCATCTTCAGGCGCATGAAAAAGCTGCGGTTCGCGCATGTCAACAATGCTGCCGCCCGCCAGTTTATGGCTCTGGCAGAGCATTTTCAGATGGTCGCAAAGGGCTTTTCTGCCATATTCGCCATTGGTAATTTCGCCATTACATTCAATCAGCAGAGAAACCGTCAGGTGCATACGGCCCTCTTCATTGAACGAGGCGGTTTTACCTTCTCTGGTTAATGGGTTACGGGTGAGAGCGAATTGAAAATCGCGCCCGGGGCTGTACGCCTGAATATGCTGTTCATGGCTTACTACCGCACAACCGTCAAAACTTACGCCAAATTCATCCACGACTTTGCGAGAAAGCGCATGGACATAACCGAGAAAATGGGTCATCGACGGGAATCCCCAGGTCAACCCGGAGACGGCGTTAGCGTTTTCGATGCGTACATGGGGTAACAAGAGCAGATAACTCATTTCAGCGCCTCCTGCAAAACGGCTTCCATTTCACGCATCCGTTGAGTAAACAGGGACTGACTGCGCCACTCCCTTTGCTCGACAGCACCGACATCGAAACGGGCTTTTTTCAGGCGATAGTTCAGCCAGCGCGCGAAATCATCGGCTACCGTCTCTTGCCAGTCGTTTTTCTCACGCTCCTGTTTGAAAGTCTCATCTGAGAGGCTTCGCCACGGGTCCAGCCAAAGTTGTTGGTGGCGAGGTAAGTCTGGTGATTGCGCGGACCATCCCTGCCATTTTTCTTGCTGAAATGAAGACGCCTGCATGAACAGCAGATCAATCAACTCATCAATATATTTCGCCCGCGCAGTTCGGATATGAACATTATTTATGTCAACCTTCAGCAGGTAAGTCATTCGGGCGATGATGCCTGAAGCCGCCCGATTGAAATCGCCGCGTAGGGAAAAAATACTGCGCATGTTTTGTGGCGCGCGATCCAGCGTCGCCCAGGTGGGCGGCATTGATGGCAACAGCCAGACACGGCCACCACGCACACTATTGAGCAACGAAATATTCTGCGGTTTTGTGCCTCCAAAATGCATTTCGGCAAGATTAGGAAACCAGATATCTGGCTGGGAGTGCCATTTTCCTGCTTTGCGGGCATCGCGAATGGCTTTCGATTCCTCACTAAAGCGCACGGCGGTTAGCTTTTCATACATCGCCTGCGCCAGCGAGCTGGAAAACAGTGGGCAAAGCAGGTGATAGCCATCATCGACAGGGAAATAGATTTGCTTCGAAAGTTTATGCGCTTTAATCCACTCCGAAGCATATGCTTCACTAAAGCATTCAACCCATTGTTTTAATTGTTCAACATCCAACGCAAAAGCATTTAATGATTGATAATCGCCACGTTTTAAACTGGCGAGTAATGAATCACCGTTGACTTTCGTTAGCAGTAGCTTTGCAACATCAAAAACGGCTGCGTTACCTTCTGCATCCTCTTTAATAATTGCCAGTGATGCTGTATTTAAATATCCTTCGCTGACGAATTTCTCCAAATAACGCCCATATGCTTTGGAGTCACCATTACTATATTTTGTCCCGTGGGAGATTATCCTTATAGTACGAACACGGTTCGCCGCATCCGTTAACCAGTTACGTGGCAGGTAGCGTGCTTCGAGTTCCTGTCGCTCCAGAGCTATAACGCTTGCGTCCTCGCCCTGCTCCAACCGCTTTGCTGCTTCTTTTTCAAAGGCTTCGATTTTGGGTTGCCTTCGCGAAGCGATGTAGTTAGTAATAAATTGTATTAGCGCCGTTTTTTCCATCTCGGCTCCTATCGTTAATCCATCAAATTGAAGTTGCTCCCTGACTTCACTGAAAAATCTCCGTAGCCCAACATGGCTTCAGTACAACGACGCATACAGCAAAAGGGGCAACGCCCGTGGTGATTAACATGAATTATCATCCTAGAGTTATCTTCGGTTTAATTTAACTACGCCACATGTAATCACCTGGCGTTATATTAACATAATTCACTATTTGCCACACAATGATTTAATGGCTAACATTAACGCACTGCCATCGGCAGCTAAGAAATAGAGGTATCTCCGGATACGGACTTGTAAACTGCCGTACAGGCAGCTAGCGCCCCATCACAGGTTGCGAAACACACCTAACCAGGGGTGATAACGCCAGTCATCGACCGCATCTTCTTCACTGGCCGGTACTCTCACTTCAGCAAACATTTCTCCAACACGCTGTATTTCACAACTTTGCTTATCAGCTAAATTCAACAAAACGTGTTGGTAATCCATCACGCCCCAGCAAGCGACACCGCTGGCACATCTCACCTCTTCTCGCCTGAAATTCCCTTGCGCTTTACGCTCGTTGTCGCCCGTACGGGAATAGAAACGCGCTTCGCTTTCTTCATCATCCATATGCAGAAAAAACACCGCCTCCGGCAAAGGGGAATAACGAAAAGGCGTCTGGCGCTGCATCCAGCCGTTCCAGCTTAGCGGTGCACGCCACCATTGCGCCGCCACCACATGTTTGCTTTTACTGCTCATCAATTCGGCGGATAAACGACTATGTTCTAGCTCCGCCAGTTTGTTGTCATTATTGGCAGACAGGATCCGCGGCAAGGCGTTAATCGTCCGGTAGTCCGCAATCGGAATCAGTTCGCAAATATCGTGGCTATTCAGCAAGTGTTCTTTTGTTTCGAAACCAGGCTTACAAAATGCGGGGGCTTTTTTCTGCAATGATTTGATATTGCTACGCAAAATAACCAGATTCTCACTGGTCGGCACATTTCTACGGTGGCGCTGAATACGTCCGGCAAATTGAATTATCGAACGCATGGAGCTTGGTTCGATAATTCCCCAGTCCGCATCCCAGTCACGCCCCACTTCGATAACCGATGTCCCCAACACCACAAACAGATGGTGCGATTCCGGACGGTTATGTAAGGCATCTGCGATATCTTCGTTGTTCCAGAAATCGAGTTCGTTATGACGAGTAAAAGCGCGATCCAGTCGCTTCTCAATATCTGAACGCACCGCCAGCGGATGTCGGGAGTGGTAAACACAGTAATGAATGCAGACATCTTCTGGTGAAGGAATGGCAATCAGGGATTTAGTCACCGCAACCAGTGGATTGATATTCGCGAAGCGCACCAGGCCCAGCGAAACGGTTTTACCGCTTTCGTGTCGCTGGCGATGCGCCTGATGCAACTTCAGCATTTGCGTATGCACCGTCTGGGCCACACTTTCGCTAACGTCTTGTATCGCGCTTGATGCAGATGAAATTGAAGCAACACGTCCGAAATGCAGTCGCTCTTTTTCAGCCAGCATCACCGCTCGCCGTGCAACAAATTTTGCATGTGCATCACGAAACCCAGGCCCGTCGCAAATTTGCGTTGCATCAGCATCTTTTTCATCAAACCAGGCACAGCAGATATTGACGGGCCTGCCGTTGGTACCACAAGACGTCTGCCACATTTTACGCCCGGCGAGATAAGCCGCGAACAACGCCTGAATCAGCCCTGGCGGTAGCGTCGCCGAGGAAAGTAATACCCGCGTTCCCAGCATCCCGGCCCAGTTCATCAAGCGACATACCGCATGAAGATCGGCAATATCAAAGTCATCAGGTTCGTCGAGCACTAAATCACTGGTTAACAGGCGCAACATCGCCGGAAGCTGTTTCCCGCCACGCACACCCTCGGTCGCGGAAATAAGATGATCAATCGTCGCGACCAGAATCGGCGCGCTCACTAACTCCTTAAGTTTGCTGTCATCCTTCAACCATTTTTCCAGCGCCCCGGTATGCAGGCTGCCTTCGTACTTAACGAACTGTTGCTCCTCTGCTGGCGGCTCTTGCGAAGCACTTCCGCAATCATTGTCTATTTTTTCCTGCTGCCACAGTTGCTTAACTGCCGCCGAACCAATCAGTACCGCCAGCTCATCCTCACCCAGTCCAAGCCGACTGCGCAGAGCATCGCCGGTTTGCAAAGTCAGCGTGCGCAATCCCAGCGCAACGGTAAAGCGGCACCCTTCTCGCTCGTCGGCAAGTGCATACATAATGCGGGCGTTCGCAAAGGTTTTACCACACCCCGTCGAAGCCATATTGACGCCGAAAAATCCCTCTTCACGACTTCGTTCACGTAGCGCTCGCGCCACATCCCAGGCTTTATCTTGCCAGCGATATTTCACATCTGTGGCCCGCTGGCTAAAACCTTTATGTCGGGCAATTGCCGGAAGCGATGCCCGTGTGTGCATCAGTTGCCGCCCAAGCAGATACGCATGATGCGCGACGCCCACAAGGTGCTCGTCTACCCGTTGTTTGAGCGTGCCGCTTTGGCGATCGCTATTTGCCCAGACGATATATTCCGGGTCCTGCCATTTTTGCTGCGCGTCATTAGATGAATAGTAGTGATCGGCAAGCATCAGGCAAAAACGCGCCATATGTAAGGGGAACAACTGTTCCATCTGCCCGTATGTCTTTAAACCGAGCGCGTTGCTTGCCCGGCGAGAAATCTGACGCGCTTTTTCCCGCCAGCTCGCGCTTTGAAGCGGCGTTCCTGATGGAAACTGCCAGACTTGCTCAAAATCCTGTTGCGTCCAGTCATTCTTGCGGTGGTTAACGGCATTCCAGTCAGCATTCAGTTGCTTCTCCAGCCAACTTTCACAACCTTTGCATGATTGTTCCGGCTGTGGAGAAAGATTCTCCGGCATTCGATGATGGGAAAGGATCAGCCAACCTACCGTCCTGGCTAGCGGTTGCAGCGAACTGAATGGACTATTTGAAAAATGAGGCGTGTCTTTTTGCAGACGTTCAAGAATCGCAACTTCATCATCTGCCGTTAATTCCCCGAGTTTCTCCAGCCACACATCGTCTGGCTGTTCACCAACAAACGCCTGGAAAAGCCGCAATGAGATCCATTCATGTCGGTAAGGTTGATAACTTCGTGCGCTCTTATGGGTCAGGCTTTGCTGAAAGCTGCGTCCTGCTTTACCAAAATCATGAAACAACCCGGCGATAGCCGCCAGCAGCGCAATGCTCTCTGCGCATTGCCAGCGATTTTCTTCCTTGTTCACCAGGCTGATTTGGGTTGTTCGATTCGTGGGAACGCGTCCCTGTGCATTAAAACGACGAATATTACCCACAATCCACATCAACTCCATTTGCCCGTTCTTTTTCAGCCAGTGACATGCCACTGCGGTATTTCGCCTGGCAGTTTTGCGCAGTAAACGGCGGAGTGTATTAACGCCTTCCAGAGTAATCACTGTTTGCCATGCGGCATCACCTGTACGTTCAGCAAACTGATCAATAATACGGCAGCTTTCCAAGCGAGCATTTTTTGTACAGCGCGAGATAATCAGAACATTCATTGATCAGCCTTAGCCAGTGCCTGGGCCGTATCTTGCAAAGAGGTGATCATGACATCCAGAGCATCTGCTTGTTGAAAGATATTGATGCAGCGTTGACGAAACTCCTGAGCATCTTCTCCCGCCATTGCGGCAATAAATGCTTGTGGCATAACCAGGGCATCTTTAATCAGATCGGCAAGGTCAAAAACGAGGCCGCCGCGACGTGTTTTACCGTGCATTACTGCTAAACCATGCGGGATCCCGGTTACCCACGCCGCCACTGCCGCCAGCCCATAAGCCAGATAATTCCCCTGATCGAGAAAGCGGTTGGCCATATCAATCCCACCGCCCCGTTTTGCGCGAGTAAAGTCGCCATAGCCCACGGTTTGGCTCACCATTTTGTAGAGTGCTTTGGTCAATTTGGCCTCTACGAGCATAAGCTGCGTATGGTTTTCTGCCGCGTCTATTTCTTCACGAGTACGATTTAGTAGGGTCTGCAGTGCATTAGCATCAGGCTGAAAGGCGTGTTCACGCTGCATTTTCGCGCTGGTCCAGTGCTTATCGATATGTGTCAGGCGGATTAACTGAAAACGTTTCGCGGCGGCAAGTCGTTTATCTTCAGCAAACCAAAAAGAAACCCACTGCTGAAGATATTCAGTAGGACGATATTCGCTTTGCGGACTGAGCCAGGAGACATCAACATCAACTTCATTTGCCGAATACAGCGGCGTGCCATTCGTACCACAAAAGCCCACCATCACCCCGGTATGGGCAAATTCACGCATCGCCGCCTGAGTAACGGATGTTCCCATCCCCAACATCAATGCCGTGGTATTCGCAATGGGGATATTCCAGTAGTACGACTCCTTACCTTCACTGGTAACATATTCCACTCGCCCACCATTCACCTGCACCCGGCATTTTTCCAGATAATAAATATTGGCGCGTTTAGAGTGGAGAATGGTTTTGAGGTCAGATGGAGTAAGGTAATTGGAAGACATAAACACATCCTGTGATTATTTTTATTTGAAGGAGTTAGGATTAGTACAGCATTGATTTCTGTGTGAGAAATTGATTTCTATCGCAATTATCACAATTGTTATTGCGTGTTGCAGCTAATGGTTCGGAGTTGAGAGCGCCATAACGCAGCTAAATTTCTGCCATCATCGTATTTGTGAAACTGCCTGTGCGGCAGTGAACGATGCATCTGACCCCGATTACATTGCTCAACATTTCTAAGCTGCCTGTGCGGCAGTGAACGATTTGCTGGATTCAGTTGCCATTATGCACACTTTCTAAGCTGCCTGTACGGCAGTGAACTTATCTTCTGACATAACGCCTGCTCCGGGGTGTTTCTAAGCTGCCTGTACGGCAGTGAACCATTTTTCCAGCCGATCTGCGTGTCTTCTACTTTTCTAAGCTGCCTGTACGGCAGTGAACTAACAGGTTTGTTTGATTAGGTACTGGCGGGATTTCTAAGCTGCTTGTACGGCAGTGAACTTGGGCGGACTAAAACTAATTTGACCGGCAGCTTTCTAAGCTGCCTGTACGGCAGTGAACATTAAGATTAGCCAGGCGCGCCATCATGCGGGCTTTCTAAGCTGCCTGTGCGGCAGTGAACGCACAATGGTAGTAATATTAAATATTCTATTTTTTCTAAGCTGCCTGTACGGCAGTGAACATATAAGCGCAGAGGGCGCATCGTGCACCCCTGTTTCTAAGCTGCCTGTACGGCAGTGAACCTTCTCTGCTGCTAGATGTGCCGTCCCATAATTTTCTAAGCTGCCTGTACGGCAGTGAACGATTATTTTAAACCGGCAATAACACACACACCTTTCTAAGCTGCCTGTACGGCAGTGAACGCTGGGCTCGATGCGGTTTCGTGTATCGTTTGGTTTCTAAGCTGCCTGTACGGCAGTGAACGCTATACCCCCTTTTCGCTCCGTAAATGTCATCTTTCTAAGCTGCCTGTACGGCAGTGAACACTCAGTCCGGTTCGACAGCCTGGTCGACTCATTTCTAAGCTGCCTGTACGGCAGTGAACCAAATTCGGTGTTGTTTTCCGCCAGGTATTCTTTTCTAAGCTGCCTGTACGGCAGTGAACGTACCGTTTTTGCACCTTTTGCGGCATTCATCTTTCTAAGCTGCCTGTACGGCAGTGAACTCAAATACTACACGTTTAGCCCGTTGTTAATAAAGCAAAACCATCTCATTTTCCTGCTGCAATCCTTTTTTATTCTTACCTTTCAGCAGCATTAATTATCAACAAATTACCATCATCATCAAAAAAAGGGTCTGAACTTCCTCCACCCCATAAACAAAAAGTCCGTAACCCCTGACGAGATTACGGACTTCATCAACTTACCTAACAATCTGATTAATGCGCGGCTTCCGGTTTATGCTTTTGTGCACTCTGGAACCCGTAGGTCAGCTCATTTTTCTCTTTATCCAGCGCGACAGTCACCTGGCCACCATCCACCAGCGAGCCAAACAGCAGTTCGTTAGCGAGCGGTTTTTTCAGGTTGTCCTGGATGACACGCGCCATCGGACGTGCGCCCATTGCCCGGTCGTAACCTTTCTCGGCCAGCCAGTTACGCGCTTCCTGGCTCACTTCCAGAGAAACACCTTTCTGATCCAGCTGAACCTGCAACTCGACGATAAACTTATCAACCACCTGGTGGATCACGTCTGTAGAGAGATGATCGAACCAGATAATGTTGTCGAGACGGTTACGGAACTCCGGCGTAAAGATCTTCTTGATCTCTTCCATCGCATCGGTGCTGTTATCCTGGTGGATAAGACCAATCGATTTACGCTCGGTTTCACGTACCCCGGCGTTGGTGGTCATCACCAGCACCACGTTACGGAAATCGGCCTTGCGCCCGTTGTTATCGGTCAGCGTACCGTTGTCCATCACCTGCAACAGAATATTGAACACGTCCGGATGCGCTTTCTCGATTTCGTCCAGCAGCAGCACCGCATGTGGATGCTTGATGACCGCATCGGTCAGCAAACCGCCCTGATCAAAACCAACGTATCCCGGAGGCGCACCAATCAGACGGCTGACGGTATGGCGTTCCATATACTCGGACATATCAAAGCGCAGAAGCTCAATGCCCAAAGCTTTCGAAAGCTGTACCGTCACCTCGGTTTTCCCGACCCCGGTAGGGCCGGCAAACAGGAACGAACCAACCGGTTTATGTTCGTGACCTAAACCTGCACGCGCCATCTTAATGGCTTCAGTCAGCGCCTCAATGGCTTTATCCTGACCGAAGACCAGCATTTTCAGGCGATCGCCGAGGTTTTTCAGGGTATCGCGGTCACTCTGAGAAACGCTCTTCTCAGGGATACGTGCAATACGGGCTACCACGGACTCGATATCCGCCACATTCACCGTTTTCTTGCGCTTGCTTACCGGCATCAAACGTGCGCGAGCGCCCGCTTCGTCGATAACGTCAATCGCTTTGTCCGGCAGATGACGATCGTTAATGTATTTCACCGCCAGCTCCACCGCCGCACGCACCGCTTTCGCGGTATAACGCACATCGTGGTGCGCTTCGTACTTCGGTTTCAGGCCATTGATGATTTGCACAGTTTCTTCGATCGACGGTTCAGTAATATCGATTTTCTGGAAGCGACGCGCCAGAGCACGGTCTTTCTCGAAAATGTTGCTGAACTCCTGATAGGTCGTCGATCCAATCACGCGAATTTTACCGCTGGAGAGCAACGGTTTGATCAGGTTGGCTGCATCTACCTGCCCGCCAGACGCTGCGCCCGCGC
The DNA here is from genome assembly GCF_004211985.1 of Escherichia sp. E10V10. Taxonomy (NCBI): domain Bacteria; kingdom Pseudomonadati; phylum Pseudomonadota; class Gammaproteobacteria; order Enterobacterales; family Enterobacteriaceae; genus Escherichia; species Escherichia sp. E10V10. Next base: position 132,420 of record NZ_RHJO01000004.1, on the reverse strand, counting down.
CAATGATGGTATGGATCTCATCGATAAACAGGATGCTGTTAGTATCCTGTTCCAGCTGCTTGAGCAACGCTTTAAACCGTTTTTCAAAGTCGCCGCGATATTTGGTGCCTGCTAACAGGGAGCCGATATCGAGAGAGTAAATCGTACAGTCAGCCATGATTTCCGGTACATCGCCCTGAACAATTCGCCAGGCAAGACCTTCAGCAATCGCCGTTTTACCGACGCCAGACTCCCCAACCAGCAGCGGGTTGTTTTTACGGCGGCGGCAGAGAACCTGAATGGCGCGCTCCAGTTCCTTCTCACGACCAATCAGCGGGTCAATTCCGCCCACGCGTGCAAGCTGGTTCAGGTTAGTCGTGAAATTCTCCATACGGTCCTCCCCACCAGCTTGTTCTTCACTGCTCGGCTGGTTTCCTGGTTCAGAAGACTGAGATGGCTCGTCTTTACGCGTGCCATGAGAAATAAAGTTCACCACATCAAGACGGCTGACTTCATGTTTGCGCAACAGATACGCCGCCTGCGACTCCTGTTCGCTAAAGATAGCGACCAGAACATTCGCACCGGTAACCTCACTGCGACCGGAGGACTGAACATGGAAGACTGCACGCTGCAATACACGCTGAAAACTCAAGGTCGGCTGCGTGTCGCGCTCCTCTTCACTGGCGGGCAGAACAGGTGTGGTTTGTTCAATAAAGGCTTCCAGTTCCTGACGGAGCGCAACCAGGTCCACGGAACACGCTTCCAGCGCCTCCCGGGCCGATGGGTTACTGAGCAATGCCAGTAACAAGTGCTCGACGGTCATAAACTCATGACGGTGCTCGCGCGCTCTGGCGAAAGCCATGTTTAAACTGAGTTCCAGTTCTTGATTGAGCATAGGCACCTCCCCCAATTTTTATACCTGCATTCAGGCTTTTTCCAGCGTACACAGCAATGGATGCTCGTTCTCCCTTGCGTACTTGTTCACCATCGCCACTTTGGTTTCTGCAACCTCAGCGGTAAAGACTCCGCAAATGGCCTTCCCCTGGTAGTGAACAGCAAGCATCAATTGCGTTGCACGTTCTACATCATAAGAAAAGAATTTTTGTAACACGTCAATAACAAACTCCATTGGAGTGTAATCATCATTGACTAATATCACTTTATACATAGATGGCGGTTTTAGCGCGTCGCGAACTTTTTCTTCCGCCAGTTGATCAAAGTCCAGCCAGTCGTTCGTTTTACCCATTGTCAGTTATCATCTTCGGTTACGGTTACCGGCAGAACGCTCTGCCGCTGACAAGAGCATATTTGCCTGACCAATCTACTCCACATGATAGATAATTATCATCTATCGTTGGTATAAGCGACATCAGTGACATTACTGTCAATAGCGTTAACTGCTTCAAATTTTTGATGCATACCTACCCCCTGGCCCCTGTCAAACGCTTGACGACTCGCCCCATTTCTCTAAATTGTATTTCAAGAGTTGGCGAGGTTTTGAACTGCCCCCTCTCTGACCCCGGTTTATTCCATCTTACTTGTATAAGATTTGCGAAGGATGTCGAAGCATGGAAAAGGGTACTGTTAAGTGGTTCAACAATGCCAAAGGGTTCGGTTTCATCTGCCCTGAAGGCGGTGGCGAAGATATTTTCGCTCATTATTCCACCATCCAGATGGATGGTTACAGAACGCTAAAAGCTGGACAACCCGTTCAGTTTGATGTCCACCAAGGGCCAAAAGGCAATCACGCCAGTGTTATTGTGCCCGTCGAAGTAGAAGTAGCAGTCGCATAGCTCTTCTGTCTCATTGTGTACATCCTAAAGGCAAAATGCCAGCCCGATCGGCTGGCATTTTTATCTCAAAAATCACTCTCGCGCCAAAGCATCCACTGGATCCAGCCGTGCCGCATTTCGTGCAGGTAGCCAGCCAAATAAAATGCCCGTAACGGTTGAGCATAAAAACGCCAGCAGCAACGCCAGTGGAGAAAAGCCTATCTCCCAGCCGGGTAAAAAAATCTGTAGGGTGAAGGCAATTAACAGCGACAGCATTATCCCCATCGCGCCGCCCACCAGGCAAACCAGCACGGCTTCAATCAGAAATTGTTGCAGAACATCGCTGGCACGCGCGCCAACAGCCATGCGAATACCAATTTCCCGCGTCCGCTCCGTTACTGACACCAGCATAATATTCATAACGCCAATGCCGCCTACCACCAGCGAAATCACCGCCACCAGCGTCAGAAACAGTTGTAAAGTACGTGTGGTTTTTTCGACTGTTTTCAAAACGCCGTCCATGTTCCAGGTAAAGAAGTCTTTTTTGCCATGACGCAGCGACAACAAACGGGTGAGTTGTTGTTCCGCTTCGGTGCTGTCATAGCCTTCTTTTACTCTTACAGTGATGGAGTTCAGCCACGACTGGCCCATAACCCGCCCGGACATGGTGCTGTAAGGCAACCAGACGCGCAGCACTTTACTGCTACCAAACATCGACTGTTTCTCTTCCGCCACGCCGATGACTCTCGCAGGCATATTACCAACCAGAATGACCTCACCAATCACATCGGCCTTATGCGGGAAAAGCTGGCGGCGGGTATTACTGTCGAGAACCACCACCTGTGCGCGGCCGTTCAGTTGCTCCTGATTAAAGGTATTCCCTTCGCTGAAGGTCATGCCGTAGACATTGAAATAATCGCCGCTCACACCGTTGGCGCTGGCGGCAACATCAACATTGTTATAACGCAGGCGCAGGTTTTGCGAGACGGCGGGCGTGGCAGAGGCGACCCACGGTTGTTTTTGGATGGCGATTAAGTCGTCGTACTTTAGCGCCTGCTGATATTGCGGATCGTCATCGCCAAAATCTTTCCCGGGATAGACATCAATAGTATTCGTACCAATAGAACGAATATCCGCCAGCACCATTTGTTTGGCGGCGTCGCCCACCACAACGATAGAAACCACCGACGCAATACCAATAATAATCCCCAGCATGGTCAGTAAGGTGCGCATTTTATTCGCTGCCAGCGCCCGCCACGCCATCGTCAGCGCCTCATTAAAACCACTGACGAACTGCCGCCAGCCAGACGCCGTGTTGACAACAGGTTCCGTCCCGCCAGCAACATTCACCTTTTCAATGGCGGGAGGATTACGCACAATTTCGCCGTCACGAATTTCGATTACCCGCTCCGCCTGAGCCGCAACCTGTGGATCGTGGGTAACGATAATCACCGTGTGCCCGCGATCGCGCAACTGATGCAATATCGCCATCACCTCTTCGCCAGAATGGCTGTCCAGTGCGCCGGTAGGTTCATCGGCGAGGATCACCTGCCCACCGTTCATTAACGCACGAGCAATACTGACACGCTGCTGCTGGCCACCGGAAAGCTGGGCTGGATAATACTCTGTACGGTCTTCCAGCCCCAGTCGTTGCAGCAACTCCTGAGCGCGCAGCAATCGCTGTTTCCGCTCAAGACCGGCATAGACGGCGGGTACTTCAACGTTCTGCTCGGCGGTTAAGTGCGAAAGCAAATGGTAACGCTGGAAAATAAAGCCGAAATGCTCGCGACGAAGCTGCGCCAGCGCATCGGCGTCCAGCGTGGCAACATCCTGACCGGCGACGCGATAGGTGCCGCTGGTGGCCTTATCCAGGCAGCCGAGAATATTCATCAGGGTCGATTTACCAGAGCCCGAAGCACCGACAATTGCCACCATCTCACCTGCATAAATATCCAGGCTGATACCCTTTAGCACCTCAACCTGCTCGTCTCCAGCAGGATAGCTACGGCGAATATCCTTTAGTTCGAGCAAGGGCGTCATTGTGCAGCTCCTGGTTTGGCCTCACCAATCACCACTTCATCACCCGCTTCCAGACCTTTGACAATCTCAACATCGGTGTCGTTGCGCGCGCCAATCGTCACTTCGCGCTCGCGTATTTCGCCATTACGCAGCAGTTTGATTTTATAACGGTTATCGCCAACCGAATCCCCCAGTGCCGACAACGGAATGGTGAGTACATTTTTCACATCAGTGAGTTGAATGTGGACCTGCGCAGTCATATCCAGGCGCAGTAAACCATTGGGGTTCGGCACTTCAAAACGGGCGTAGTAGAAAATGGCGTCGTTGACCTTTTCTGGCGTCGGCAGCACATCTTTAATCTGCCCCTCGTAGCGCGTCAGCGGATCGCCAAGCACGGTGAACCAGGCTTTTTGACCGGGTTTCAGGTGAATGACATCCGCTTCCGACACCTGCGCTTTTACCAGCATGGTACTCATATCTGCCAGCGTCAGAATGTTTGGCGCTTGTTGCGCGGCAATCACCGTCTGCCCTTGCAGAGTGGTGATTTGCGTAACTTCCCCAGCCATCGGGGCAACGATGCGGGTGTAATCGAGATTCGTTTTCGCCGTGTCGAGTGACGCCTGATTCCGTTTGATTTGCGCATCGATAGTACCTATTTGCGCCTGTTTAACTGCCATCTCCGTCGCTGCGGTGTCAAGATCCTGTTGCGAAACCGCCTGCGTTTGCGCCAGTCGTTGCTGGCGTGAGTATGTCACCCGTGCCAGTTTCAGTTCTGCTTCTGCCTGTTGCCTTTGCGCACGCAGCTCCATCAGTGTCGCTTCCACTTCCTTGATCTGGTTTTCAGCCTGTTCAGGATCAATAACCCCTAAAAGCTGGTCTTTTTTTACTTTATCGCCAATCGCCACCGACAGCGTTTTCAACTGACCGCTGACCTGCGCGCCCACATCAACCTTACGCAGCGCGTCCAGCTTTCCAGTCGCCAGCACGCTTTGCTGCAAATCACCGGGGCGGACAATCAATGTCTGATAAGTCGGCACGGGCGCGTTGAGTGTTCTCCACAACGCAATCAGCGCAGCGATGACTATCACCAGCGCAATAGCGTAACGCTTCTTAAGGTTTTTTCGCTTTTTCATAAATACTCTGAATGCTCCATATGCGCGTACGGGGCTGCCAACTTCAACGAAATATCAACAAAAACCGAAAATTTACGTTAGTAATTATACGATTGATGTTTGGTTAAGATGCCCGATGGTGAAATCGGTGTTACGTATAATCATTGATTTTATGAATATGTCTCAGATCACTGAACGAGCATTTACACCATCTGAATCTCTTAGCAGCATGTCTCTTTTCCTTAATCTGGCAGGGGGTCAGTGGCGGCCGGGTAAATTCTGGCATCGCCGTCGGTTTCGCCAGAAATTTTTGCTGCGCTCTTTGATTATGCCGCGTTTAAGCGTTGAGTGGATGAACGAACTCTCCCACTGGCCTAATCTCAGAACGCTGTTAACGCGTCAGCCGCGCCTGCCGGTTCGCCTGCATCGCCCTTACCTTGCCGTGAATATGACCCGTAAGCAATTGCTGGAGGCGTTACGTTACCATTATGCATTGCTGCGCGCGTGCATGTCGGCGGAAGAGTTCAGCTTATATTTGAACACCCCGGGACTGCAACTTGCGAAGCTGGAAGGAAAAAACGGCGAGCAGTTCACGCTTGAACTGACCATGATGATCTCAATGGATAAGGAAGGTGACAGCACAATTCTGTTCCGCAACAGCGAAGGTATTCCTCTGGCGGAGATCACATTTACACTGTGTGAGTATCAGGGGAAAAGGACGTTATTTATAGGCGGGCTGCAAGGTGCGAAATGGGAAATTCCACACCAACAGATCCAGAATGCGACGAAAGCCTGCCACGGGCTATTTCCCAAACGACTCGTGATGGAAGCGGTCTGCCTCTTCGCCCAACGCTTACAGGTCGAACAAATTATTGCTGTCAGCAATGAAACACATATTTACCGCAGCCTGCGTTATCGCGATAAGGAAGGAAAAATCCATGCTGACTATAACGCGTTCTGGGAATCGGTTGGTGGCGAATGCGATGCCGAGCGGCATTATTGGCTTCCCAATCGAATAGCGCGAAAAGAGATTGCGGATATCGCCAGCAAAAAGCGGGCTGAATACCGTCGACGCTACGAGATGCTTGACGCTATTCAGCCGCAGATGGCAAGGATGTTTTGTGGTTAATCAGCCCGACCGCGCGCCAGCCACAGCACGCGTGAGAACATTTTTTTCAGCAGCGTCGGTACGGAATCCACACCACGACGTCCGGCCTCCATTGCCACTTCAATGGCAAGGTCGGGCTTGGAAGAGCGATGGATCGCTTTTGAAATAATTTTGCGCAAATTCATCGGCACGTTTTCCGGGATCTGCGCCACGCGATGGAACACGTCGGAAAACCCCTGGCGATACATAAAATGTTCCATATCCAGCGCCGGTAACGTTGTCAAATGTTCACGTTCAGCTTCGCGATCGTTATTCAGCAGGCTGCGCACCGTTGCGGCATATTTCTTCCCGGCTTCATCGCCATCGACCAGCACATGCCACTCAATCCCCATCCGCCGGGCAAATTTCACCAGTGGTTTTAGCCCGGACTGGGCAAACTCAATGACCTTAATCCCTTCGGCATCGAAATGGTGTCCACACTGGCGCGCCAGTTCGTTGATAACCCAGGTTTCTGTTTCCCCTTCCACCAGCAACCAGCAGCGAGCAAACAGCGATGACGGACGATTAAAACGAATGTGAAAAGAGATGCGGCGGCTGTCTTCGGTGCTCAAGCCACTTGGCCCCAGACGCCAGGCGGCAACACGAGAAGATTCACGCACCAGGCGGCAAACATGTTCCACTGGAGTTAACGAAAGCAGCTCGCCAGAGTTGGTGGTAGCAATACGTTGTAAAGGCAAAAGATTCAACAGATGCCAGGCAACGGAAAGCATAATCGGATGCAGGCGGGTTTCTGGATCTTCAATTAGCAATAACGGACGCGCGTCTTTATCCAGTCGCAATGTCCCTTTTGCCTGCAATAAAGTGGCAAACAGGCCGAGTAAAATGACCCGATACGAACGCCCCCCTGGCCTGTCAATCATCCGGTTGATGATATCGAGGTAACGCCAGCTCCGTTGCTCATTGCTGGCTCGCCGACGCATTAAGCGATATCTCGCCTGCCCGGCCCCTTGCTCCGAGAAATAATGCTCAAGCAGTTGCACCATTGCCGAAAGCCCCTGGCGAATCTGCCCATCGGAGAGATTTTGCGGGTGTGAGGATAACTCGCGGGCGAGAAAATCCAACTGGCGCGCGGTGACTTCCACATTGGGTACATTTGGTACAGTTCCATTGCGAATGCGGCGCATAAAACGGGCGTCGCGCAAACGCAGAACCGGCATTAAACGCACCAGATGACGCGCCTGATCGTTAATATCTTCGACATCAATCGGATGACCGTCTTTATCAAGAAAGCTGCGTAACGTCATCACGCTACCGTCTTCCGCACTTTCCCCTTCCAGGCGATAAAAAATGCGGTGATAACCATCAGTACAGGGCGTCCAGCATGCTTCAAGCGGGCGATAACGGCGTACACGATGCCGTCCAGGCAGCGATTCGCGAAAGGTCAGAATGATATGCAGATGGTGTTCCCGACCATTAATATCACCTGGCGGAAACCAGAAATCATCACGTTCAAAATGGTAGAGATCTGACTCTGGTGATAACAGCAGGGTTAAGGCGTCCAGCAAGCTGGATTTACCCCACGCGTTCTCCCCAATCAGGACGTTGTTTTGCTCCAGCATCAATGACAATCGGTTGATACCGCGAAAGCCCACAATTTCAACGCGCTCAAGAATCATATCCCCTCCAGAAATATGTTACTCATCCTTTACTCTGGCAGTATAACGGGAAAGGCCGAGACAATACGTGATGACATCACAATTAAGCATGGCAAATGTCTGAAAAATGAGCGAATAATTGTGTTATACGTCTACATGTTGTCTCTCATTAAAAAACAATAAAATCAAATAATTAACCTTGTAAATTATTTTTATTACCTCTAAAGGCTTATTTCAGCCGTTTGCACTACACTGTCAATCAGGCAAATGACTATATGGGGGAACTTACTGTTGCCCTAAATCAAAATTACTGGATTTATTTATCTGGCGAATGGCTCGACTTCGTTTTTAAAATACCGATGCATTATTTCTGTCGTCATTTTTTACGACGACCCTATAAAACGACCATATTTTTCACAGGGTCAATTTTTAATTGAGGTGGATATGTTCAGAAAATTAGCAGCTGAATGTTTTGGTACTTTCTGGCTTGTATTTGGTGGCTGCGGTAGCGCCGTGCTGGCGGCAGCGTTCCCGGAATTAGGCATTGGCTTTGCCGGTGTCGCGCTGGCGTTTGGTTTGACTGTACTGACGATGGCCTTCGCTGTCGGTCATATCTCCGGTGGCCACTTTAACCCGGCGGTCACTATTGGTTTATGGGCTGGTGGCCGTTTCCCGGCAAAAGAAGTCGTTGGTTACGTGGTAGCCCAGGTTGTCGGTGGTATTGTTGCGGCGGCACTGCTGTATTTAATCGCCAGCGGTAAAGCTGGGTTTGACGCAGCGGCCAGCGGCTTTGCTTCTAACGGTTATGGCGAGCATTCACCGGGCGGCTATTCCATGCTTTCTGCACTGGTGGTTGAACTGGTATTGAGTGCCGGTTTCTTGCTGGTGATCCACGGTGCAACCGACAAATACGCGCCGGCAGGCTTTGCGCCGATCGCGATTGGTCTGGCGTTAACCTTGATTCACTTAATCAGTATTCCGGTGACTAACACTTCCGTTAACCCGGCGCGCAGCACCGCAGTTGCCATCTTCCAGGGCGGCTGGGCGTTAGAACAGCTGTGGTTCTTCTGGGTAGTGCCAATTGTCGGCGGTATTATCGGTGGTCTGATTTACCGGACCCTGCTGGAAAAGCGTGATTAATTAACGCAGAAGGCCTGGCGCAATGTCAGGCCTTTTTTTTAAGATGTTGTTATATGTTGGTTTATCATCTTGTTGCGCTCCTTTCATGAGCTAAGCCACATATTGCCACTGACGCAAGGAGCGCGCAGGGGGCGGCCAATCGCCGCCGCCCCCTGCACCCCCGGGCTCTGGCGAACAAAATCGCCGCTGCGCGGTGCCCTCGACTTATCCCTTACGGCTACCGGGTCGGGCGCGAGGTAACATCCCTGTAAAACGCGCCCTCAGCCCACATCCATGTGGGCTGCCCCGGCCTTCAGGGAACGCCTCGGCGATTTTGACGCCACCAACACCAGTGCGGTTTGTAATTAAAGCGCAAGAATATCTTTAAATGAAAATGAATACCCTACAGCTCCTTATGCATAACATTTCCTTTTAATTGCAACTTTACTCGTCCTTCCGCTTTCAGTAGTGTGTCATCGCGCATTTCGACTTCTTCTTTGCAAGGACTGGTTTTTCATGTTTTCTGGGCTGTTAATCATTCTGGTTCCCCTGATTGTGGGTTACCTCATTCCACTTCGCCAAAAAGCTGCGTTAAAACGCATTAATCAGCTATTAAGCTGGATGGTCTATCTCATTCTCTTTTTTATGGGTATCAGTCTGGCGTTTCTCGATAATCTCGCCAGTAACCTGTTGGCGATTCTGCATTATTCCGCTGTCAGTATTACCATTATTTTACTGTGCAATATTGTCGCCTTGCTGTGGCTGGAACGCGGTTTGCCGTGGCGCAGTAGCCACCAGCAAGAGAAATTGCCGTCGCGTATTGCGATGGCACTGGAATCGCTGAAACTGTGTGGCGTCGTGGTGATTGGTTTTGCTATTGGCCTTAGCGGATTAGGTTTTTTACAGCACGCTACCGAAGCCAGCGAATACACGTTAATTCTGTTACTTTTCCTCGTCGGTATTCAGCTGCGTAACAATGGCATGACCTTAAAGCAGATTGTCCTTAATCGCCGGGGAATGATTGTCGCCGTGGTGGTGGTTGCCAGTTCTTTAATTGGCGGTTTAATTAACGCCTTTATTCTTGATCTCCCCATCAATACCGCACTGGCAATGGCCTCCGGTTTCGGCTGGTATTCTCTTTCCGGTATTTTGTTGACCGAATCTTTTGGTCCGGTAATCGGGAGCGCGGCGTTCTTCAATGATTTAGCGCGTGAGTTGATCGCCATTATGTTGATCCCTGGCCTGATTCGCCGTAGCCGCTCTACTGCACTGGGCTTATGCGGAGCCACATCAATGGATTTCACCCTGCCCGTTCTTCAGCGTACAGGTGGGCTGGATATGGTCCCGGCAGCGATTGTTCACGGTTTTATTCTCAGCCTGTTAGTGCCGATCCTCATCGCCTTTTTCTCCGCATAATACCTCTCTGGCGGTAGATCCCTGCCGCCAAAATTGCGCTAAATCAATCTCCCTTAAAGTTGCATGAAAAATCCCTTTTATCCCCGCGTTAAGCGTCTTAACCTTAAACATGTATATTAAATATAACTTTAAAAGGTGTGATCATGTTTTGTGTGCAATGTGAACAAACTATCCGTACTCCGGCAGGAAACGGCTGCTCATACGCGCAGGGGATGTGTGGTAAAACGGCGGAAACCTCTGACCTTCAGGATTTACTCATCGCGGCGCTGCAGGGGCTTTCTGCCTGGGCTGTAAAAGCGCGTGAATACGGCATTATCAACCACGATGTAGACAGCTTCGCGCCTCGGGCATTTTTCTCAACCCTGACCAACGTTAACTTCGATTCTCCGCGTATTGTCGGCTACGCTCGTGAAGCGATTGCCCTGCGCGAGGCGCTGAAAGCGCAATGCCTGGCAGTAGATGCTAACGCCTGCGTCGATAACCCGATGGCTGACCTGCAACTGGTGAGCGATGATCTCGGCGAACTGCAACGTCAGGCAGCTGAATTTACGCCAAATAAAGATAAAGCCGCGATTGGTGAAAACATTCTCGGCCTGCGTCTGCTGTGTCTGTATGGCCTGAAAGGTGCGGCGGCCTATATGGAACACGCCCACGTTCTCGGTCAATACGACAACGATATTTATGCCCAGTACCATAAAATCATGGCGTGGCTGGGGACCTGGCCTGCCGATATGAACGCGCTTCTTGAGTGTTCAATGGAAATCGGCCAGATGAACTTCAAAGTGATGAGCATTCTGGATGCAGGCGAAACCGGTAAATACGGTCACCCGACGCCAACCCAGGTCAACGTCAAAGCGACGGCGGGTAAATGCATTCTGATTTCCGGTCACGATCTCAAAGATCTCTACAACCTGCTGGAACAGACCGAAGGCACGGGCGTTAATGTCTACACCCACGGCGAAATGCTGCCTGCCCACGGCTACCCGGAGTTGCGTAAATTCAAGCATCTGGTCGGTAACTACGGCAGCGGCTGGCAGAATCAGCAAGTGGAGTTCGCTCGTTTCCCTGGCCCCATCGTGATGACCTCGAACTGCATCATCGACCCAACTGTCGGTGCTTATGACGATCGTATCTGGACCCGCAGCATCGTTGGCTGGCCGGGTGTGCGTCATCTGGATGGCGAAGATTTCTCTGCGGTCATTGCCCAGGCGCAACAAATGGCGGGCTTCCCGTACAGCGAAATTCCGCACCTGATCACCGTGGGCTTTGGTCGCCAGACGCTGCTTGGCGCAGCAGATACGCTGATTGATCTGGTGAGCCGTGAAAAACTGCGTCATATCTTCCTGCTTGGTGGCTGTGACGGCGCACGCGGCGAGCGTCACTACTTCACCGATTTCGCCACCAGCGTGCCGGATGACTGCCTGATCCTGACTCTCGCCTGTGGTAAATATCGCTTTAACAAACTCGAGTTTGGCGATATCGAAGGTCTGCCGCGTCTGGTGGATGCTGGTCAGTGTAACGATGCTTACTCAGCGATTATTCTGGCGGTAACGCTAGCAGAAAAACTGGGCTGTGGGGTGAACGATCTGCCGCTGTCGCTGGTGCTCTCCTGGTTTGAACAGAAAGCGATTGTCATTCTGCTGACGCTGCTTTCTCTGGGTGTGAAAAATATCGTCACCGGCCCGACTGCACCTGGTTTCCTGACACCAGACCTGCTGGCGGTGCTGAACGAGAAATTCGGCCTGCGTTCTATCACCACTGTTGAAGAAGACATGAAGCAACTGTTGAGCGCGTAAGGAGTTTGTCGATGACGATGCCAACGAATCAATGCCCGTGGCGGATGCAGGTTCATCACATTACGCAAGAAACGCCGGATGTGTGGACGATTTCCCTGATTTGCCACGATTACTACCCATATCGCGCCGGGCAATATGCACTGGTCAGCGTGCGAAACTCAGCGGAAACGCTGCGTGCATACACCATTTCCTCCACGCCAGGCGTGAGTGAATATATCACCCTGACCGTGCGGCGGATTGATGACGGTGTCGGCTCCCAGTGGCTGACGCGCGATGTAAAACGCGGTGATTATCTCTGGCTTTCGGACGCGATGGGGGAATTTACCTGCGACGATAAAGCAGAAGATAAATTCCTGTTGCTGGCGGCAGGCTGCGGCGTCACACCGATTATGTCGATGCGTCGCTGGCTGGCGAAGAACCGTCCACAGGCCGATGTGCAGGTGATCTACAACGTGCGTACGCCGCAGGATGTTATTTTCTCCGATGAGTGGCGTCATTATCCGGTAACACTGGTGGCGGAAAATAACGTTACCGAGGGGTTCGTTGCCGGACGCCTGACTCGTGAACTGCTGGCAAGCGTTCCTGATTTAGCCTCACGTACCGTGATGACTTGTGGTCCGGCACCGTATATGGATTGGGTGGAACAGGAAGTGAAGGCGCTCGGCGTGACGCGTTTCTTTAAAGAGAAATTCTTTACGCCAGTGGCGGAAGCGGCGACCAGCGGTCTGAAATTCACCAAACTGCAACCGGCGCAAGAATTTTACGCTCCGGTTGGCACCACGCTGCTGGAGGCGCTGGAAAGCAATAAAGTTCCGGTTGTCGCCGCCTGCCGCGCGGGTGTTTGCGGCTGCTGTAAGACAAAAGTGGTTTCCGGTGAATATACGGTGAGCAGCACAATGACGCTGACCGACGCCGAAATCGCCGAAGGTTACGTACTGGCCTGCTCCTGCCATCCGCAGGGGGATTTGGTTCTCGCGTAATCACCTTATGCCCGATGATATTCCTGTCATCGGGCTGTTTAACCGTTAGTGCCTCCTTTTTCTCCCATCCCTTCCCCCTCCGTCAGATGAACTAAACTTGTTACCGTTATCACATTCAGGAGACGGAAAACCATGAAACAAACGGTTGCAGCTTATATCGCCAAAACACTCGAATCGGCAGGCGTGAAACGCATCTGGGGAGTCACGGGCGACTCTCTGAACGGTCTTAGCGACAGTCTTAATCGCATGGGCACCATCGAGTGGATGTCCACCCGACATGAAGAAGTGGCGGCGTTTGCCGCTGGCGCTGAAGCACAACTTTCAGGAGAACTGGCGGTCTGTGCCGGATCGTGCGGCCCCGGCAACCTGCACTTAATCAACGGCCTGTTCGATTGCCACCGTAATCACGTTCCGGTACTGGCGATTGCCGCCCATATCCCTTCCAGCGAAATTGGCAGCGGCTATTTCCAGGAAACCCACCCGCAAGAGTTATTCCGCGAATGTAGTCACTATTGCGAGCTGGTTTCCAGCCCGGAGCAGATCCCACAAGTGCTGGCGATTGCCATGCGCAAAGCGGTGCTAAACCGTGGCGTTTCCGTTGTCGTGTTACCGGGCGACGTGGCGTTAAAACCTGCGCCAGAAGGGGCAACCACGCACTGGTATCATGCACCACAGCCAGTCATAACACCGGAAGAAGAAGAGTTACGCAAACTGGCGCAACTGCTGCGTTACTCCAGCAATATCGCCCTGATGTGTGGTAGCGGCTGCGCGGGGGCGCATAAAGAGTTAGTTGAGTTTGCCGGGAAAATTAAAGCACCTATTATTCATGCCCTGCGCGGTAAAGAACATGTCGAATACGATAATCCGTATGATGTCGGAATGACCGGGTTAATCGGCTTCTCGTCAGGTTTTCACACTATGATGAACGCCGACACCTTAGTACTGCTCGGCACTCAGTTCCCCTACCGCGCCTTCTACCCGACCGATGCCAAAATTATTCAGATTGATATCAACCCAGCCAGCATCGGCGCGCATAGCAAGGTAGATATGGCGCTGGTCGGCGATATCAAATCAACCCTGCGCGCATTGCTGCCACTGGTGGAAGAAAAAACCGATCGCAAGTTTCTGGATAAAGCGCTGGAAGATTACCGCGACGCCCGCAAAGGGCTGGATGATTTAGCAAAACCGAGCGAGAAAGCCATTCACCCGCAATATCTGGCGCAGCAAATTAGTCACTTTGCCGCCGATGACGCCATCTTTACCTGTGACGTTGGCACACCTACGGTATGGGCGGCACGTTATCTGAAAATGAACGGCAAGCGTCGCTTGTTAGGTTCGTTTAACCACGGTTCGATGGCTAACGCCATGCCGCAGGCGCTGGGCGCGCAGGCAAGCGAGCCAGAACGCCAGGTGGTCGCCATGTGCGGCGATGGCGGTTTTAGCATGTTGATGGGCGATTTCCTCTCGGTAGTGCAGATGAAGCTGCCGGTGAAAATTATCGTCTTTAACAACAGCGTACTGGGCTTTGTGGCGATGGAGATGAAAGCTGGTGGTTATTTGACTGACGGCACCGAACTACACGACACCAACTTTGCCCGCATTGCCGAAGCGTGCGGCATTACGGGTATTCGCGTGGAAAAAGCCGCTGAAGTCGATGAAGCCCTGCAACGCGCTTTCTCCATCGACGGTCCGGTGCTGGTGGATGTGGTGGTTGCCAAAGAAGAATTAGCCATTCCGCCGCAGATCAAACTCGAACAGGCAAAAGGTTTTAGTCTGTATATGCTGCGCGCAATCATCAGTGGACGCGGCGATGAAGTAATCGAACTGGCGAAAACGAACTGGCTAAGGTAAAAAGGGTGGCATTTCCCGTCATAATAAGGACATGCCATGATTGATTTACGCAGTGATACCGTTACCCGACCGAGCCGCGCCATGCTCGAAGCGATGATGGCCGCCCCGGTTGGGGACGACGTTTACGGAGACGACCCTACCGTTAATGCTCTGCAGGACTATGCAGCAGAGCTTTCCGGTAAAGAAGCCGCCATTTTTCTGCCTACCGGCACTCAGGCCAACCTGGTCGCTCTGCTCAGTCACTGCGAACGCGGCGAAGAGTATATTGTCGGTCAGGCCGCACATAACTATCTGTTTGAAGCCGGTGGCGCAGCAGTGCTGGGCAGTATTCAACCGCAACCCATCGATGCTGACGCCAACGGCACGTTACCGCTGGATAAAGTGGCGATGAAAATCAAACCCGACGATATTCACTTCGCCCGCACCAAATTGCTCAGTCTCGAAAACACCCACAACGGCAAAGTGCTGCCGCGTGAATACCTGAAAGAAGCATGGGAATTTACCCGTGAGCGCAATCTGGCGCTGCATGTTGACGGTGCGCGCATCTTTAACGCCATCGTGGCTTATGGCTGCGAACTAAAAGAGATCACGCAATATTGTGATTCGTTCACCATTTGTCTGTCGAAAGGTCTTGGTACGCCAGTCGGTTCGTTACTGGTCGGTAACCGTGACTACATTAAACGTGCCATTCGCTGGCGGAAAATGACAGGTGGCGGGATGCGCCAGTCCGGGATTCTGGCAGCCGCCGGGATGTATGCGCTGAAAAATAACGTCGCACGCTTGCAGGAAGACCACGATAACGCCGCCTGGATGGCGGAGCAGCTGCGTGAAGCAGGCGCAGATGTGATGCGTCAGGACACCAATATGCTGTTTGTTCGCGTCGGGGAAGAAAATGCTGCCGCGTTAGGCGAATACATGAAAGCGAGAAACGTACTGATTAACGCCTCGCCGATTGTCCGCCTGGTGACGCATCTCGACGTCTCGCGCGCTCAGCTGGCGGAAGTCGCCGCCCACTGGCGCGCATTCCTGGCGCGTTAAGGAGGGAGACGTGCCGCAACGCATTTTAGTTCTCGGTGCCAGTGGCTACATTGGTCAGCATCTGGTGCGCACGCTCAGCCAGCAAGGGCATCAGATCCTGGCGGCGGCACGTCATGTCGACAGGCTTGCAAAGCTGCAACTGGCAAACGTCAGTTGCCATAAAGTCGATCTCAGCTGGCCGGATAATCTTCCGGCCCTGTTGCAGGATATCGATACGGTCTATTTTCTGGTGCATAGCATGGGCGAAGGCGGCGATTTTATCGCTCAGGAGCGGCAGGTGGCTCTCAACGTCCGCGATGCGCTACGCGAAGTGCCAGTTAAGCAAGTCATCTTTCTCAGTTCGTTGCAGGCTCCACCACATGAGCAGTCGGACCATCTGCGTGCTCGTCAGGCCACGGCGGACATTCTTCGTGAAGCGAATGTACCAGTGACCGAACTGCGGGCCGGAATTATCGTTGGTGCAGGTTCTGCAGCGTTCGAAGTGATGCGCGATATGGTTTACAACCTGCCAGTGTTAACACCACCACGCTGGGTCCGTTCACGCACCACGCCTATTGCGCTGGAAAACCTGCTGCACTATCTGGTGGCGCTGTTAGATCATCCGGCCTGCGAACATCGGGTCTTCGAAGCCGCTGGGCCAGAGGTGCTCAGTTATCAACAACAATTTGAACATTTTATGACCGTAAGCGGTAAGCGCCGCTGGTTGATCCCCATCCCCTTTCCGACCCGCTGGATTTCGGTGTGGTTTCTCAATGTGATTACGTCCGTACCGCCCACCACCGCCAAAGCGTTGATTCAGGGGCTGAAACACGATCTGCTGGCAGATGACACCGCGTTACGTGCACTCATTCCACAACCGCTGATCGCTTTCGATGATGCGGTACGTCGCACATTGAAAGAGGAAGAAAAACTGGTCAACTCCAGCGACTGGGGATATGACGCGCAGGCTTTTGCTCGCTGGCGACCGGAATACGGTTACTTCGCTAAACAAGCCGGTTTTACGGTTAAAACATCCGCCAGCCTTCAGGCGCTATGGCGGGTAGTCAATCAAATCGGCGGTAAAGAACGTTATTTCTTTGGCAATATTTTGTGGCAGACCCGTGCGCTGATGGACCGCGCGATCGGTCATAAACTGGCGAAAGGTCGCCCTGAGCGGGAATATTTGCAGACGGGAGATGCGGTAGATAGCTGGAAAGTGATTGTCGTTGAAGCGGAAAAACAACTTACGTTGTTATTTGGTATGAAAGCACCGGGACTGGGGCGGCTTTGTTTTACGCTGGAAGATAAAGGCGACTACCGCACCATAGACGTTCGCGCTTTCTGGCATCCGCACGGCATGCCAGGCTTGTTTTACTGGCTTTTCATGATCCCTGCACATCTGTTTATTTTTCGCGGCATGGCAAAACGAATCGCCAGACTTGCAGAACAAATCACAGATTAATCGAAAAAAACCTGCGTGATTCTTTCATGTTTCCCATTGCATCAAGGGGGAAATCACGAAAGAATGCGCACGTCGACTTATCAACAACAGTGGAATGATATGAAGGTACTGGTTACCGGCGCTACCAGCGGCTTAGGTCGAAACGCGGTTGAATTTTTATGCCAGAAAGGCATCAGCGTGAGAGCGACCGGTCGCAACGAAGCGATGGGCAAATTGCTGGAAAAACTGGGCGCAGAGTTTGTCCGGGCGGATCTGACCGAACTTGTCTCATCGCAGGCTAAAGTGATGCTCGCAGGCATTGATACGCTGTGGCACTGCTCCAGCTTTACTTCGCCGTGGGGAACGCAGCAGGCTTTCGATCTGGCCAACGTTCGCGCTACGCGTCGCCTGGGCGAATGGGCTGTTGCCTGGGGAGTGCGTAACTTTATTCATATCTCTTCCCCCTCCCTGTACTTCGATTATCACCATCATCGCGATATTAAAGAAGATTTTCGCCCTCACCGCTTCGCTAACGAGTTTGCCCGCAGCAAAGCTGCCAGCGAAGAAGTGATTAATATGCTTTCGCAGGCGAATCCACAAACGCGCTTTACTATTCTGCGCCCACAGAGTCTGTTCGGACCGCACGATAAAGTGTTCATCCCCCGCCTGGCGCATATGATGCACCACTACGGCAGCATTCTGTTACCGCACGGCGGCAGTGCGCTGGTCGATATGACCTACTACGAAAATGCCGTGCATGCCATGTGGCTGGCGAGCCAGGAAAACTGCGACAAACTGCCGTCCGGCAGGGCATACAACATTACCAATGGTGAGCATCGTACACTGCGCAGCATCGTGCAGAAGCTCATCGACGAACTGAATATTGATTGCCGTATTCGTTCAATTCCCTACCCGATGCTGGATATGATCGCCCGCAGCATGGAGCGTTTAGGCCGCAAGTCAGCGAAAGAGCCGCCGCTAACCCACTACGGCGTCTCTAAGTTGAATTTTGACTTTACGCTGGATATTACGCGTGCACAGGAAGAGTTAGGTTATCAGCCTGTCATCACGCTGGATGAAGGGATCGAGAAAACTGCCGCCTGGTTACGCGACCACGGAAAACTGCCGCGCTAATCCTGACCGTATTTCTCCAGCAACGCTTGTGCAATTGCCAGAGTTTCTGCATCCGCTTCGCCGTTATATAACGTCGGGCGGAAGTGCATCTGGAACGCCATAATCACTCGTTGCTGTTCGCCAGGAGTCATTTCTGGTTTCACGTCATAGCCGTAACGGGCCAACAGTTCCAGCAATGAGGCGGTATCTACCGGTGTGTGCGGCGCGCGCCCGGCAAGATAAAAGTTCACCCGCTGTGCATCAGGCCAGGCACCAATCCCCTCTTGTGCCAGTTGCTGCCACGGAAATAATGGCCCGGGATCATCTTTGCGCTGCGGCGCAATATCTGCATGAGCCACTACGTTTTCCGGTTTGATGTGATAGCGGGCGATAATATCCTTCGCCAGTGGAATAAGCGCCTGAATTTGTGTCGGTTCAAACGGGGCAAAATATTTCACCCCCGCTGATGTTTTCCAGCCACGATTTTCCAGCTCAATGCCAATAGAGGTGTCGTTAAGGCGCGTTGCCCCGCGCCAGGCGCTAATCCCCGCATGCCAGGCCAGTTCCTGTTCCGGTACCAGTTGCCAGATACGCGGCTTGCCGTTGTAAAGTGGTGGCTCGGCAGGAACCAGATAATGCGAACTTACGTGCTTATCGGTCAGTGTCGCCAGTGACGTATCAAAGTCCTCTGCGGTGTAGTGGATCACCAGCACTTTAATGCGCGGATACGCCGCCTGCGCCTGGCGTCGGGTATCAAGCTGGTATCCCCCTTTCTCGACAATGCCTTTTTCACCTGCACACCCAGCCAGGAACAAAGCGGCGGCAACCAGCCAGAAGACTCTGCTCATCGACGCGTTTTCACCGCCGTTCCGCTGACGCTAACCATCAGCATACTGCCGTTTTGCCCGACCGTTTCGTAGTCGATATCAATGCCGACCACGGCGTCAGCCCCCAGCGCTCGCGCCTGCTCACCAAGTTCCTCAAAGGCTATCTCCCGCGCTTTACGCAGTTCTTTTTCATACGCACCGGAACGTCCGCCAACGATATCGCGGATCCCCGCAAAGAAATCGCGAAAAATGTTAGCGCCTAAAATCGCTTCGCCGGTCACCACGCCGCAATATTCAACGATGGTCTGGCCTTCAAGTGTTGGGGTTGTGGAAAATTGCATGATCGATCTCCTTGTTTGCTAAGCCTTCGATCTTCAAAGCATTATCGGACTGATACGCTATTATTGAAAGGATATCATTATTATCGTAGAACGCTTTCAAGGTGTTCGCTTATAAGGAAATCATTATGCGCTACAGCAAATTGACTATGCTTATCCCTTGCGCACTGTTACTCAGTGCTTGTACCACCGTCACGCCTGCCTATAAAGATAATGGCCCCCGTACGGGATCTTGCGTTCAGGGCGGACCTGACAGCGTGGCCCAGCAGTTTTATGACTACCGCATTTCGCACCGCAGTAACGACATTACCGCTCTGCGTCCATATTTAAGTGACAAACTGGCAACTCTACTGAGCAATGCCAGCCGCGATAACAGCCATCGCGAATTATTAAGCAGCGATCCGTTCTCCAGTCGCACCACTTTGCCTGACAGCGCACAAGTTGCCAGCGCCTCGACCATCCCAAATCGCGATGCGCGCAATATTCCGCTGCGGGTGAATCTGAAACAAGGCGACCAGAGCTGGCAGGATGAAGTGTTGATGATTCAGGAAGGACAGTGTTGGGTGATCGACGATGTGCGCTATTTAGGTGGCAGCGTACACGCACCTGCCGGCACTCTGCGCCAGTCCGTAGAGAACCGCTAAAACCCTGATTAAACGATAACCCCCATAAATTGTCTGGCATTCTGTGAAGAATGCCGACATTTATGCTCGCCGCCCTTCGCCGCCGTTATTTTGTGCTATGTTTATTGAATAATGCGCTTTGCTTTTAACTTTTAAAGCAGAAATATTGCATAATTATTCTGTCAAAGGTACTATCTTCGACTTCAATAGCTATCCGACTGCCAGTATACGAGTGTCAATGAGTATTCAATTAAACGGCATTAATTGCTTCTACGGCGCGCATCAGGCGCTGTTCGATATCACGCTGGATTGTCCGCAAGGCGAAACGCTGGTGTTACTTGGCCCCAGCGGCGCGGGGAAAAGCTCGCTGCTGCGTGTACTCAATCTGCTAGAGATGCCGCGCTCCGGTACGCTCAACATCGCAGGCAACCATTTCGATTTCACTAAAACGCCATCTGACAAAGCGATCCGCGAGCTGCGTCGTAACGTCGGGATGGTGTTTCAGCAATACAATCTATGGCCGCATCTGACGGTACAGCAAAACCTGATTGAAGCGCCCTGCCGCGTGCTGGGGTTGAGTAAAGATCAGGCGCTGTCCCGTGCAGAAAAACTGCTGGAACGTCTGCGTCTCAAACCTTATAGCGATCGTTACCCGCTGCACCTTTCTGGTGGTCAGCAGCAACGTGTCGCTATCGCCCGCGCGCTGATGATGGAACCGCAGGTACTGCTGTTTGATGAACCGACCGCCGCGCTGGATCCGGAAATTACCGCACAAATCGTCAGCATTATTCGTGAGCTGGCGGAAACGAATATTACCCAGGTGATCGTCACCCACGAAGTTGAAGTGGCGCGTAAAACCGCCAGCCGTGTGGTGTATATGGAAAACGGTCACATTGTAGAACAAGGCGATGCGAGCTGCTTTACCGAGCCGCAAACCGAAGCATTTAAAAACTATCTCTCTCACTAAGATTCGGGATAACAACAATGAAAAAAGTTCTGATTGCCGCGCTAATTGCAGGTTTTAGTCTTTCCGCCACAGCTGCCGAAACCATTCGTTTTGCTACCGAAGCCTCTTATCCTCCGTTTGAATCGATGGATGCGAATAACCAGATCGTCGGTTTTGACGTCGACCTGGCACAGGCGCTGTGTAAAGAGATTGATGCAACCTGCACTTTCTCTAACCAGGCGTTTGACAGCCTGATCCCAAGCTTGAAATTCCGTCGCGTAGAAGCAGTGATGGCCGGGATGGATATCACCCCGGAGCGTGAAAAGCAGGTGCTGTTTACCACGCCCTACTATGACAACTCCGCGCTGTTTGTGGGTCAGCAGGGTAAATACACCAGCGTTGATCAGCTGAAAGGCAAAAAAGTCGGCGTTCAGAACGGGACGACGCACCAGAAGTTCATTATGGATAAGCATCCGGAAATCACTACCGTGCCGTATGACAGCTACCAGAATGCGAAACTGGATCTGCAAAACGGTCGTATCGACGGCGTCTTCGGAGACACCGCGGTGGTCACCGAATGGCTGAAAGACAATCCGAAACTGGCGGCAGTGGGCGAAAAAGTGACCGATAAAGATTACTTCGGTACTGGCCTCGGCATCGCGGTACGTCAGGGCAACACTGAGCTGCAGCAGAAACTCAACACTGCGCTGGAAAAAGTGAAGAAAGATGGCACTTACGAAACCATCTACAACAAATGGTTCCAGAAGTAATTCCTGATGAATGAATTTTTCCCTTTAGCAAGCGCCGCCGGGATGACCGTCGGCCTTGCCGTTTGTGCATTGATTGTCGGGCTGGCGCTGGCGATGTTCTTTGCGGTGTGGGAGTCGGCAAAATGGCGTCCTGTCGCGTGGGCAGGTTCAGCGCTGGTGACGGTTCTGCGCGGCCTGCCAGAAATTCTGGTGGTGCTGTTTATCTATTTTGGCTCCTCGCAGCTGCTGCTGACACTTGCGGATGGCTTCACCATCAATCTTGGGTTCGTGCAGATCCCGGTGCAGATGGACATTGAGAACTTCGACGTTAGCCCGTTCCTTTGTGGTGTTATCGCTCTGTCGCTGCTGTATGCCGCCTATGCTTCGCAAACTCTGCGTGGCGCACTGAAAGCTGTGCCGGTGGGTCAGTGGGAATCGGGTCAGGCGCTGGGGCTGTCGAAATCGGCTATCTTTTTCCGTCTGGTGATGCCGCAGATGTGGCGTCATGCGTTGCCTGGCCTCGGTAACCAGTGGCTGGTGCTGCTGAAAGATACCGCGCTGGTCAGTTTGATTAGTGTGAATGATTTAATGCTACAAACCAAAAGCATCGCTACCCGTACCCAGGAACCATTTACCTGGTACATTGTGGCGGCGGCGATTTACCTGGTGATTACTCTATTGAGTCAGTACATTCTCAAACGCATTGACCTGCGCGCGACACGTTTTGAGCGGAGGCCTGGCTAATGTTTGAGTATTTACCCGAACTGATGAAAGGGCTGCACACCAGCCTGACGCTAACCGTTGCCTCGCTGATTGTGGCGCTGATTCTGGCGTTGATTTTTACCATTATCCTGACGCTGAAAACGCCGGTGCTGGTGTGGCTGGTGCGGGGTTATATCACGCTGTTTACTGGTACGCCGCTGTTGGTGCAGATCTTCCTGATTTATTACGGGCCGGGCCAATTCCCGACGTTGCAGGAGTATCCGGCACTGTGGCATTTGCTGTCAGAACCGTGGTTATGTGCACTGATTGCGTTGTCGCTGAACAGTGCGGCGTATACCACGCAACTGTTTTACGGCGCGATCCGCGCGATCCCGGAAGGTCAATGGCAGTCCTGTAGCGCTCTGGGAATGAGCAAAAGAGACACGCTGGCGATCCTGCTGCCGTATGCCTTTAAACGCTCGCTCTCTTCGTATTCCAACGAAGTGGTGCTGGTGTTCAAAAGTACCTCTCTGGCATACACCATTACGTTGATGGAAGTGATGGGTTACAGCCAGTTGCTGTACGGACGCACCTACGATGTGATGGTATTTGGCGCGGCGGGGATTATTTACCTGATCGTTAACGGCCTGCTGACGCTGATGATGCGTTTGATCGAGCGTAAAGCGCTGGCGTTTGAGCGACGGAATTAATGTAGTTGCGTACGGTTTTGTAGGTCTGATAAGACGCGCCAGCGTCGCATCAGACACCTGCACAGAACCCACATAATGCATAAATTCTTATAATGAAGACGGGCAACCCACTAAGTTGTCCGTCTTTTTTATTCAACAGAAATTATTTAATCATATTTATTGCATATAAATTCACTTAGTGGCATTGTTATCCCATGCCGCAGACACGGCCAAAAATCATAAGATTGACAGACGGGAGTTCCATCATGAAAAAGTTAGTTCTTGCCGCATTACTTGCTTCCTTTACTTTCGGTGCTTCTGCCGCAGAGAAAATCAATTTTGGCGTATCAGCGACCTATCCTCCGTTCGAGTCGATGGATGCCAATAACCAGATTGTCGGCTTTGATATCGACCTGGCAAAAGCCTTGTGCAAACAAATGCAGGCAGAATGTACTTTTACTAATCACGCGTTCGACAGCCTGATCCCGTCGCTGAAATTCAGAAAATATGACGCCGTAATCTCCGGTATGGATATCACGCCGGAGCGTAGCAAGCAGGTATCGTTTACCACGCCCTACTATGAAAACTCAGCCGTCGTGATTGCCAAAAAAGATACCTACAAAACGTTTGCCGACCTGAAAGGCAAACGCATTGGGATGGAAAACGGCACCACGCACCAGAAATATATTCAGGATCAGCACCCGGAAGTGAAAACTGTCTCCTATGACAGTTATCAGAATGCCTTTATCGATCTGAAAAATGGCCGTATTGATGGGGTATTTGGTGACACCGCGGTGGTGAACGAATGGCTGAAAACCAATCCGCAACTGGGCGTTGCTACTGAAAAAGTGACCGATCCGCAATACTTCGGCACCGGCCTTGGTATCGCTGTACGTCCGGATAACAAAGCTCTGCTGGAAAAACTGAATAACGCGCTGGCAGCAATTAAAGCTGACGGCACGTATCAGAAAATCAATGACCAGTGGTTCCCACAGTAATTGAGACTGATGACAAAAGTAAGATTGCCTGATGCGCTGCGCTTATCCGGCCCACATCAACTCTGCAATGTATTGATTTAGCATGATTTTGTAGGCCGGATAAGGCGTTCACGCCGCATCCGGCATGAACAAAGCGCACCTGATCAGCAATCTGAAGCCGCAGCCGCGGCTTTTTTATTGTTTCACCAGCAGCGTCAGCACTTCATAGTGCGCGGTGTGCGGGAACATATCAAAAAGCTGTACCCGTTCAATGCGATAACCAGGCAGTTCGCGAATATCTTTCGCCATCGTTTGAGCATTACAGCTGGAGTAGATAATAAAACGCGGTGCCATCGTTGCGAGATAATCACACAGCGGTTTACCAATGCCGCGGCGCGGCGGGTTAACCAGCACCAGCTCCGGCACCTCTCCCTGAGCGGTGGCAAACTGAGTGGAATCCAGCGCCTGAAATTGCAGACGCGTTAAGCCCAGTTCAGAGGCTGACTGCTTCGCACAGGCAATGGCTTCTGGCGCAATTTCGATCCCGGTTAACTGCATGTCAGTCGTCGCGCAGTGTAAACCAAAGCCCCCCACGCCGCAGAACAGATCCCACATATGTTTGACCGGCAGCTGCCGTACCCAGTCGCGCGCGGTGGCATACAGCTGGCTGGCGACCGCCGGATTAGTCTGGAAGAAACTTTGCGGGCGGATCCACAGCGGCACATCGTTAAAACGCTCTGCCAGCGACTGTTGTTCCGTCAGGTAGATCTCCGTCTCCCCTTCCATAATCGCCATATGTACCGGCTGAATATTGACGGTAATGACTTTCAGCTGCGGCAATTGTGCCTGTAACCACGGCAATGCCTTACGCAGTTGTGCCAGTTTGGTTTCAGAACGCAGTACAAAGCGCAGCATCATGCCGCCATCACTCTGGCTTTCGGTCAGCAGAATGTATTTCAGTTCGCCACGCTTACGCGCCACGTTGTAGGGCGTTAACCCCGCACGGGCGATAAACGGTTTTAGCACCGCAAAAACGGGCGCAAATGAGGCAGGATAAAGCGGGCAATCGCAAAGATCTTCCGGCGTGCCGTCGCGATGCAGCATTCCGAGCAGTGGTTTTTCAACGCTGCCACTCACCACCATTTTGGCTTTATTACGAAACCCTTGTTCCGGGCCAGACATCGGCGCGCACCATTCCTCAACCGGAAAATCGGCCAGCAGATTCTTAAGATCGGCGGTTTTAGCGGAGAGTTGCTGTGGAATCGGCTGCGTTATCCACTGACAGGAACGACAGCGACCCGCGTCGTAAAGTGCGCACTGCATACATTGACCTTCACATCATCAGGGGCGACGATTATACACATTATTGCAACTGGAAGAACCGCCGACTGGTCGAGGGAACGAACAGCAGCATCAGGATGAGCATATCCGGCAACTTCTGCAGCATCAGGCTATGGAAGATTTCACGTTTTGATTCACCGGGAATGCTGAACAACTCCGGATAACCATAACCCAGCGAAGCAGCCCACAAATAACTGGCGGCCGTGATTTGTGTCAGCAGATACAGCCAGCGCGCCCAGCGACGCCCTTTCACCAGCGAAAACGCACACCAGATCTCAATAAAAACCAGCGCCAGACTGCTTAAAAAGACCAGCGTTAAACTCCAGGTTTGTACGCTGCGATGAATGAACTCGCCAATACCGCGCACGCCTAATGTATTGAAAATCATCAACACGTCGAGGCCACGGATCATAATAATGGCGAGCGCCGCCACCTGCACCAGCGCAGGCACATTCAGGCGAGCATGTGATGAAGATGTTTTCTTAAAAAATCCCAACGGTTCGTCTTCCATGAAAACAATGCCGCGACATGCGCGGCATTATGTAGCCAGGTTGGCAAATTTTAGTGTCTTCAGCCACGTCTTGCACGCTGGATATCACGTATCCGCTGCTTTTCTGCACGCGCCATCAGATACCAGGCGATAAATCCGACAATTCCGACCGCACCGAGAATTAACGTTGCAAGTGCGTTAATTTCTGGATTCACCCCCATCCGCACGCTGGAGAAGACCAGCATCGGTAACGTCGTGGCTCCCGGGCCGGAAACAAAGCTGGCAATCACCAGATCATCAAGCGACAAAGTAAAAGCCAGTAACCAGCCAGAAATAATCGCGGGCATGATCATCGGTAGCGTAATGACGAAAAACACTTTCAGCGGCATCGCACCGAGATCCATCGCCGCTTCTTCTATCGAGCGATCAAGTTCCCGCAGGCGCGACGAAATAACGACTGCCACATAAGCCGTACAGAAAGTGACATGCGCCAGCCAGATGGTGAGCATACCGCGGTCCGCAGGCCAGCCAATGGCATGAGCAAGCGCGACGAATAACAATAACAGCGACAATCCCGTGATCACATCTGGCATTACCAGCGGCGCGGTGATCATAAAGGCAAAACCATTTGATCCGCGAAACCTGCCAAAGCGCACCAGCACCACCGCCGCAATTGTCCCGAGGATCGCCGCCGCCGTCGCCGCACAGGCCGCAATTGTCAGACTTAAACCAACTGCACTCATCATTGCGTCATCGCGCAATAACTCACCGTACCAACGCGTTGACCAGCCCGCCCACACCGTCACCAGCTTCGAGCTGTTAAATGAATAGATAACCAGCATCAGCATTGGCGCATAAAGAAAGGTGAAGCCCAGCAGCAAAATCACAATCCGCCAGGGCGAACGAACGACCGGTAAATTATTCATCCGTGTTCTCCCACACTTTTTTGCTGATACTTGTGGAACCACATAATAGGCACGATTAGCAACAACAACATGATAATCGCCACTGCAGAGGCTACTGGCCAGTCACGGTTGTTGAAGAACTCCTGCCACAGCACGCGCCCGATCATGATGCTATCCGGACCGCCGAGCAGTTCCGGGATCACAAACTCGCCCACGGCCGGGATAAACACCAGCATCGACCCGGCAATAATCCCACCTTTAGTCAGCGGCACGATCACAGTAAAGAACGTTTTCAGCGGTCGTGCACCGAGATCCAGCGCCGCTTCCACCAGCGAATAATCAATACGAATCAACGCGGTGTAGATCGGCAGCACCATAAACGGCACATAGGCGTAAACAATGCCAATATATACCGCCAGGTTGGTATGCAGAATGGTCAGCGGTTGATCGATAACGCCCAGCCACAGCAGGAAGTTATTCAGCACACCATTGTTTTTTAATATTCCCATCCAGGCATAAACGCGGATCAGAAACGAGGTCCACGACGGCAGGATCACCAGCAGCAATAAGATATTGCGGGTCGAGGGTTTACTGTGCGCCACCGCCCACGCCAGCGGGTAGCCGATCAGTAAACAGCAAAATGTCGAAATCGCCGCCACCTGTAACGACTGGAGATAAGCATCGAAATAGAGCGGATCGTCGGTCAGTTGCAGGAAATTACCGAAATTAAGGGTGATGGACAGTTGCCCGTCAGCCCACTCCATCAGTTCGGTATAAGGTGGAATGGCGCGCGCCATCTCCGCCAGGCTTATTTTAAAGACAATCAGAAATGGCAGCAGAAACAGCAAGATCAACCAGATATATGGCAACGCAATGACCAGTTTGCGCCCGTGCTTCATCTGCCACTGCGTAAGCCACTGTTTTAACCCGCCCGGCTGGACAGGAGGTTCAAGTGTACTCATCTTTGCTCCTTAAACCGTCAGCACCACACAACTGTCCACTTCCCAACATAAACGAACTTCATCACCCCAGGTCGGTAGCCCTTTGCGGTGACGATGCGCGTTTTGTAGCTGGGCGCTAATCATCTGCCCGCTTTTCAGACGAACGTGATACACCGAAAGATCGCCGAGATAGGCAATGTGTATCACCTCCCCCACCGCGAAGTTACAACCATTGGCGGGCGGCTCCTCGCAAAGCATGATTTTTTCCGGTCGCAGCGCCACATGTACCGGCACGTTATCGACCACTGACGCCAGCGGATCGACTTTCAGCGGATGGACCAGCCCCGGTGAATCGAGCAACAGGCCGTCTTCCTGACGCTCTTTTAGTAGCCCTTCAAAGACGTTGACTGAACCAATAAACTCGGCGCTGTAGCGGGTAGTCGGATGCTCGTAAATCTCTTCCGGCTCGCCAATCTGAACAAATTTACCGCGATTCATAATGGCGATACGCCCCGCCATAGTCATCGCCTCTTCCTGATCGTGAGTAACCATTACGCAGGTCACGCCGACACGCTCCAGAATATCCACCACTTCAAGCTGCATCCGGTCACGCAGCTTTTTATCCAGCGCGCCCATCGGCTCGTCGAGCAGTAATAGTTTCGGGCGCTTGGCAAGGCTTCGGGCCAGGGCCACACGCTGGCGTTGGCCACCGGAAAGCTGATGCGGTTTGCGTTTGGCGAACTCCTGCATATGTACCAGCCCGAGCATCTCGTTGACCCGGCTGGCAATTTCCGCTTTTGGCAATTTGTCCTGCTTCAGGCCAAAGGCGATGTTCTGTTCCACGGTCATATGCGGAAACAGTGCGTAAGACTGAAACATCATATTGATGGGGCGTAGATAAGGAGGAACCCGTGACAGGTCGACGCCATCAAGCATAATCTGCCCGGCAGAAGGTTGTTCAAAACCTGCCAGCATACGTAACAGCGTGGATTTACCACAGCCGGATGCGCCCAGCAGCGCGAAGATTTCGCCTTTATAAATGGTCAGACTGACATCATCGACCGCATGTTGACCATCGTAGGATTTGGTCAAATTACGGATTTCTAATAGTGGTGTCAGCGACTTACGACTTTTCGCCTGCGGGCGAGGGATAGCGTCATTCACGGCTGCTCTCCGGCATTGAATGTGTGCAAGCGCACCATGATGGTGCGAATTGCCGGCGGGTGTGGTGCACCCGTCCGGCATCTACAACAGCAGATTATTTTCCGCTCTTCACTTTGGTCCAGGCGCGAGTGCGCACTCGATCTATTTTTGGATCCTGCACTTGTAGTGTGAACATTTTGGCGCGAACGTCCGCAGGCGGGTAAATTCCTGGGTTATCACGGACTTCCGCACTCACCAGCGGCGTGGCTGCTTTATTGGCGTTAGCATAGAACACATGGTCGGAGATATGCGCTACGACATCCGGACGCAGCAGGTAATTCAGGAACTGATACGCTTCGTCTTTATTTTTGGCATCCGCAGGCATGGCGAATACATCAAAGAATGCCATCGCCCCTTCTTTTGGAATCGAGAACGAGACATTCACGCCATTCTTCGCTTCCTTCGCGCGGTTTGACGCCTGCCACACATCACCCGCCCAGCCAATAGCGACGCAAATATCGCCGTTTGCCAGATCGTTAATGTATTGAGATGAATGGAAATAACGAATATTTGGACGCAGCTTTAACAGCAGATCGGTTGCCGGGCCAGTGTAATCATCCGCTTTGGTGCTGTTGGGATCTTTGCCGAGATAATTCAGCACGGTAGCAAACACTTCTTCCGGCGCATCGAGGAACGAGACTCCGCAGCTTTTCAGTTTTTCCAGATTTTCAGGTTTGAGGATCAAGTCCCAGCTATCGACTGGCGCGTTTTCGCCCAGTACCGCTTTGACTTTATCGACGTTGTAGCCAATTCCTGTGGTCGCCCACATATACGGCATGGCAAATTTATTGTCGGGATCGTGTTTTGCCACCAGCTTCAGCAGTTCTGGATCGAGATTCTTCCATTCTGGCAATTTGCTTTTATCCAACGGCTGGAATACACCAGCAGTCAACTGGCGTTCAAGAAAACTGGCTGATGGAACGACAAGATCAAAGCCGGTGCTCCCCGCCATTAACTTGCCTTCCAATACTTCGTTGGAATCGAAAACATCGTAGACGACTTTTATACCCGTCTCTTTTTCAAAATTTGCCACTGTATCTGGAGCGATATAATCAGACCAGTTATAGATGTGGAGTGTTTTTTGTTCAGCCGCGAGCGTGCCGACAGAGACGGCCATCAGAGCACCTGCAACCAGACCCGATAGCCATTTTTTATTTAAGGCGGTCATATCTCTTTCCTTCTGAAAGTTCGTTAACAAACGAACAAAAGTTGTCACACTGAAAGATATGCAATAAACGTGCATATTTTTTATCGGCGCGGCGCAAGAAAAGAGAACTCTCTCCCGGCCAGCATTGCTCGCTATATAAAAGCCTTGCAAGAATAACTTTAGCCAGGGTTTGAAACTATAGCTGTAATTAAAAAACAGTATTTAACAAATTTTTATGCGCATTTGCTCTATGTGATAAAGCAAATTCGGCATAAGGCAAGTGAAAAAATCTTTAATGGAAGGTTAAATTTAGCAGGAAATATTATAATGCGCAGTCACTGCGGCAGCGACTGCGTGCTCAAAAAGAGTTATCAGTGAAGGAAATAGTTTTCGGTAACGTTATTTTGCCCTTCATCGTCAGTCGGCAACAGCAGTTGATGGGCATTGGCTTCAAGGATGACCATCGAAATCTGCTCTTCACTCTGGCGTACGAACCATGCAAACTGTTCATAGGTTACGCCCTGCATAACGGATAAAGACTGGCAAACCACCAGCTTTGGCAGATTATCATCCTGCATATCAAGAAATGCTTTCACAGTCAGCGAACTGGCATTGATGGCCGACAAATCCGCCGCCAGCGGCAACACGGCTGAAGGTCTGACTTCCGCCATGGCAGAAAACAGGATCGTGTTATCAATCAGGTCGATTTTGGCATCAAAGACACCGTCGAAATTCTGCATATGCGGCAGATGTAGCGCCTGACAGTTATCACATTCAAAAAAACTCATCCCCAGGTCATCGAGCCATTGACGCAACGTATCCAGACCAGGAACGACCAGCGATGTCATAATTTTGTACAACCTCTTCCGATAAAAAGACTGGCACAGCTTACGCAAAAAGCGCAGGCAAAACCATGATCAGTCACGTTATTGCGACTAACCACCAGTTTTTAAGCAATATTCTGCCGTGGCGTGGCGCTCAATCCAGCGGATCATTTTACCCGCGATGTCGATACCGGTGGTTTTCTCTATTCCTTCCAGACCGGGCGACGCATTCACCTCCATCACTAACGGTCCGCGATTTGCACGCAGAATATCCACACCAGCAACATCCAGAGCCATCGTTCGCGCGGCTTTTATGGCAATTTCACGCTCCTGCGGGGTAATACTGGCAATGCTTGCCGCACCTCCGCGATGCAAATTGGAGCGAAAATCGCCCTCTTTCGCCTGCCGTTCAATTGCCGCGACCACTTCATCGCCAACGACCAGACAACGGATATCACGGCCTTTTGCTTCTTTTATATATTCCTGCACCAGAATATGCGCATTAAGACCGCGAAAAGCGTCAATTACGCTTTCTGCTGCCTGACGCGTCTCCGCAAGCACCACTCCAATCCCCTGCGTGCCTTCGACCAACTTGACCACCAGCGGCGCACCACCGACCATCTCGATTAAGTCGCTGGTATCATCCGGCGAATGCGCCATGCCTGTTACAGGCAGGTCAATGCCCTGTCGCGCTAACAGTTGCATGGAGCGCAATTTGTCACGCGCACGGGCAATCGCGACCGATTCATTCAACGGATAGCTCCCCAGCATTTCGAACTGGCGTAGCGCCGCCGTCCCATAAAAGGTAATGGCGGTGCCAATGCGTGGGATCACCGCGTCAAAATGGGGTAGCTTGCGGCCTTTATAATGAATAGAAGACGCCGCAGGATTAATGTTCATATAGCAAGAAAGCGGATCGAAAATTTCAACCAGGTGACCACGCTGTATAGCGGCTTCACGCAGCCGCTTACACGAATAGAGCGTTCCATCCCGGGACAATATGGCAATTTTCACCCTGCACCTCTCTGTCAGACCTGGTCAAAAGCCCGCGTATAATACATCGGCGTTACGGTTTTAGCGCGTCGCCCAACCTTGTTTATGCAAATAATCGAGAATAAAAGGACGGCTTTCTTTTATAATCGTCCGACGAATATGGTCGCTCCAGGTATCCCGACGATTATTGCTGCCACGGGTGAGATAATATTCTGCCAGTTGCTCGTCATACTGCGCCAGAGCGTCTTTATCCAGCGGTTGATAGCTGTTTTCATGCACTACAATAGAGGCGGGTAAACGCGGCTTGAGATCCGGGTTATCCGCAGGCCAGCCAAGGCACAGCCCGAACAGCGGCAGAACATGCTTTGGTAACTTCAGCAGTTCTGTCACTGCTTCGATATTATTGCGCAGTCCACCAATATATACTCCGCCCAACCCCAGCGATTCCGCTGCAGTTAACGCATTTTGCGCCATCATTGCCGTATCAACGACACCGAGCAACAGTTGTTCCGCCAGGCCAAGTTGTGCATCCGGACAGATCTGTAAATGACGGTTAAAGTCGGCACAGAACACCCAGAACTCCGCCGCTTGCGCCACGTGTTTTTGCCCCCCGGTCAGCGTTACCAGTTCTTCACGCAGCGTTCTATCGGTAATGCGAATAATGCTACTGCATTGCAAAAAACTGGAACTGGAAGTCGCTCGGGCGCTGTTGATAATCGCCTCACGCTGCGCCTCAGAAATGCGGTCATCAGTGAAATGGCGAATGGAGCGATGGCCACAAATAAGTTCAATGGTTGGCGTCATTATCTTTTTCTCTTTCTGAACGTGAAGATTCCAGTGGACGGTTCATCAGTTGTGGGGCAAGCCGTTTTGCCACCTGAAGAATAACCACCACCGCAGCGGGAAGCATGAGCAAAACACCGAGAAAAATCATCAGAATTTGTATCTCTGGCGTCGAAAACGGCACCGGAAGCGAAAGGTAATGGCTTAACGACAGCAGCGCCGTCACCAGTAACATCATGCCGATGAATTCCAGTATCAACACGCTTTTAGGTAATTTACCGATCGCGCGCATAAGCTTCCCTCTGCAAAGTGAATTGCTATTTTAAAACCTTTCGTTGCGTTGTGCTTAACAGTTATAGCTTTAAGCAATCAATGCAACAGGTTAAACCTACTTTCAGCGAATAAATTTTGGCGTAATCATGGCGGACATAAACAGATGAGGAGAGAAACAATGCAAACCGTTATTTTTGGTCGTCCGGGTTGCCCTTACTGCGTGCGTGCTAAAGAGTTGGCAGACAAACTGAGTAATGAACGCGATGACTTTGAATATCAGTATGTTGATATTCGTGCAGAAGGGATTAGCAAAGAAGATTTACAACAGAAAGCGGGTAAACCAGTAGAAACCGTACCGCAGATTTTTGTCGATCAGCAACACATCGGCGGCTATACCGATTTTGCTGCCTGGGTGAAAGAGAATCTTGAAGCCTGATTGCCGGATAAGCCCTCTCTGTTTGAGGGCTTTATTGATTTTTTCTGTGCTGTGACTTGAACAAACTACTAATAAACAAGAAACACAACGCCCCCAACGCACACCAGAATACGGCGCTCAATAACCATGCCAGCTCTTGCCAGAATGAGCGTGTTGGTGAAAAAAACAGACGCATAATTAACATAGAACACGGTGCCGCCAGCATTGCGCCAAACAGCGGTTTAAGGACTTCTCTACGCTGCGAAAAAAAGCTGGCAACCGCCCCAGGAAGAATGAAAAACAGCAAGCCGATTTCAGGATGCCCGGCAGCCCGAAAAGCGCCTTTCATTTGCGTCGCCAGGAACAGGCACACTACAATGAAGAGGACAAAACAGCAGATTGCCCCCGCCCAACGTTGTTTATGTTTCACTCGCTCCTCCTGACACTGCCTCTATCGAACACATTTTCGCCACTATGGCGTTCAGTAAGATAAAGCCGCTTCGCATTCCATGCTAATATAGGCCAACGCAATTTTTATAGCCGTTGGTACTTAATGTGATTACACTAGTAAAATATATTGTTTCTTTACTATTGCTTATGTGCGCTGAATGAATCCGCGCCCTGATTTCAGGTAAAAACATTATCTTAAATTACCATTTCTTTCAACAGCTTACTCGTAAACAAGAAGTTAGTCTCCGTGAATATAAACGTCGCCGAATTGTTAAATGGGAATTACATTCTGTTATTATTTGTAGTCCTTGCGCTTGGACTATGTCTAGGAAAATTACGACTTGGTTCAATCCAACTGGGTAATTCCATTGGCGTTTTAGTCGTCTCGTTACTATTAGGGCAACAACATTTC
This sequence comes from Escherichia sp. E10V10, assembly GCF_004211985.1. NCBI lineage: Bacteria > Pseudomonadati > Pseudomonadota > Gammaproteobacteria > Enterobacterales > Enterobacteriaceae > Escherichia > Escherichia sp. E10V10. The sequence continues at coordinate 98,014 of NZ_RHJO01000004.1, read as the reverse complement.
AGCATTAACACCGACGCGCTTAATCTTGGCTTTATGTTGTTTATTTTCTGCGTCGGGGTCGAAGCTGGACCCAACTTTTTTTCCATTTTTTTCCGCGATGGGAAAAATTACCTAATGTTAGCTCTGGTGATGGTTAGCAGTGCGCTGGTGATCGCCTTAGGGTTGGGTAAGCTGTTTGGCTGGGATATCGGTCTGACGGCCGGTATGTTGGCTGGCTCCATGACATCGACACCGGTTCTGGTCGGTGCTGGCGACACATTACGCCATTCCGGTATGGAAAGCGGACAGCTCTCCACAGCACTGGATAATCTAAGCCTTGGGTATGCGTTAACTTATTTAATTGGCCTGGTGAGTTTAATTGTCGGTGCACGTTATTTACCGAAGTTGCAACATCAGGATTTACAGACCAGCGCCCAACAAATCGCTCGCGAACGTGGCCTGGACACCGATGCCAGCCGAAAAGTTTATTTGCCGGTGATCCGCGCCTACCGTGTCGGCCCGGAGCTGGTGGCCTGGACCGACGGCAAAAATCTGCGTGAATTGGGTATTTATCGTCAAACTGGTTGCTACATTGAACGTATTCGTCGTAACGGGATTCTGGCAAATCCGGATGGCGACGCCGTGCTGCAAATGGGCGATGAGATAGCGTTAGTGGGATATCCAGACGCCCATGCCCGCCTCGATCCCAGCTTCCGTAACGGTAAAGAAGTTTTTGATCGTGACCTTCTCGACATGCGTATCGTCACTGAAGAGGTCGTCGTCAAAAACCATAACGCGGTAGGTAAACGTCTGGCACAACTAAAGTTGACCGATCACGGTTGCTTCCTTAACCGCGTCATCCGCAGCCAGATTGAGATGCCAATTGATGACAACGTTGTGCTTAATAAAGGTGATGTTTTGCAGGTGAGCGGCGATGCCCGTCGTGTGAAAACCATTGCTGACCGCATCGGCTTTATCTCGATTCACAGCCAGGTCACAGACCTGCTGGCATTCTGCGCGTTCTTTGTTATTGGCCTGATGATCGGGATGATCACCTTCCAGTTCAGTACATTTAGCTTCGGCATGGGTAACGCTGCTGGCTTGTTATTCGCCGGCATTATGTTGGGCTTTATGCGCGCTAACCACCCGACCTTCGGTTACATTCCGCAGGGGGCTTTAAGCATGGTGAAAGAGTTCGGCTTGATGGTGTTTATGGCAGGCGTTGGTTTAAGCGCCGGTAGCGGCATTAATAACGGCCTGGGCGCGATCGGTGGTCAGATGTTAATTGCCGGATTGATTGTCAGTCTGGTGCCGGTGGTTATCTGCTTCCTGTTCGGCGCTTATGTACTGCGTATGAACCGCGCACTCCTGTTCGGCGCGATGATGGGTGCGCGTACTTGTGCTCCGGCAATGGAGATCATCAGCGACACCGCACGCAGTAACATCCCAGCCTTAGGTTATGCGGGTACTTATGCAATAGCTAACGTACTGCTAACGCTGGCCGGGACAATCATTGTCATGGTATGGCCAGGACTCGGATAAAACTGAAGTTGCCCTGAAAATGAAATTTTTTTGTACAATCGGCGAACTTTTCTTTGGGGCATCAGTCTTAATTAGTGCCACTGCTTTTCTTTGATGTCCCCATTTTGTGGAGCCCATCAACCCCGCCATTTCGGTTCAAGGTTGATGGGTTTTTTGTTGCCTGAAATTTATCTCCTGCCCCGCCACTCGTGCCACCATCCGTAAAATCTCCTCGCGCGATAGCGGCTTACGGTCAGTGACAAAATGCAGCGTCATCCCTTCAATAAAAGCATCCAGAGCCCGGGCCGTTCCAGGTTCAAACCATTGTTCGAGTGTTTGCTGACTGCGCTGCATCCAGTTTTGCATCACTGTTTTTAATAACGGTTTTCGACTGGCCAGCGCGTAGAGTTGATACATCAGTTCCATGTTGTCCGGCGTTGCAACCTGCGAGCTGTAGATCATTTCTGTGATGGCCTGGCAGGCACTGGGGGCATCTCTGACATCGAGAAAAAATGCCTGATATTGCCGTGACATAGTCTGCGTAAAGCTACTGAACGCCTCCAGTAATAGCTCATCAATTCCTGAAAAATAGTAGGTCATCGACCCTAACGGTACCCCGGCAAGGGTAGCTATTTTACGGTGCGTCACGGCATGTATTCCGTAAAGTTTCACCGCCTCGAGAGTGGCCTGGATGATTTTTTCTCGCCGTTGTGGATCGTTAGCGCGACGCATGTCATTTCCTCTCTCTGCAATTGTGTACAAATGTACACAACCTTGCTAAGGTTGTCTTCTCTCTTCTTTTTTTGACGTGATCTATGACAGTAAATTCTTCACGTAATGCCTTGAAACGCCGTACCTGGGCGCTGTTCATGTTCTTCTTTTTGCCGGGCCTTCTAATGGCTTCCTGGGCAACCAGAACGCCCGCTATCCGCGACATTCTTTCTGTCTCTATCGCCGAAATGGGCGGAGTGCTCTTTGGTCTGTCGATCGGTTCGATGAGCGGTATTCTCTGCTCGGCGTGGTTAGTAAAACGCTTTGGGACGCGTAATGTCATCCTGGTCACGATGTCCTGCGCATTGATAGGGATGATGATATTAAGTCTGGCGCTCTGGCTGACATCTCCTGTGCTCTTTGCCGTTGGTCTTGGCGTTTTTGGCGCCAGTTTTGGTTCCGCAGAAGTGGCGATAAACGTTGAAGGTGCTGCCGTTGAGAGAGAAATGAATAAAACGGTTTTGCCGATGATGCATGGCTTCTACAGTCTCGGTACGCTGGCGGGGGCTGGTGTAGGGATGGCGCTGACGGCCTTTGGCATTCCGGCAACTGTTCACATTTTGCTGGCGGCGCTGGTGGGCATCGCGCCTATTTATATCGCTATTCAGGCAATCCCTGACGGTACGGGAAAAAATGCTGCTGATGGCACGCAGCATAGTGAAAAAGGGGTTCCTTTTTATCGCGATATTCAGTTGCTATTAATTGGTGTCGTGGTGCTGGCAATGGCTTTTGCAGAAGGTTCTGCCAACGACTGGTTACCCTTATTAATGGTTGATGGTCACGGTTTTAGCCCTACTTCCGGCTCGCTGATTTATGCCGGTTTTACCCTGGGGATGACCGTTGGACGTTTTACCGGCGGCTGGTTTATTGATCGCTACAGTCGCGTTGCCGTGGTACGTGCCAGTGCACTAATGGGTGCGTTGGGTATCGGGCTAATTATTTTTGTTGATAGCGCCTGGGTCGCCGGGGTATCTGTCGTTCTTTGGGGACTGGGTGCCTCGCTGGGCTTCCCGCTGACCATTTCAGCCGCCAGTGATACCGGCCCCGACGCGCCAACCCGTGTCAGCGTAGTGGCCACGACCGGTTATCTGGCTTTCCTCGTCGGGCCGCCACTGCTGGGCTATCTCGGCGAACATTATGGATTACGTAGTGCAATGCTGGTTGTACTGGCGCTGGTTATTCTCGCGGCTATCGTCGCAAAAGCCGTCGCCAAACCCAATACAAAAACGCAGACTGCGATGGAGAATAGTTGATGGGCATTAAATTAATTGCGGTAGACATGGACGGTACTTTCTTAAGCGATCAAAAAACCTATAACCGCGAGCGGTTTATGGCCCAATATCAGCAGATGAAAGCACAAGGTATTCGCTTTGTGGTTGCCAGCGGGAATCAATATTATCAGTTGATCTCATTCTTCCCCGAAATTGCCGATGAAATTGCTTTTGTGGCGGAAAATGGCGGCTGGGTAGTGAGCGAAGGCAAAGATGTTTTTAATGGTGAGCTATCGAAAGATGCTTTTGCCACTGTCGTGGCGCATTTGCTGACGCGCCCGGAAGTGGAGATTATTGCCTGCGGTAAAAATAGCGCCTATACCCTCAAAAAATATGACGATGCCATGAAAACTGTGGCGGAAATGTATTATCACCGTCTGGAATACGTCGATAACTTTGACAACTTAGAAGATATCTTCTTCAAGTTTGGCCTGAATCTTTCCGATGAACTGATTCCACAAGTGCAGAAAGCATTACATGAAGCCATCGGCGATATTATGGTGCCAGTGCATACCGGCAACGGCAGCATCGATTTAATCATCCCCGGCGTGCATAAAGCCAATGGTCTGCGTCAACTCCAGAAATTATGGGGAATAGACGACAGCGAAGTCGTGGTCTTTGGCGATGGCGGTAATGATATTGAGATGCTGCGTCAGGCAGGATACAGCTTCGCAATGGAAAATGCCGGCAGCGCGGTTGTTGCAGCGGCGAAATATCGTGCAGGTTCCAATAATCGTGAAGGCGTACTGGACGTGATTGATAAAGTTCTTAAACACGAAGCGCCATTTAATCAATAAAACGGCAGCACGCCCGGCAACACAACGCCTGAATGAAGGCTGCATAATTTGCAGAAATTAACTCACCGAATTATTTCAGGCGAAATGATTATGAAGAATTATGTTTTGCTGGGCGCGTTTCTCATGAGCTTTGCCGGTGCAACGATGGCGCAAAGTGTTACCGTCGATGTGCCGAGTGGATACAAAGTGGTAGTGGTCCCTGATTCTGTCAGCGTTCCACAAGCAGTCAGTGTCGCTACTGTGCCGCAAACCGTCTATGTGGCCCCGACTCCTGCTCCAGCTTACCGTCCACATCCGTATGTTCGTCACCTTGCCAGCGTTGGCGAAGGAATGGTTATCGAACATCAGATCGATGACCATCACCATTAATACGAAAATGCCTGATTGCATTGTGCAATCAGGCATTTTTTTACCCTTCGTGCGAATTTCCTACCTGTTTATCTTTTAAAAAGATAAACATCAGCAGCAGCCACAAAATTCCGTTGGCAAGGTTGAAGAGGTTAAACAGACCATTGCCGCCGTTCAGATACGCGTGTTTACTGATCTCAATACCGACAGTGAAAATCAGCATTTGCAACATCCCCATCGCCGCAGAAACCGTACCTTTACTCATATCGCTGGCAAACAACGTCAGACGCACCAGTCCCGCATTCGCCAGACCAATACCAAAAGCATAAATACTTAACCCAGCGGTCATCCACAAATACGCGTGCGATGAGATGACCGTTGCCGCAGCGGCGACCAACAGACCAATCATAATCGGCCAACCGCCCATAATGATCAGCGAACGTACGGTGCGACGCGAGGTCAGTCGCGCCAACAGTAGGTTCCCCGCAATTAATGCGCCGAAAATGGGAACTTGCAGCAAACCATATTCATAGCTGCTCAACTGCTCGCCGGTTATGATAATAATCGGCGACTGGGCGATCCACGCCAACAACGGCAGGCTAACGAATCCCAGCGCCAGCGCCCCCGCAACAAAGCGGCCATTCTTCAGCACCAGCTTGTAGTCACGCCCGAGCTCTTTCAGCGACAGTTTCTCGCCTATACGCGTGGCGGTTTCTGGCATGGCACGTTGCAGGCCGAAGAAGGAGATCGTTGCCAATGCGGCAAATAATACAAACATCCCTTCCCAGGGCAGCACATGGATCCACGCCGCGCCCACCAACGGGCCGAGTAGCGGAGCAATCAGCGCCACATTCGCCATCAGCGCGGTGATCTTGATACAAACCGCCTCTTCGAAGGATTCCTGAATTGCGGCGTAACCCACAGCGCCAATGAAACAGAGGCTTATGCCCTGCAAGAAGCGCAACAGCGTGAATTGTTCAATGTTTTGCGCCAGTAATATCGCCAGACAAGTGATGATAAACCACACTACGCCCGCCAGCATCACCGGACGGCGACCAATACGATCCGACAATGGCCCCAGCAGCCACTGTAAAAACATCCCACCCGCAAGGTACGCGGTCATCGAGGTAGGAACCCAATCAATGCCCGCCTGGTACTGTTCAACCACGGCCAACATACCGGGCTGAATCATATCGTTACCGATATAGGTTGAGAATTCGTAGAGCACCAGACAGAGAGGGAAAAGTAATGCCTGACGTCCAAGTCTGGCACCATTAGCTAATCTATTTTGCATGCAATTTCTTCGCCAATAATAATCGCGCAAAGTTTAATAAAAGCGCGGCTAACGAGAAAGCAATTTTTGCCCCTTAAGCACATTCTTACATTAATCGGCGATTAGACTCTCTTTTTTTAAGCTTTATTTAACTACCGCGCGTTACCATTACTTCACGTAATACGGGCCGCTTATGAGAAATAAGACGATGCCGCTTTACCCTGTTTAACATGCACCTTATTCTCACCGCCTTGCCTGACGGCTCCCCATTAAACACCTTATGAGTCTGGAAGTTATGCTGGAAAATCTCAATTACTCATTATTCTCTCTAATTAATGCCACGCCAGATTCTTCTCCGTGGATGATCTCGTTGGCGATTTTTATTGCCAAAGATTTGATTACTGTGGTGCCGCTACTGGCCGGGGTACTTTGGCTGTGGGGACGTACGGCGCAACGGCAGATAGTGATAAAAATAGCGATCGCACTGGCTGTAAGTCTGTTTGTTTCCTGGGGGATGGGTCATTTATTTCCGCATGACCGCCCGTTTGTCGAGAATATCGGCTATAACTTCCTGCACCATGCGGCGGATGACTCTTTCCCGAGCGATCACGGCACAGTGATCTTCACCTTCGCTCTGGCATTTTTAATCTGGCATCGTTTGTGGTCCGGATCGCTTCTCATGGTGCTGGCCGTAATTATTGCCTGGTCGCGGGTCTACCTTGGCGTCCACTGGCCACTGGATATGCTTGGTGGATTGTTAGCGGGAATGATTGGTTGCCTTAGCGCGCAGATTATCTGGCAAGCTGCGGGGGCGATGCTCTACCAGCGACTGCAATCGTGGTATCGCTTCTGTTTCGCCTTACCGATCCGTAAAGGCTGGGTACGTGGCTGATTTCGGATAAAACGTGTAATATCAGGCGGCTCGCTTCAATAACTATTCAGAGGGAATATGGAAACACGTCGCGAAGAGCGCATCGGGCAATTACTCCAGGAATTAAAACGCAGCGATAAGTTACATCTGAAGGACGCCGCCGCCCTACTTGGGGTTTCAGAGATGACGATTCGTCGCGACCTGAATAACAACAGCGCCCCCGTCGTATTACTCGGCGGCTATATCGTTCTCGAACCACGCAGCGCCAGCCATTACCTGCTAAGCGACCAAAAATCCCGTCTGGTGGAAGAAAAACGCCGCGCTGCGAAACTGGCCGCGACGTTGGTAGAACCCGGTCAGACCCTCTTTTTTGACTGCGGCACCACTACGCCCTGGATTATTGAAGCGATTGATAATGAAATCCCTTTCACCGCCGTTTGTTATTCACTAAATACCTTTCTGGCGCTGCAAGAGAAACCACATTGCCGGGCGTTTCTTAGTGGTGGAGAATTTCACGCCAGCAACGCCATCTTCAAACCTATCGATTTTCAACAAACGCTGAATAATTTTTGTCCGGATATCGCTTTTTATTCCGCTGCGGGTGTACATATCAAAAAAGGCGCAACCTGTTTTAATCTTGAAGAGTTGCCGGTAAAACACTGGGCTATGTCGATGGCGCAAAAGCATGTGCTGGTTGTCGACCACAGTAAGTTTGGTAAAGTACGTCCGGCGCGCATGGGCGACCTGAAACGCTTTGATATCGTAGTAAGCGATCGTAGTCCGGAAGATGAGTATGTGAAGTACGCGCAAACGCAGCGTATTAAGTTAATGTATTAATTAAGCATCGCCGGATGACGTCAACGCGTCATCCGGTCATCTCAAGATTAAGAGAACCAGCTACCAAACCACTGATGGAATTTCATCATCACGAAATCCCACATCCGACCAAAGAATCCCCCCTCTTCCACATTCTCCATTACGATCAGCGGACGCTGTTCAATAGATTTACCATTAAGCTGGAAATCAATGGTTCCGACGACCTGGCCTTTTTTCAGCGGTGCGGTGAGCTGCGGTTCGGTTAATGTATAACTGGCTTTCAGGTTTTTCAGTTGTCCACGCGGAATAGTCACCGATCCGCCTTCGCCAGCACCGAGGTTCACTTCACTCTTATCGCCAAACCAGACTCGCTGGGTCACAAAGGTGGCATCAGGTTTAATTGGTGTCACGGTTTCAAAGAAACGGAAGCCCCAGGTGAGCAACTTTTCGGACTCATTAAAACGGATACGATCGGTTTTCGCTCCCAGTACCACAGAGATCAAACGCATGTCGCCCTGGGTCGCGGAGGCCACCAGGTTGTAACCGGCTCCTGCCGTAGTACCGGTCTTCATGCCATCGACATTGACATTACTACTCCACAGCAGACGGTTACGGTTAGGCTGGCGAATCTTGTTGAAGGTAAATTCCTTCTCTTTATGAATGGCGTACTCTTCCGGTACATCGTGGATTAACGCTTTGCCCAGCAAGGCCATATCGCGTGCGGTACTAAACTGCCCCGGTGCGTCGAGGCCGTGCACCGTCTGGAAGGTGGTGTTGGTCAGGCCCAATTTTTTAGCATAACCATTCATCAAGCCAATAAATGACTCCTGACTGCCCGCGACGTAATCAGCCAGCGCAATACAGGCGTCATTACCGGACTGAATAATCACGCCTTTGTTTAAATCGGCCACCGAAACCTGATCGCCCGGTTTGAGGAACATCACCGATGAACCGCGCAGCGCCGGATTCCCCGTCGCCCAGGCATCTTTACCGACCGTCACCATATCGGTGAGTTTAATCTTATCGGCCTTGAGCGCCTGCCCAACCACATAGCTGGTCATGATTTTGGTCAGACTGGCTGGGTCCAGTTTCTCATCCGCATTACCTTCAGCCAGCACTTTTCCGCTGGCGTAATCCATTAAAATCCATGCACGCGCATCCACGCTCGGCGCGTCAACGGTTTGTTCCGCCGCGAATGCCATTGGGGCAAAAAGGAATAAAAATGCAGAACCCGCTGCAAGACCACGAAGGAGAGAGGAGTATTGCGTCATAAATGCCACCCGAGTATCCATTCAAAAAAAATACGTTATATCGCCGTATGATAAGTTCGGTGATTAATAACGCACACACAAACTTAAAGAAACCGTAAGTTGGTAAAGTTTTTAAAGTTTATGCAATATCCTGCCGCTTCGCTGCTTCTGGCGTCATTTTTTTACCAACTGTTGCTTAAAAGTTAACTTTACTCCACCATCAGAGTCCTGTTCAGCCTGTGGCTGCCTGTGTAAAAAGGGGTGAGTATGATTACGCTGTGGGGTCGGAATAATTCAACCAACGTAAAAAAAGTGTTGCTGACGCTCGAAGAACTGGATCTACCTTATGAGCAAATTCTCGCGGGCCGTGAGTTTGGAGTAAACCATGACGCCGACTTTCTGGCGATGAATCCCAACGGGCTGGTGCCGCTGTTGCGCGACGACGAAAGTGGTTTAATTCTCTGGGAATCGAACGCCATTGTCCGCTACCTGGCAGCACAGTACGGGCAAAACCGCTTGTGGATCGACTCGCCAGCACGTCGTGCAGAAGCGGAAAAATGGATGGACTGGGCAAACCAGACGCTCAGTAATGCCCATCGCGGGATCCTGATGGGATTGGTCAGAACACCACCTGAAGAGCGCGACCAGGCCGCCATTGATGCCAGTTGCAAGGAATGCGACGCTCTGTTTGCCCTTCTTGATGCGGAACTGGCAAAAGTGAAATGGTTCTCTGGTGATAAATTTGGCGTGGGTGATATCGCTATTGCACCGTTTATCTACAATTTGTTTAACGTCGCTCTGACCTGGACACCGCGTCCAAATCTGGAACGCTGGTATCAACAGCTCACTGAACGCCCCGCAGTGCGTAAAGTGGTGATGATCCCCGTTAGCTAATTATTACGTGGACTTACTTTCAGTAATTCGCCATTGGACTCGTCGGTCAATACGTACAAATAACCGTCGGGCCCAGTGCGAACATCACGAATTCGCTGCCCTCTGTCCGTTAATATGCGGCCATCTTCTGTCACTTTGTCGCCGTTGACGCTCATCACGATGATATCTTTGTCTTTTAACGCGCCAATAAATAATTTTTGCTGCCACTGGGGGAATTTGTCGCTGTTATAGAAGGCCATACCGCTCACGGCAGGCGAATCTTTCCAGTAGAAAATCGGTTGTTCGGTTCCGGCAACGATTTCCCCTTTCGCTTCCGGTATTTTAAGTCCCGAGTAATTGATGCCCCAGGATGCCAGCGGCCAGCCGTAATTTTTGCCTTTTTCCGGGATATTAATTTCATCACCACCGCGCGGACCATGCTCATTCAGCCACAGCGCATTGCTCCACGGATTCATCGCCATCCCTTGCGGATTACGAATGCCGTAAGACCAGATCTCAGCGCGCGCACCGGATTCCTTTGCAAAAGGATTATCATCCGGGATCTCGCCCTGGTCGGTCAGACGCACCAGTTTGCCCTGTAATTTATCCAGATCCTGCGCCGTCGGGCGCTGATTGTTTTCCCCCAGACCAATAAACAAATAACCTTTGCCGTCAAATACCAACCGTCCACCAAAATGGTTACCGGTAGAAAGCTTAGGCATCTGACGAAAAACGGTGCGGAAATCCGTTATTTTTGTCAGATCATCGCTCAAACGGCCATAACCTACGGCAGTACCGGCTTTGTCATCATCTCCCTGTTCCGAATAACTTAACCAGATGCGGCGAGACTGGGCAAAATCAGGCGCTAAAGCTACATCCAACAAGCCTCCCTGCCCGTGCACCCAGACTTCCGGCACACCAGCCAGCGGCGCAGATAATCCTTTTCCTTCTTGCCAGTGGCGTAACTCGCCACCACGCAGCGTGATTAACATACCGTGATTATCGGGTAAAAAGGCCAGCGCCCAGGGATGGTCGAGTTTGTCTTGCAATACTTCGACATTTACCGTTGCAGGTGCCGCCCAGAGAGCGGAAGAAACACAGAAAAGGGTCACAAGGAAAAGAGATTGTCGATGCATAACGCCTCCGGATTGACTCTGGCTTAAAGCGTAGTCAGTCAAAAGCGCAACAAATGCATTTTTACATAAACTTAAACATGAAGGGGGAGATGCTTTCTCCCCCTTAGTTTTCAGGCCTGCTCAAGCATGGTGTGCTTTTCAAGGCTCTGGATACTCAGCGTTAAGCTCATCAGACAATTTTCAAGCTTATCGGCGTTGACGGTAATAACAGTCGGGCAATCATGATGCCCGCTCATCAAACATACTGCGGCTGTCGCTAATGCTTCTTCAGCGTGATGAAGAGCACCCCACTCTTCCTGATCCAGATGAAGATTCAACCGCAGCGATTTATCGTGCAATTCGCGATGCAGTTTAAAAAAGTTATCTCGTAGATGATTGCTTTCGCTGACGGACATGTATCCTTTGGCCTTCCTCAGATGCACGTATGCAGCGAGGTCAACTTGTGCGTCTTTCAACCGGTTCAGCAGGTCGCTTCGCTGTCTGTCAACGAACATACTTCGATCCTCCTCTTTCCAGCCTTATTGCAATTAAATAGTATGGCCATTTTTTGAGCAAAATGCTGTCAAGGATCAATACTTCACATCTTATTAATAAGAATTTACATTATTTCTCTTTCCAGTACCTCACATCCCCACGGCGCCAGTTCTAATTCTTGTGAACAAGCCTTGCCCGTTTCCGCCACTCGCCACGCTCCAGGAAGCACAACATTTTGTACATGAGCAGTGTAATTTTGTACAAAAACCCATTCCTGAGCGCCGTCTGTCCGACGCGTTGCAATAACGCCAGCAGGAAGTTCAGTAGCAAGTGCTTTTGGGAGATGAAGTGTGTTGATCAACATCGCGGCAAACGCTTGATGAAATGACGCATCATTACGCGAAGCCACATAGAAAGCACGACCTTGTCCGACGTGATTTACCGTTAACGCAGGTGTACCCGCATAAAAATCCTCACCATAGCGCGCCAGAACCTGAGCACCTTCGGCGTGAATAACCGCACATAATTCCCGTGCCTGCCATTGCCCCTGCAGTCCATACGCATTCGGCTCGCAGATAACTTCGTTATGCTGATAATCATTAAGACTATCAATCTCTTCAGCCCATACGCCCATCAGGTCACGCAACGGGCCAGGGAACCCACCCAAGTGACATAAATCGGTTTCATTGACAATCCCGGACCAGTAAGTGGTGATAAAATTGCCACCAGCTTCGACATAGGCACGAGCACGAGCAGCAAATCCATCGCGAACCATATAGAGCATTGGGGCGATAACTAACTGATAACCCGTAAGATCACAATCAGCATTGATAATATCGACCGCCACGCCCTGCTCCCAGAAAGGTCGGTAATGCTCCACTACCGTTTGTTCGTAGTGGATCCCGCAATTGCGCGGCCCGGCAGCATCATTGACCGCCCAGCGGTTTTCCCAGTCGAAAATAATGGCAACTTTGGCCTGCGTTTTCGTCCCAACCAATTGTTTAAGATGAGCCAGCCGTTGCCCCAGTTGTATGACTTCGCACCCGGTACGCGTCTCCAGATGACCGACGTGATCAACCACCGCACCATGAAACTTCTCCACGGCACCACGACTCTTACGCCACTGAAAATAGTGCACGCCGTCTGCGCCGTGAGCGACGGCCTGTAAGGAAGAAAGAATATTCATTCCCGGCTTTTTCAATTTGCTGGTTGGCTGCCAGCTTGTCTGACTGGGCGTGGATTCCATCAGAATAAACGGTTTATTTTTCAAGGTACGCATCAGGTCGTGATACATCGCTGTTTTACAGGCTACGGCGCGTTCATCTTCCTGTTTGTGCCACATGGGGTAGCTATCCCAACTCACAAAATCAACCACTTCGGCTAATGCCCAGTAGTTGTAGTCATTGAAATACCACATAAAATTGGTCGTCGCAGGTAAATCGGGGCGTTCAGCTTTTAACGGCGCGATTTCCATTTGATAGAACTCTTTTACCTGCGATGTGACAAAGCGCCGCCAATCAAGATTCAAACCGTGGTTGGACATTTCACCTATTGGGGAAGGAGATTCAATTTGTGACCAGTCACTGTATGTATGGCTCCAGAAGCCAGTCCACCATGCCTGATTAAGCGCCTCAAGAGTGGTGTAACGCGTCTGCAACCAACGGCGAAACGCCTGCTGGCATCCATTACAATGACACTCTCCGCCATACTCATTACTGATATGCCATCCCAGAACCGCCGGATGATTGGCGTATCGCTGCGCCAGATTACGGTTAATTTGCGTCACTTTATCTTTATACACTGGCGAAGAAAGGCAGTGATTATGGCGACCACCGTGAAGCATTTTCTCGCGTGAGGCGCTAACTCTCAGAACCTCCGGATAACGAGCAGCAAGCCAGGCGGGTTTGGCTCCGCTTGGTGTTGCGAGGAAGACAGAGATCCCACCAGCATGAAGTTTATCCAGCACCTCATCCAGCCAGTCAAAGCGATACTCACCCTCTGTGGGTTCCAGTATTGACCAGCTAAAAATGCCCACCGACATGGTGTTACAACCAGCCTGTTGCATCATGGCGATATCTTTCTCCAGAATCCCAGGGACATGTAACCATTGCTCCGGATTGTAATCAGCTCCATGAAGTAACCATGGGGCTCTGGGGATAATCGGTGGGTACTTGTCCATGCTGACTCCTGAATTGTTTTAAACAGACAAAAAATGTTATTCGTTCACAATACTGTCATCTAGTAATTTATTGCTTCGTTATGCAAGGAATGTCCGGCAGGAATGTGATCAAGTACGCGTTTTTCCCTTCAAACAGGTTCGTCGGTTCAGCTTACCGGCACTGAGACAGGTGAGCGTGATACGTATGACATTCACTGCGGTATACTGTGACAAATCTTTTAGCCGGGGCGAATATGAAAACCAAAGCTGCAACCCTTGCCGATGTTGCTCGTCATGCCAATGTTTCTTATCAGACAGTGTCGAGGGTGCTTAACAATTCAGCGAACGTGTCTGCAAAAACACGTCAAAAAATTGAACAAGCCATCGCCGAACTTAAGTACGTTCCAAATCGCGTAGCTCAACAGTTGGTAGGGAAAGAGAGCAAAACGGTCGGGTTGGTTACAACTTCACTTGCCCTGCATGCCCCCTCGCAAATTGCGGCAGCAGTGAAAAAATATGCCGGAGAACAGGGATATCAGGTGCTGATATCCATGATTGACGATGTTGATATTAAAGGTATTCAGGCTGCAATTAATGAATTAAAAGCACAACGGGTAACAAAGATTATTATCAACGCACCACTGGAAACGGCATTGGCTGAAACACTGGTTACTGAAAACAGCGATGTATTGTGTCTGTTTCTCGACGTGGACCCTTATAGCCCGGTATTTAACGTCACCTTTAATCCCGCAGAAGGTGCACGCGCCAGCGTGAAACATCTTTACGATTTGGGGCATCGTCAATTTTGCTTGATCTCTGGCCCTGAAAATTCAGTACCCGCGCGGCTACGACTCAATACCTGGCGCGACACACTCGCTTCACTCCAACTGACGCCGCTGGCCATTCATTACGGTCGTTGGGACGCTCAAAGTGGCTATCTGGCGACGTTACAGATGCTACGTGAAACACCACAGGCGACCGCTCTTCTGGTAGCCAATGATCAGATGGCATTGGGGGCATTAAGCGCCTTACATCAACAAAAACGTAAAATCCCGCAAGATATTTCTGTCATAGGCTATGACGACACCTATGAGAGTGCGTTTTTTGAACCTTCGCTAACGACCGTCGCAATCGACTTTGATTTACAAGGGAAAATTGCCGTTCAACAAATTTTACAGCCGGACGATGAACACGCGATGCTCCGCTCTTCAACCATCCTTCCCAGTCGCCTGGTCGTGCGTAACTCTGCTGGTCCCCTGCACTCACCACAGACTGATCTGATGAATATTGCTGAACACCTTCGCACACTGGCAGATGAGCTAACACGAAAGGCATAAAAGTAATACGTTCGCATAAAAAGATTTAGTGATCTGTTTCGCTAAATCTTTTTTATTATCAGCAATAATTGTGATGTAAATCTCAAACATTCATTTAACACATTGCCTAATCATCGCGGTCAGGGTCAGAGTAAAAATGAAATTGTTAACGTATGACATTTCAGGAGATGCATACCAAAACAATAACCAGTAAGCACAGCTAATGCCTGTGCCAACGGTAAATGACCCAACGCCAGTGATTGAGGATATGGCTATGTTATTGCCCGGTAAACGTAATTATATTTTGCTCAGTATTTTCGATTTTCTGTACCTCTTCGCCTGGTCGGCAACGATGGCATTTTTTGTCATATGGACGACACAGCATCTGGAAATTACCGCCACTCGCACAGGATTGCTTTATTCCGTTAATGCTTTCATTGCGTTATTAATGCAGCCGTTCTTCGGTTTCATCTCCGATAAATTTGGTCTTAAGAAACAACTCATCTGGATCCTCGTCGCATTATTACTTCCCGTAGGCCCATTCTTTATTTATGTGTATGCCCCGCTTCTGGTTCATAACTTCTGGCTGGGCGCTGTTTTGGGTGGTGTTTACCTGGGGATCATTTTTAATTCTGGCTGTGGCGTTCTGGATTCCTGGATAGATAAAGTTTCGCGCCGTTATCATTTTGAATATGGTCGCGTAAGAATGTGGGGCTCTCTGGGATGGGCTGCCGCCGCGTGGATTGTGGGTAAATACATTGATACCAGCCCTAATCTCTCTTTCTGGCTGGCAAGCTGTGCCATTGTGATCGCCGCAATCTGCTTTATGTTTACCAAAATTGAACTGACCGAGGCGGAAATTGAAAAAACCAATTCGCTGAAAGCTATCCATGCGCTTGAACTGGCGAAAAATAGTCAGTTCTGGTTTTTATTGATGTTCACTCTGTTCGTAACGCAAATTTATGACACCTACGATCAACAATTCGCACAATATTTTTCGCTGCAATTTCCGACGCCAGAAGAAGGCAATCGCTGGTACGGAATTCTGGCTTCTGTCCAGGTCTGTGGAGAAACCTTATTTCTCTGTCTGATGCCGTGGTTTGTTAACCGCACTGGCGCCAAATGGGCATTAGTGATTGCCGGAACCATTATGTCGCTACGCATTGCCGGTTCAGCTATCCAACTGGGACCTGTGTGGATTGCGGCCGTTAAAATGATGCACGCCATCGAAAAACCACTGATCCTGGTGTCTGTGTTTAAATTTATCGCGGCTAACTTTGATCATAAACTCTCTTCGACGGTATACCTGCTGGTGCTTTTTGTGGCATCCATCGCCACGGCAATCTATTCACCCATTGCCGGCTATCTGTATGACACCATTGGCTTTGCTGAAACCTATCTAATCCTGGGGGCGATTGCCGGTTGCTTCACGATTATTTCGGTCTTTACGCTGCGGGACAAATCCAGCAGCCAGCCTGCGGAGGCGCTAACTGAAAACCCAGTAGCATGACAATCATTTGCGCCCCGATATTTGGGGCGTTTTCCTCACCTGTTGACCAGATTACGATACAAATTTTATCCAGAACTCTGTAGAATCCCTGCCCTGACCTTTCCTGTAACTGAATATTTTTTAAGCTATGAGCAAAGTAACTCCCCAGCCGAAAATCGGCTTTGTTTCCCTTGGCTGCCCGAAAAACCTTGTCGATTCAGAGCGCATTCTGACCGAACTGCGTACTGAAGGTTATGACGTTGTACCGAGCTATGACGACGCGGATATGGTGATCGTTAACACCTGCGGCTTTATTGACAGCGCGGTGCAAGAATCTCTGGAAGCCATTGGCGAAGCGTTGAATGAAAACGGCAAGGTGATTGTGACTGGTTGTCTGGGGGCAAAAGAAGATCAGATCCGCGAAGTCCACCCGAAAGTGCTGGAAATCACCGGGCCTCATAGCTACGAGCAGGTTCTGGAGCACGTTCATCATTACGTGCCAAAACCGAAACACAATCCGTTCCTGAGCCTGGTGCCGGAACAGGGTGTTAAGTTGACCCCACGTCATTATGCCTATCTGAAGATTTCCGAAGGTTGTAACCACCGCTGTACCTTCTGCATTATTCCTTCAATGCGCGGCGATCTGGTGAGCCGCCCGATTGGCGAAGTATTAAGCGAAGCGAAACGTCTGGTTGATGCGGGCGTTAAAGAGATTCTGGTGATTTCCCAGGATACTTCCGCCTATGGCGTAGATGTTAAACACCGTACTGGCTTCCACAACGGCGAGCCGGTAAAAACCAGCATGGTCAGCCTGTGCGAACAGTTATCGAAACTGGGGATCTGGACACGTCTGCACTACGTTTACCCTTATCCGCACGTGGATGACGTTATCCCGCTGATGGCTGAAGGCAAAATCCTGCCATATCTGGATATTCCGCTGCAACATGCCAGCCCGCGCATTCTCAAACTGATGAAGCGCCCGGGTTCGGTGGATCGCCAACTGGCGCGTATCAAAAAATGGCGTGAAATCTGCCCAGAACTGACCCTGCGTTCAACCTTTATTGTCGGCTTCCCTGGCGAGACGGAAGAAGATTTCCAGATGCTGCTCGACTTCCTGAAAGAAGCACGTCTGGATCGCGTTGGCTGCTTTAAATACAGCCCGGTTGAAGGCGCAGATGCCAATGCTCTGCCGGACCAGGTCCCGGAAGAAGTGAAAGAAGAACGCTGGAATCGCTTCATGCAACTGCAACAACTGATTTCCGCCGAGCGCCTGCAGGAGAAAGTTGGCCGTGAAATTCTGGTGATCATCGACGAAGTGGATGAAGAAGGCGCGATTGGCCGCAGTATGGCTGATGCGCCAGAAATCGACGGCGCGGTCTATCTCAACGGTGAAACCAACGTTAAGCCGGGCGACATCCTGCGTGTGAAAGTCGAGCATGCCGATGAGTACGATTTGTGGGGTAGTCGGGTTTAATTAATGCCAGGCCGGGCAAATTTATTTTCCCGGCCTGCTAATAAACATTATTGCCAGCTAATCTGCGCCCTGCCGTTTTTCTTGCTCTTATACAGTCGCTCATCTGCCAACATTTTCAGCCGTTCAACGGTGGTACATTCATTTGAATGTGCTACGCCGATGCTGGTGCTTAAATTAATGCTCCCCACCTGGAAATGAACGATTTCTTTTAATATCGATAGCAACTCTTCCAGCGTTCCACCTGTATATATCACCGCAAATTCGTCGCCGCCAAAACGATAGACTTTGCCTTTATCCACCGGAATTTGTGATTTAAGGATTTTCACAACCTTAATCAACACTTCATCGCCCAACAAATGGCCGAAGGTGTCGTTAATGTTCTTGAATTTATCGACGTCAAACAGGCACAAATATCCGCCTTTTTCCGGCAAGGCTTTTAAGTCTTCGTCAAAGGATTTTCTGCCCATCGCTTTGGTCAGGTCGTCAAGAAACGCTGAGTTATACATGCTGTAGAGTTTTTTGACATCCGCCGCCGAGAAGAAAAGCCCACCGTCCAACACGCGGTCAAAATGGTTATTAATAATGGCTTCTTTTTCAACAATGCCCTGATTGATCACTCTGCGTACCAGATAGAGGCAGCTGGCCCCTGATATAACCGCCACCAATGCGGCAAAGAAGATGATCAACGTACATACCTGAAAATAAACGTCTTTTTTATAGGCAAACACATACAATCCTGTCGGCAAATAGGAGAAGTGCTCCATCGCTTCCGAAACAGTGAAGATGGCGTTTTTGGCGTTATATTCATCACCAGTAACCGATTTGCCATTCTTAAAAAGTGAGAACATCAGGTTATCGCTGTCCATTGCCAGTGATTTTGACAGTAAAGAAAAGCGCTCCAGCCCAAGCAAAAATATCAGACTACGATTATGGCTAACCGGGTAGAGATAATAGACGAAGGTTTTACCGTCAAAAGAGATAAACCCCGTATTCTTAACATGCAAATACTTAACCACCTGCATGATATTAGTACAATAGTTATTCTCGTACTCCTTTACCTGAATACACTCATCACTGGAAATCAGATAAGGTCCAACATCATACAAATAAGAAGGAGAAACCGAATCGGCATAGGCTGTGCGTAAGCCAACCAGCAATTGTTCTTCCGTAGGATTTAGCGTATTGATGAGATCAATTGCCACACTACGCCGATATTCAGCAATATTTGCCACCGCAAAAGCAGTATCAATAACGGACTGTTTCAGGCCATACACCCGTTCTTTCACCATTTGAGTGTAGATCCCGCAGGCAACTGCCGAAATCATAATAAAAATCAGCAGACTGACTGTAAGTACGAATTTATTGATTCTGGACATACCTAAACTACTCTTTTACTAACTTTCCACTTTTATCCCAGGCAGAGAATGGCATAGGCTTCTGGTACAGATACCCTTGGGCCTGAACACAGCCTAATTTCATTAATTCACGCGCAACCTCTTCGCTCTCAACGCCTTCTGCAATCACCGGAATCTGGTTATAGCGTGCCAGGTCGAAGATAATGCGTACAATTTTTCCCGCGGTGCCGAAAATATCGCCGGTAAATTGTGAATCTACTTTTATGCTGTCAGGGTTAATTTCATAAAAACGTTTCAGGTTTGACAGCCCTGTGCCAAAGTCATCAATCGATATCCCTACCCCTTGTTTACGCAGTTGTGCAATATTGAGATAAAAATGTTCATTAATTCGTTCGATCACTGTTTCAGTGATCTCAATACAGATGCTATTTGCCTGCAGATCATGCTCTTTCATGATAGTTGTAAAATGCTCATGAAAGTGTGGTTCGTTTAGCTGCCAGGGCGAAACATTAATATGCAGTAAGAAACCGTCCTTCAGGGCCGCACGCTGGCTAAAATGCCTGAATTCACGCATTGCGGTTTTAATAATTTGATAGCCAAGCTCATTGATAAACCCAATATCTTCAGCAATCGTAACAAACTTCAGCGGTGAGATTATTCCTCGTTCCGCAGAGATCCAGCGGCATAATGCTTCTGCGCCGACAATGTCTCTGGTTTTCATATCAACAATCGGTTGATAGACTAAAAATAGTTCGCCTATTTCCATTGCATGGCGAATATTACGCGCAATCCAGATATTCTCTTCAATTTCGTTGAGTTTCGCGTCATCACAGAAAATAAACTCAGAGAACATATGGTCACGGATACTGGAGATCGCCAGTTTCAGTTTTTCGGCATAACTCCAGGCATTTTCACCTTTCAAAGGTTCACAAATGGCAGATTTGTGTATACGCAGATTACGATAACCAAAGCTGCTGTCAAAATCATTTACCATCGCTATCTTGCGGGTAAACGTCTGTACATTTTCCCGGCACAATAATAAATAGAGATCGGCATTGAATGTCACTATATCGCAGCATTGCGCATATTTCTCGGCAATTCGCTGACACAGTTTCCTGACGATTTTATTGCGTTCCTCGACGCCAAACACAGCTTCGACGGCTTCCAGTCCGCACAGTTTGATGATCCCGACGGCCAGATATTGGCTATTATTAGATTCAATAATCGCCATGTTTTTGATAAAACCACTCTCCTGATCGTAGGAGATTAGCGAGAGCAGTTTATTCGAACGTTCAACTTCGGCATCTTTCATTTCCGCTATGGAATTTTTGATGCTGATAATCTCTTTCGCATCGCCTTCACGGATTTTCAGCGCCTGCATTTGTTCAGTAGAATCGGGCAAAAACTCCAGCGTATTGACCAGTTCTGTCATTTCGGAAAATTGTCGACGAAACACACGCGTGGTCATTAAGTAAACCAACAGCAATACGATAATAATAAATGCAAATGGTAGATAAAAGAGTTTATCCGATGCGTTAAATAAATTACCTGTGGGATAATAAAAATATATTTCGAACAACGCGTTATTTGGAACTTCTGATGTTCTTGCGATATATTCCGTGTCGAAAGAATCAATAATGTTATAGTTTCCTTCGCTATTATAAATAATCAGTTTTTCACGGGCGAGTTGGTTTTTGGCGATGATCTCATGGCCTTGTTTCAAAAACAGCACTTCATCAGTCGAACTGATTTGATCAAGATATTCATTCAGATAGCGCCAGTTTAAGTCAACATGAATTTTGTTAACCGCCAGTAAGTCACGGTCTTTGCCATTAATTCGTAGAGTAAAAGAGATACACTTTTTCCCTGGCCGATCAAAGCAGTTGTAGGCCGGATTCCAGCTACTACCCGAGTCGTCTGATGCCACCGACCAGGGCCGCTGGGACGGGTTAAAGTCGGCAAAGATGACGCGTCCTGCCTCATCGACAAGTGGCCCATTTACTTTTTCCTGATGGTAAACAATGATTTTATCATTCGCCCGACGGGTAAAGAGATAATATTTATCATCATCCAGCACCAATCCTACCGTATCCAGAAATGGCATCATTTCCATTTTCAGAATGACGGCACGTTTAATCTCCTCACTGTTTTTCAATAAATACAGCGAATCCTTTAACGTTAAGGCAGCACGCTCAATATCTTTAAAAAAATAACCTACATTTTTTTGAATAAGTTCAAAGCGGCTATCGGCACGTTTTACCGCCCTTTCCGATACCAACTGATAGTTAATGATGAAAAAAAGACCAATAAATGACAGCGTAGCCAACAAAAATAAAATAATCAGTCTTATCTTTATTTTTTCGTATAAACTAAGCATGTTAATACACGTAACAAAATAACTATCAGTACGCTACTTCGCTGCATAAATAGACTTTTACAGCAGCATATTTACCCAATTACCTGATTCTACAAAATCGGCAGAAAGTTACAACATTTGCGTATAGCAATAATTTCCTATGACGCCATTACATTTTTAAGCAATATTCTGCCGTGGCTATGCTTTAATTTTCGGGTCCAGCGCGTCGCGTAAGCCATCGCCCAGCAAGTTGAAAGCCAGCACGGTAAGGAAGATAGCGAGTGCCGGGAAAACCGCCACATGCGGCGCGATGACCATATCCGCTCGCGCTTCATTGAGCATAGCCCCCCATTCTGGTGTCGGCGGCTGCGCCCCCAGGCCAAGAAATGAAAGGCTGGCAGCCGAGATGATCGAAGTGCCAATACGCATTGTGAAAAAGACGACAATGGAAGAGACAGTCCCGGGCAAGATATGGCGCAACAAGATGGTCATGTCGCTGGCACCAATACTGCGCGCCGATTCAATAAAAGTTTGCTGTTTCAACACCAGCGTGTTGCCGCGCACCAGACGGGCAAAAGCCGGAATGGAAAAGATGGCGACTGCGATAATTACGTTGGCAATACCGCTTCCTAACACCGCAACAACAGCAATCGCCAGTAAAATACCCGGGAAGGCAAACAGAACATCGCAAATACGCATAATCAATCGGTCCCACCAGCCTTCGTAATATCCCGCCAGTAAGCCCAATAGCGTACCGATCGCCGCACCAATAAAGACAGCAAACACACCCGCCGCCAGCGAGATTTGCGCGCCGACCAGGACACGGCTGAAAATATCACGCCCCAGCGAGTCGACACCAAACCAGTGTTGCAAAGAAGGGCCGTTATTTAGGTTGTCATAATCGAAAAAATTTTCGGCATCATAGGGGGCGATCCAACGGGCAAAAATTGCCACCACAATCAGCAAAATGACGAACAGTGCGGCGGCCATCGCCATATGCTGACGGCGAAAACGCCGCCAGAATTCATGCCACGGTGTACGTACCTGGTCAGGTTTTACCAGTGGCATAGCGTTTAACACCGCCTGGCGTCGCCAGTTAAATAGTCGCATCCTTACTTGTACCTGATAGCCGGGTTAATGGCGGCGTAAAGCACATCCACCACTAAGTTGATAAGAATAAACTCCAGCGAGAAGAGCAGAATTTCTGCCTGAATCACCGGGTAATCACGCATTTCTACCGAATCGACCAGTAAACGCCCAAGTCCGGGCCAGTTAAATACTTTCTCCACCACGATAGAGCCACCGAGCAAAAAGCCAAACTGCAATCCCATCATGGTGACCACAGGGATCATGGCGTTGCGTAAACCATGCTTGAGGACAACCCAGGTTTCGCTTACCCCTTTCGCCCTCGCGGTACGCATATAATCTTCATTTAAAACGTCAACAAACGAGGCACGGGTAAAACGCGCCATCACTGCCGCCACCGCCGCGCCGAGCGTCAGAGAAGGTAATATGTAGTGCTGCCAACTGTCTGCACCTACGGTAGGCAACCAGCCCAGTTCAACAGAGAAAACCTGAATCAGCAGTATTCCGAGCGCAAATGCCGGAAATGAAATCCCTGATACCGCGATGGTCATACTTAATCGATCCGGCCAACGGTTACGCCAGACGGCGGCGATAATACCCGCCGCCATGCCGAACAGCACCGCCCATGTCATACTGGTAATGGTCAACCACAGCGTAGGCATGAAACGGCTGGCGATCTCCTCGGCAACCGGACGACGCGACACCATCGACAGACCAAAATCCCCCTGCACGGCATTGCTGATATAGTGCCAGAACTGGTGATACAGCGGCTGATCCAGCCCCAGTTGCTGACGCACCAGTTCGATGACCTGCGCATCGGCTTCTGGACCGGCAATCAATCGCGCCGGGTCGCCGGGTAGCATATGGACAAACAAAAACACCAGCACCGAGACAATAAACAGCGTCGGAATCAGCCCCAGCAAGCGTTTGATAACGTAATTAAGCATTCCTCTCCCTGCGTTGCTTATTGCAAATCCGCATCTTCAAAGCTAAAGCCAGTGTCTGGCATAATCCAAAAACCACTCAGTTTTTTGCTGTGTGCCGACACCAGTTTTTCTACCACCAGCGGGATCCACGGCGACTCTTGCCAGATGGTATCCTGCGCCGCCTTATACAAGCGCGCCTTTTCCGCCGGATCGTTGGTTTTCAGCGCCTGGGCAAGCTCGTCATCCACCTGCTTATTGCTGTAAAACGCAGTATTAAACAGCGTCGGTGGCCAGTTCTGCGAGGCGAACAGCGGCGATAGCGCCCAGTCAGCTTCACCGGTCGAGGCCGACCAGCCAGTATAGAACATTCGCACGCCGCTCTCTTTCTGCCCTTTACCTTCAACTTCTGCCGCCCGCTGCCCGGCATCCATCGCCGTTACCTGGGCTTTAATCCCCACCTGCGCTAGCTGTTGCTGGGTAAATTGCAGCACTTTCTGCGCGGTACTGTGATTATGTGATGACCACAATGTGGTACTGAAACCGTTGGGATATCCCGCCTCTTTTAATAGTTCGCGCGCTTTAGCCGGATCGTAAGGCCACGGTTTATAACTTTGCGCGTAAGCAATACTCGGTGGCACCACACCAGTGGCAGGAACTGCATACCCCGCGAAGGCCACTTTCACCAGTGCCTGACGGTTGATGGCGTAATTCAGCGCCTCACGCACTTTTGGGTTATCGAATGGTTTCTGCGTCACGTTCATACTGATATAACGCTGCATAATCGACGGGCTGGCCATCAGCTCGATATTTTTGTTCTTGTCCAGTAGCGCAGCTTGTTCATAAGGGATGGGGAAAGCAAACTGCGCTTCACCGGTTTGCAGCATTGCCGCGCGGGTATTGTTGTCCGCCACCGGACGCCAGGTGATGCTGTCCAGTTTGGGCAAGCCTGGCTGCCAGTAACCCGCGAATTTTTTAACCTTCACAAAATCGGTCTGGTTCCAGGTATCCAGTTCATACGGTCCAGTTCCGACCGGATGAAAACCAATCTCCTTGCCATATTTTTCCAGCGCCGCCGGTGAAATCATCGCGGTCGCCGGGTGAGCGAGGATGTTAATAAACGCGGAGAACGGTTGCTTGAGCGTAATCTTCACCGTTGTCGGATCGACCGCTTCAGTTTTGGCAATATTTTTGTACAAGTTATAGCGTTTTAGATGATTTGCCGGATCGCTGGCTCGGTCCAGATTCGCTTTGACGGCTGCGGCGTTAAAGTCGGTGCCGTCCTGGAACTTAATCCCTTCGCGCAATTTCACGGTGTAAGTGAGGCCGTCATCGGAAACGGTATAACTCTCCGCCAGCACGTTTTTCAGTTTCATCTCTTTATCCAGACCGAACAGCCCCTGATAAAAAGATTTCGCTACAGCCTGAGATAACGTGTCATTCGCGTCATACGGATCGAGCGTAGTGAAGTTCGATCCCACTGCCACAACCACATCTTTGGCAGCGAATGCACAAGGTGCCATCAACGCTGCGGCAATGCCCAGCGCCACTAACCCACTACGGTGTACAGCTCTTGCCATTTTATTCTCCGCCTGAATGTTATCTACGCAAAAATGCGTACTCTGATTGTGGTTGTGCGACGTAATGCCCCGGTCCGACGCATTGCAACGAGACGGCTGCAACCTCTTCTCCACGCAGATGAATATTGCTGGGAAGATCATCCGACAGCAGCACGCGCTGCGGTCGTAGTCGGGACGGTTCTGCGACCGGAACTGCCGCCAGTAATTTACGTGTATAAGGGTGCTGCGGATTTTCAAAGACCGCACGCCGTGGACCAATTTCAACGATTTGCCCGAGATACATCACCGCCACACGATGACTAATCCGCTCTACAACGGCCATATCGTGGGAGATAAACAGAAAGGCGATGCCAAAATCACGCTGAAGATCGAGCAACAAGTTGATGATTTGCCCACGGATAGAAACATCCAGCGCCGAGACGGCTTCATCGGCAATGATCACTTTTGGATTCAATGCCAACGCGCGAGCAATGCAGATGCGCTGACGCTGACCGCCGGAAAACTCATGCGGGTAACGCCACGCATGTTCAGGTAACAGGCCAACGCGTTCCAGCAACCACGCAACGCGTGCAGCAGCTTCGTTACCTTGCAATAAACCGTGTACGCGCAGCGGTTCGACAATCGAATCACCAATGGTCTGTCGTGGATCCAGCGAGGCGTAAGGATCCTGAAAAATAAACTGGATGTCGCGACGCAATGCCTGAAGTTTGCCAGGTGAAAGGGTATCGATTCGCTGCCCTTTGAAGATGATTTCGCCGCCCTGGGATTCAACCAGACGCAGCAACGCCCTACCGGTGGTTGATTTGCCGCTCCCGGACTCTCCCACCAGCGATAACGTTTCGCCCGGCCGGAGATCAAAACTGACCTTCTCAACCGCATGCACTTCTCGCGTAACGCGATTCAGTAAGCCACTACGTAAAGGGAAACGGGTCACCAGATTACGCACCTGCAAAACAGGGTCGCCATCAACCACCGTTTTCTGCTCGACTGGTCGTTCCTGTTTAGCCGGATGTTCAAGCGATATCAGCGGGAAACGGCGAGGATAATCTTGCCCTTTCATCGCCCCCAACTGCGGCACGGCAGCCAACAGCGCGCGGGTATAAGGATGCTGTGGCGCATGAAAAATCTGTTCAACGCTGCCCGTTTCGACCGCTTCGCCCTGATACATCACCAGCACCCGATCGGCAATCTCTGCCACCACGCCCATGTCGTGAGTGATAAAGATGACGCCCATCGACATCTCTTTTTGCAATACTTTGATTAATTGCAGGATCTGCGCCTGAATGGTGACATCCAGTGCGGTGGTCGGTTCATCCGCAATCAGCACCGCCGGGCGACATGACAGCGCCATTGCAATCATCACTCGCTGGCGCATCCCGCCGGAGAGTTGATGCGGATAACGCGAAAGAATGGTTTGGGCTTCCGGGATGCGAACCTGATCCAGCATCCGCTTCGCCTCTACCATCGCCTGTTCACGACTGGCGTTTTGATGCAAACGGATAGACTCGGCAATCTGCTCACCCACAGTAAATACCGGATTCAGCGAGGTCATCGGCTCCTGAAAAATCATCGCGATATCTGCGCCGCGCACATGCTGTATTTGCCTGGCACTCTGCTCGTTAAGCTCAATCACTTCACGACTGCGCCGCCGCAATAGCATTTGATCGCACTGCACTAAACCGCCTGCTTGTTCCAATAGACGCATCAATGCCAGTGCTGTGACAGATTTACCGGAGCCGGATTCCCCGACAATGGCCAGCGTCTCACCGCGTCGCAGCCGAAAAGAAAGATTGCGCACCGCAGCCACTTTCTGCTGGTCCTGCATAAAGGCAATGTTGAGATTATCGACCGCCAGGACATCACCGGCATCAAGTTCATCACTGTGTGGCAACGGTGTCCCCTTTTTCGCGGTAGATACCAGTGGTTGGTGTATCGCCTGCGTAGCCCCAGGCGCGATACATTCCTTCGGTGTTAAACGGTAGTGCGACGTTACCTTCGTGGTCGATAGCGATTAAGCCACCGCTGCCGCCAAGCACAGGGAGTTTTTCCATCACCACCCGCTCGCAGGCTTCCGCGAGGCTTAGACCGCCATAATCCATTAACGCGCCGATGTCATACGCCGCCAGCGCGCGGATGAAGACTTCGCCCGTACCGGTACAAGAAACCGCCACACTGGCGTTATTGGCGTAGCATCCGGCACCCACTAAGGGACTATCGCCCACTCGTCCGGGTAATTTATTGGTCATTCCGCCCGTGGACGTGGCTGCCGCCAGATTGCCGTGTAAATCCAAAGCCACGGCCCCCACGGTGCCCATTTTTTGTTTTTCATCCAGCGGAGCGCCGCTATGGTCGAGGACTGTTGCCCCTTCCTCGCGCGCTGCCAGTAGTTGTTCATAACGCAACGGCGTGGAGAAAATCTCCGGCGAGACGCGCTCCATGCCATGAGAAAAAGCAAAGTTTTCCGCCCCCTCACCAATCATCATCACATGCGGGCTTTGCTCCATCACCAGACGAGCGGCAAGAATTGGGTTGCGCAGATGGCTAATGCCCGCCACCGCCCCCGCTTTCAGTGTGTTGCCATCCATCACGCAGGCGTCCAGTTCATGCGTTTCATCACGCGTAAAGACGGCGCCAATTCCGGCGTTAAAGAGCAGACACTCTTCCAGCAAGCGCACCGCTTCTGTCACCACATCCAGCGCGCTTTCACCCGCTTCGAGCATTTGCTGTCCGGTTTCAACAATGGCAGACAGCGCCTCAATGTAGCGTAATTCCTGTTGCAGACTCATCTGTGCGCGGCTAATTGCGCCTGCGCCGCCGTGGATTGCAATGACTGCTTTGCCCATAGTCTTCGTCCATTAAGGGTGGCTCGCCACTTTTGCTATAAATATCAGAATTTTTATGAATTACTCATTCAATTTTTGAATATAGAAAGATGTATATGGCATGTAAAGGCGAGTGTCTGCTCTACGACCGAGGTGGCATACAGTCTGTGGCGTTTTTCTGACATAATAGGCAAATTCGATTTTGCCTCCGCAGGAGTGTTTTCATGGAATTTACCACCGGATTGATGTCGCTCGACACCGCGCTTAATGAGATGCTTTCTCGCGTTACCCCACTGACCGCCCAGGAAACGCTGCCACTGGTACAGTGTTTTGGCCGTATTCTGGCGAGCGATGTGGTTTCGCCGCTGGATGTCCCAGGGTTTGATAACTCCGCAATGGACGGTTACGCGGTACGTTTGGCCGATATCACCTCCGGACAACCGCTGCCCGTTGCCGGGAAGTCGTTTGCCGGTCAGCCTTATCATGGCGAGTGGCCCGCTGGCACCTGCATCCGCATTATGACTGGCGCACCAGTACCGGAAGGCTGCGAAGCGGTGGTGATGCAGGAACAGACTGAGCTAACGGACAATGGCGTACGTTTTACTGCTGAAGTGCGTAGCGGGCAAAATATTCGCCGTCGCGGTGAAGATATCTCTGCGGGCGCGGTTGTTTTCCCGGCGGGGACTCGCCTGACTACCGCTGAACTGCCAGTGATTGCTTCGCTAGGGATTGCCGAAGCTCCGGTGATTCGTAAAGTGCGAGTGGCGCTATTTTCCACGGGTGATGAGTTGCAGTTACCCGGTCAGCCTCTGGGCGATGGGCAAATTTACGATACCAACCGCCTCGCGGTGCATTTGATGTTAGAACAGCTGGGTTGTGAAGTAATCAACTTAGGGATTATTCGCGACGATCCACATGCCCTGCGCGCCGCATTTATTGAAGCCGACAGCCAGGCGGATGTGGTGATCAGTTCCGGTGGTGTTTCGGTTGGTGAGGCGGATTACACCAAAACCATTCTCGAAGAACTGGGCGAAATTGCTTTCTGGAAACTGGCGATTAAACCGGGCAAACCGTTCGCGTTTGGTAAACTCTCTAATAGCTGGTTCTGCGGCCTGCCAGGCAATCCGGTTTCTGCGACGCTGACCTTCTATCAATTGGTACAACCTTTGCTGGCCAAATTAAGCGGCAATACCGCCAGTGGCCTGCCCGCGCGCCAGCGCGTACGCACGGCATCGCGTCTGAAGAAATCCCCTGGACGTCTTGATTTCCAGCGCGGCGTGCTGCAACGCAACGCCGACGGCGAGCTGGAAGTCACGACCACCGGGCATCAGGGTTCACATATATTTAGCTCCTTTAGCCTCGGCAACTGCTTTATCGTGCTGGAGCGCGATCGCGGCAATGTTGAAGCGGGCGAATGGGTGGAAGTCGAGCCATTTAACGCGTTGTTCGGAGGCCTGTAATGGCGGAACTCAGCGATCAGGAGATGCTGCGCTACAATCGGCAAATCATCCTGCGGGGTTTTGATTTTGACGGTCAGGAAGCATTGAAAGATTCCCGCGTGCTGGTAGTTGGCCTGGGCGGCCTCGGCTGTGCGGCCTCGCAATATCTGGCAAGCGCCGGTGTCGGCAACCTGACGCTGCTCGACTTCGACACGGTTTCGCTCTCAAATTTACAGCGCCAGACGCTGCACAGTGATGCCACGGTCGGGCAACCGAAGGTAGAATCAGCCCGTGACGCACTGGCGCGGATCAATCCACATATCGCGATTACGCCGGTAAACGCGTTGCTTGATGACGCTGAACTGGCTGCGTTGATTGCTGAACACAATCTGGTGCTCGACTGTACGGATAACGTTGCGGTACGTAATCAACTGAACGCGGGCTGTTTTGCCGCGAAGGTGCCGCTGGTTTCCGGCGCGGCAATTCGTATGGAAGGGCAAATCACGGTCTTTACTTATCAGGACGGTGAGCCGTGCTATCGCTGCCTTAGCCGTTTGTTTGGCGAGAACGCGCTAACCTGCGTGGAAGCAGGCGTAATGGCACCGTTGATTGGGGTGATTGGTTCGTTGCAGGCAATGGAAGCGATCAAACTGCTGGCAGGTTATGGCAAACCTGCCAGCGGGAAAATCGTAATGTACGATGCGATGACCTGTCAGTTTCGCGAAATGAAACTGATGCGTAATCCGGGGTGTGAGGTGTGCGGGCATTAATTGCCAGCTCCGGGCCTGATAAGATGCGGCAAGCGTCGCATCAGGCATTTGCTCCTGACGCCAGATGCGGCGTGAACGCCTTATCTGGCCTACGGTTCGGGTACACATTTCCAGGCCTGATAAGACGCGGCAGGCATCGGTGCACTCTGCCACGTCATCAGCAATTTATGAGGATGACAAGCGCCCTGTTAAATCGACGTTCTGCCAAACGCCCCCTGCCAGTCCTGCTCAAACTTCGCCACTGCGGCATCAACTGCCGGATAGCTAATCATCTGTTGCGCGACATCCAGCGGCAGTGTGATTGATTCGCATCCTGCCAGTAAGCAGTCCAGCGCCTGACGCGGGGTTTTGAAACTGGCTGCCAGCACTTTCGCCTGTGGCGCATGCATTTTCAGTAACTGGTGTAAGTCGGTCACCGTCTGAATGCCACTTCCGCCCTGAGCATCAATTCGGTTGACGTAAGGCGCAACATACTCTGCCCCCGCCAGCGCCGACAGCAGCCCTTGCGCCGCGCCATACACCGCCGTACCCAGCGTCGGAATACCTTCCGCTTTTAATAGCTTAATCGCTGCCAACCCCTCGGCAGTCACAGGTACTTTAACCACGATATCCGCAATAATAGAACGCAGTTTACGGGCATCGTTCACCATACCTTCAGCAGTAGTAGACATGACCTGGGCAAACAAACGCCCCTGTCCGCCCATCGCCTCATGTAACTCAGGAAGTAAAACTTCCAGAGGCTTCTTACCTGCCGCCACAATACTTGGGTTAGTGGTCACACCCGCCAACGGAAAAATACGAGCCAGCGTCTTCACTGCGGCGACGTCTGAAGTATCCAGATACAGTTCCATAGTCATCCTCTAAATCTACTTTTGTATGAAATCAGACTATCACGAAAAAACCCTCTGAACAGTTGATGTACATCAATCTAACTTTCATTCGAAAGTATTTTAATGTTTGAACGAAAAAGAGGGACATCTATGATTTTCAACATTCAGCGCTATTCGACCCACGACGGTCCCGGTATCCGCACGGTAGTTTTCCTTAAGGGGTGCTCGCTGGGCTGCCGCTGGTGTCAGAACCCGGAAAGCCGCGCCCGCACGCAGGACCTGCTATATGACGCGCGTCTGTGCCTGGAAGGCTGCGAACTATGCTCAAAAACCGCGCCGGAAGTGATTGAGCGCGCGCTGAATGGTTTACTCATTCACAGGGAAAAGTTAACGCCTGAACATCTGACGGCGCTGACCGACTGCTGTCCGACTCAGGCATTAACCGTGTGTGGTGAAGTGAAAAGCGTTGAGGAGATCATGGCGACCGTTCTGCGCGATAAACCGTTTTACGATCGCAGCGGCGGCGGCTTAACGCTTTCCGGTGGTGAGCCGTTTATGCAGCCGGAAATGGCGACGGCGCTGCTGCAAGCCAGCCACGAGGCCGGTATTCATACTGCGGTAGAAACCTGTCTGCATGTGCCGTGGAAATACATCGCCCCTTCTCTGCCGTATATCGATCTGTTTCTTGCCGATTTAAAACACGTTGCCGACGCGCCGTTTAAACAGTGGACCGACGGCAGCGCCGCCAGAGTGCTGGATAACCTGAAAAAACTCGCCGCAGCGGGCAAAAAAATCATCATTCGCGTGCCGCTGATTCAGGGCTTTAATGCCGACGAAACCTCTGTAAAAGCCATTACCGATTTTGCCGCCAGTGAACTGCACGTTAACGAAATCCATTTCTTGCCCTACCACACGCTGGGCATCAACAAATATCACTTACTTAATCTGCCCTATGACGCCCCGGAAAAACCGCTTGATGCGCCAGAACTGCTCGACTTTGCCCAGCAGTATGCCTGCCAGAAAGGGTTAACCGCGACCTTACGAGGATAACAATCATGACAACACTGAAACTGGACACGCTCAGCGACCGCATTAAAGCGCACAAAAATGCGCTGGTGCATATTGTGAAACCGCCGGTCTGTACCGAGCGCGCACAGCACTATACTGAGATGTATCAACAACATCTCGACAAGCCAATCCCGGTACGTCGCGCGCTGGCGCTGGCGCACCACCTGGCTAATCGCACCATCTGGATCAAACACGATGAGTTAATCATCGGCAACCAGGCCAGTGAAGTCCGTGCCGCGCCGATCTTCCCGGAATATACCGTCTCCTGGATCGAAAAAGAGATTGATGATCTGGCGGATCGTCCGGGTGCTGGTTTTGCGGTCAGCGAAGAGAACAAACGTGTTCTGCATGAAGTGTGCCCATGGTGGCGCGGTCAGACCGTACAGGATCGCTGCTATGGCATGTTTACCGATGAGCAAAAAGGCCTGCTGGCGACCGGCATCATTAAAGCGGAGGGCAATATGACCTCCGGCGATGCGCACCTGGCGGTGAATTTCCCGCTGCTGCTGGAAAAAGGTCTTGATGGTCTGCGCGAGAAAGTGGCAGAGCGTCGCTCGCGCATCAACCTGACAGTGCTGGAAGATTTGCACGGCGAGCAGTTCCTGAAAGCGATTGATATCGTACTGGTGGCAGTCAGTGAACACATTGAACGTTTCGCTGCCCTGGCGCGTGAAATGGCCGCGACCGAATCTCGCGAAAGTCGTCGTGATGAACTGCTGGCGATGGCAGAAAACTGCGACATCATCGCCCACCAGCCGCCACAGACTTTCTGGCAGGCGCTGCAACTGTGTTACTTCATCCAGTTGATTTTGCAGATCGAATCTAACGGTCACTCGGTGTCGTTTGGTCGTATGGATCAGTATCTCTATCCGTACTATCGCCGCGACGTTGAACTCAACCAGACGCTGGATCGCGAACACGCTATCGAGATGCTGCATAGCTGCTGGCTGAAACTGCTGGAAGTGAACAAGATCCGCTCCGGCTCGCACTCAAAAGCCTCTGCGGGAAGTCCGCTGTATCAGAACGTCACCATTGGCGGGCAAAATCTGGTTGATGGTCAGCCGATAGACGCGGTGAATCCACTCTCTTACGCGATCCTCGAATCCTGCGGTCGCCTGCGTTCGACTCAGCCTAACCTCAGCGTGCGCTACCATGCGGGAATGAGCAACGATTTCCTCGATGCCTGTGTGCAGGTGATCCGCTGCGGCTTCGGGATGCCCGCGTTCAACAACGACGAAATCGTCATCCCGGAATTTATTAAACTCGGTATTGAACCGCAGGACGCTTACGACTACGCAGCGATTGGTTGTATCGAAACCGCAGTCGGCGGTAAATGGGGCTATCGCTGCACCGGCATGAGCTTTATCAACTTCGCCCGCGTAATGCTGGCGGCGCTGGAAGGTGGTCGTGATGCCACCAGCGGCAAAGTGTTCCTGCCACAAGAAAAAGCGTTGTCAGCGGGTAACTTCAACAACTTCGATGAAGTCATGGACGCGTGGGATACGCAAATCCGTTACTACACCCGTAAATCGATCGAAATCGAATATGTCGTCGACACCATGCTGGAAGAGAACGTGCACGATATTCTCTGCTCGGCGCTGGTGGATGACTGTATTGAGCGAGCGAAAAGTATCAAGCAAGGCGGCGCGAAATATGACTGGGTATCTGGCTTACAGGTCGGTATTGCTAACCTCGGCAACAGCCTGGCGGCAGTGAAGAAACTGGTATTTGAACAGGGCGCGATTGGTCAGCAACAACTGGCTGCCGCACTGGCGGAAGACTTCGACGGTCTGACTCACGAGCAGCTGCGTCAGCGTCTGATTAACGGCGCGCCGAAGTACGGCAACGACGATGATACCGTCGATACGCTGCTGGCTCGTGCTTATCAGACCTATATCGACGAACTGAAGCAGTACCATAACCCGCGCTACGGTCGTGGTCCGGTTGGCGGCAATTATTACGCAGGTACATCATCTATTTCCGCCAACGTACCATTCGGCGCGCAAACTATGGCAACGCCGGACGGACGTAAAGCGCATACCCCGCTGGCAGAAGGCGCAAGCCCGGCCTCCGGTACCGACCATCTCGGCCCAACGGCGGTCATTGGCTCGGTGGGTAAACTGCCTACCGCAGCGATTCTCGGCGGTGTGTTGCTCAACCAGAAACTGAATCCGGCGACGCTGGAGAACGAATCTGACAAGCAGAAACTGATGATCCTGCTGCGCACCTTCTTCGAAGTGCATAAAGGCTGGCACATTCAGTACAACATCGTTTCCCGCGAAACATTGCTGGAAGCGAAAAAACATCCGGATCAATACCGCGATCTGGTGGTGCGTGTCGCGGGCTATTCCGCCTTCTTCACCGCGCTCTCTCCAGACGCACAGGACGATATCATCGCCCGTACCGAACATATGCTGTAACTCTTCCGCCCGGCGGCCACCGTCGCCGGGCCATATCATTCACGCTATCAATTTCTCGCTCAATTACATTCGAAATAAATTTGTGCCCTGCGTCACATTGTTATTA
This sequence comes from Escherichia sp. E10V10, assembly GCF_004211985.1. Taxonomy (NCBI): domain Bacteria; kingdom Pseudomonadati; phylum Pseudomonadota; class Gammaproteobacteria; order Enterobacterales; family Enterobacteriaceae; genus Escherichia; species Escherichia sp. E10V10. The sequence goes on along the minus strand of NZ_RHJO01000004.1, from coordinate 63,442 downwards.
CACTGTGGCGGTTTGCATTCATTGCCAGGAGCACTTCTATGAGCGTAAAAGTTATCGTCACAGACATGGACGGTACTTTTCTAAACGACGCCAAAACGTACAATCATGAGCGTTTTATGGCGCAGTATCAGGAACTGAAAAAGCGCGATATTGAGTTCGTTGTCGCCAGCGGTAACCAGTATTACCAGCTCATTTCCTTCTTCCCTGAGCTAAAAGATGAAATCTCTTTTGTTGCAGAAAACGGCGCTCTGGTTTACGAACACGGCAAGCAGCTTTTTCACGGCGAACTGACCCGACATGAATCGCAGATTGTTATTGGCGAGTTGTTGAAAGATAAACAACTGAATTTTGTTGCCTGCGGTCTGCAAAGTGCATACATCAGTGAAAATGCCCCGGAATCATTCGTTGCATTGATGGCAAAACACTACCATCGCCTGAAACCTGTAAAGGATTACCAGGACATTGACGACGTACTGTTCAAGTTTTCTCTGAACCTGCCGGATGAACAGATCCCACAGGTGATAGACAAACTGCACATTGCACTCGACGGCATTATGAAACCGGTGACCAGTGGTTTTGGGTTTATTGACCTGATTATACCTGGCCTGCATAAAGCGAACGGTATTTCACGGTTGATAAAACGCTGGGATTTGTCGCCGCAAAATGTAGTGGCAATTGGTGACAGCGGTAACGACGCCGAAATGTTAAAAATGGCGCATTACTCTTTTGCAATGGGCAATGCTGCTGAAAATATTAAACAAATCGCTCATTACGCTACGGATGACAATAATCATGAAGGCGCGCTGAATGTAATTCAGGCGGTGCTGGATAACATCGCTCCTTTCAATCGTTGATTTTCCCCGGGCCGGAGTGACCACTTCGGCCTCTCGCCTTTTTGCTCGCTTTGTGCAGTGACTCAAGATCTTTATCTTGCGTTAACTTATTTTTAACTTAAAGTATCAATCGTAATCATTTTACTTTCGAACGAAAGATGAGAGGTTGATATGACTTTTTCCTGTGAGACGCTGCCCACAGATGCGAAAGCGGCTATCCGAGAAATGAAAGCTGCGCTGCGGGAACAGCTCGGTGATGTACAACAGGTTTTCGATACACTCTCTGCAAAAATCGAAACGCGTGTTGCTGAAATCGATGCCCTAAAAGCGCAAGGGCTGCCGGTTTGGCCGGAAGTTTCTTATAGCGATATTGCCGCAAGTACAGTAAGCGATGTCACTCGCAATGAAATTAAACGTCGCGGCTGTGCAGTAATAAAAGGTCATTTCCCTCGCGAGCAGGCGCTGGCGTGGGATCGTGCCATGCTCGATTATCTCGATATCAATCATTTTGATGATGTTTATAAAGGCCCTGGCGACAGTTTTTTCGGCTCACTGGAGGCTTCTCGTCCCGAAATCTATCCCATTTACTGGTCACAAGCACAGATGCAGGCGCGGCAGAGCGAAAATATGGCTGCTGTGCAATCTTTCCTGAACCGCCTGTGGAAGTCTGAAAGCAACGGCAAGCAGTGGTTTGATCCTGATATCAGTGTGATTTACCCGGACAGGATCCGTCGCCGTCCTCCAGGCACTACATCTAAAGGTCTTGGCGCGCATACCGATTCTGGTGCGCTGGAACGGTGGTTATTGCCCGCTTATCAGCGCGTTTTTGCCAATGTGTTCAATGGTAATTTCGATGATTACGATCCCTGGGATGCTGCACACCGGACCGATGTCGAAGAGTACACGGTGGATAACACGACCAAATGTTCAGTGTTCCGCACGTTTCAAGGCTGGACTGCGCTCTCTGATATGTTATCGGGTCAGGGATTGTTGCATGTGGTGCCTATCCCGGAAGCGATGGCGTATGTTTTATTGCGCCCGCTGCTGGATGACGTACCGGACGATGAACTGTGCGGGGTTGCACCTGGCAAAGTTCTGCCCATTTCAGAGAAATGGCATCCGCTACTGATTAAAGCGCTGACATCCATTCCCGCGATAACAGCAGGGGATTCCGTCTGGTGGCACTGCGATGTGATTCACTCCGTCGCGCCAGTAGACAATCAACAGGGGTGGGGCAACGTGATGTATATCCCTGCTGCGCCAATGTGCGAGAAAAATCGAGCTTATGCACACAAAGTCAAAATGGCGCTGGAAAAAGGCGCATCACCGGGCGACTTCCCGCGGGAAGATTATGAAGCAAACTGGGAAGGCCGCTTTACACTGGATGATCTGAACATTCACGGTAAGCGCGCACTGGGCATGGACGTGTAAGAGTTGATGGATTATTGGAAGTGAGGTTAAGGAAGTAGGTTCGATGTTGCTCAGATTGCTGACAAAGTGCGCTTTGTTCATGCCGAATGCGGCCTACAAAGTCTTGCAGATTCAATATATTGCAGGGACTGCGTAGGCCTGATAAGCGTAGCGCATCAGGCAATCTTGCGTTTGTCCTCAGCAGCCGTCACCCCGACTGTATCGGGGTGACGGGCAATAACTTACTCGATCCCTCTGCTACGCAGATAATCTTCGTAATTACCGCTAAAGTCGATCACGCGTTCCGGGGTGATTTCCAGAATGCGGGTTGCCAGGGAGCTTACAAACTCACGGTCGTGAGAAACAAAGATCAGCGTACCCTGATACAGTTCCAGCGCCATGTTCAGTGACTCGATGGATTCCATATCCAGGTGGTTGGTCGGTTCGTCCATGATCAGAATGTTCGGTTTCTGCATCATTAACTTACCAAACAGCATCCGCCCTTTTTCCCCACCGGAAAGCACTTTCGCAGGCTTTTTGATGTCGTCCTGGCTGAACAGTAAACGACCAAGAATGCTGCGTACCGCCTGCTCATCATCGCCTTCTTGCTTCCACTGACTCATCCATTCGAACACGGTCAGATCATTTTCGAACTCATATTCGTGGTCCTGGGCATAGTAACCAATGCGCGCGTTCTCAGACCATTTTACGGTGCCGCTGTCCGGTTGCAGATCGCCCACCAACGTTTTCAACAGGGTCGATTTACCGACGCCGTTGGTACCCAATACCGCCAGTTTTTCACCGACTTCCAGCAGCAGGTTGAGATTTTTAAACAGCGGACCGTTATCAAAACCTTTAGTCAGACCTTCCACTTCCAGCGCGTTACGGAACAGTTTCTTATCCTGTTCAAAACGAATGAACGGGTTCTGACGGCTGGAGGCTTTCACCTCTTCCAGTTTGATTTTATCAATCTGACGCGCGCGTGAAGTCGCCTGGCGAGATTTCGAGGCGTTGGCGCTAAAGCGGCTAACGAAGGATTGCAGCTCAGCAATCTGCGCTTTCTTCTTGGCGTTATCAGCCAGCAGACGTTCACGCGCCTGGGTCGCGGCCGTCATGTACTCATCGTAGTTGCCCGGATAAACGCGCAGTTCGCCGTAGTCCAGATCCGCCATGTGAGTACAAACCATGTTGAGGAAGTGACGGTCGTGCGAAATGATGATCATAGTGCTGTCACGCTCGTTCAGCACCTGCTCCAGCCAGCGAATGGTGTCGATGTCCAGGTTGTTGGTCGGTTCGTCGAGCAGGAGAATGTCCGGGTCAGCAAACAGCGCCTGCGCCAGCAGCACACGCAGTTTCCAGCCAGGAGCAACTTCACTCATCGGGCCGTAGTGTTGTTCCAGTGGAATACCGACGCCAAGCAACAATTCCCCCGCACGCGATTCTGCAGAGTAACCGTCCATTTCGCCGTATTTCACTTCCAGATCGGCCACTTTGTAGCCATCTTCTTCGCTCATTTCCGGCAAAGCATAGATGCGGTCGCGCTCTTGCTTCACTTCCCACAACTCTCTATGCCCCATGATCACCGTATCCAGCACGGTGTACTCTTCAAAGGCAAATTGATCCTGGCGCAGCTTACCAATGCGCTCATTCGGATCGAGGGAAACGTTGCCCAGCGTCGGCTCAAGGTCGCCGCCGAGGATTTTCATAAAGGTGGATTTACCACTACCGTTCGCGCCAATCAGGCCGTAACGGTTGCCGCCGCCAAATTTGACGGAAATGTTTTCAAACAACGGCTTACTGCCGAACTGCATGGTGACGTTACTGGAAACTAACACAGGCGTATCCTGAAAAGATATATGACAAACCGCGTATTATGCCATAAGTCTGAAAGAAGATCCCGTCCCCCGCTTAAGGTCTACACTCTTCCCAAAGGCAAAAAATGTGATTTAGTACACATCTGATTTCACTGTTAGCTGGAATGAACATATAATGCGCTTCCAATACTCTAATATTCTCAACCTAATGGCCTGCCAGGCACTAAATCTCGCTTAACATGAATATGAAATTGAAAACATTATTCGCAGCGGCCTTCGCTGTTGTCGGCTTTTGCAGTACCGCCTCTGCGGTAACTTATCCTCTGCCAACCGACGGGAGTCGCCTGGTTGGTCAGAATCAGGTGATCACTATCCCTGAAGGTAACACTCAGCCGCTGGAGTATTTTGCTGCCGAGTACCAGATGGGTCTTTCCAACATGATGGAAGCGAACCCTGGTGTGGATACCTTCCTGCCGAAAGGCGGCACCGTACTGAACATTCCACAGCAGTTGATCCTGCCAGATACCGTGCATGAAGGTATCGTGATTAACAGCGCAGAGATGCGTTTGTACTACTATCCGAAAGGGACCAACACCGTTATCGTGTTGCCGATCGGGATTGGTCAGTTAGGTAAAGACACACCTATCAACTGGACCACCAAAGTAGAGCGTAAGAAAGCAGGCCCGACCTGGACACCGACCGCCAAAATGCACGCCGAGTACCGCGCAGCAGGCGAACCGCTTCCGGCTGTCGTTCCGGCTGGCCCGGATAACCCAATGGGGCTGTATGCACTGTACATCGGTCGCCTGTACGCTATCCACGGCACCAACGCTAACTTCGGTATCGGTCTGCGCGTAAGCCACGGCTGTGTGCGTCTGCGTAACGAAGACATTAAATTCCTGTTCGAGAAAGTGCCAGTCGGTACTCGCGTGCAGTTTATTGATGAGCCGGTAAAAGCGACTACCGAGCCAGACGGCAGCCGTTATATTGAAGTCCATAACCCGCTGTCTACCACCGAAGCCCAGTTTGAAGGTCAGGAAATTGTACCGATTACTCTGACGAAGAGCGTGCAGACAGTGACCACTCAGCCAGACGTTGATCAGGCGGTTCTGGACCAGGCTATTCAAAACCGTTCCGGGATGCCGGTTCGTCTGAATTAACCTTCAAAACTTAAAGCAGAAGGCGGAGTGATAATCCGCCTGAGGCTGCTGATGGCAATACATAATTGCCTGATGCGCTACGCTTATCAGGCCTACGCAGAACCTGCAATATATTGAATCCGCAAGTTTTTGTAGGCCGCATCCGGCATGAACAAAGCGCGTATTACCAACAATCAGAGGCGGACTAATAATCCGCCTTTTTAATTTGCCCGACCTTACCCCGCCGGGATCATAACCAACAAAACATATCCCACCAGCGCCGCCCACAACAGCATCGGTATTGAATAGAGATGGAAACGCCACCAGATACGGCGATCGTTCGCCATCCGTAGCGCAATCAAATTTGCCAGCGATCCGGGTAATAAACCAAAGCCACCTACGTTTACCGCCCATGCCAGTAGTAAAGACGGTGGCACATAATTGAGCAGCAAAATCGTGCTCGGCACGTTACTGATTACCTGCGATAAACCAATCGCCGTCAGCCATAATCCAGGTTCAGATAAATGACTCACGTTGCTCAACACGCCCTGTAATACCGGAAGTTGGGTCAGTAAATGGACGTCGATAAACATCGCCATAAACACCAGCAGCAACGTCCAGTCCACGCTCAGCACCACGCGACGCGCCAGCAGCGCAAAGCCCGCCGCCACAATCACCAGCCCCCACAGCTCTTGTTTCAACTCCAGCGCCATAAGGAAGACGATATACAGCCCCAGACAACTCCACACCAGCCGAGGTTTCCACTCCGGCATCTGCGAACCAGTATGGTATTGCAGCGCCTTTCCAGGGAAACAACACCAACACAGCAGCAGTAGTGTCAGCATCATCGCACCAGCCAGCGGGGCCATTTGGGCAATAAAACCGACAAACGAAAGATCAGAGCGTCCCCAGATTAGGATATTTTGCGGATTGCCAATCGGCGTCAGCAACGATCCGGCATTCACCGCCAACGCCTCGAAAATAATCAGCCGATTAACCGGGATCTCACACAGTCTTTTTAGCGTGATGGTCAGCGGAACAACAATAAACAGCGCGACGTCGTTGGTCAGAAACGTAGAAAGCAGCGCCGCTGCCAGCACCATAAACATCGCCAGTCGACGCTCAGTAGCAAAACGGCGCACCATTTTGCGCCCAAGCACATCAAAATAACCGCTTAACTCGACCCCTTTGGTCAGCAGCATCAGGCCACTTAAGGTGATGATGGTGTGCCAGTCAATAGCGCCAGGCCAGGACTTAGGTGTGAAAGGAACGAAAAAACTTAATCCGATGCCAACGAGAATTAATAACTGAAAAAAGCGATCGCCTTGCAGCGTGCGTAAAAAAGGCAGACTCATTTGGCACCGTGTTTCTGGGTAAACAAACGAAAGGCGTCCAGCGTCTCTTCACTGACATGGTGCTCCATGCCTTCCGCGTCGCGACGGGCGATTTCCGGGCTAACGCCCAATACCAGCAAGAAGTTTTCAACTATCTGATGCCGCTCGCGGCTTTCCTGTGCCAGCTTCTCTCCTTCCGCCGTTAAAAACACGCCACGCCAGGGGATCATTTCAATCAATCCCATTGTTGCCAGGCGCTTAAGCATTTTAGCCACCGTAGGTTGAGAGACTCCCAGACGGGCGGCCATGTCAACCTGGCGCGCTTCTCCCACCTCCATCATCAGGTCAGAAATCAGCTCAACGTAATCGTCGATAAGCTCACGGCGATGTGCCTCTCTGACCTGGCGGAATCCTTCAACGTGCTCTTCCACGTTCACTAACTGCGTCACTTTTTTTGCTGTTGGCGTACCTGCGCGACGACTCATTGTGCTTCCTCATTATGGTGACGCATGGATAGCGTTCTCATTTCGTGCACACATTGTAAACCAGAGTTGCTAAGGCACAAAAATTTAACGTTTTAGCAATAGCTATATAATATAGCCTGTGCTATATCTGTATGTAATGCAATCATCCCTCATGGATCGACGGGATTAGCAAGTCAGGAGGTCTTATGAATGAGTTCAAGAGGTGTATGCGCGTGTTTAGTCACTCTCCCTTTAAAGTACGGTTAATGCTGCTCTCGATGTTGTGCGATATGGTCAACAACAAACCGCAGCAAGATAAACCTTCCGATAAATAGCGGCGTCGCGGTACGCCGCTTTACTCCTGCTTTATTGCAGGCATAGAGTGTTCTGGATTGAAAAACCCCACTTTTTATCGGATTTGCTATTCTCTTCGCAAAAGATTTGTTCCTCAGTAGTTGACCTGAACGGCAGCTCGCTCTATCTTCTTGCAGCCCTGCGTATATTGCGGCTCGCAGATGCGGACCCTTCCCCCTCTTCACGCACTCTTGCAGGTATTGACCCTTGACGCCAGGGTAAGCACATGGCGTTTGTTACGATAGTGGCATATGAACTTAACCCTTAAAGAATCGCTTGTTTCCCGTAGCCGGGTTTTTAGCCCGTGGACTGCGTTCTACTTTTTACAGTCGCTATTGATTAACCTTGGTTTAGGTTATCCCTTTAGTTTTCTCTATACCGTCGCTTTTACTGCCGTTTTGCTTTTGTTATGGCGGATGTTGCCGCGCGTGCAAAAAACCTTAATAGGTGTCTGTTCGCTGGTGGCGGCCTGTTATTTTCCTTTTGCTCAGGCGTACGGTGCGCCTAACTTCAATACATTGCTGGCGCTGCATTCCACCAATATGGAAGAGTCGACCGAAATTCTTACGATCTTCCCGTGGTATAGCTATCTGGTCGGCTTATTTATTTTTGCGCTCGGCGTGATTGCGATCAGGCGGAAAAAAGAGAATGAAAAAGCACGCTGGAATAAATTCGACACCCTGTGTCTGGTATTCAGTGTGGCGACATTTTTTGTCGCTCCGGTTCAAAATCTCGCCTGGGGCGGTGTATTTAAACTCAAAGACACCGGTTATCCGGTATTTCGTTTTGCTAAGGATGTCATCGTCAATAATAACGAGGTGATTGAAGAGCAAGAACGGATGGCGAAACTTTCCGGGATGAAAGATACCTGGACAGTCACTGCGGTTAAACCAAAATATCACACTTATGTGGTGGTCATTGGCGAAAGCGCACGTCGCGATGCCCTCGGTGCCTTTGGCGGTCACTGGAACAATACCCCGTTTGCCAGTAGCGTTAACGGCTTGATTTTTGCTGATTACATTGCTGCCAGTGGCTCCACGCAGAAATCTCTCGGATTAACGCTTAACCGCGTAGTCGATGGTAAGCCACAGTTTCAGGATAACTTTGTGACCCTGGCCAACCGAGCAGGATTCCAGACCTGGTGGTTTTCTAATCAGGGACAAATTGGCGAATACGATACGGCTATCGCCAGCATCGCTAAACGTGCAGATGAAGTGCACTTCCTGAAAAACGGTAATTTTGAAGCAGATAAGAACGCTAAAGACGAAGAACTACTGACAATGACCGCTCAGGTATTGGCGGAAGAACACTCGCAGCCGCAACTGATTGTTTTGCATCTGATGGGTTCACATCCTCAGGCCTGTGACCGGACACAAGGCAAATACGAAACCTTTGTACAATCGAAAGAAACATCGTGCTATCTCTACACCATGACGCAGACGGACGATTTACTGCGCAAACTGTACGACCAGTTACGCAACAGCGGCAGCAGTTTCTCCATGGTTTATTTTTCAGACCACGGTTTAGCCTTTAAAGAACGCGGAAAAGAAGTGCAATACCTGGCCCACGATGATAAATATCAGCAGAATTTCCAGGTGCCTTTTATGGTCATTTCCAGCGACGATAAAGCGCATCGGGTGATTAAAGCCCGCCGTTCAGCCAATGATTTCTTAGGTTTTTTCTCACAGTGGACGGGAATTAAAGCGCAGGAAATCAACATCAACTACCCGTTTATTTCCGAGAAGAAAGCCGGGCCGATATACATCACCAACTTCCAGTTACAGAAGGTGGATTACAACCATCTCGGAACCGATATTTTCGACCCGAAACCTTAAAAACAAAAATCCGCCCCGAAGGGCGGATTTTTTATATCACCGAAGTGATTAGAAGCGGTAACCAACACCGGCAATCCAGGTGCCTACGTCAACGCTACGAATACGGCTCTGCTCGTAAGAGAAGTCAAGCGCAACGTTTTCGATTGGGTTGAACTGCAGACCTGCGCCGTAGGAGAAACCGTAGTCGCTGGTGTCGTGTTTATAGGTCGGGTAGTTGGTGTCCTGGAATTTACCGTAGCCCACACCTACAACACCGTAGATGCTCGCCCAGTCGTTGATGCGGTATGCCGGACCAGCGGTGATGCCGTAGTACTGGGTTTTGTTGTAATCGCCTGCACTGTTAGTACGACTTTTTTCAGTGTAAGTGAAAGAACCGATCACACCCAGCGGGCTGTTGTCTTCTTCATAGCGGTATTTCAGGTTGAAACCGCCCATTTTGTTCATTTTGCCCTGAGCGTCGCTCTGAGCGTAACCGCCAGTTACGGTAGAAGTAGCAGCTACGGAAGTACCTGCGGTGAAAGCCAGAACTGCGGCCAGTGCTGAAAGACATGCAATTTTTTTCATAACCACCTCAAATGTGATTCAAATAAGTCCTAAGCTTTAAATATATCAAAAATTAATGGGAAACTCTTCGCGATTTGTGATGTCTAACGGGCCATTTCATGTAACAGAACGTTTCCACATGCCGCTATCCATCTAAATTTAAATCATTTTTTCAGTGAACTGCGTAAGTATTACGCATATTTTCACTGCCGTTCATCCAGATTATTCCTAATCACCAAGCTGATGAATCAATCAATCCTGGCGCATTTTAGTCAAAACGGGGAAAATTTTTTCAACAAATGCTCAACCAGTTTTAGTTATATCCAGTACACTCCTCGCTTTACCTGACTATACAAATTTATGGGGGAACGGATGCCAGGGACATTACGTAAAATGCCGGTCTGGTTACCGATATTATTATTGCTCGTTGCCATGGCGTCTATTCAGGGCGGGGCCTCATTAGCAAAGTCGCTTTTTCCATTGGTTGGCGCGCCGGGCGTGACTGCACTGCGTCTGGCGCTGGGAACACTGATTCTTATCGCATTCTTTAAACCGTGGCGACTGCGGTTTGCCAAAGAACAGCGCTTGCCGCTGTTGTTTTACGGCATCTCACTGGGTGGAATGAACTATCTTTTTTATCTTGCTATTCAGACCGTACCGCTTGGGATTGCGGTGGCGCTGGAGTTCACCGGGCCACTGGCAGTGGCGCTGTTCTCTTCTCGTCGCCCCGTAGACTTTGTTTGGGTTGTGCTGGAGGTACTCGGCCTGTGGTTCCTGCTGCCGCTGGGGCAGGATGTTTCGCATGTCGACCTAACCGGCTGTGCGCTGGCGCTCGGTGCCGGTGCTTGTTGGGCTATCTACATATTAAGTGGGCAACGCGCCGGTGCGGAACACGGCCCGGCGACGGTGGCTATCGGTTCGCTGATTGCAGCGCTTATTTTCGTGCCGATTGGCGCATTCCAGGCTGGAGAGGCGCTCTGGCACTGGTCGGTTGTTCCATTGGGTCTGGCTGTCGCTATCCTCTCTACCGCTCTGCCCTATTCGCTTGAGATGATTGCCCTCACCCGTCTGCCGACCCGGACATTTGGTACGCTAATGAGTATGGAGCCTGCACTGGCTGCCGTTTCCGGAATGATTTTCCTCGGTGAGACATTGGCGCCAATACAACTGCTGGCCCTCGGCGCGATTATTGCCGCCTCAATGGGCTCAACGCTGACAGCGCGCAAAGAGACTAAAATTAAAGAATTAGATATTAATTAAAGCTAGCTTTCTGCATGGTTATGCATAACCATGCAGAATATTACACGACTCTTCATCCCTGCCCTTTTTATATATCTTGTTATCCTAAAACCTATTCTCTCTGAATAGCTCGCGTAAAAAAGAAAATAAGAATCGCCTCCAGCAATATACATAACTATGTGAATTTATATGGTTTTTATTTTTCACGCTTGTTACCGCTATTAGTGTGATAGGGACAGCCAGAATAGCAGAACACCAGGGCGGTGCTATACTTAGTCTCGTTAATTACTGGGACACAACATCAAGAGGATATGAAATTATGAGTACCGCTAAATTAGTCAAAGCAAAAGCGACCAATCTGCTTTATACCCGCAACGATGTCTCTGACAGCGAGAAGAAAGCGACAGTTGAGTTGCTGAATCGCCAGGTTATCCAGTTTATTGATCTCTCTTTGATTACCAAACAAGCGCACTGGAACATGCGCGGCGCTAACTTCATTGCCGTACATGAGATGCTGGATGGTTTCCGTACCGCACTGACCGATCACCTGGATACTATGGCAGAGCGCGCAGTGCAGCTGGGTGGCGTTGCCCTTGGTACCACTCAAGTTATTAACAGCAAAACTCCGCTGAAAAGCTACCCGCTGGACATCCACAGCGTTCAGGATCACCTGAAAGAGCTGGCTGACCGTTACGCGATTGTTGCCAACGACGTGCGCAAAGCGATTGGCGAAGCGAAAGATGACGACACCGCAGATATCCTGACCGCCGCTTCCCGCGACCTGGATAAATTCTTGTGGTTTATCGAATCTAATATCGAATAAATCCATCGCAGATGGTGCAAAACTTAAGTAAGCGATAAAAGCGGCTTCCTGACAGGAGGCCGTTTTGTATTGCTGCCCGCCTCTACGCACTTTTTTAGTGCAACTCATCGCCTTCTCCGCCTGTCAAAGTAAAATACTTGTATCAACAACATCACACAATCGTTACATAAAGATTGTTTTTTCATCAGAATTTACGCTAAATAACCTCTGTGTTGAGTGCACTATTTTTGCGCACCACTTTGGCGCCCCAATATGGTGCAGACCGGAGATGTTGCCCCATAAATTGTGCAACCCGTTTTTACTGCTCCTATAAAAATCAAAGAGTTGTAAAACTGGCACGATTTTTTCATATACGTAAATGTCACGCAGGGGATCGTCCCGTGGATAGAAAAAAGGAAATGCTATGAAGTCTGTATTAAAAGTTTCACTGGCTGCACTGACCCTGGCTTTTGCGGTTTCTTCTCATGCCGCGGATAAAAAACTGGTTGTGGCGACGGATACCGCCTTCGTTCCGTTTGAATTTAAACAGGGCGACAAATACGTTGGTTTTGATGTGGATCTGTGGGCTGCTATCGCCAAAGAACTGAAGCTGGATTACGAACTGAAACCAATGGATTTCAGTGGCATCATCCCAGCACTGCAAACCAAAAACATCGATCTGGCGCTGGCGGGCATTACCATTACCGACGAGCGTAAAAAAGCGATCGATTTCTCTGACGGCTACTACAAAAGCGGCCTGTTAGTGATGGTGAAAGCCAACAATAACGATGTGAAAAGCGTGAAAGATCTCGACGGTAAAGTGGTTGCTGTGAAGAGCGGCACTGGCTCCGTTGATTACGCAAAAGCAAACATCAAAACTAAAGATCTGCGTCAGTTCCCGAACATCGATAACGCCTATATGGAACTGGGGACTAACCGCGCAGACGCCGTCCTGCACGACACACCAAACATTCTGTACTTCATCAAAACCGCCGGTAACGGTCAGTTCAAAGCGGTAGGCGACTCTCTGGAAGCACAGCAATACGGTATTGCGTTCCCGAAAGGTAGCGACGAGCTGCGTGACAAAATCAACGGCGCGTTGAAAACCCTGCGCGAGAACGGCACATACAACGAAATCTACAAAAAATGGTTCGGTACTGAACCGAAATAATGATTGCCTTTAATTTATGGCCCGGTGGCCTTTTGCATACCGGGCCAGCGTTTCGCCCCGCCAGCCTTCTGGCTCGGGTATTTACACCACGGTAACAGGAACAACATATGCAGTTTGACTGGAGTGCCATCTGGCCTGCCATTCCGCTTCTGATTGAAGGCGCCAAAATGACCCTGTGGATTTCGGTCCTCGGTCTGGCTGGCGGCCTGGTGATCGGACTGGCGGCAGGTTTTGCACGCACCTTCGGTGGTTGGATAGCCAACCACGTCGCGCTGGTCTTTATTGAAGTGATCCGCGGCACACCTATCGTCGTCCAGGTGATGTTTATCTACTTCGCCCTGCCGATGGCGTTTAACGACTTACGCATCGACCCGTTTACTGCGGCGGTGGTCACCATCATGATCAACTCCGGCGCGTACATTGCGGAAATCACGCGTGGTGCGGTGCTGTCAATCCACAAAGGTTTTCGTGAAGCAGGACTGGCGCTCGGCCTTTCACGTTGGGAAACCATTCGCTACGTCATTTTACCGCTGGCACTGCGCCGTATGCTGCCGCCGCTGGGTAACCAGTGGATCATCAGCATTAAAGATACATCGCTGTTTATTGTTATCGGCGTGGCGGAACTGACCCGTCAGGGGCAAGAAATTATTGCCGGTAACTTCCGCGCCCTTGAGATCTGGAGCGCCGTGGCGGTGTTCTATCTGATTATTACCCTGGTGCTGAGCTTTATTCTGCGTCGTCTGGAAAGAAGGATGAAAATCCTGTGATTGAATTTAAAAACGTCTCCAAGCACTTTGGCCCAACCCAGGTGCTGCACAATATCGATTTGAATATTGCCCAGGGCGAAGTCGTGGTGATTATCGGGCCGTCCGGTTCCGGTAAATCGACCCTGCTGCGCTGCATCAACAAACTGGAAGAAATCACCTCCGGCGATCTGATTGTCGATGGTCTGAAGGTTAACGATCCGAAAGTTGACGAGCGCCTGATTCGCCAGGAAGCGGGTATGGTGTTCCAGCAGTTTTACCTTTTCCCGCATCTGACGGCGCTGGAAAACGTCATGTTTGGCCCGCTACGCGTGCGTGGCGCGAACAAAGAAGAGGCGGAAAAACTGGCACGTGAACTGCTGGCGAAAGTCGGTCTGGCGGAACGCGCCCATCACTACCCTTCCGAACTTTCTGGTGGTCAGCAGCAGCGTGTGGCGATTGCCCGCGCGCTGGCGGTGAAACCGAAAATGATGCTGTTTGATGAACCGACTTCCGCTCTTGACCCGGAACTGCGCCATGAAGTGCTGAAGGTTATGCAGGATCTGGCTGAAGAAGGGATGACGATGGTGATCGTGACCCACGAAATCGGTTTTGCCGAGAAAGTAGCTTCGCGCCTGATCTTTATCGACAAAGGCCGGATTGCGGAAGATGGCGATCCGCAGGCGTTGATCAAAAATCCGCCGAGCCAGCGGTTGCAGGAATTTTTACAGCACGTCTCTTAATAAGACACATTGCCTGATGCGCTACGCTTATCAGGCCTACAGGATATATGGCAACTTATTAAAATTGCATGAACGTGTAGGACGGATAAGGCGTTCACGCCACATCCGGCAAAAAATCCCGCACGTTGTCAGCAACCTGCTTAATATCCCTTCCTCCCTTTCACCCGAAAGGGAGACACACCAGATTCCTCTCATTTAAAATCGCCCCTCCCCCAGCATCTATACTTATCTTTTTGCTCTGTTTTCTCACTGGAGGAGTCATGCGGTGGATCCTGTTCATCCTCTTCTGCCTACTGGGCGCACCTGCCCACGCGGTATCCATACCCGGCGTTACAACCACAACGACAACGGACTCAACGACTGAACCGGCCCCGGAACCGGATATCGAACAAAAAAAAGCGGCCTATGGCGCACTGGCGGATGTGCTGGATAATGACACCTCGCGTAAAGAGTTGATCGACCAGTTGCGTACTGTCGCCGCGACGCCCCCTGCGGAACCGGTCCCGAAGATCGTGCCGCCGACGCTGGTTGAAGAGCAAACCGTGCTGCAAAAGGTCACCGAAGTCAGCCGCCATTATGGTGAAGCCCTTTCCGCCCGCTTCGGGCAACTTTATCGCAATATCACCGGCTCCCCGCATAAGCCATTTAATCCACAAACCTTCAGCAATGCGCTGAGCCATTTTTCAATGTTAGCGGTATTAGTGTTTGGTTTTTACTGGCTGATTCGTCTGTGCGCACTGCCGCTGTATCGCAAAATGGGCCAGTGGGCGCGGCAAAAAAATCGCGAACGCAGCAACTGGCTGCAGCTTCCGGCGATGATTATCGGGGCGTTTATTATCGACCTGCTGTTACTGGCACTGACATTATTTGTCGGCCAGGTATTAAGCGACAACCTGAATGCGGGCAGTCGCACCATCGCTTTCCAACAAAGTTTGTTTCTCAACGCCTTTGCCCTGATTGAATTTTTCAAAGCCGTACTACGTCTGATTTTTTGCCCAAACGTGGCGGAGCTGCGCCCGTTCACGATTCAGGACGAGAGCGCCCGTTACTGGAGCCGTCGCCTGAGCTGGTTAAGCAGCCTGATTGGCTATGGCCTGATTGTGGCCGTGCCGATTATCTCTAATCAGGTGAATGTACAGATAGGTGCGCTGGCGAACGTCATCATTATGCTGTGCATGACCGTCTGGGCGTTGTACCTGATCTTTCGTAATAAAAAAGAGATTACCCAACATTTGCTCAACTTTGCGGAGCATTCGCTGGCCTTTTTCAGCCTGTTTATCCGCGCCTTTGCGCTGGTGTGGCACTGGCTGGCAAGCGCCTATTTTATCGTGCTGTTTTTCTTTTCGTTGTTCGATCCAGGCAACAGCCTGAAATTTATGATGGGTGCAACGGTGCGCAGCCTGGCGATTATTGGTATCGCAGCGTTTGTTTCCGGTATGTTTTCCCGCTGGCTGGCGAAAACCATCACCCTCTCGCCACATACTCAGCGTAACTATCCGGAGCTGCAAAAACGGCTGAATGGCTGGCTTTCGGCGGCACTGAAAACGGCGCGTATTCTGACAGTCTGCGTGGCGGTAATGTTGCTGTTGAGCGCATGGGGATTGTTCGATTTTTGGAACTGGCTGCAAAACGGCGCGGGGCAGAAAACCGTAGATATCCTGATCCGTATCGCACTCATTCTTTTCTTCTCGGCGGTTGGCTGGACGGTGCTCGCCAGTTTGATCGAAAACCGGCTGGCTTCGGATATTCATGGCCGCCCGCTACCCAGCGCCCGTACGCGTACCCTGCTGACGCTATTTCGTAACGCGCTGGCGGTGATTATCAGTACCATCACCATCATGATTGTGTTGTCGGAAATCGGCGTCAATATCGCGCCATTGCTGGCAGGTGCCGGGGCATTAGGTCTGGCGATCTCGTTTGGTTCGCAAACGCTGGTGAAAGATATTATCACCGGGGTATTTATTCAGTTTGAAAACGGCATGAACACTGGAGATTTGGTGACTATCGGGCCGTTGACCGGCACAGTCGAACGGATGTCGATTCGCTCCGTGGGCGTGCGCCAGGATACCGGGGCGTATCACATCATTCCGTGGTCTTCGATTACCACTTTTGCTAACTTCGTCCGCGGCATTGGTTCGGTGGTGGCAAATTACGATGTTGATCGCCATGAAGATGCTGATAAAGCCAATCAGGCACTGAAAGATGCGGTAGCGGAATTGATGGAAAACGAAGAAATTCGCGGGCTGGTTATTGGTGAACCGAACTTTGCCGGGATTGTCGGCTTAAGCAATACCGCGTTTACGCTGCGTGTTTCGTTCACCACGCTGCCACTCAAACAGTGGACGGTACGCTTTGCCCTCGACAGCCAGGTGAAAAAACATTTCGACCTGGCGGGTGTTCGCGCGCCAGTGCAGACTTATCAGGTGCTGCCTGCTCCGGGCGCGGCCCCGGCAGAACCGCTGCCGCCGGGGGAGCCAACGCTTTAACGCTGGCGATTGACAAAACGGCGACGCTGCTCGTCGTTCATAAAGGTCCAGGCAATAAAGCGACTCTGCTTTTGCCCCTGGGCCATCTCTTTTTTGACCACTTTCACCGCGCCAACATCCGTCAGAGCACGATACAACGGCGGTAAGTTTTCACCACGAGATACCAGCGAGGTAAACCACATCACCTGCTTCGCGAAGCCTTTGCTCTCTTCAATCATCTTTTTGATAAAGGCGACTTCACCGCCTTCACACCACAACTCCTGTTGCTGACCACCAAAGTTCAGTGCATCGTCTTTGTTCAGCCCCAGGTTACGGCGTTTACGCTCACTACCTGCCCGTGCCGCAGCGGCGGAATCGTGGAATGGCGGGTTACACAAGGTCGCGTCGTATTGCTCGTTTTTATGGATGATGCCGTTAAAAATCGCCCCACTCTCTTTTTGCCGACGCAGACGAATGGCGCGGTTAAGCCCTGGATTAGCACTGATGATCGCCTGCGCACTGCTTAACGCCTGGCTGCTGGTTTCGCTGCCGGTAAAACGCCAGCCATATTCATGTACGCCAATCAGCGGGTAAATACAGTTCGCACCAACGCCGATATCCAGAATGCTGGCATTAGCTGGAATTGTTCCGCTTGCTTCAGCCAGTAAATCGGCAAGGTGATGAATATAATCCGCCCGGCCCGGTACTGGCGGGCAGAGAAAACCGTCCGGAATATCCCAGTTCGCTACGGCGTAAAAATGGGCCAGCAACGCCTTATTGAGCGCCTTCACCGCCAGCGGATTGGCAAAGTCTACGCTTTGCTCCCCGGCGGGTGTAAGCGTGAGGAATTGCCTGAGTTCAGGATTGACCTGACAAAGCGTGGCGAGATCGTAGCGGCTGTGATGACGGTTGCGCGGATGCAACCCCGGTTTCTGGGCGGACATAGCATTCTCCTTTAAGCAGCGGCGTAAGATACCCGCATAACGCGACAGGGTAAATATCTGGCTGCGTTTATCATTTCGAAAGACCTTAACATGACTATGGCTTATAGCAATTCACCATAAAAATCAGCATCATGCATGTCATTGATTTGTCTTGTTTTGTAAAAATATATCGTTCAAAAAATAAGCACATCTCTGTCAATTTTTTGCGTCATTTGCACCGCACAGGCGACCTACACTTATCAGGCACTACTCGTTGTATTTCTGAGGATGTCATTATGAAAAAGTGCCTCGCACTACTGATTGCCACCGTCCTGAGCGGAATCACCTTCACGGCTTATGCCGCGCAGCCTCTGAGTAACCAGGACAGCGGTCAGCTACGGCCCGCCGGTACCGTTTCGGCAACTGGCGCATCAAACCTAAGCGATCTGGAGGATAAACTGGCAGAAAAAGCGCGCGAACAAGGCGCGAAAGGTTATGTCATTAATTCCGCGGGCGGAAATGACCAGATGTTCGGTACTGCAACCATCTACAAATAACCCCACCAACGTAACTGCATTCGCCTCTGGATGCAGTTTTCGCCTGTTTTGTAATCAAAAAACATCAAATATGAACGCAATGTAAATAAATGTATTTCTTTTTCGCGCAATGGGTGATAGAAAATCGCGCTAAGTGATAATGCTTATCAAAATTATTATCACTTTCACGAACACTATTACGGGATTAACAGTGGCATCGCATCCGCAGAGATGCTTTCTCGTGACAGTGAAAACTTAAACATATAAGAAAAAGTCACCTGCTAAATGGAAAACAATCGCAATTTCCCTGCCAGACAATTTCATTCGCTCACGTTCTTTGCTGGTCTTTGTATTGGCATCACGCCTGTGGCACAGGCACTCGCCGCCGAAGGGCAAACTAACGCGGATGACACGCTGGTTGTCGAAGCCTCAACGCCTTCGCTTTATGCGCCACAACAATCTGCCGATCCGAAATTCTCGCGTCCGGTAGCGGATACGACCCGCACGATGACGGTGATTTCTGAACAAGTGATTAAAGATCAGGGCGCGACCAACCTTACCGACGCGCTCAAAAACGTCCCCGGCGTAGGTGCATTTTTTGCTGGTGAGAACGGTAACTCCACCACTGGCGACGCCATTTATATGCGCGGTGCCGACACCTCTAACAGTATTTATATTGATGGCATTCGCGATATCGGCAGCGTCTCGCGCGACACCTTCAATACTGAGCAGGTCGAAGTGATTAAAGGGCCGTCCGGTACCGACTACGGGCGCAGCGCGCCGACGGGCTCGATCAATATGATCAGCAAGCAGCCGCGCAATGATTCCGGCATTGACGCCTCCGCCAGTATTGGCAGCGCCTGGTTCCGCCGCGGCACGCTGGACGTCAATCAGGTGATTGGCGATACCTCCGCGGTGCGTCTGAATGTGATGGGCGAAAAAACGCACGATGCCGGACGCGACAAAGTCAAAAATGAGCGTTACGGCGTCGCCCCTTCCGTAGCTTTTGGCCTTGGCACAGCGAATCGTTTGTATCTTAATTATCTGCATGTCACCCAGCACAACACGCCAGACGGCGGCATTCCGACCATCGGTTTGCCGGGCTATTCCGCCCCATCTGCGGGAACGGCGGCACTGAATCATTCCGGAAAAGTAGATACGCATAACTTTTATGGCACGGATTCCGATTACGACGATTCGACCACCGATACCGCCACCATGCGTTTTGAGCACGACATCAACGATAACACCACCATTCGCAATACGACCCGATGGTCGCGCGTGAAGCAGGATTACCTGATGACGGCGATTATGGGCGGGGCGTCGAATATTACCCAGCCCACCAGCGATGTGAATAGTTGGACGTGGTCACGCACGGCGAACACCAAAGATGTGAGTAATAAAATTCTCACCAACCAGACCAACCTGACTACCACGTTTTATACCGGCTCTATCGGTCATGATGTTAGTACTGGCGTGGAATTTACCCGTGAAACGCAGACCAACTACGGCGTTAATCCGCTGACGTTACCGGCGGTGAATATTTATCATCCTGACAGCAGCATTCATCCCGGCGGCCTGACGCGCAACGGCGCAAACGCCAATGGTCAGACGGATACCTTCGCAATTTATGCCTTCGATACGCTGCAAATCACCCGTGATTTTGAGCTGAACGGCGGGATCCGCCTGGATAATTATCATACTGAATATGACAGTGCCACCGCCTGCGGCGGCAGTGGACGCGGCGCAGTCACCTGCCCTGCTGGCGTGGCAAACGGTTCTCCGGTCACCACCGTCGACACTGCCAAGTCGGGCAATCTGGTCAACTGGAAAGCCGGGGCGCTGTATCACCTGACGGAAAACGGCAATGTCTATATTAACTATGCCGTTTCCCAGCAGCCGCCGGGCGGCAACAACTTCGCCCTTGCGCAGTCTGGCAGCGGTAACAGCGCCAGCCGCACCGACTTTAAACCGCAAAAAGCCAACACCAGTGAGATTGGCACCAAATGGCAGGTGCTGGATAAACGCCTGTTGCTTACCGCCGCGCTGTTCCGTACTGATATCGAAAATGAAGTTGAGCAAAACGATGACGGGACTTACTCACAATACGGTAAGAAACGCATCGAAGGCTATGAGATATCCGTGGCCGGGAATATCACGCCCGCGTGGCAGGTGATTGGCGGCTACACCCAGCAAAAAGCGACCATAAAAAATGGCGCGGATGTGGCTCAGGATGGTTCATCATCACTGCCATATACGCCGGAGCACGCCTTTACCTTATGGAGCCAATATCAGGCAACCGATGATATTTCCGTTGGCGCAGGCGCACGTTACATCGGCAGTATGCATAAAGGTTCAGATGGCGCGGTGGGAACGCCAGCGTTTACCGAAGGTTACTGGGTCGCCGATGCCAAACTGGGATATCGGGTTAATCGCAATCTCGACTTCCAGCTAAACGTCTACAACCTGTTTGATACCGATTACGTCGCCTCAATCAACAAGAGCGGCTACCGTTACCACCCGGGCGAACCAAGAACGTTCCTGCTCACCGCCAATATGCATTTCTGATTCAGATGTGGGGCGCAAGGCTCACTAATGTTGATGGCGAGAACAGGTCTGCCTGATGCGCTGCGCTTATCAGGCCTACAAGGTTGTGCAATGCATTGAATTCACATCATTTGGTAGGCCAGATAAGGCGTTCACGCCGCATCCGGCATCTGAACACCGTTGCCTGATGCGCTGCGCTTATCAGGCCTACAAGGTTGTGCAACACATTGAATTCACATCATTTTGTAGGCCGGATAAGGCGTTCACGCCGCATCCGGCACCTGAGTACCATTGCCTGATGCGCTGCGCTTATCAGGCCTACAAGGTTGTGCAATACATTGAATTCACATCATTTGGTAGGCCGGAAAAGGCGTTCACGCCGTATCCGGCATGACTGTTAAAAATCGGTGTGGGGCACAAGGCCCCACTTTTTGGAGAACTTGTATGATGTACCACATTCCTGGCGTGCTATCGCCACAGGACGTCGCCCGGTTTCGCGAACAACTGGAACGAGCCGAATGGGTTGATGGACGCGTCACCACCGGTGCACAAGGCGCACAAGTTAAGAGCAATCAGCAAGTGGACACCCGCAGCGCCCTGTACGCCGCACTGCAAAATGAGGTGCTGAACGCGGTTAACCAACATGCTTTGTTCTTTGCCGCTGCCTTGCCGCGTACCCTTTCCACACCGCTGTTTAATCGCTATCAGAACAATGAAACTTATGGTTTTCATGTGGATGGCGCAGTACGCAGCCATCCACAAAACGGCTGGATGCGCACTGACCTTTCTGCCACGCTGTTTTTGAGCGATCCACAAAGCTACGACGGCGGCGAACTGGTCGTTAATGACACCTTCGGACAACATCGGGTAAAACTCCCGGCTGGCGATCTGGTGTTGTACCCCTCCAGCAGCCTGCACTGCGTGACACCCGTAACCCGCGGCGTGCGAGTGGCATCATTTATGTGGATCCAGTCGATGATCCGCGATGATAAAAAGCGCGCCATGATGTTTGAACTGGACAACAATATTCAGTCGCTGAAAAGCCGCTATGGCGAAAGTGAAGAGATCCTGTCGCTGCTCAATCTTTATCATAATCTGCTGCGGGAATGGTCGGAGATCTGACGCTTGAACTGCCAGAGTTCGACCCTATATTAGCTACACTTAACTGTACAAGCATTGATATGGGGAGGACGATATGGCATCCGGTTGGGCTAGCGATGACGCCGTCAACGAACAGATCAACAGTACAATTGAAGATGCGATCGCTCGCGCTCGGGGTGAAATTCCGCGTGGCGAAAGCCTGTATGAATGTGAAGAGTGTGGCGCCCCCATCCCGCAGGCCCGTCGGGAAGCCATTCCTGGCGTGCGCTTATGCATTCATTGTCAGCAGGAGAAAGATTTACAAAAACCAGCTTATACAGGATATAATCGCAGAGGTTCGAAAGACAGCCAGTTACGTTAACTACAACTGGCGGGATGTATAGCGAGTATAATTTGTATTTTTCGTGGCATTCCGTGCCTTTAACGCTGCCGTGACTGCCACGCGATATAAAACGGGTCCATAAGTACAACAAATAAATGATTTATCAATATGTTAGATATCAATCAATTTATTTGAACAAGGCGGTCAATTCTCTTCGATTTTATCTCTCGTAAAAAAACGTGATACTCATCACATCGACGAAACAACGTCACTTAAACAAAAATCACCTGCGAGAGATTAATTATGAAAACTATCAATACTGTTGTTGCTGCTATGGCTCTTTCAACTCTGTCATTTGGCGTATTTGCCGCGGAACCGGTAACGGCATCCCAGGCACAGAGCATGAACAAAATCGGCGTAGTTTCTGCCGATGGCGCATCCACCCTCGATGCCCTGGAAGCGAAACTGGCTGAGAAAGCGGCAGCTGCCGGTGCCAGTGGATACAGCATTACTTCCGCCACCAACAACAATAAATTAAGCGGAACTGCGGTTATCTATAAGTAATTCGTAAGTCGGATAAGACGTTTACACCGCATCCGACAGCAGATGCCTGATGCGACGCTATCGCGTCTTGTCAGGCCTACAAATTCCGAACCGTTGGTCGGATATGACGTTTACGCTACGTCCAGCACAAGTATTTCCCTGTCTGTTTGCCGACAGACGCATATGCTCTAACCCTCATTGATCCTATGTTACCCTTGTTTGCCCGTCCGACACTGGACGGGCTTTTTTTTAGCTGGCTAACTGCTGACAGAAAGCCTGCAACGTCTCTTCCGGCATACCAACCTGTCGCGCCGCATCACAAATGGCCTGCCAGCTTCCCGCATCCAATGGGATCCCCAACTCCTGCCGTTCGCGACGCGTGTTCACTTCCCACTCACCCGGTAGCAAAATCGGCTTATCTTTATCATGCGGCGAAGCTTTCACCCACTCGGCAAAGGCTTCGGTCTGCGCGCTACAATCCGGCGCGCCGAACAGTTCCGGGTTGATGATGATAGTGGTCATGCAGTTAAGAATGGTATCGGGACTGGTTTGTAACGTTTCCTGATGCGTCGTTTTACCGCCGGAAAGCGCCCCGCCAAGAATTTCACACATCGCCGCCAGCGCGTAGCCTTTATGTTCGGCAAAGGTCAACAACGACCCCAACGGCGACTCCTGCATGACCGCCGGGTTAGTCGTCGGGACGCCGTTAACATCAATCAGGCAGCCTGGCGGCACGGGGACACCTTTATGCCAGGCGACGCGAGTTTTACCAAATGCGATGGCGCTGGTGGCGTAATCAAGCAACAGCGGGAAGTTATCTTTACGTGGAAAAATCACACAGAACGGATTGGTTCCAAAGCGGCTGTCGCGGCCGTGGAACGGTGCAACCATTGGAATACCAACCACGTTAACAAAGTGGATAGAGACAAACCCCGCCGCCGCGCACTGTTCCGCCCAATAACCGATTCGGCCGATATGATGCGAGTTATGTAGCGCCACGGCGGCAATGCCGTGCTGATGCGCTTTCTCAATCCCCAGCGCCATCGCTTCGTGTGCCGCCACCTGACCAAATGCGCGATCGCCATCAAGCGTGACCACAGCCCCCGCCTCTTTGATAATTTTGGCGTGATGGTTGATTTGCAAAGAACCCAGGCGCCAGGAATGCACATAGCTTGGGATCATGCCAATGCCATGTGAATCATGCCCAGCCAGATTTGCCGCGATTAAATGATCGGCAACTAATTTTGCTTCCTGTTCCTCGCTCCCCATCTGACGAAATACAGCCTGAATAAAACGGTGTAGCGTCTGCGCATCAAAGCGATGACCACTTTCCATGGTTAACTCCTGTTTATGTTATATGCCTGTTGCTTTTTTATGCTGCGCGCCAGACGCGGGAAGGTCAATAAAGATGCAGGAATTTCATATTGCGGTGGGGTAAAGGCCGGATGACAGTGCTCATCCGGCTGGGGGAGAACTTAAAATGATTGCTTAACGCGCGCCAGGCCGTCGCTGATAGTTGCCGCTTCACCCGTAGCCACCAGGCAGCAAGCCATCTGGATTTTCAGCGATTCGGGAATCGGTTCGTTGCCAGCCAGGCAACGTTCAATCCACTGCGCCGTAGTTTCCGGGTCTTTGGCTTGTGGCAGTAGCTCGCTGCCAGCAGTGTCCTGTTTTTCATACAGCACCCGCATCCCTTCACGGTCGATCAGATTGATTTGCGGGCAGCGTTGCGGATTAGCATACACTTCACCTTCAGTGCCATGCATTAACAGCGCTCGTCCGCCAATATCGCTAAAGAACTTCGCGACGCGTCCGATGTATTCCGGATGCGAAACGCTGGAAAGACGCAGCGCCTCACCTTCGGCAAATGGCGTCGCCAGTTTCGCCAGGGTATGCGCACTGTTACGCACGCCCATCCGCCAGCGCATCGCCAGTTGTTTTTCCAGCGGCGGGCAAAACGCGCCCACAGGCATAAACACCAGTTGATGTTCGTCGAGCTTCGCCTGCGCCTGCCCGCCGTGCAGCGTTGGCGCTATCCCCATCAGTTCGAAAATGGTTTCGGTCAGCACACGAGTTGGATCTTCGCTAACGCCGTGAACCACCACAGGAAAACCGAGTTTATGCAGCAGAATCGCTAACAACGGCGTCAGGTTGGCCTGTTTACGCGCGCCGTTGTAACTGGGGATGACAATCGGCATCGGCTTGCCGGTAGGCGGCGTCAGCTTGATGGTGTGATTTTGCATGGCTTCGTAAAAGCCGAGCATCTCTGCTTCCCCTTCCCCTTTGATACGCAGCGCAATCAATACGCCGCCCAACTCAAGGTCAGGGACTTCACCGTTGAGCATATGGGCATACAGACCGCGCGCAGTATCCCGGTCTAAATCGCGCGCGTGGTTTTTCCCGCGCCCGATCTCTTTAATGATTTTGCGATAGTCCATTTACGACTCCTTACCTGACTCACATCATTAACGCCGCCGACGGCGTGGGGATTTCGCTTTTTCTTTCTTTTTAACTATACCTTCAGGGACTTCCGGTTGCTCAATCGGAAATACCGGTAATGCATCCAGTAGTCGCTTGCCATAGTTTTTGGTCAGCAAGCGTTTATCGTAAATCACCACTTCCCCCCAGCAGCTGTGGCTTCGGATCAAACGCCCGACCTGCTGGATCAGGTTAAACGAGGCGCTCGGCAGGCTTTGCACCTCAAACGGATAGCGATTGAGGCTTTTCAGCCATTCTCCTTCGGTGATCACCACCGGGCTATCAATAGGTGGGAAGGCAATTTTATGGATATGCACCTGACTTAGCAGCTCGCCCTTTAAATCCAGCCCTTCGGCAAATGACTGTAAGCCCACCAGCACACTGCGCTCACCGTTGCCGACGCGTTTGCGGTGCAGTTCAACTAAACGGTAACGTGGCTGATCGCCCTGCACCAGCAACATCAACCGTAAATCCGTCACATAGTCGAGAAACCGCTGCATCGCCCGTCCGCTGGCAAACAGTACCAACATACCGAGATGTTTTTTGCTCTCCACCTGCTCACGGAAGAACGCCGCCATTTCAGCAATGTGCTGTTCTTCGTTGTCAATGGAAGGCTCAAAGCGCATCCGGGGAATAACAATTTTGCCCTGTTCGCAGTGGTTGAAGGGGGAATCCAGCGCCACAAAGCGGTCGCCCGCTTTCTCTTTCAGCCCGCTCATCTCCTGCAAACGCGAAAAACTGTTCAGCGAACGCAAGGTTGCAGAGGTGACAATAATGTGCGGAATACTGCGCCACAGCAGCCTTTCCAGCTGATCGCTAACACGGATCCCCACGCAGTGAAACCAGAGATGCAACTGCCCGTCGCGCTCTTCCCGCGTCGCCCATTTGGTCACCGGCGCACCGGAAGATTGCGCCAGAGACGCCAGCCGCCAGAGTTTGCTTTGCGCCTCGAACATCCCCAACGCGCGGTTCATCTGCAAAATCAACCGATGCAGACGTACAATGTCATGGCTGCCGGTTTTCTCACTTAAATCGTTAAGAAATAACTCCGCCAGACCACGCAACATCTCGGTGAGTTTCGCCAGCCGCTGGCAGATCTCCAGCACTTCATCAGGCAATTCGCCCATCGCGAAACGGTGCTCTGCCTCTTGCCCGGCAGGCATGTAGAGATTGAGAATGTTGTTTAACGAGGCGATAAGCTCATACAACTCTTCACAATGCGCATTCAAACGTTCAGGGATCGCCAGCGGTGGGATCGTCTTCGGGCGAAACTGCTCCATGCAGGTAGCGACCAGTTTGGTGAACAAGTCCAGCTGTAGCCGATACCAGGGCGCGGTGATTTCGGCGCTCATCTCCAGCGCATCCCGCGCCACGTCCGGCAGGTGATGACCTTCGTCCAGTACCAGCAGCAGATTTTTCGGGTCAGGCAATACGGCTTCGCTTTCCATCGCCGCCATTACCAGCGCATGGTTTGCCACCACCACTTCCGCTTCCTGAATCTCCCGACGAGCGACAAAAAACGGGCATTCACGATAGTAGTAACAGTTGCGGTTGAGGCAGCTGGCTTTGTCGGTACTCAAACGACGCCAGAGATCGTCATCTATAGCGATATCCGTATGATCGCGCAGACCATCCCATTTATAAGTGTCGAGATCGCCCTTCAGCTTCGCACAACGTTTTTGCTCTTCCTGATTGTTCGGCGTCAGTTCGTCGTCAAGAAACGCCAGCAGATCCTGTTGCGTGGGTTCAGTGCTGGCGAGCGCCGTCAGATTACGCGGGCAAACGTAGCGCCCACGCCCAAAAGCGGCAGTGAATTTAAGATCGGGAATGATCTTTTTCAGCAGCGGTAAATCTTTGCTGTAGATCTGATCCTGCAACGCCACGTTGGCGGTACTCACCACCAGCGTTTTTTGCTCTTCGCGGGCAATGGCGATGCCGGGAATCAAATAGGAGAGCGTTTTCCCAACGCCGGTGGGGGCTTCAATCGCCAGATGCCGCCCTTCTTCTCCGGCCAGCGTTTTGGCGACGTCCGCAATCATCTGCCGCTGCGGCGCACGGGGAATAAAGTCGGGGATCTGTTCCTGAAGCGCCTTATACCAGGCGGCAATTTGCGCTTTAAGCGCGGCGGTTAATGCCATGAGAAAACCTGAAATACTGTATAAACAGCCAATATTGTGGCATTTTTCGGTTTTCAGGGGTAATGGTTTTTCTGTTTCAGGAAAGCGACTCGCAATAACCACCAACATAATGCGGTTTAATGCCCGTTCGAACACAAAGGATCCAACACGTCATGCAAGACACCACCATAAATTTCTACAGCACCGGCGATGACTACGGTGATTTTTCTAACTTTGCCGCTTGGCCCATTAAGGTTGACGGGAAAACCTGGCCCACCTCAGAACACTATTTCCAAGCACAAAAATTCCTTGATGAAAAATACCGCGAAGAGATCCGTCGGGTTTCTTCCCCCATGGTCGCCGCACGCATGGGGCGCGATCGTTCTAAGCCTCTGCGTAAAAACTGGGAGTCGGTCAAAGAACAGGTGATGCGAAAAGCGCTTCGCGCTAAATTCGAACAGCATACAGAACTGCGCACGCTTTTGCTGGCAACCGCGTCCGCAAAACTGGTTGAGCATACGGAAAATGATGCTTACTGGGGAGACGGTGGTAATGGTAAGGGCAAGAATCGACTGGGCTACCTTTTAATGGAGTTGCGCGAACAATTGGCTATAGAGAAGTAACGTCTCGGGTGGCTTATGAGCGGTAAAACAGAGAAATCTTTTTTCCGCGTTCTCAAATTGCTGACAAGTGCTTGTTGTGAAATGCCGGATGCGGCGCAAGCGCCTTATCCGGCCTACAAAAGCATGCAAATTCAATATATTGCAGAGTTCACGTAGGCCTGATAAGCGTAGCGCATCAGGCAGTTTTGCGTTTGTCATCAGCCTGATGCCGGGCTATGCCCGGCATCAAAAGATTACTGCGCAGCGGCAGGTTTACGCGGACGACGACGACGTTGTTGCTCGCCTGCCGGTTTGGCATCGCCGAGGCGACGAGAGGGTTTTTCTGCAGGTTTCGCACTTGCAGATTTTGCACCACTTTCCGCACGGCGAGGTTGCTGTTGACCGCGACCACCACCTTGCCCACGACCGCCGCCGCCACGTTGCTGGCGACCATTCTGGATTGGTTCCGCTTTGATTGACGGGTCCGGCTCATAGCCCGGAATCGCAATGCGCGGGATCTCTTTTTTCAGCAGTTTTTCGATATCACGCAGCAGTTTGTGTTCATCAACACACACCAACGACAACGCTTCACCGGTAGCTGCCGCGCGACCGGTACGCCCTATACGGTGGACATAATCTTCCGGTACGTTTGGCAGTTCATAGTTGACGACGTGCGGCAACTCTTCGATATCCAGACCGCGCGCAGCGATGTCAGTTGCCACCAGCACACGAATATCGCCCGACTTAAAATCGGCCAGCGCACGAGTACGCGCACCTTGCGATTTATTGCCGTGGATCGCCGCACTACGGATGCCATCTTTATTGAGCTGTTCAGCCAGATGGTTAGCACCATGTTTGGTACGGGTAAACACCAGCACCTGCTGCCAGTTCCCTTTACCAATCATATGCGACAGCAATTCGCGTTTGCGTTTCTTATCGACAAAGTGAACGTGCTGGGTCACCTGATCAGACGCGGTATTGCGGCGTGCCACTTCGATTTCCAGCGGGTTGTGTAGCAGCTTTTCTGCCAGCGCTTTAATGTCGTCAGAGAAAGTGGCGGAGAACAGCAGGTTCTGGCGCTTCGCTGGCAGTTTTGTTAACACGCGACGAATATCGTGGATAAAGCCCATGTCGAGCATGCGGTCAGCTTCATCGAGGACGAGGATTTCTATCTGGTCCAGCTTCACCGCATTCTGATGTTCCAGGTCCAGCAAACGCCCCGGTGTTGCCACCAGCACATCAACGCCGCCACGCAGTTTCATCATCTGCGGGTTAATGCTCACACCACCAAACACCACCAGCGAACGAATGTTCAGGTATTTGCTGTAATCACGGACGTTTTCGCCAATCTGCGCCGCCAGTTCACGGGTCGGGGTAAGAATGAGCGCACGAACCGGACGACGCCCTTTGGCGTGCGGCTCGCGGGAAATCAGGTGTTGTAGTAGCGGCAACGTAAAGCCCGCTGTTTTGCCCGTGCCGGTCTGGGCACTGGCCATCAGGTCGCGGCCTTCCAGCACCGCAGGGATCGCCTGCTGCTGAATAGGGGTGGGTTCACGGTAACCTTGCTCGGCAACGGCGCGCAGGATATCAGGGCTTAAACCCAAAGAATCGAAAGACATAACTACTCCGAACCGCCCCGACCGTTACCGGTGTAGTTTTCAGGGAGATACTGAAAAGGAAAATGACAAAAACCACAATGTCATGAGGGAGCGGAGTGTAGCAGTTTTTGTGACGCAGCGCATAAATTATCCCTGTGACTGGCGTTGCTAAAATTCCTGGCCATACTGGACAACGCTAAAAATGAGTCATAATCTTAATCAATCATTTGATTAAGAATGGGCTGTGCTATGAATAGTCCTGCCATGACAACCAAAGGTGAACAGGCGAAAAAACAGCTGATTGCTGCGGCACTGGCACAGTTTGGTGAGTATGGAATGAACGCCACCACCCGCGATATCGCCGCCCAGGCCGGGCAGAATATCGCTGCCATTACCTATTACTTCGGTTCGAAAGAAGATTTGTACCTCGCCTGCGCCCAGTGGATTGCCGATTTTATTGGCGAGCAGTTCCGTCCGCACGCCGAGGAAGCCGAACGCTTGTTCGCACAACCACAGCCGGATCGCGCCGCTATCCGCGAACTGATCCTTCGCGCCTGCAGGAACATGATCCAACTGCTCACCCAGGATGACACCGTCAACCTCAGCAAGTTTATCTCCCGTGAACAGCTCTCTCCCACGGCGGCCTACCATCTGGTGCATGAACAGGTGATTAGCCCGCTACACAGCCACCTGACACGCCTGATTGCCGCCTGGACCGGCTGCGACGCCAACGATACCCGCATGATCCTCCATACCCATGCGCTGATTGGCGAGATTCTGGCGTTTCGTCTCGGCAAAGAAACGATTCTGTTACGTACCGGCTGGACTGCGTTCGATGAAGAAAAGACCGAACTGATTAACCAGACGGTAACCTGTCATATTGACCTGATTTTGCAAGGATTATCGCAAAGGAGTTTGTAGTGATGAAAAAACCTGTCGTGATTGGACTGGCGGTAGTGGTACTTGCCGCCGTGATTGCCGGAGGCTACTGGTGGTATCAAAGCCGCCAGGATAACGGCCTGACGCTGTATGGCAATGTGGATATTCGCACCGTAAATCTGAGTTTCCGTGTCGGTGGTCGCGTTGAATCGCTGGCGGTGGACGAAGGTGATGCGATCAAAGCGGGTCAGGTGCTGGGCGAGCTGGATCACAAGCCGTATGAGATTGCCCTGATGCAGGCGAAAGCGGGCGTTTCGGTGGCGCAGGCGCAGTATGACCTGATGCTTGCCGGGTATCGCGATGAAGAAATCGCTCAAGCCGCCGCAGCGGTGAAACAGGCGCAAGCCGCCTATGACTATGCGCAGAACTTCTATGCTCGTCAGCAAGGATTGTGGAAAAGCCGCACCATTTCGGCAAACGACCTGGAAAATGCCCGCTCCTCGCGCGACCAGGCCCAGGCAACGCTGAAATCAGCGCAGGATAAATTGCGTCAGTACCGTTCCGGTAACCGTGAACAGGACATCGCCCAGGCGAAAGCCAGCCTCGAACAGGCGCAGGCGCAACTGGCGCAGGCAGAGCTGAATTTACAGGACTCAACGTTGATAGTCCCGTCTGATGGCACGTTGTTAACGCGCGCGGTGGAGCCAGGCACGGTGCTTAATGAAGGGGGCACGGTGTTTACCGTCTCGCTAACGCGGCCAGTGTGGGTGCGTGCCTATGTTGATGAACGTAATCTTGACCAGGCCCAGCCGGGGCGCAAAGTGCTGCTTTATACCGATGGTCGTCCGAACAAACCGTATCACGGGCAGATTGGTTTCGTTTCGCCGACTGCTGAATTTACCCCGAAAACCGTCGAAACACCGGATCTGCGTACCGACCTCGTCTATCGCCTGCGTATTGTGGTGACCGACGCCGATGATGCGTTACGCCAGGGAATGCCGGTAACGGTGCAATTCGGTAACGAGGCAGGACATGAATGATGCCGTTATCACGCTGAACGGCCTGGAAAAACGCTTTCCGGGCATGGACAAGCCCGCCGTCGCGCCGCTCGACTGCACCATTCATGCCGGTTATGTGACGGGGTTGGTGGGGCCGGACGGCGCGGGCAAAACCACGCTGATGCGGATGCTGGCAGGATTACTGAAACCCGACAGCGGCAGCGCCACGGTGATTGGCTTTGATCCGATCAAAAACGACGCTGCGCTGCACGCCGTGCTCGGCTATATGCCGCAGAAATTCGGTCTGTATGAAGATCTCACGGTGATGGAGAATCTCAATCTGTACGCGGATTTGCGCAGCGTCACCGGTGAAGCGCGGAAGCAAACTTTTGCTCGCCTGCTGGAGTTTACGTCTCTTGGGCCGTTTACCGGACGCCTGGCGGGCAAGCTCTCCGGCGGGATGAAGCAAAAACTCGGCCTGGCCTGTACCCTGGTGGGCGAGCCTAAAGTATTGCTACTCGATGAACCCGGCGTCGGCGTTGACCCTATCTCACGGCGCGAACTGTGGCAGATGGTGCATGAGCTGGCGGGCGAAGGGATGTTAATCCTCTGGAGCACCTCGTATCTCGACGAAGCCGAGCAGTGCCGTGACGTGTTACTGATGAACGAAGGCGAGCTGCTGTATCAGGGAGAACCGACGGCCCTGACGCAAACCATGGCCGGACGCAGCTTTCTGATGACCAGCCCGCACGAGGGCAACCGCAAACTGCTACAACGCGCCTTGAAACTACCGCAGGTCAGCGACGGCATGATCCAGGGGAAATCGGTACGCCTGATCCTCAAAAAAGAGGCCACGCCCGACGATGTTCGCCACGCCGACGGGATGCCGGAAATCGACATCAGCCAAACCACGCCCCGCTTTGAAGATGCGTTTATCGATTTGCTGGGCGGTGCCGGAACCTCGGAATCGCCGCTGGGCGCAATATTACATACGGTAGAAGGTACACCTGGCGAGACGGTGATCGAAGCGAAAGAGCTGACCAAGAAATTTGGTGATTTTGCCGCCACCGATCACGTCAACTTTGCCGTTAAACGTGGGGAGATTTTTGGTTTGCTCGGGCCAAACGGCGCGGGTAAATCGACCACCTTTAAGATGATGTGCGGTTTGCTGGTGCCGACCTCTGGTCAGGCGCTGGTGCTGGGGATGGATCTGAAAGAGAGTTCTGGTAAAGCGC
Organism: Escherichia sp. E10V10; assembly: GCF_004211985.1. NCBI lineage: Bacteria > Pseudomonadati > Pseudomonadota > Gammaproteobacteria > Enterobacterales > Enterobacteriaceae > Escherichia > Escherichia sp. E10V10. Next base: position 30,674 of record NZ_RHJO01000004.1, on the reverse strand, counting down.
GCCAGCATCTCGGCTATATGGCGCAAAAGTTTTCGCTCTACGGCAACCTGACGGTCGAACAGAATTTACGCTTTTTCTCTGGTGTGTATGGCTTACGCGGTCGGGCGCAGAACGAAAAAATCTCCCGTATGAGCGAGGCGTTCGGCCTGAAAAGTATCGCCTCCCACGCGACCGATGAACTGCCATTAGGTTTTAAACAGCGGCTGGCGCTGGCCTGTTCGCTGATGCATGAACCGGACATTCTGTTTCTCGACGAACCGACTTCCGGCGTTGATCCCCTCACCCGCCGTGAATTTTGGCTGCACATCAACAGCATGGTAGAGAAAGGCGTCACGGTGATGGTCACCACCCACTTTATGGATGAAGCGGAATATTGCGACCGCATCGGCCTGGTGTACCGTGGGAAATTAATCGCCAGCGGCACGCCGGATGATTTGAAAGCACAGTCGGCTAACGATGAGCAACCCGATCCCACTATGGAGCAGGCTTTTATTCAACTGATCCACGACTGGGATAAGGAGCATAGCAATGAGTAATCCGATCCTGTCCTGGCGTCGCGTGCGGGCGCTGTGCGTCAAAGAGACGCGGCAGATCGTTCGCGATCCGAGTAGCTGGCTGATTGCGGTAGTGATCCCACTGCTACTGCTGTTTATTTTTGGTTACGGCATTAACCTCGACTCCAGCAAGCTGCGCGTCGGGATTTTACTGGAACAGCGTAGCGAAGCGGCGCTGGATTTCACCCACACCATGACCGGTTCGCCCTATATCGACGCCACCATCAGCGATAACCGTCAGGAACTGATCGCCAAAATGCAGGCGGGGAAAATTCGTGGCCTGGTGGTTATTCCGGTGGATTTCGCCGAACAGATGGAGCGCGCCAACGCCACCGCACCGATTCAGGTGATCACCGACGGCAGTGAGCCGAATACCGCTAACTTTGTGCAGGGGTATGTCGAAGGGATCTGGCAGATCTGGCAAATGCAGCGAGCGGAGGATAACGGGCAGACTTTTGAACCGCTTATTGATGTACAAACCCGCTACTGGTTTAACCCGGCGGCGATAAGCCAACACTTTATTATCCCCGGTGCGGTGACCATCATCATGACGGTCATCGGCGCAATTCTCACCTCGCTGGTGGTGGCGCGAGAATGGGAACGCGGCACCATGGAGGCTTTGCTCTCTACGGAGATTACCCGCACGGAGCTGCTGCTGTGTAAGCTCATCCCCTACTATTTCCTCGGGATGCTGGCGATGTTGCTGTGTATGCTGGTGTCGGTGTTTATTCTCGGCGTGCCGTATCGCGGGTCGCTGCTGATTCTGTTTTTTATCTCCAGCCTGTTTTTACTCAGTACCCTGGGGATGGGGCTGCTGATTTCCACGATTACCCGCAACCAGTTCAACGCCGCTCAGGTCGCCCTGAACGCCGCGTTCCTGCCGTCGATTATGCTTTCCGGCTTTATATTTCAGATAGACAGTATGCCCGCGGTGATCCGCGCGGTGACGTACATTATTCCCGCACGTTATTTCGTCAGCACCCTGCAAAGCCTGTTCCTCGCCGGGAATATTCCAGTGGTGCTGGTGGTGAACGTGCTGTTTTTGATCGCTTCGGCGGTGATGTTTATCGGCCTGACGTGGCTGAAAACCAAACGTCGGCTGGATTAGGGAGAAGAGCATGTTTCATCGCTTATGGACGTTAATCCGCAAAGAGTTGCAGTCGCTGCTGCGCGAACCGCAAACCCGCGCGATTCTGATTTTACCCGTGCTGATTCAGGTGATTCTGTTCCCGTTCGCCGCCACGCTGGAAGTGACCAACGCCACCATCGCCATCTACGATGAAGATAACGGCGAGCATTCGGTGGAGCTGACCCAACGTTTTGCCCGCGCCAGCGCCTTTACCCATGTGCTGCTGCTGAAAAGCCCGCAGGAGATCCGCCCGACCATCGACACACAAAAGGCGCTACTGCTGGTGCGTTTCCCGGCTGACTTCTCGCGCAAACTGGATACCTTCCAGACCGCGCCGTTGCAGTTGATCCTCGACGGGCGTAACTCCAACAGTGCGCAAATTGCCGCTAACTACCTGCAACAGATCGTCAAAAATTATCAGCAGGAGCTGCTGGAAGGAAAACCGAAACCCAACAACAGCGAGCTGGTTGTACGCAACTGGTATAACCCGAATCTCGACTACAAATGGTTTGTGGTGCCGTCGCTGATCGCCATGATCACCACTATCGGCGTGATGATCGTCACTTCACTTTCCGTCGCCCGCGAACGTGAACAAGGTACGCTCGATCAGTTGCTGGTTTCGCCGCTCACCACCTGGCAGATATTCATCGGCAAAGCCGTACCGGCATTAATTGTCGCCACCTTCCAGGCCACCATTGTGTTGGCGATTGGTATCTGGGCGTATCAAATCCCCTTCGCCGGATCGCTGGCGCTGTTCTACTTTACGATGGTGATTTACGGTTTATCGCTGGTGGGATTCGGTCTGTTGATTTCATCACTCTGTTCAACGCAACAGCAGGCGTTTATCGGCGTGTTTGTCTTTATGATGCCCGCCATTCTCCTTTCCGGTTACGTTTCGCCGGTGGAGAACATGCCAGTATGGCTGCAAAACCTGACGTGGATTAACCCTATTCGCCACTTTACGGACATTACCAAGCAGATTTATTTGAAGGATGCGAGTCTGGATATTGTGTGGAACAGTTTGTGGCCGTTACTGGTGATAACGGCCACGACAGGGTCAGCGGCGTACGCGATGTTTAGACGTAAGGTGATGTAGCTTCTTATCTTTCGCCAGCAAAGACACTACCGCCGGGCCGGCAAGGATCGCCAGCCCTGCAACGGCCAACAAATAGTTATTTTCCAGTACGCGGGACAGCAACCACAGCACAATCAGCGCCGCGCCAAAATACCAGGTGGTGGTCAGCTCTTCCAGCACATCCGCCACCTCACGCCAGCGTTGCTCGGGGTGACGCTGAAACACCAGCATCATCACTACCGTTACGCAATACAGCACGCATAATCCCACGCCGACGTGAACCAGAGTTTTACTCATCCAGCCCACCACCAGCAGCGCCACTACCAGTAAATGCAACATAATCTGCCAGCAACTTAGGCCAGTTGCGACACGAACACGTTGTTGCCACTTCATGGCTTCTCTCCTGAAGAATTTATCTCTACTTACTCAGAGTACCGAACTTTACGGAAAATTCCGTAAGACCGCACCTTTTTGTGACGCCGACTACACTATTTCAATGAGATAAGAGGCCAAAACGGGAAAATTATGCCCGATCAAACACAACACTTTTCGTTCAAGGTACTCACCATCAATATTCACAAAGGCTTTACCGCGTTTAACCGACGCTTCATTTTGCCGGAACTTCGCGACGCCGTGCGCACCGTCAGCGCCGATATTGTTTGCCTGCAGGAAGTGATGGGCGCACACGAAGTTCATCCGCTGCATGTGGAAAACTGGCCCGATACCTCGCACTACGAGTTTCTCGCCGACACAATGTGGAGCGATTTTGCCTACGGTCGCAATGCTGTGTATCCGGAAGGGCATCACGGCAACGCCATACTGTCACGCTATCCCATTGAACATTATGAGAATCGTGATGTTTCGGTCGATGGTGCGGAAAAGCGCGGCGTGCTCTACTGCCGCATTGTTCCGCCGATGACCGGGAAAGCGATTCATGTGATGTGCGTACATTTGGGCCTGCGTGAGGCGCACCGTCAGGCGCAGATTGCGATGCTCGCCGAATGGGTGAATGAGCTGCCGGACGGCGAACCGGTATTGGTAGCGGGTGATTTCAACGACTGGCGGCAAAAAGCTAATCATCCGTTAAAAGTGCAGGCCGGACTGGATGAGATTTTTACCCGCGCCCACGGACGCCCGGCGCGCACGTTTCCGGTGCAATTTCCTCTACTACGACTGGACAGGATCTACGTCAAAAATGCCAGCGCCAGCGCGCCAACCGCGTTGCCGCTGCGGACATGGCGACACCTTTCTGATCATGCCCCTTTAAGTGCGGAGATTCATTTATGAAATGTAGCTGGCGCGAAGGCAATAAGATCCAGTTGCTGGAAAACGGCGAGCAATATTATCCTGCGGTGTTTAAGGCGATTGGCGAGGCGCAAGAACGCATCATTCTTGAAACGTTTATCTGGTTTGAGGATGACGTCGGCAAACAGCTGCATGCGGCGCTACTGGCAGCAGCGCAACGTGGGGTAAAGGCGGAAGTCTTGCTGGATGGCTACGGTTCGCCGGATCTCAGCGATGAGTTTGTCAATGAACTGACGGTAGCTGGCGTGGTGTTCCGCTACTACGATCCCCGCCCTCGCCTTTTTGGTATGCGCACCAATGTGTTTCGCCGGATGCATCGCAAAATTGTGGTGATCGACGCGCGTATCGCCTTTATTGGCGGGCTGAATTACTCCGCCGAGCATATGTCCAGCTACGGTCCAGAGGCTAAACAGGATTACGCGGTACGCCTCGAAGGGCCGATTGTTGAAGATATTCTGCAATTTGAACTGGAAAACCTGCCAGGACAGAGCGCGGCCCGGCGCTGGTGGCGACGTCATCATAAAGCGGAAGAAAACCGCCAGCCGGGAGAAGCGCAGGTATTGCTGGTCTGGCGCGATAACGAAGAACATCGCAGTGATATCGAACGCCACTATTTGAAAATGCTCACTCAGGCGCGGCGGGAAGTGATTATTGCCAACGCCTACTTCTTCCCCGGCTATCGATTTTTACACGCCTTGCGTAAAGCGGCACGGCGCGGGGTGCGGATCAAACTGATCATTCAGGGCGAACCGGATATGCCCATTGTCAGAGTCGGTGCGCGCTTGCTGTATAACTATCTGGTTAAAGGCGGCGTTCAGGTGTTTGAGTACCGTCGCCGCCCGCTCCACGGCAAAGTGGCATTGATGGACGACCACTGGGCGACGGTAGGGTCCAGTAATCTCGATCCGCTCAGTTTGTCACTGAATCTCGAAGCAAATGTCATCATCCACGATCGTAATTTTAACCAGACGCTGCGCGATAATCTGAACGGCATTATCGCCGCAGATTGTCAGCAGGTCGATGAGACCATGCTGCCGAAACGGACCTGGTGGAACCTGACCAAAAGCGTGCTGGCGTTCCACTTTTTACGCCACTTCCCGGCGCTGGTGGGCTGGCTTCCGGCGCACACGCCACATCTGGCGCAGGTTGATCCGCCCGCCCAACCGACAATGGAAACGCAGGATCGGGTCGAAACTGAAAGTTCAGGGATGAAGCCCTGATGAGTAAATCACATCCGCGCTGGCGCTTAGCAAAGAAGATCCTCACCTGGCTGTTTTTTATCGCGGTGATTGTGTTGCTGGTGGTCTACGCCAAAAAAGTGGACTGGGAAGAGGTCTGGAAGGTCATCCGCGACTACAATCGCGTTGCGCTGCTCAGTGCGGTTGGGCTGGTGGTCATCAGTTATCTGATTTACGGCTGCTATGACCTGCTCGCCCGCTCTTACTGCGGTCACAAACTGGCGAAGCGCCAGGTCATGCTGGTGTCGTTTATCTGCTATGCCTTCAACCTGACGCTCAGTACCTGGGTCGGCGGCATTGGTATGCGATATCGTTTGTACTCCCGGCTAGGGTTACCGGGCAGCACTATTACACGAATTTTCTCGCTCAGTATTACCACCAACTGGCTGGGCTATATTTTACTGGCAGGGATTATCTTTACCGCAGGCGTGGTGGAACTGCCGGATCACTGGTATGTCGATCAAACTACGCTGCGTATTCTCGGCGTGTGCTTGCTGTTGATAATTGCGGTTTATTTGTGGTTTTGCGCTTTCGCGAAGCACCGCCATATGACCATCAAAGGGCAAAAGCTGGTGTTGCCTTCATGGAAATTCGCCCTCGCCCAGATGCTGATTTCCAGCGTTAACTGGATGGTAATGGGAGCGATTATCTGGCTGTTACTCGGTCAAAGCGTGAACTATTTCTTTGTACTGGGCGTGTTGCTGGTTAGTAGTATTGCTGGCGTCATCGTGCATATTCCGGCGGGAATTGGTGTGCTGGAAGCGGTGTTTATCGCGCTACTGGCTGGGGAGCATACATCCAAAGGCACAATTATCGCCGCCCTACTCGCTTACCGTGTGCTGTATTACTTTATCCCGCTGCTGCTGGCGCTGATCTGTTACCTGTTGCTGGAAAGCCAGGCGAAGAAGCTACGAGCGAAAAATGAAGCGGCGATGTGAAGTTCGGTTAAGTTCTTTTGGTTTGTGCAGATTGTTAGCAAAGTGCTATTTGTTCATGGCGGATGCGGCGTGAACGCCTTATCCGCCCTACACAACCGGACTAAGTTAATAGTTTACAATTCCAGTCAGTACCAGCTAAGCATAGCGCATCAGCCTCATTACATTTCTTCACGATTTTATTCATGAGGTTATATAAAAACGATTAACACGCATTTTTCCAAAAAAGAAACTTACCTATTTTTTACGACTAATGAAAAAACCGCGTATGCCTTTGCCAGACAAGCGTTATCGCTATTGCTGCAAGTATCCCAAAGAAGCCGATAAAATAGTAATAGAGTGTTAATGCGCCTATAAAAGCGCAACGAACCGGACTCCATAACTCTTCACTATGGCATTTTCCCGCCAGTTCAAGGAGCTTATTTCGTCCATGCGAGATAATGCCTGACCATAACACAATCATTAAGCAACTTATTACCCAAATGGGCCGTTCACTCATTAATGCCGCATTCACGATGATTACCAGGGCCAACCCTGTCAACGTCATCATAATGATGAAACGGTGAGAACCAGGATCAAATTTAAACAATAGACCTGCCAGCATACTGATTAAAAACATCGCTCCCGCAGTGCTGAACACGACAATAATGGCAGATACAGGCGCTAAACTCGCAACGACAATCGCCACCAAAGAGAGTAAAAACAGATATATTACGCCTGCGACGGTCGCATTTATCTTGTTGATATCTTTACTTAAGCCATACATACAAAGTAATAATAACCCTATGGCGACATACATTGGTGGTGAATCATATTTGGTTGCCGTAATTTCGAGATACTTAGCTCCCCAGGCCAGCCCTGCGGTTGCCACCAAACCTAAAGCGGTAATGAGCCATATACCGTTTAATATCCTGGCCTCGTGCTGAAAATCGAATTTATTGCTGTTTTGCGAGTATGATTCCATTCTTTTAGTTATCCTTATAGAAAAATATTAATATTCATCATGAATAAATTTAAAACCACGCATACAAAATACTTTTGTATTTATGGATACGGAAAACGCTTCCGCTCGGCCATAAGGCGTATTTTATACCTGGTACTTGTTAAGTGTCGTTTTTAGTAAGAAAAAAAATCCCGACACATGGCCGGGATATTGATGGTGAAAAAGGAATTAACGACGATTGCCAAAAATTCGCAGCAACATCAGGAACAGGTTGATGAAGTCCAGATACAAGGTTAACGCGCCAAGAATGGAGTATTTACGCAGGTTCGACGCGTCGCGGGTATCAATCTGCTCACCCATATTTTTCAATTTCTGAGTGTCATACGCTGTCAATCCGACAAAGACAATCACGCCGATGTAGGTGACCGCCCACATCAACGCTTCGCTTTTCAGCCAGAAGTTGACCAGCGAAGCCAGCACAATGCCGATCAACGCCATAAACAGCATATTGCCGAAGCCGCTTAAATCGCGTTTGGTGGTGTAACCGTACAGGCTCATTGCGCCGAACATCCCGGCAGTAACGACGAAAGTGCTGGCGATAGAGGCCGCGGTATAGACAATGAAAATACTGGAAAGCGTCAGGCCCGTCAGCGCTGAATAAAGCATAAAGAGCATGGTTGTCACACCTGCACTCAGCTTTTGAATCATCGCAGATAACACAATAACCAGAGCTAATTGTGCTATTACCAGACCAATTAAAAAGATTCGGTTGGTGAATAACAGCTCCATAACGGCGGCGGAATTAGCCGCGTACCAGGCAACAAACGCAGTAAGCAGCAAGCCTACTGTCATCCAGCCATAGACCTGTGCCATATAGGTTTGCAGGCCAGCTCGGGTTTGTACGATTGAATCAGAACGCGGGAATCTGTCCATGACTTTCTCCTGAAGATATAAGGAATATCTTAAGGATACTGCAAATGATGGGGCTGTGCATCGACGCAGCGTGAAAGCATGTACTGAGCGGTGAAATTGCCGGATGCAGCTGTGCGGTATCCGGCCTGCTAAAAACTACCAGCGTTTTGCCGCCTGCTGATCGCTCTCCCGGGCTTCGACCCAGCGGTCGCCTTCCGGCGTGGCTTCGCGCTTCCAGAACGGTGCGCGGGTTTTGAGATAGTCCATAATAAACTGCCCGGCTTCAAACGCACTGCTGCGATGCGCACTGGTAACACCGACAAAAACAATTTCATCACCCGGCCATAATTCACCAATGCGGTGAATTACCGTAACGCGCCCCAGCGGCCAGCGGTTACGCGCTTCATCAACGATTTCCGCCAGTGCTTTTTCTGTCATTCCCGGATAGTGTTCGAGGGTTAATGCTTTGACGCTGTCTCCCAGGTTATGGTTGCGCACCTTACCGGTAAACGTGACCACTGCACCGTCTTCGTCACGCTCCGCCAGCCACGGGTACTCTTCCCCTACACTGAACGGCTGCGGTCCGACAACAATTTTGGTTTCTGCCATTTTAACCTCCGGTTACCGGCGGGAAGAAAGCCACTTCGTCGCCGTCAGTCAGCGGATGGTCAAAACTCACCAGCGTCTGGTTGACGGCAGCCAGCAATTTGCCATCTTCCAGCGCCAGCGCCCAGCGATCGCTCTGCGCAGCCAGGTGCTGGCGTAACGCTTCAACGGTTGGGAAATCCGCAGCCACTTCGGTTGCATCTGTTCCTACCAACTCGCGCACCTGGGCGAAAAAAAGAACTTTAATCATCCGCTTCCACCTTAAAGTCACCTGATTTGCCGCCGCTCTTTGCCAGCAAACGAACCGGACCAATTACCATATCTTTTTGCACCGCTTTGCACATGTCATAAATGGTCAGCGCCGCCACGGAGGCCGCGGTTAACGCTTCCATTTCAACGCCGGTTTTCCCGGTCAGGCGGCATAAGGTTTCTATACGCACCCGATTGTGCTCCGGCTCGGCCTGTAAATTGACTTCGACTTTACTGAGCATCAGCGGATGACACAGCGGGATCAGATCCCAGGTGCGTTTTGCCGCCTGAATACCGGCAATACGCGCGGTGGCAAACACGTCGCCTTTGTGGTGGCGACCATCGATGATCATCGCCAGCGTCTCGCTACGCATGGTGACAAAGGCTTCAGCTCGCGCTTCACGTACGGTTTCCGCTTTGGCGGAGACATCCACCATGTGCGCTTCGCCAGCGGCGTTGATATGGGTCAGTTGCGACATACTTATTTCTTCAAATGTGGATGGAAATTGCATGGACGCGTACGGGCATCCAGCTGCGGCGCGATGATATTTTCCCACGCGGTGCGGCACGCTTTGGTCGAGCCCGGCATGGCGAAAATCAGTGTCTTGTTAGCGACGCCCGCTACCGCACGGGATTGCAACGTTGCGGTGCCAATCTCTTCGAACGACAGCATACGGAACACTTCACCAAAACCTTCGACTTCACGGTCGAACAGCGGCAGCAGTGCTTCGGGAGCCTGATCACCTTCCGTCAGGCCAGTACCACCCGTAATCAACACCACTTGTACATCGTCGCTGGCGATCCACGCAGATACCTGAGCGCGAATAGCGTAGCGGTTTTCTTTCACAATGGCTTTATCGACAACGTGATGGCCGGCTTCTTGCGCCGAATCGCGCAAATAGTGACCGGAGGTATCGTCTTCTTCACCGCGACGATTAGAAACCGTAAGAATAGCAATACGGGTCGGGATAAATTCAGTGCTTACCTGACTCATCTGATCTCTCCTTTTGACGTTTTAGCCGCCAATGTACGATAAGTTTTGCGTAATACCGGTGTTGTTTTGATGCAGGAAATGGGTCTGTTTTTTCTCCCGCAGCGCCGCTGAAATACGCGCTTCCAGCGCCTGTTGCTGGGTATCGTCTTCCAGCAGATCGCGCAGGTTAACGCCGCCCTCACCAAACAGGCAGAGATGGAGTTTACCAATGGAGGAGACACGCAGGCGGTTGCAAGTGGCGCAGAAGTCTTTTTCATACGGCATAATTAGGCCAATCTCTCCGGCGTAATCCGGATGACAAAAGACTTGCGCGGGACCGTCGCTACGTTGACGTAATTGGTGGATCCAGCCGCGACGCAGTAGCTCGTCACGCAGAACCTGACCAGAGATGTGATGCTTACGGAAGAGCTCGCTGCCCTCGCCCGTTTCCATCAGTTCGATGAAACGCAGCTGGATAGGACGATGCTGGATCCAGTTCAGAAAGGTGTCGAGTTGGTGATGGTTGACATCGCGCATCAGCACGGTATTGACTTTGACCTTCTCAAAGCCCGCCTCAAATGCAGCATCGATGCCAGCCATTACCTGATTGAATTTATCCTGGCCGGTAATGGCATGAAACTGACGAGCGTCGAGACTATCAACACTGACGTTAATGCCCGTCAGTCCCGCATCGCGCCAGTTCGCTACGTCGCGTTCCAGACGGTAACCATTAGTGGTGACCGCTATCTGACGGATGGCGTCGTTTTCTCGCACAGCGGCGATGATATCGGTAAAGTCGCGACGTAAAGACGGCTCTCCGCCTGTCAGACGGACTTTTTCGGTGCCCAGACTGGCAAAGGCGCGCGTAACCCGACGAATTTCATCGACGGTCAGAAAGCCTTTATTGGTGACGCCGCTCGGCTTGTAGCCATCCGGCAGGCAATATGTGCAACGAAAGTTACACACATCGGTAATCGACAGGCGCAAGTAATAAAACTTACGCGCAAATGCATCAGTCAGTTGTGAAGCCATGTACACCTTTCCAGATACGGGAGGCGAAGTCATTTCTTCCTTCGCCCTGGTGGCAACCTTTCAAAGCATTGTCACGGCCAAAGCACCATATCAGTTGACCCAGGTGCAGAGGCTAGAGTGTTTAGTGGTTATGCCGATACTAGCGCGTAAATGAGATTTTTACCATTCACCCTTTTGGCTATGTAATCATGTATATAGCGTCATGATCGGCCTATTTCGCTACAGAATAAGGGAAAATGGCGGTTTTACTTTGATATACATCATCAGGGATGCAGAGCGAATATTGTCCTTTGGGGGTAGAAAACCATGAGTTGTATCCTCAATATTGGCAGGCTAATTGCTGTTTCCCCGTAATTTGCGCTACTGTAGCGCGGATAATCTGACTTCAGGAATGTATATGCGCAATCGTACGCTGGCTGACCTTGATCGTGTCGTTGCTCTCGGCGGGGGGCATGGACTGGGACGCGTTCTCTCATCACTTTCGTCATTAGGCTCTCGCTTAACGGGTATCGTCACCACCACGGATAACGGTGGCTCGACGGGACGTATTCGTCGCTCGGAAGGCGGTATTGCCTGGGGCGATATGCGCAACTGCCTCAACCAGCTGATAACGGAACCGAGCGTCGCCTCCGCGATGTTTGAATACCGTTTTGGCGGCAATGGCGAGCTTTCCGGTCATAATCTCGGAAACTTGATGTTAAAGGCGCTGGATCACCTTAGCGTGCGGCCTCTGGAAGCCATCAATTTAATTCGTAATCTGTTGAAAGTGGACGCGCAATTAATTCCGATGTCAGAGCATCCCGTTGATCTGATGGCCATTGACGATCAGGGACATGAAGTTTACGGCGAGGTCAACATCGACCAGCTAACTACGCCGATTCAGGAACTACTGTTAACCCCCAACGTACCTGCCACCCGTGAAGCGGTGCTGGCAATCAATGAGGCTGACTTGATAATTATCGGGCCAGGCAGTTTTTATACCAGCCTGATGCCAATCCTGCTGCTTGAGGAAATGGCGCAGGCACTACGCCGCACGCCAGCCCCTATGGTTTATATTGGCAATTTGGGAAGAGAATTAAGCCTGCCTGCGGCGAATCTGAAGCTTGAAAACAAGCTGGCGATTATGGAGCAGTATGTCGGTAAAAAGGTGATTGATGCGGTGATTGTTGGGCCGAAGGTCGATGTTTCTACAGTTAACGACAGATTAGTCATTCAGGACGTACTGGAGGCCAGCGATATCCCTTATCGTCATGACCGCCAGTTGTTACATAACGCACTGGAAAAAGCATTACAGGCTTTAGGTTAACGTGAAGCCGAAAGAAAATTCCGGCTTCCAATTGAAGACAAAGTACACGTTGTTCATGCCGGAGGCGGCGTGAACGCCTTATCCGGCCTACAAACCGCGCAAATTCAATGTATTGCAGAGAAAATGTAGGCCTGATAAGCGTAGCGCATCAGGCAATTTTGCTTTTGCCATCTCTCTTCTTCGTTATCCTGTCACGAAGCCGCAATAAACAACTCACGCAGCTGATGCAACTGGTCACGAATTTGCGCCGCCTCTTCGAACTCCAGATTTTGCGCGTGTTGCATCATCAGGCCTTCCAGTTCATGGATTTTCTGCTGCAACGCTTTAGGCGACATATCCATCGGTACATTATCCGGCTCAACAATCGGGCGCGATTTTCCTCTGCCCTTCGCTTTGGTTTTGGCAATGTTCTGCCCCAGCGCCAGGATATCGACCACCTTCTTGTTCAAGCCTTGCGGCGTAATGCCGTGTTCCTCGTTGTACTTCTGCTGTTTCTCGCGGCGACGTTCGGTTTCGCCAATCGCTTTCGCCATTGATGGGGTGATCTTATCGCCGTAGAGAATCGCTTTACCGTTGACGTTACGCGCCGCGCGACCAATGGTCTGAATCAATGAACGTTCGGAACGCAGGAAGCCTTCTTTGTCTGCGTCGAGGATCGCCACCAGCGAAACTTCTGGCATATCCAGACCTTCGCGCAGTAAGTTGATCCCCACCAGCACATCAAACTCGCCCAAACGCAAGTCGCGGATGATTTCCATACGCTCGACGGTGTCGATATCCGAGTGAAGATAACGCACGCGTTCACCGTGTTCTTCCAGATATTCGGTGAGATCTTCCGCCATCCGCTTAGTCAACGTCGTGACCAGTACGCGTTCGTTAATTGCCGCCCGCAGGCGAATTTCTGAGAGAAGATCATCAACCTGGGTCGCTACCGGGCGCACTTCGATAATCGGGTCCAGCAGCCCTGTTGGACGCACGACCTGATCCACCACGTCGCCACCGGATTTCTCCAGCTCGTAATTACCGGGTGTTGCAGAAACATAGATGGTTTGCGGGGCTAACGCTTCGAACTCTTCGAATTTCAGCGGACGGTTATCCAGCGCCGATGGCAGGCGGAAACCGTACTCCACCAGCGTCTCTTTACGCGCCCGATCACCTCGATACATGCCGCCAATTTGCGGAATAGTCACGTGGGATTCATCGACCACCAACAGGCCATCGGCGGGGAGATAATCAAACAGCGTCGGCGGTGGCTCACCAGGTCCACGACCGGAAAGAAAGCGCGAATAGTTTTCAATGCCTGAGCAATAACCGAGCTCGTTCATCATCTCCAGATCAAACTGGGTACGCTGAGTCAGGCGTTGTTCTTCCAGCAGCTTGTTATTTGCCAGCAGCACTTTGCGCCGATCGGCCAGCTCTTCTTTGATCTCTTCCATCGCCTGCACAATACGTTCACGCGGGGTAACGTAGTGTGTTTTCGGGTAAATGGTAAAGCGGGGAATGGTTGAGATAATTTGCCCTGTTAACGGGTCGAAAAGCGACAACCGCTCTACCTCTTCGTCGAACAATTCAACACGTAGCGCAACGTCGTCGGACTCCGCCGGAAAAATATCAATCACTTCCCCGCGAACACGGAAAGTCCCGCGCTGGAACGCCTGGTCGTTGCGGGTGTATTGCAGTTCCGCCAGGCGACGCAGAATCGCGCGCTGATCGATAATCATGCCGACCGTCAGATGCAGCATCATCTTAAGATATAAGTCAGGGTCGCCCAGACCGTAGATGGCTGAAACAGAGGCGACTACCACCACATCGCGCCGCTCCAGCAAAGCTTTGGTCGCTGAAAGCCGCATCTGTTCAATATGTTCGTTTACCGAGGCATCTTTTTCAATGAAGGTGTCCGAGCTCGGCACATAGGCTTCCGGTTGATAGTAGTCGTAGTAAGAGACGAAGTATTCCACCGCATTTTCCGGGAAAAATTCTTTCATCTCGCCGTACAACTGGGCTGCCAGCGTTTTGTTGGGCGCCAGCACCATCGTCGGGCGCTGAAGGTCGGCAATGACGTTAGCAATGGTAAATGTTTTTCCGGAGCCCGTTACGCCGAGTAGAGTCTGGTGAGCCAGGCCATCTTCAAGCCCTTCTTCGAGGCGTCGAATTGCCTCAGGCTGATCGCCAGAAGGTTTAAAAGAGGAATTCAGTTTGAACGGTTTACTCATGAGTCGCTACCTGAAGGAGTGGGCGGGCAGGTATGTAATTTTACTCGTCGTGTTTAATAATGCCAACAAATTATACTGGATAAAAAAACAGTTTCACGCCACATTATTTCTGTTACACCGTCAACGAAGGTATCAATCATGAGCATAATTTGCTCAGTGACGAGATAAAACTCCAGGCTTGCGGGGTTATCCCCAAAGCAACGGCTTTTTTAACAATTGTCAAGATGGCTGATGACGGATTTATGGCAAGAGATGTCACTTTCATGACTGCCATTGCTTTTATATAATTAATTGAAAAATAACAAATATTTCCTTAAGCCTTCTTTCGCGTCAATTCGCGTGCAAGCCGCGTATTCTCTCGCTTGCATCACGTTTTCTAACTCTAATGCACATGGTTATCCACAGGAATAGTGGATAACTGCCTGCAGCCCGTATGCCCTGCCGCCTGGGCAATTCCCACACTAACCGCATATTGTGGGGGTAAATATTTTTTCTCAATTCTTTTGAAATTTAATTGGTTGAATTGCAGGCAGCAGACGACGCGATCTCGCTCGCAATTTAACCAAATATATTGCTACAACAATGCGGTGAGATTGAGGTACTTTCCGGTTAGCGCGTTTTCAGTGGGTTCATCAAGCCATGGGATCTCCCCAAGCAACGGTGCGGAAATCATCCGCTTGAGCGTGGCCATATATTCAGCGTGACGTTTGCCCGGTGGAGTGACATCGTTCGCTACCCACCCTGCAAGGGTAAGTCCGGCTTGCTGTACAGCCTGTGCGGTCAGCATCGCGTGATTAATACAACCGAGTTTCACGCCCACAACCAGTATCACTGGCAGTTGTTCTTGCGTTACCCAATCCGCGAAAGTGAAAGACTCAGAAAGCGGCGTAAACCAGCCTCCTGCACCTTCTACCAGTACCCAGTTTGCCTGCTGTGCCAGCGCGTGTAACCCGGCGCTCATAACCACGGGGTCGATGGGTCTGCCCTCTTCCGTACTGATGATATGCGGCGAGGTCGGTTCTGCGAAGGTGTAAGGGTTTACCGTGGCGTAATCCAGTTGCAGGCTACTGTTGCGTTGCAACGCCAGTGCGTCGCTATTACGTAAGCCTTCTACTGTCATTTCGCTGCCGGAGGCAACAGGTTTGTAACCTGCCGTCCGGTAGCCTGCAGCCTTTGCGGCTTGTAAAAGTGCGCAGCTGGCGACGGTTTTCCCTACTTCGGTATCCGTTCCGGTGACAAAATAACGTTTACTCACGAGCAATCACTCCCAAAAAAAGATGATACGTCAGAGGATATCGCCCCTGTTGTTGCGGCCAGGCCAGTTGCAATCGCTGCAACTGCGAACGCGTTAATATTCGCTGGTCGCGCCCTTCATGAAGATGCGTGGCACCGATGCCTTTCAGCGAACGCATGGCACTGAGCGCGTCATCAAACCACAGTGTGACGGGCTGAATATGGTGTTGATAATGCAAACCTTTCAGCGACTGTTCGATTTCATCTGGCGGTAAAAAGCGATTGGCATGAGGCCGTTCGTCTACCGCCTGCCACGCCTGATGCAGTTCGGGTAACGATCCCTGCGCCAGCGTGGTAAACGCGACCACGCCTCCGGGGCGCACCACCCGATACAGCTCGCGGAGTGCCGTGGATAAATTACCGCACCACTGCACCGCGAGATTGCTCCATGCAAGATCGAACGTCGCAGTCGCTAACGGCAGGGATTCGATATCGCCTGCCAGATAATGATCTGCGGCATCTTGTTGGCGTGCCTGCGCAAGCATAAGTGGCGAGAGATCTAAGGCCGTCACCTGTACATGACGTTCGCGCCAGTGGCGGCTCATCCAGCCAGGTCCACAGCCAGCGTCCAGTACGTGGGGGTATTTACGCTGTGGGAGCATTGCCAGTAAGGCATCGGCACTCTGGCGCTGTAGATTTGCGTGTTCCTCGTATTGCGCGGCTGCCCGACCAAATGCCGCCGCAATGGCTTGTTTATTGACCGTTGCCATGCAGCACCTCCAGCAGACGGTCGATATCCTGCATTTCATGCGCTGCGGTTAGCGTTAAGCGCAGTCGCGCAGTACCAGCGGGTACGGTTGGCGGGCGAATCGCCGTGACCCAGCAGCCTTGCTGGCGCAGTTTATCTGCCAGTTGTAACACTCGGCTGTTATCACCGACGATTAATGGCTGGATGGCGCTGCATGAATCCGCAAGCGTAAACGGCAAACCCTGCACTCCGGCACGAAAACGCGTAATGAGTGCCGCCAGTTTTTCGCGTCGCGCATCGCCCTCTTCACTGCGAATGACCGCCAGCGACGCACGTAATGCCTGCGCCTGAGCGGGCGGCATACTGGTGCTGTAGATAAGATGGCGGGCGAATTGCAGCAGATAATTCGCCACGCTATCAGAACAAAGCACCGCCGCGCCGCTGACGCCAAATCCTTTGCCAAAAGTGACTACCAGCAGTTCCGGCTTCACCTTTTGCTGCCAACAACTGCCCCGCCCCTGTTCACCGATAACACCCGTGCCGTGGGCATCATCAACCATCAACCAGCCATTGTGCTGTTGCGTGACTTGCTGGATTTCCGCCAACAGCGCGCTATCGCCGTCCATGCTGAACACGCCTTCTGTCACCACCAGTTGCTGCCCCGGACAGGGGGAAGCAAGCAGTCGCGCCAGATGAGCGACATCGTTATGAGTAAAACGGCGAAGCGGCGACGGGCTTAAACTGGCAGCCTCCAGCAAGGAGGCATGGCTAAGCCGGTCGGCAACAATACGGTCCTCTTTCGCCATCATCGCGGCAATGACTGCCTGATTCGCGGCAAAACCAGAGATAAACAGCAGCGCCCGCGAATAGCCAAGCCACTCGGCCAGTTCTTCTTCCAGCGCCCGATGCGCCACGCTATAACCGCTGACATGCCCGGAACCGCCGCTACCTACACCAAACTTTTCTGCGCCCTGCTGCCAGGCGCGGATAATTTTCGGATGATGGCTTAAACCGAGGTAATCATTGCTGGAAAAGTTCAGATACTGGCGCTCGTCCGCCACCAGCCAGCGTCCGGCTCCTTGCGCCACCGGATAACGGCGACGCAGGGCATCGGCAGCACGCCGCGCATCGAGCGCCGCGTTGATTTTCTCCTGCCAGCTCATAGTGCTGCCGCGTTGTAATATTCGTCGGTGTCCGGGGTCATCAGCGCCTGCTCCAGACGCTGCTGTTGTTCGTTATCGCCTGCCAGCACGGCAGTTTGCTGCGGATTCAGCCCCAGTTTGCGGAACAGTTGCAGGTCTTTATCTTCTTCCGGATTCGGCGTGGTCAGCAGTTTGCAACCGTAGAAAATCGAGTTTGCGCCTGCCATAAAGCACATCGCTTGAGTCTGTTCGTTCATCTGCTCGCGTCCGGCAGAAAGGCGTACGTAAGAGGTCGGCATCATGATCCGCGCTACGGCAATGGTGCGAATAAAATCAAAGGCATCGACATCATCGTTATCCGCCAGCGGCGTGCCTTTCACCTTCACCAGCATGTTGATTGGCACGCTTTCCGGCGGCGTCGGCAGGTTTGCCAGTTGCAGCAATAATCCGGCGCGATCTTTTACCGTTTCGCCTAAGCCAACAATGCCACCTGAACAGACTTTGATCCCGGCATCGCGCACTTTTTCCAGCGTATCGAGACGTTCCTGATAAGTGCGTGTGGTGATGATATTGCCGTAAAACTCCGGCGAGGTGTCGAGGTTGTGGTTGTAGTAATCCAGCCCGGCGTTCGCGAGGCGCTGCGCCTGAGATTCACTCAACGTGCCCAGCGTCATACACGCCTCCAGCCCCATCGCTTTTACCCCCTGCACCATTTGTTCCAGGTACGGCATATCGCGTTCGTGGGGATTCTTCCACGCAGCGCCCATGCAAAAACGCGTCGATCCCGCCGCTTTCGCTTTGCGCGCCGACTCCAGCACCTGTTCAACTTCCATCAACCGCTCGGCTTCCAGCCCGGTTTTGTAGCGCGAGCTTTGCGGGCAGTATTTGCAATCTTCCGGGCAAGCACCCGTTTTAATTGACAGCAAAGTGCTGACCTGCACCTGACGAGGATCGAAATGCTGACGATGCACCTGCTGCGCTTCAAACAGCAGATCCAGCAATGGTTTTTCAAATAATTCTGTGACTTGCGACAATGTCCAGCGTGGGCGGTGAGCCATGGGGCTTCTCCAAAACGTGTTTTTTGTTGTTAATTCGGTGTAGACTTGTAAACCTAAATCTTTTCAATTTGGTTTACAAGTCGATTATGACAACGGACGATCTTGCCTTTGACCAACGCCATATCTGGCACCCATACACATCCATGACCTCCCCGCTGCCGGTTTATCCAGTGGCGAGCGCCGAAGGTTGCGAGCTAATTTTGTCTGACGGCAGACGCCTGGTTGACGGTATGTCGTCCTGGTGGGCGGCGATCCACGGCTACAATCACCCGCAGCTTAATGCGGCGATGAAGACGCAAATTGATGCTATGTCGCATGTGATGTTTGGCGGTATCACCCATGCGCCAGCCATTGAGCTGTGCCGCAAACTGGTGGCGATGACGCCACAACCGCTGGAGTGCGTTTTTCTCGCGGACTCCGGTTCCGTAGCGGTGGAAGTCGCGATGAAAATGGCGTTGCAGTACTGGCATGCCAAAGGCGAAGCGCGCCAGCGTTTTCTGACCTTCCGCAATGGTTATCATGGCGATACCTTTGGCGCAATGTCGGTGTGCGATCCGGACAACTCAATGCACAGCCTGTGGAAAGGCTATCTGCCAGAAAACTTGTTTGCTCCCGCCCCGCAAAGCCGCATGGATGGTGAATGGGATGAGCGCGATATGGTGGGCTTTGCCCGCCTGATGGCGGCGCATCGTCATGAAATCGCGGCGGTGATCATTGAACCGATTGTCCAGGGCGCAGGCGGGATGCGCATGTACCATCCGGAATGGTTAAAACGAATCCGCAAAATGTGTGACCGTGAAGGTATCTTGCTGATTGCCGACGAGATAGCCACCGGATTTGGTCGTACCGGCAAACTGTTTGCCTGTGAACATGCAGAAATCGCGCCGGACATTTTGTGCCTCGGTAAAGCCTTAACCGGCGGCACAATGACCCTTTCCGCCACACTCACCACGCGCGAGGTTGCAGAAACCATCAGTAACGGCGAAGCCGGTTGCTTTATGCATGGGCCAACTTTTATGGGCAATCCGCTGGCCTGCGCGGCAGCAAACGCCAGCCTGGCGATTCTCGAATCTGGCGACTGGCAGCAGCAGGTGGCGGCTATTGCAGTACAGCTGCGCGAGCAACTTGCCCCCGCCCGTGATGCCGAAATGGTTGCCGATGTGCGCGTGCTGGGGGCCATTGGCGTGGTCGAAACCACTCGCCCGGTGAATATGGCGGCGCTGCAAAAATTCTTTGTCGAACAGGGCGTCTGGATCCGGCCTTTTGGCAAACTGATTTACCTGATGCCGCCCTATATTATTCGCCCGCAACAGTTGCAGCGCCTGACCGCAGCAGTTAACCGAGCGGTACAGGATGAAACATTTTTTTGCCAATAACGGGAAGTCAGCGCGAGGGTTTCTGGCTACACTTTCTGCAAACAAGAAAGGAGGATTCATGAAACTCATCAGTAATGATCTGCGCGATGGCGATAAGCTGCCGCATCGTCATGTCTTTAACGGCATGGGTTACGATGGCGATAATATTTCACCGCATCTGGCGTGGGATGATGTTCCTGCGGGAACGAAAAGTTTTGTTGTCACCTGCTATGACCCGGACGCGCCAACCGGCTCCGGCTGGTGGCACTGGGTAGTTGTTAATTTACCCGCTGATACCCGCGTATTACCGCAAGGGTTTGGCTCTGGTCTGGTAGCAATGCCAGACGGCGTTTTGCAGACGCGTACCGACTTTGGTAAAACCGGGTACGATGGCGCAGCGCCGCCGAAAGGCGAAACCCATCGCTACATTTTTACCGTTCACGCGCTGGATGTAGAACGTATTGATGTCGATGAAGGTGCCAGCGGCGCGATGGTCGGGTTTAACGTCCATTTCCACTCTCTCGCCAGCGCATCGATTACCGCGATGTTCAGTTAATCACTCTGCCAGATGGCGCAATGCCATCTGGTATCACTTAAAGGTATTAAAAACAACTTTTTGTCTTTTTACCTTCCCGTTTCGCTCAAGTTAGTATAAAAAAGCTGAACGATAAACAGTAAAAACCATTAATATCAGTGTGTTATGAAAGTTTTAGTCTAAATGATAGACTGCATAATACTGCAAAACACAACATATGCAGTCACTATGAATCAACTACTTAGATGATATTAGTGACCTGTAACAGAGCATTAGCGCAAGGTGATTTTTTGTCTTCTTGCGCTAATTTTTTGACATAAAAACATGTCGCACTCAAGAGAAGCACAACGCCTTGCAATCCAGTGCAAAGCTTTGTGTGCCCCACTACGACCTTCATAAGCAATAAGAAGATAGCAGTGACGACAAACGGCGAAGCAGTCTTCTTTTCTTTCACACTTTCCCCCACCCAGCATACATACCTTTCTGCCACTTCAAGCCGACTGCTTTAGCGATTTCTTTTAATGTACTGGTAACCTTTAATCATCCTGTCAGAGTTGCCGTTATGGGCTGGGTTGTAGCAGTGCCCCGGCTCAGAATTGTTTGTTCTCATAGGCATCTTTCACTCCGGCGTGTTTCTCCGCACAGGCCCGTAGGATGGTGAGAGCGTGCCGGATTAGCTGCTCACTGCGTTCTGGTTCAAACCAATTACCATTGAATTTTCCGCCGTGAAAGAGATTGTTTCTTACTCGACAGACCAGCAGTAAAATCAGTTCAGCCCGGTGCCGGGAACTCGGTAGTTTTTCCAACCACATGATCCCCTTTTCACCGTAAATCTGTTTTTTAGGGGGATGCTCTTCGAAGTAATGAATCGCTTCGTTAAGTTCAGGGGTAGACGGGTTTTCGATAACGTCACGCACCTGATCGGAATATCCATTCCAGTCAGCTTTTAAATGGCCACCATTGATTAAAACCCCACATGCCTTGAGGCAATATTCATATCGTGAAAACTCGATAAAAAACTCACAGGCCAGTTGTTGTAACATCAAAAATTCCCATATCCGGTAAGAAGTTAACTTTAAAACAACTATGTTAATCACCGCTGCTACACATTATAGAACTTATGATTTAACTTTTAGGAATGGTAATTTACTAGCCCAAAGCATGGAGTAATGAGGATTGTTCAGCTCCTATATAGCTTGTTGGAAGATCCGCTTCTGGCACAAAGCAGTCCCCATGACAGTGCCAAGCAGCCATGGGGACTTGTAGATTCAAATCCTCTCGTAAAAAACTACATTTCTCAGTCAAACAGTAGATATCTGCAGATACATGAAATTAGCATATTGTATGATAAGCGAACATATATCGAACATGTAAATTACAGAAATGTATATTCTATATTTCAACTAATTGCAAATTTACATTTAATAGCCAACAAATCCCTACAGTAAATTATAACAAATGTTACTAACATTTTTTCGACCTTAATAGATGACAATTTTTCTGCCTTAATGCAAATTAACCACTTAATATCTGGTACTACTCAGGTTATTAATATCATGACTTGACATATATAATTCCTCCTTTCTCGCACCAGAAAAATGTGAGCCATATCGAATTGGGCAATATTTTATTTGTTTTTATTATCCGCATATAAATTACTTCTTTACTTTTTTGAGGTTAATCCTAAAAATACGCACTTTAACAATTCTGCCCACGAAGGAGAAACGTAATGTTTACATACAAAAAAAACAATAACTATCACCATGTTATGCCTATCTTCCGGCATCTCTGGATGTCAATCATATGACCATGTATATTTCATAAATGACAAAGATTGCCCAAGAGCACACCAGATAACAGGCGGTTAGAGTTGACTGAAATATCAAGCATCGTAGTTCTCCGTAGATCTAACGGTGTTATTTGCCCCATATATGCCCCACCACTCAGCATCGAAGAGCACAAAGCCTTGCAATCCAGTGCAAAGCTTTGTGTGCCTCCCACTACGGCCTGCATAACCAGTAAGAAGATAGCAGTGATGTCAAACGACGCAGCAGCCTTCTTTTCTTTCACGACTTCCCCATCCCCAGCATGCATACCTTTCTGTCATAACTGAAGTGAATGTCTGTTATGAGCGATGAGTGGACATTGCTAACAGCATTTTGTTTGAATCAACTGGGAGAAGATCACATGGACGTAACATTGTACGTTGGTAGTGTTGAAATCAGATTACGAATCATCAAATTAATATTATTTAGAAACAAGGGAGTTCAGAGTGGATTTTAAAATTGAAAGATTAAATGCTTATCATCAATGGCCACAAAGCACGAAATTTAAAGGCGAAGAAAAATTTGACTCGTGTCTTGATAAAAATCATAACAAGATTCCTTTCGAAGTCGCTAGGCTAGCTAAGCCTTCGGATAATAACCAAAGCATCCATATTGGTCATTATTTAGACGGCCTTGAGGCACTTCCACACCGTCCAGATTACATGTTTGATCACTGTTTTAGGGTTATAGATAATTCCTCAAAGATACGCTATACAAAAAAAGGCTTGAAAGGAATAGTGCAAGGTCTGGGCAAAGAGTTAGTTAAATCGGATCCAGCTCATTGGAAGATCATCACAGACAGTCTTTGCCACAATTTACCCTCCCCGACATTGATGTATATTGTTAAGCGTATGTGCGAATCGTATGTGCCTCAAAACGATTCAAGCAAGCAGTTTCGTGGGAGAGTGGTTGACTGCACAGGAAAAGATTTTTACGACGAATTTATTAAAAAATTTAGCATTGATGATTCCCAAAATATCACGCCAACCCCATCTGGAAAACTCCTTCAGTCGGCGTCCAGTTTTATGCGACTTTATCTATCGGGCGCAGTTGGCACGAAGAAAAGACCAAATATCGCTCAAGCTATTGATCTTACAAACCCCAACAATATTCCGTCTGATGCCAGGAGGATAGAGTTCTTATTGTCGATATGGTTATTCACCATGCGAAATGATCGAGCCCATGGTTCAGCATTAAGCCCATTTAAAACGAGTAAGTCTTCATTGGAGCGATATGAGAGTTACTATTTCGCTATGCTCGCGTCTTACATATTTTCTCTCGGTGCATTGAGTCTATCGGCCCCTCAAATGATTAATGTATTGGATATAGAATTATGCAGTTTATCAAACACGGCCTCACAGAAACATTTTTTCATGCGAAGTTGAACAAACCGCAATATAATTTATTGTTTCACTAGAACTACTTTTGGAATATCCCCCCTACGGCCACGACTGGCAAGATGATGTGGCGAGGTTGAGCACAAGGGGATGAGCTTGAAATCAACATTGGTTAGGGGGGATTGATTATGCGCATCGTCAAAATGATGGAGAATATGGAAGTCCAACATGGCGGTATGGGGTCGCAAAAACTTCGTGACCTGATTAGTTTTCATCTGAATATGGGAAAAAACGAAGAAGAAACCATGCTCTTGGTTGCGGATAAAGCCGAAGAAGTCCGCACTATGCAAGGCAATTCTAGGCAACAAAAAATTGATCAGGCAATGACTTATATGTGGCAGCGCTATCGTGACCGCTGGCCCACTGTCGTTGCACATAAAGCGAATAGCCAATCTGGCATGACTAACTTTTACTATTCCGAACCCGATGGCATTAAATCTCCCCCCCTTTGGGGCTTTTTTGTCGTTGACGGAAAATTCCTTTTATCTCATCTTTACATGGGTGAGGTTGGGAAAGTCGCCTTCAGCCGTGAGGAAATGCTAGCCAAGTTTGCACCGAAACCTTCTGAAAAATCAGCACTGCAGATCACAGATTATGTTCATAAAAATCCAGACCCTAGGCATCAGATCGATCCTGTATTGGCTCGCCGCTTGTATTCCGGTACAGATTTCCACCCTTTTGCCAGTGTTAGGGATGCATTCGAAACACTGGGAATTGGCGTTGATGCTGAAGCACGAAAATTCCGCCGCGTACTAAAGCAAGAAGACCGCGCTTTTTGGCCGCAAGCCAACCCCGAATGGGAATTTCTGCTCAAATATCCACGTAATACTGAGCGTGAACTGGTTCAGGAACGCGCCCACGAAGACGGTGTAATTACTCATACTCGTACTCGTAATAATCAAGACGAGTTCAGACAAGATGTGGCGTATAACTGTTATGGGATCTGTGTATTGACTGGGGCGAGCGACTTCCGTTGCGAAGCCGCACATCTGGTTCCCCATGCGCGCAAAGGAGGGGCCAGCTATCTCAATGGTATTTTCCTGCGTCGTGATCTTCATAAATTGTTCGATGACAATCTTTGCGCTATCGACCCAACCACAATGGAAATGTTCTTTTGTGATGCTGTGCTTGAAAGCGACCCTGACCTTCGTCTCCTCCACCGACGTAAAGTTGTAACACGTAATCCCTTGAAGGCCGAAAATCTTTATAATCGTTGGGAAATCTATGGGACAGGAGGTGCTTAATGGAGTCCGCTTGGAAACGGAGAACATTCCACATTAAGACTTTTTTGAAGCGTAAGAAATTGCCAGACGCCTAAGTGAAAGGCTGTAGTGGCACAGTAAATTTGGCCATCTCAACAAAGATGGACGATGTCCACTACAGTTGACCAGGCTGCCAGCGGCGTTGCCTACAAAGAGCGGATGAATATACCGGTAATTGCAGAACAGGTAGCCCGTGAGCAACCGGAGAACCTGCACACCTATTTCATGGAACGGCTACGATACTGGCCGGCGTTGAATTAATCCACATGATGTGCAAGGTGCAATATCAGCATCCTCAGGGTGATGGATTGTCACCCGCGGAACAATTTTATCTGCTAGCTGTATGAAAAAACAGCAATACAACTTTTGCTGACTTTCCACCGTTAACGCGACACAACCTTTGTTCCTGGGCTTCACGTTGCAGAGCCGGTAATCTCCGTCTCTTTAAATTAAAAAGACGGAGACTATTAAAAACTCATTAAAACATCAGGAAACAACAGATTCCCCGTAAAACGCTACAGCCTGTGCAGACTGGGAGTCCATATCATCATGGAGATCTCTGGAGTATGGGAGGGAGTTGACTGTCGATATAAATATACTGTCATTTTCTAAAGTGAAAATTTCTGATTCGAGACTACCAATATCACCACGTACAGGATTAGTCCACCCACTAAACAGTAAAAATCCCCATTCCTGAAAAAGCCCGGAATTCACTTCACGTTTTACATCATGAAACATTTCTCCCGTCAGTTCATCGAATGGGACATTATTGATATCGCGTCGTGCCGGGACAGTCCCTTTTTTATCCTCAATCCAAAACAATGCATTGTAAAATCTGTCCGACGTTGCGGTACGAGGTTTAAAGAAGCGATAAGGTTTAATTAAATAAGATGACACATTTTTCCCTGTGGCTTTATCCTTCGCAAAAATAACAAATGTTTTACCAATGCAACTTTCATCAATATCATTTGAAAATGACACCACGCCGTCCTGATTTACAGTCAGCGAATTGTCTCCCGCATTGGTGACAACACTCCAGTCCAACGTATTATTATTGACAACATCATTGTCAACCACCATCTGAAATGTCGCCCCTGGAAATAATGTTTTCGGGAATGAACCATTAGCCATGTCTTTTTTTATATCGAAAACATGGTGGCTCACTAGAACACCGGTAATTTTTGGCATAAAAAACTCCTTATTTGTTTAATTGAAATGCGATCAATAAATTCGATCACCAGAGAGATATTATTACTTTTACAAGAATAAATGTTGTTATTTGTTTATTATAAAACAATCATCACCCAGAAAAGAAAAAGATGCAGCTCGTTAACAAAAACCTTTGTGGCATATTAAGGTTGTGTCGCGTTAACGGTGGAAAGTCAGCAAAAGTTGTATTGCTGGCTTTTCATACAGCCAGCAGATAAATTGTTCCGCGGGTGACAGCCATTACCGCGAAGGCATATTGCAAGGGGCGTTGCTTGTGGTCGATTCCTCACTCACTCCAGTTGATGGTTCGCTGCTTGTATGTGCTATAGAGGGGTAATATCGCGTAAAAAGATACCGGAAGTATCCGCGTCGCCATGATTGTCTTTCTCCTGATGCAGGAAAAGCAGAATGACTAAATCAGCAGCAGAGCGCAAAGCCGATCAGAGAGCCAAGTAAGCATCATCCGGTATGCGTAAGCTGGAGCTTGTACTTGATGCTCAGGAAATTGAAATGCTGGAGCGTAACTGAGCCACGCGCCGCTTCAGGCGTGCGCCTTACGAGTTTGGTGAGTACATCGCGTTACTGATCCGCCAGGATGATGCACGTGTGCGCTGGCGTATAAAGAAAACGTTGCGGTAAGTGCGGCGAGAGAGTTCCTGTTAATTCATGCCCGTGTAATGGTGACTCACAATGCTGGGTGACCAAAGGCTGGCACGAAACAAAATTAATGATATAAATCTCTGTGACATGTCACGGAGGCGGCAATGAAATTAGACCAGCAATATCTAAAAGATCTACTTATCGCATTCGAAAAAACTCATGGCCCTGACACGATGCTTAGTGGACTAGAGGATAATGGCTTTAATAGATATGACCAAAATTTTATTTTCCATATGCGATTATTATGTGACTACGAATTAATAGTCAGGGTTGATGGAAAACCTGGGTTCGGTCATATAATGTCCAACGAGTTAGGGGAAGGTGTTGGATATAGTTGGATCGAAGTACCACTGAGGTTGACAGCAAGAGGGCATGACTTTATTGCTGACTTACGTCAAAAGGAGGTCTGGCAAGCTATAAAAACAAACTTTAAGGATGAGGGAATTAGTACACTTATGAGTGTTTCAAAATCACTAGCAAAAGGCTTTGCAAGGAAAAAGATAAAAGATATTACAGGAATAGATATTGAATAATTCTTAGCATCAAGCAACTACTGCCTTTGGTGGAAATTATATCTGAACTCGCTACGGCGAGTTTTGTTTTATGGAGATGATAAATGCACTTCCGAGTCACAGGTGAATGGAATGGAGAACCATTCAACAGAGTTATCGAAGCAGAGAACATCAATGACTGCTATGACCACTGGATGATATGGGCGCAGATAGCACATGCAGACGTAACCAATATTCGAATTGAAGAACTGAAAGAACACCAAGCCGCCTGATGGCGGTTTTTTCTTGCGTGTAATTGCGGAGACTTTGCGATGTACTTGACACTTCAGGAGTGGAACGCACGCCAGCGACGCCCAAGAAGCCTTGAAACAGTTCGTCGATGGGTACGCGAGTGCAGGATATTCCCACCACCGGTTAAGGACGGAAGAGAGTATTTGTTCCACGAATCAGCGGTAAAGGTTGACTTAAATCGACCAGTAACAGGTAGCCTTTTGAAGAGGATCAAAAATGGGAAGAAGGCGAAGTCATGAGCGCCGGGATTTACCCCCTAATCTTTATATAAGAAACAATGGATATTACTGCTACAGGGACCCAAGGACGGGTAAAGAGTTTGGATTAGGCCGAGACAGGAGGATAGCAATCACTGAAGCAATACAGGCCAACATTGAGTTATTTTCAGGACACAAACACAAGCCTCTGACAGCGAGAATCAACAGTGATAATTCTGTTACGTTACATTCATGGCTTGATCGCTACGAAAAAATCCTCGCCAGCAGAGGAATCAAGCAGAAGACACTCATAAATTATATGAGCAAAATTAAAGCAATAAGGAGGGGGCTGCCTGATGCTCCACTTGAAGACATCACCACAAAAGAAATTGCGGCAATGCTCAATGGATACATCGACGAGGGCAAGGCGGCGTCAGCCAAGTTAATCAGATCAACACTGAGCGATGCATTCCGAGAGGCAATAGCTGAAGGCCATATAACAATAAACCCGGTCGCTGCCACTCGCGCTGCAAAATCAGAGGTAAGGAGATCAAGACTTACGGCTGACGAATACCTGAAAATTTATCAAGCAGCAGAATCATCACCATGTTGGCTCAGACTTGCAATGGAACTGGCTGTTGTTACCGGGCAGCGAGTTGGTGATTTATGCGAAATGAAGTGGTCTGATATCGTAGATGGATATCTTTATGTCGAGCAAAGCAAAACAGGTGTAAAAATTGCCATCCCTACAACATTGCATGTTGATGCTCTCGGGATATCAATGAAGGAAACACTTGATAAATGCAAAGAGATTCTTGGCGGAGAAACCATAATTGCATCTACTCGTCGTGAACCGCTTTCATCCGGCACAGTATCAAGGTATTTTATGCGCGCACGAAAAGCATCAGGTCTTTCCTTCGAAGGGGATCCGCCAACCTTTCACGAGTTGCGCAGTTTGTCTGCAAGACTCTATGAGAAGCAGATAAGCGATAAATTTGCTCAACATCTTCTCGGGCATAAGTCGGACACCATGGCATCACAGTATCGTGATGACAGAGGCAGGGAGTGGGACAAAATTGAAATCAAATAATGATTTTATTTTGACTGATAGTGACCTGTTCGTTGCAACAAATTGATAAGCAATGCTTTTTTATAAGGCCAACTTAGTATAAAAAAGCAGGCTTCAACGGATTCATTTTTCTATTTCATAGCCCGGAGCAACCTGTGAACACATTTTCAGTTTCCCGTCTGGCGCTGGCATTGGCTTTTGGCGTGACGCTGACCGCCTGTAGCTCAACACCGCCCGATCAACGTCCTTCAGATCAAACCGCGCCTGGTACCTCTTCTCGCCCGATTCTGTCGGCAAAAGAAGCGCAGAATTTCGATGCTCAACACTATTTTGCGTCCCTGACACCAGGTGCGGCAGCGTGGAATCCTTCCCCCATTACCCTGCCTGCGCAACCTGACTTTGTTGTCGGCCCGGCGGGTACTCAAGGTGTAACGCATACCACGATTCAGGCAGCGGTGGATGCGGCAATTATCAAGCGTACCAACAAGCGCCAGTATATTGCCGTGATGCCTGGTGAGTATGAAGGCACGGTCTATGTCCCTGCCGCTCCGGGTGGAATTACTCTGTACGGTACAGGCGAAAAACCGATTGATGTGAAGATTGGGCTTTCCCTTGATGGTGGCATGAGCCCAGCCGACTGGCGTCACGACGTCAACCCACGCGGCAAATATATGCCAGGTAAACCAGCATGGTATATGTACGATAGCTGCCAGAGCAAACGCAGCGACAGCATTGGCGTGCTCTGTTCTGCGGTCTTCTGGTCACAAAACAATGGCCTGCAACTGCAAAACCTGACCATCGAAAACACGCTGGGCGATAGCGTAGATGCGGGTAACCATCCGGCGGTGGCACTGCGTACTGATGGCGACAAAGTGCAGATCAATAACGTCAACATTCTTGGTCGTCAGAACACCTTTTTTGTCACCAACAGCGGTGTGCAAAACCGTCTGGAAACCAATCGTCAGCCGCGTACGCTGGTGACCAACAGCTACATTGAAGGGGATGTGGATATCGTTTCTGGTCGCGGCGCGGTGGTGTTCGATAACACCGAATTCCGCGTGGTGAACTCCCGTACCCAGCAAGAAGCGTATGTGTTTGCACCGGCTACGCTGTCTAACATCTATTACGGTTTCCTCGCCGTAAACAGCCGTTTCAATGCTTCCGGTGATGGCGTGGCGCAACTGGGCCGCTCGCTGGATGTTGATGCTAATACCAACGGTCAGGTGGTGATCCGTGATAGCGCCATCAACGAAGGTTTTAACACGGCGAAACCGTGGGCCGATGCGGTGATTTCCAATCGTCCATTTGCGGGTAATACCGGCAGCGTTGACGATAGCGACGAAGTACAGCGCAATCTGAATGACACTAACTACAACCGCATGTGGGAATACAATAACCGCGGCGTGGGTAGCAAAGTGGTTGCAGAAGCTAAGAAGTAAGAGCTATTAACTATTTGCCGGATGCGGCGTAAACGCCTTATCCGGCCTACAGTTCGATGCGATTCGTAGGTCGGATAAGATGCGCAAGCATCGCATCCGACAATAAGTGCCGAATACTGCGTAAACGCCTTATCCGGCCTACGGTTCGATGCGATTTGTAGGTCGGAATAAGGAGCTGCCAATGGATCACTACCTTGAGATCCGCGTTCTGCCAGATCCTGAATTTTCGAGCGAAATGTTGATGGCGGCGTTATTTGCCAAATTGCATCGG
>NZ_RHJO01000030.1:0-31121 GCF_004211985.1 Escherichia sp. E10V10 | reverse complement strand
CGAAGGCCGTGCTGGTGAGAATGTAGGTGTTCTGCTGCGTGGTATCAAACGTGAAGAAATCGAACGTGGTCAGGTACTGGCTAAGCCGGGCACCATCAAGCCGCACACCAAGTTCGAATCTGAAGTGTACATTCTGTCCAAAGATGAAGGCGGTCGTCATACTCCGTTCTTCAAAGGCTACCGTCCGCAGTTCTACTTCCGTACTACTGACGTGACTGGTACCATCGAACTGCCGGAAGGCGTAGAGATGGTAATGCCGGGCGACAACATCAAAATGGTTGTTACCCTGATCCACCCGATCGCGATGGACGACGGTCTGCGTTTCGCAATCCGTGAAGGCGGCCGTACCGTTGGCGCGGGCGTTGTAGCAAAAGTTCTGAGCTAATTGCCGATAACATTTGACGCAATGCGCACTAAAAGGGCATCATTTGATGCCCTTTTTGCACGCTTTCGTACCAGAACCTGGCTCATCAGTGATTTTCTTTGTCATAATCATTGCTGAGACAGGCTCTGTTGAGGGCGTATAATCCGAAAAGCTAATACGCGTTTCGATTTGGTTTGCCTCGCGATCGCGGGGTGAAAATGTTTGTAGAATACTTCTGACAGGTTGGTTTATGAGTGCGAATACCGAAGCTCAAGGAAGCGGGCGCGGCCTGGAAGCGATGAAGTGGGTCGTTGTGGTGGCATTGCTCCTGGTGGCAATTGTCGGCAACTACCTTTATCGCGACATTATGCTGCCGCTGCGTGCGCTGGCCGTAGTAATTCTGATTGCTGCAGCGGGTGGTGTCGCGCTGTTAACGACAAAAGGTAAAGCAACCGTTGCTTTTGCCCGTGAAGCGCGTACCGAAGTCCGTAAGGTCATTTGGCCGACTCGCCAGGAAACATTGCACACCACGCTGATTGTGGCTGCGGTTACCGCAGTAATGTCACTGATCCTGTGGGGACTGGATGGTATTCTGGTTCGCCTGGTATCCTTTATCACTGGCCTGAGGTTCTGAGATGTCTGAAGCTCCTAAAAAGCGCTGGTACGTCGTTCAGGCGTTTTCCGGTTTTGAAGGCCGCGTAGCAACGTCGCTGCGTGAGCATATCAAATTACACAACATGGAAGATTTGTTTGGTGAAGTCATGGTACCAACCGAAGAAGTGGTTGAAATCCGTGGCGGTCAGCGTCGCAAAAGCGAACGCAAATTCTTCCCAGGTTACGTCCTCGTTCAGATGGTGATGAACGACGCGAGCTGGCACCTGGTGCGCAGCGTACCGCGTGTGATGGGCTTCATCGGCGGTACTTCCGATCGTCCTGCGCCAATTAGCGATAAAGAAGTCGATGCGATTATGAACCGCCTGCAGCAGGTTGGTGATAAGCCGCGTCCGAAAACGCTGTTTGAACCGGGTGAAATGGTCCGTGTTAATGATGGTCCGTTCGCTGACTTCAACGGTGTTGTTGAAGAAGTGGATTACGAGAAATCTCGTCTGAAAGTGTCTGTTTCTATCTTCGGTCGTGCGACCCCGGTAGAACTTGACTTCAGCCAGGTTGAAAAAGCCTAACCCAGCGATCAAAAAAGCGACGATTTAATCGTTGCACAAGGCGCGAGATTGGAATACAATTTCGCGCCTTTTGTTTTTACGGGCCTTGCCCGTAAAACGATTTTTTATATCACGGGGAGCCTCTCAGAGGCGTTATTACCCAACTTGAGGAATTTATAATGGCTAAGAAAGTACAAGCCTATGTCAAGCTGCAGGTTGCAGCTGGTATGGCTAACCCGAGTCCGCCAGTAGGTCCGGCTCTGGGTCAGCAGGGCGTAAACATCATGGAATTCTGCAAAGCGTTCAACGCAAAAACTGATTCCATCGAAAAAGGTCTGCCGATTCCGGTAGTAATCACCGTTTACGCTGACCGTTCTTTCACTTTCGTTACCAAGACTCCGCCGGCAGCAGTTCTGCTGAAAAAAGCGGCTGGTATCAAGTCTGGTTCCGGTAAGCCGAACAAAGACAAAGTGGGTAAAATTTCCCGCGCTCAGTTGCAGGAAATCGCGCAGACCAAAGCTGCCGACATGACTGGTGCCGACATTGAAGCGATGACTCGCTCCATCGAAGGTACTGCACGTTCCATGGGCCTGGTAGTGGAGGACTAAGAAATGGCTAAACTGACCAAGCGCATGCGTGTTATCCGCGAGAAAGTTGATGCAACCAAACAGTACGACATCAACGAAGCTATCGCTCTGCTGAAAGAGCTGGCGACTGCTAAATTCGTAGAAAGCGTGGACGTTGCTGTTAACCTCGGCATCGACGCTCGTAAATCTGACCAGAACGTACGTGGTGCAACTGTACTGCCGCACGGTACTGGCCGTTCCGTTCGCGTAGCCGTATTTACCCAGGGTGCAAACGCTGAAGCTGCTAAAGCTGCAGGTGCTGAACTGGTAGGTATGGAAGATCTGGCTGACCAGATCAAGAAAGGCGAAATGAACTTTGACGTTGTTATTGCTTCTCCGGATGCAATGCGCGTTGTAGGCCAGCTGGGCCAGGTTCTGGGTCCGCGCGGCCTGATGCCAAACCCGAAAGTGGGTACTGTAACGCCGAACGTTGCTGAAGCGGTTAAAAACGCTAAAGCTGGCCAGGTTCGTTACCGTAACGACAAAAACGGCATCATCCACACCACCATCGGTAAAGTGGACTTTGACGCTGACAAACTGAAAGAAAACCTGGAAGCTCTGCTGGTTGCGCTGAAAAAAGCAAAACCGACTCAGGCGAAAGGCGTGTACATCAAGAAAGTTAGCATCTCCACCACCATGGGTGCAGGTGTTGCAGTTGACCAGGCTGGCCTGAGCGCTTCTGTAAACTAATGCCTTTACGTGGGCGGTGATTTTGTCTACAATCTTACCCCCACGTATAATGCTTAATGCAGACGTATATCCGAGAGCTTCGGATTGTGGCAAGGCGGCAACTGAGTGAGTCGCCAGGAGCATAGCTAACTATGTGACTGGTGCGAACGAAGAAAGCCAACGCCGCCACAAGCTGAATAGCGACGGATAGAAAAGATTTGTTCGTTGGAGCCTGGCCTATCCAGGCCTCCGTCGAAGACCGCAGGAGTTTCGCAAGAAACTTAATCCCCTGCGTAGACGGTGACAGAACGCTAAGATTATTCTTTTATATTCTGGCTTGTTTCTGCTCACCGTAATTAAGACGCTCTCTCCATTTGGAGGAGTGAAGTGAGTTCCAGAGATTTTCTCTGGCAAACATCCAGGAGCAAAGCTAATGGCTTTAAATCTTCAAGACAAACAAGCGATTGTTGCTGAAGTCAGCGAAGTAGCCAAAGGCGCGCTGTCTGCAGTAGTTGCGGATTCCCGTGGCGTAACTGTAGATAAAATGACTGAACTGCGTAAAGCAGGTCGCGAAGCTGGCGTATACATGCGTGTTGTTCGTAACACCCTGCTGCGCCGTGCTGTTGAAGGTACTCCGTTCGAGTGCCTGAAAGACGCGTTTGTTGGTCCGACCCTGATTGCATACTCTATGGAACACCCGGGCGCTGCTGCTCGTCTGTTCAAAGAGTTCGCGAAAGCGAATGCAAAATTTGAGGTCAAAGCCGCTGCCTTTGAAGGTGAGCTGATCCCGGCGTCTCAGATCGACCGCCTGGCAACTCTGCCGACCTACGAAGAAGCAATTGCACGCCTGATGGCAACCATGAAAGAAGCTTCGGCTGGCAAACTGGTTCGTACTCTGGCTGCTGTACGCGATGCGAAAGAAGCTGCTTAATCGCAGTTATCTTTTTAACGCATTCGCTTACGTATAAACTTATTCTGATATTCAGGAACAATTTAAATGTCTATCACTAAAGATCAAATCATTGAAGCAGTTGCAGCTATGTCTGTAATGGACGTTGTAGAACTGATCTCTGCAATGGAAGAAAAATTCGGTGTTTCCGCTGCTGCTGCTGTAGCTGTAGCTGCTGGCCCGGTTGAAGCTGCTGAAGAAAAAACTGAATTCGACGTAATTCTGAAAGCTGCTGGCGCTAACAAAGTTGCTGTTATCAAAGCAGTACGTGGCGCAACTGGCCTGGGTCTGAAAGAAGCTAAAGACCTGGTAGAATCTGCACCGGCTGCTCTGAAAGAAGGCGTGAGCAAAGACGACGCAGAAGCACTGAAAAAATCCCTGGAAGAAGCTGGCGCTGAAGTTGAAGTTAAATAAGCCAACCCTTCCGGTTGCAGCCTGAGAAATCAGGCTGATGGCTGGTGACTTTTTGGTCACCAGCCTTTTTGCGCTGTAAGGCGCCAGTAGCGTTTCACACTGTTTGACTACTGCTGTGCCTTTCAATGTTTGTTTCTATCGACGACTTAATATACTGCGACAGGACGCCCGTTCTGTGTAAATCGCAATGAAATGGTTTAAGCGTGATAGCAACAGGCATTGCGGAAAGTGTTCCATTTTCCGGTCAACAAAATAGTGTTGCACAAACTGTCCGCTCAATGGACAGATGGGTCGACTTGTCAGCGAGCTGAGGAACCCTATGGTTTACTCCTATACCGAGAAAAAACGTATTCGTAAGGATTTTGGTAAACGTCCACAAGTTCTGGATGTACCTTATCTCCTTTCTATCCAGCTTGACTCGTTTCAGAAATTTATCGAGCAAGATCCTGAAGGGCAGTATGGTCTGGAAGCTGCTTTCCGTTCCGTATTCCCGATTCAGAGCTACAGCGGTAATTCCGAGCTGCAATACGTCAGCTACCGCCTTGGCGAACCGGTGTTTGACGTCCAGGAATGTCAAATCCGTGGCGTGACCTATTCCGCACCGCTGCGCGTTAAACTGCGTCTGGTGATCTATGAGCGCGAAGCGCCGGAAGGCACCGTAAAAGACATTAAAGAACAAGAAGTCTACATGGGCGAAATTCCGCTCATGACAGACAACGGTACCTTTGTTATCAACGGTACTGAGCGTGTTATCGTTTCCCAGTTGCACCGTAGTCCGGGCGTCTTCTTTGACTCCGACAAAGGTAAAACCCACTCTTCGGGTAAAGTGCTGTATAACGCGCGCATCATCCCTTACCGTGGTTCCTGGCTGGACTTCGAATTCGATCCGAAGGACAACCTGTTCGTACGTATCGACCGTCGCCGTAAACTGCCTGCGACCATCATTCTGCGCGCCCTGAACTACACCACAGAGCAGATCCTCGACCTGTTCTTTGAAAAAGTTATCTTTGAAATCCGTGATAACAAGCTGCAGATGGAACTGGTGCCGGAACGCCTGCGTGGTGAAACCGCATCTTTTGACATCGAAGCTAACGGTAAAGTGTACGTAGAAAAAGGCCGCCGTATCACTGCGCGCCACATTCGCCAGCTGGAAAAAGACGACGTCAAACTGATCGAAGTCCCGGTTGAGTACATCGCAGGTAAAGTGGTTGCTAAAGACTATATTGATGAGTCTACCGGCGAGCTGATCTGCGCAGCGAACATGGAGCTGAGCCTGGATCTGCTGGCTAAGCTGAGCCAGTCTGGTCACAAGCGTATCGAAACGCTGTTCACCAACGATCTGGATCACGGCCCATATATCTCTGAAACCTTACGTGTCGACCCAACTAACGACCGTCTGAGCGCACTGGTAGAAATCTACCGCATGATGCGTCCTGGCGAGCCGCCGACTCGTGAAGCTGCTGAAAGCCTGTTTGAGAACCTGTTCTTCTCCGAAGACCGTTATGACCTGTCTGCGGTTGGTCGTATGAAGTTCAACCGTTCTCTGCTGCGCGAAGAAATCGAAGGTTCCGGTATCCTGAGCAAAGACGACATCATTGATGTTATGAAAAAGCTCATCGATATCCGTAACGGTAAAGGCGAAGTCGATGATATCGACCACCTCGGCAACCGTCGTATCCGTTCCGTTGGCGAAATGGCGGAAAACCAGTTCCGCGTTGGTCTGGTACGTGTAGAGCGTGCGGTGAAAGAGCGTCTGTCTCTGGGCGATCTGGATACCCTGATGCCTCAGGATATGATCAACGCCAAGCCGATTTCCGCAGCAGTGAAAGAGTTCTTCGGTTCCAGCCAGCTGTCTCAGTTTATGGACCAGAACAACCCGCTGTCTGAGATTACGCACAAACGTCGTATCTCCGCACTCGGCCCAGGCGGTCTGACCCGTGAACGTGCAGGCTTCGAAGTTCGAGACGTACACCCGACTCACTACGGTCGCGTATGTCCAATCGAAACCCCTGAAGGTCCGAACATCGGTCTGATCAACTCTCTGTCCGTGTACGCACAGACTAACGAATACGGCTTCCTTGAGACTCCGTATCGTAAAGTGACCGACGGTGTTGTAACTGACGAAATTCACTACCTGTCTGCTATCGAAGAAGGCAACTACGTTATCGCCCAGGCGAACTCCAACCTGGATGAAGAAGGCCACTTCGTAGAAGACCTGGTAACTTGCCGTAGCAAAGGCGAATCCAGCTTGTTCAGCCGCGACCAGGTTGACTACATGGACGTATCCACCCAGCAGGTGGTATCCGTCGGTGCGTCCCTGATCCCGTTCCTTGAACACGATGACGCCAACCGTGCATTGATGGGTGCGAACATGCAACGTCAGGCCGTTCCGACTCTGCGCGCTGATAAGCCGCTGGTTGGTACGGGTATGGAACGTGCTGTTGCCGTTGACTCCGGTGTAACTGCGGTAGCTAAACGTGGTGGTGTCGTTCAGTACGTGGATGCTTCCCGTATCGTTATCAAAGTTAACGAAGACGAGATGTATCCGGGTGAAGCAGGTATCGACATCTACAACCTGACCAAATACACCCGTTCTAACCAGAACACCTGTATCAACCAGATGCCGTGTGTGTCTCTGGGTGAACCGGTTGAACGTGGCGACGTGCTGGCAGACGGTCCGTCCACCGACCTCGGTGAATTGGCGCTTGGCCAGAACATGCGCGTAGCGTTCATGCCGTGGAATGGTTACAACTTCGAAGACTCCATCCTCGTATCCGAGCGTGTTGTTCAGGAAGACCGTTTCACCACCATCCACATTCAGGAACTGGCGTGTGTGTCCCGTGACACCAAGCTGGGGCCGGAAGAGATCACCGCTGACATCCCGAACGTGGGTGAAGCTGCGCTCTCCAAACTGGATGAATCCGGTATCGTTTACATTGGTGCGGAAGTGACCGGTGGCGACATTCTGGTTGGTAAGGTAACGCCGAAAGGTGAAACTCAGCTGACCCCAGAAGAAAAACTGCTGCGTGCGATCTTCGGTGAGAAAGCGTCTGACGTTAAAGACTCTTCTCTGCGCGTACCAAACGGTGTATCCGGTACGGTTATCGACGTTCAGGTCTTTACTCGCGATGGCGTAGAAAAAGACAAACGTGCGCTGGAAATCGAAGAAATGCAGCTCAAACAGGCGAAGAAAGACCTGTCTGAAGAACTGCAGATCCTCGAAGCGGGTCTGTTCAGCCGTATCCGTGCTGTGCTGGTAGCCGGTGGCGTTGAAGCTGAGAAGCTCGACAAACTGCCGCGCGATCGCTGGCTGGAGCTGGGCCTGACCGACGAAGAGAAACAAAATCAGCTGGAACAGCTGGCTGAGCAGTATGACGAACTGAAACACGAGTTCGAGAAGAAACTCGAAGCGAAACGCCGCAAAATCACCCAGGGCGACGATCTGGCACCGGGCGTGCTGAAGATTGTTAAGGTATATCTGGCGGTTAAACGCCGTATCCAGCCTGGTGACAAGATGGCAGGTCGTCACGGTAACAAGGGTGTAATTTCTAAAATCAACCCGATCGAAGATATGCCTTACGATGAAAACGGCACGCCGGTAGACATCGTACTGAACCCGCTGGGCGTACCGTCTCGTATGAACATCGGTCAGATCCTCGAAACCCACCTGGGTATGGCTGCGAAAGGTATCGGCGACAAGATCAACGCCATGCTGAAACAGCAGCAAGAAGTCGCGAAACTGCGCGAATTCATCCAGCGTGCGTACGATCTGGGCGCTGACGTTCGTCAGAAAGTTGACCTGAGTACCTTCAGCGATGAAGAAGTTATGCGTCTGGCTGAAAACCTGCGCAAAGGTATGCCAATCGCAACGCCGGTGTTCGACGGTGCGAAAGAAGCAGAAATTAAAGAGCTGCTGAAACTTGGCGACCTGCCGACTTCTGGTCAGATCCGCCTGTACGACGGCCGCACTGGTGAACAGTTCGAACGTCCGGTAACCGTTGGTTACATGTACATGCTGAAACTGAACCACCTGGTCGACGACAAGATGCACGCGCGTTCCACCGGTTCTTACAGCCTGGTTACTCAGCAGCCGCTGGGTGGTAAGGCACAGTTCGGTGGTCAGCGTTTCGGGGAGATGGAAGTGTGGGCGCTGGAAGCATACGGCGCAGCATACACCCTGCAGGAAATGCTCACCGTTAAGTCTGATGACGTGAACGGTCGTACCAAGATGTATAAAAACATCGTGGACGGCAACCATCAGATGGAGCCGGGCATGCCAGAATCCTTCAACGTATTGTTGAAAGAGATTCGTTCGCTGGGTATCAACATCGAACTGGAAGACGAGTAATTCTCGCTCAAACAGGTCACTGCTGTCGGGGTAAAACCCGGCAGCGGATTGTGCTAACTCCGACGGGAGCAAATCCGTGAAAGATTTATTAAAGTTTCTGAAAGCGCAGACTAAAACCGAAGAGTTTGATGCGATCAAAATTGCTCTGGCTTCGCCAGACATGATCCGTTCATGGTCTTTCGGTGAAGTTAAAAAGCCGGAAACCATCAACTACCGTACGTTCAAACCAGAACGTGACGGCCTTTTCTGCGCCCGTATCTTTGGGCCGGTAAAAGATTACGAGTGCCTGTGCGGTAAGTACAAGCGCCTGAAACACCGTGGCGTCATCTGTGAGAAGTGCGGCGTTGAAGTGACCCAGACTAAAGTACGCCGTGAGCGTATGGGCCACATCGAACTGGCTTCTCCGACTGCGCACATCTGGTTCCTGAAATCGCTGCCGTCCCGTATCGGCCTGCTGCTCGATATGCCGCTGCGCGATATCGAACGCGTACTGTACTTTGAATCCTATGTGGTTATCGAAGGCGGTATGACCAACCTGGAGCGTCAGCAGATCCTGACTGAAGAACAGTATCTGGACGCGCTGGAAGAGTTCGGTGACGAATTCGACGCGAAAATGGGTGCGGAAGCAATCCAGGCTCTGCTGAAGAGCATGGATCTGGAGCAAGAGTGCGAACAGCTGCGTGAAGAGCTGAACGAAACCAACTCCGAAACCAAGCGTAAAAAGCTGACCAAGCGTATCAAACTGCTGGAAGCGTTCGTTCAGTCTGGTAACAAACCAGAGTGGATGATCCTGACCGTTCTGCCGGTACTGCCGCCAGATCTGCGTCCGCTGGTTCCGCTGGATGGTGGTCGTTTCGCGACTTCTGACCTGAACGATCTGTATCGTCGCGTCATTAACCGTAACAACCGTCTGAAACGTCTGCTGGATCTGGCTGCGCCGGATATCATCGTACGTAACGAAAAACGTATGCTGCAGGAAGCGGTAGACGCCCTGTTGGATAACGGTCGTCGCGGTCGTGCAATCACCGGTTCTAACAAGCGTCCTCTGAAATCTTTGGCCGACATGATCAAAGGTAAACAGGGTCGTTTCCGTCAGAACCTGCTCGGTAAGCGTGT
The DNA here is from genome assembly GCF_004211985.1 of Escherichia sp. E10V10. Classification (NCBI taxonomy): domain Bacteria; kingdom Pseudomonadati; phylum Pseudomonadota; class Gammaproteobacteria; order Enterobacterales; family Enterobacteriaceae; genus Escherichia; species Escherichia sp. E10V10. The sequence goes on along the minus strand of NZ_RHJO01000030.1, from coordinate 21,475 downwards.
TGACTACTCCGGTCGTTCTGTAATCACCGTAGGTCCATACCTGCGTCTGCATCAGTGCGGTCTGCCGAAGAAAATGGCGCTGGAGCTGTTCAAACCGTTCATCTACGGCAAGCTGGAACTGCGTGGTCTTGCTACCACCATTAAAGCTGCGAAGAAAATGGTTGAGCGCGAAGAAGCTGTCGTTTGGGATATCCTGGACGAAGTTATCCGCGAACACCCGGTACTGCTGAACCGTGCACCGACTCTGCACCGTCTGGGTATCCAGGCATTTGAACCGGTACTGATCGAAGGTAAAGCTATCCAGCTGCACCCGCTGGTTTGTGCGGCATATAACGCCGACTTCGATGGTGACCAGATGGCTGTTCACGTACCGCTGACGCTGGAAGCCCAGCTGGAAGCGCGTGCGCTGATGATGTCTACCAACAACATCCTGTCCCCGGCGAACGGCGAACCAATCATCGTTCCGTCTCAGGACGTTGTACTGGGTCTGTACTACATGACCCGTGACTGTGTTAACGCCAAAGGCGAAGGCATGGTGCTGACTGGCCCGAAAGAAGCAGAACGTCTGTATCGCTCTGGTCTGGCTTCTCTGCATGCGCGCGTTAAAGTGCGTATCACCGAGTATGAAAAAGATGCAAACGGTGAATTAGTAGCGAAAACCAGCCTGAAAGACACGACTGTTGGCCGTGCCATTCTGTGGATGATTGTACCGAAAGGTCTGCCTTACTCCATCGTCAACCAGGCGCTGGGTAAAAAAGCAATCTCCAAAATGCTGAACACCTGCTACCGCATTCTCGGTCTGAAACCGACCGTTATTTTTGCGGACCAGATCATGTACACCGGCTTTGCATATGCAGCGCGTTCTGGTGCATCTGTTGGTATCGATGACATGGTCATCCCGGAGAAGAAACACGAAATCATCTCCGAGGCAGAAGCAGAAGTTGCTGAAATTCAGGAGCAGTTCCAGTCTGGTCTGGTAACTGCGGGCGAACGCTACAACAAAGTTATCGATATCTGGGCTGCGGCGAACGATCGTGTATCCAAAGCGATGATGGATAACCTGCAAACTGAAACCGTTATTAACCGTGACGGTCAGGAAGAGAAGCAGGTTTCCTTCAACAGCATCTACATGATGGCCGACTCCGGTGCGCGTGGTTCTGCGGCACAGATTCGTCAGCTTGCTGGTATGCGTGGTCTGATGGCGAAGCCGGATGGCTCCATCATCGAAACGCCAATCACCGCGAACTTCCGTGAAGGTCTGAACGTACTCCAGTACTTCATCTCCACCCACGGTGCTCGTAAAGGTCTGGCGGATACCGCACTGAAAACTGCGAACTCCGGTTACCTGACTCGTCGTCTGGTTGACGTGGCGCAGGACCTGGTGGTTACCGAAGACGATTGTGGTACCCATGAAGGTATCATGATGACTCCGGTTATCGAAGGTGGTGACGTTAAAGAGCCGCTGCGCGATCGCGTACTGGGTCGTGTAACTGCTGAAGACGTTCTGAAGCCGGGTACTGCTGATATCCTCGTTCCGCGCAACACGCTGCTGCACGAACAGTGGTGTGACCTGCTGGAAGAGAACTCTGTCGACGCGGTTAAAGTACGTTCTGTTGTATCTTGTGACACCGACTTTGGTGTATGTGCGCACTGCTACGGTCGTGACCTGGCGCGTGGCCACATCATCAACAAGGGTGAAGCAATCGGTGTTATCGCGGCACAGTCCATCGGTGAACCGGGTACACAGCTGACCATGCGTACGTTCCACATCGGTGGTGCGGCATCTCGTGCGGCTGCTGAATCCAGCATCCAGGTGAAAAACAAAGGTAGCATCAAGCTCAGCAACGTGAAGTCGGTTGTGAACTCCAGCGGTAAACTGGTTATCACTTCCCGTAACACCGAACTGAAACTGATCGACGAATTCGGTCGTACCAAAGAAAGCTACAAAGTACCTTACGGTGCAGTACTGGCGAAAGGCGATGGCGAACAGGTTGCTGGCGGCGAAACCGTTGCAAACTGGGACCCGCACACCATGCCGGTTATCACCGAAGTAAGCGGTTTTGTACGCTTTACTGACATGATCGACGGCCAGACCATTACGCGTCAGACCGACGAACTGACAGGTCTGTCTTCGCTGGTGGTTCTGGATTCCGCAGAACGTACCGCAGGTGGTAAAGATCTGCGTCCGGCACTGAAAATCGTTGATGCTCAGGGTAACGACGTTCTGATCCCAGGTACCGATATGCCTGCGCAGTACTTCCTGCCGGGTAAAGCGATTGTTCAGCTGGAAGATGGCGTACAGATCAGCTCTGGTGACACCCTGGCGCGTATTCCGCAGGAATCCGGCGGTACCAAGGACATCACCGGTGGTCTGCCGCGCGTTGCGGACCTGTTCGAAGCACGTCGTCCGAAAGAGCCGGCAATCCTGGCTGAAATCAGCGGTATCGTTTCCTTCGGTAAAGAAACCAAAGGTAAACGTCGTCTGGTTATCACCCCGGTAGACGGTAGCGATCCGTACGAAGAGATGATTCCGAAATGGCGTCAGCTCAACGTGTTCGAAGGTGAACGTGTAGAACGTGGTGACGTAATTTCCGACGGTCCGGAAGCGCCGCACGACATTCTGCGTCTGCGTGGTGTTCATGCTGTTACTCGTTACATCGTTAACGAAGTACAGGACGTATACCGTCTGCAGGGCGTTAAGATTAACGATAAACACATCGAAGTTATCGTTCGTCAGATGCTGCGTAAAGCTACCATCGTTAACGCGGGCAGCTCCGACTTCCTGGAAGGCGAACAGGTTGAATACTCTCGCGTCAAGATCGCAAACCGCGAACTGGAAGCGAACGGCAAAGTGGGTGCAACTTACTCCCGCGATCTGCTGGGTATCACCAAAGCGTCTCTGGCAACCGAGTCCTTCATCTCCGCGGCATCGTTCCAGGAGACCACTCGCGTGCTGACCGAAGCAGCCGTTGCGGGCAAACGCGACGAACTGCGCGGCCTGAAAGAGAACGTTATCGTGGGTCGTCTGATCCCGGCAGGTACCGGTTACGCGTACCACCAGGATCGTATGCGTCGCCGTGCTGCGGGTGAAGCTCCGGCTGCACCGCAGGTGACTGCAGAAGACGCATCTGCCAGCCTGGCAGAACTGCTGAACGCAGGTCTGGGCGGTTCTGATAACGAGTAATCGTTAATCCGCAAATAACGTAAAAACCCGCTTCGGCGGGTTTTTTTTATGGGTGTAGTTCAGGGGAAGAGCATTTGTCAGAATATTTAATGAATTTCTGGATACTCATAATCAATGTAGAGATGGCTAATATCCTGAAACTGACTGAACTAATTAAGTCAAACTCGGCAAGGATTCGATACTATTCCTGTGTAACTTTCTTAAGGAACGAGAATGAAACAGGAAGTGGAGAAGTGGCGACCTTTTGGACATCCGGATGGTGATATTCGTGATTTATCGTTTCTTGATGCTCATCAGGCTGTCTACGTTCAGCATCATGAGGGCAAACAGCCTTTAGAGTATCGCTTTTGGGTTACCTACTCTCTTCACTGCTTCACAAAAGATTATGAACATCAGACGAACGAAGAAAAACAATCGTTAATGTACCACGCGTCTAAAGAATCTCGTCCCTTCTGCCAGCACCGTTATAACTTAGCGCGCACACACTTAAAAAGAACCATTTTGGCGCTGCCAGAAAGCAATGTTATTCATGCCGGGTATGGTAGCTATGCCGTGATTGAGGTGGACTTAGACGGAGGAGACAAGGCATTTTACTTTGTTGCGTTTAGGGCTTTCAGGGAAAAGAAAAAACTTCGTTTGCATATAACGAGCGCTTATCCCATTTCTGAAAAACAGAAAGGTAAGTCAGTGAAATTTTTCACCATTGCCTACAACTTATTGAGAAATAAGCAGCTTCCTCAGCCCTCAAAATAACAAAACCCACCTTAAGGTGGGTTTCGCCAGAGAATTATCTCTGGTATTCAGAACGCCATTACCGGACTTTGCCTTGACCTTGCGATAATCGCAGGTTGCGGGATGTCTGAATTTCTTCAGTCTGCTACATCCTGGAAGATGAGAACATGTGTTCTTATTTTCGTCTGTATGATAGTCGAGTATTTACTCTCTTACAATCAGATCTCTTTCATTGCTCAACAGGCGATGGCTTCAGATGCATTACGGAATTTTTAAGAAAGGCAGGGCGAAACGAGGAAGAAGCTTTTCGCCCTGGACAACATTCCTGCTGACGGCACTACCATAAAAAAACACAACGCTTTCAACAACCTTGCGTTTTTCATCTTCCGTAGCGGCTCGGAATAAATTTACGTTCTTACATTCCGTCTCATAGCCTTTGCGAGGCGCGTCCCAGATAGCTGTCCCAGTCCTTCCATACCGGCTGCAAGCCCCGAGCGGTTAACGCGGCAGCAACCGCTTCCGGCCTGCGATCGTCGTGCGGTGAGAACTGTTCCAGCTCGGGATGATTGTCGGCATAGCCACCTGGCTGCGTTTTCGAGAAGGCGCTGACGTTATTGATTGCCAGCGGAATAACTCGATCGCGAAACCACGATGATTCCCGCGTGGAGAGTGACAGTTCAATCTCCGGTGCAAGCAGCCGGAAGGCGCAGATGGTTTGCACTAACTGGTGTTCATCCATAATCGACGCAGGCTCAATGCCGCCAGTACACGGGCGCAGGCGCGGGAAGGAGACAGAGTAACGGGTTTGCCAGTAATGCTGTTGCAGCCATAGCAAATGTTCGGCAACCATATAGCAGTCAACGCGCCAGCTGTCGGAAAGACCGATCAGAGCGCCGAGGCCTATCTTATCAATTCCCGCACACCCCAGCCGATTCGGCGTTTCCAGCCGCCAGAAGAAGTCCTGTTTTTTGCCTTTCAGATGATGGCGGGCATATGTCGCCTCGTGATACGTCTCCTGATAAACCATCACGCCATCGAGACCAAGCTGTTTTAGTTCGGCATATTCCGCCTCCGCCAGCGGTTGCACTTCCATCTGTAGTGAAGAGAACTGTTCACGCAGGGCAGGGAGATGACGACGAAAGTAATCCATCCCCACTTTCGCCTGATGTTCACCAGTGACTAATAGCAGATGTTCAAAGCCCATCTCCCGTATAGCGGCACTTTCCCTGGCAATATCTGCTTCATCCAGCGTTTTGCGCTTGATGCGATTGCTCATGGAAAATCCGCAGTACGTGCAGTCGTTAGCGCAAAGATTGGAAAGATAAAGCGGGACGTAGAAACTAACTGTGTTGCCAAATCGCTGACGGGTCAGGCGCTGCGCCCGTTGGGCCATTGGTTCCAGATAGCCACTGGCAGCTGGCGATAACAGCGCCATCATATCGTCGCGGGTGAGTTGCGAGGCATTTAGCGCTCGCTCTACGTCAGCAGCCGTTTTGCCGTTGATACGCAGGCGGATGTCGTCCCAGTCCAGTTGTCGCCAGCGATCGCTGAAGGTTTTCATGCCGATGCCTCCAGAAATCCAGTCAGCGGGCTGGTGGCATGAGCAAAATGACTGCGGCTGCCCGGTCCGGACTGACGAGCCAGCAGGCCTGCTTCTACTGCCAGACGAAATGCCTTCGCCATGTTGACGGGATCGTCCGCGACGGCAATCGCTGTATTCACTAACACCGCGTCGGCCCCCATTTCCAGCGCCTGTGCGGCATGGCTGGGAACGCCGATGCCAGCATCAACGACCACCGGAACAGTGGCTTGCTGGATAATAATCTCCAGCATGGCACGGGTTTCCAGTCCCTGATTCGAGCCAATCGGCGCGCCGAGCGGCATCACCGCTGCACAGCCGACTTCTTCCAGACGTTTACACAATACCGGATCGGCCCCGCAGTAAGGCAGCACGACAAATCCCTGTTGTACCAGCGTTTCGGCGGCTTTCAGGGTTTCGATGGGATCGGGCAACAGCCAGCGGGCGTCAGGGTGAATCTCCAATTTTAGCCAGTTTGTGCCTAACGCTTCACGAGCCAGATGGGCGGCGAAAATGGCTTCTTCCGCGGTTTTCGCCCCGGATGTATTCGGCAGCAGGGTCACACCCGCCGCGATAAGCGGTTCGAGGATAGCGTCGTTGTGCTGGCGCAAGTCGACACGTTTCATCGCCAGCGTCACCAGTTGGCTGCCGCAAGCGCGGATCGCCTCCACCATCAGTTGTGAAGAGGCGAATTTCCCTGTGCCGGTAAAAAGATGTGAATCAAACGTTTTGTCCGCAATACGTAACATCTCAACCCCCTGCAATAACCTGAAAAAGCAGGATCTGGTCGCCATCCTGCACGATATGTTGCGTCCACTGCTCACGCGGGACGATTTGCTGATTAATCGCCAGAGCCGCGCCCGCTTGGCGTTGATTGAGCTGCTCCAGCAGCTCGTGAACCGTTTGTCCGGCGGCGCACTGCATCGGTTGATCGTTAAACAGGATCTGCATTGCGTCCTCCGCATACCGGGCAACCTGTAGCGCGGCGCAACGCCAGGCTGCGCCACTGGCTCGATTTACCGTCGAACAGCCGGAGTTCTCCCGCAGGTGTTTCTATACCGCTCAATAACTTAATTGCTTCCAGTGCCTGCAAAGTGCCCATAACCCCGACCACCGGGCCAACCACGCCCGCCGTGCGGCAGTTGCGTTCTGGCTCCTGGTTATCCGGCCACAGGCAGCGGTAACAACCGTGCTCCCAGGGCGGCGTTAATACCATCAACTGACCGCCAAATCCGACCGCGCTGGCGGTAATAAGCGGCGTGTTGAGTGCCACGCAAGCGGCATTAATCTCCTGGCGAGTCGCCATATTGTCAGTACAGTCGAGCACCACATCGGCTTGTGCAACCGCATCTTTTAACGCCTCACCCGTTAACCGTTGTTGTAATGCTGTCAGTTGAATATCGGGATTCAACTGTGTCAGTCGCTGTTGGCTGACCTGCGATTTCGGGCGATCGATATCTTCAGTGGTAAAGAGGATTTGTCGTTGCAGATTGCTTAAATGCACATCGTCGTCATCTGCCAGTACCAGCGTCCCGACGCCAGCCCCCGCCAGGTACAGCGCAGCAGGTGTACCCAGCCCGCCAAGACCAATAATCAGCACCTGGCTATCGAGCAGTTTTTGCTGCCCGTCAAGAGCGATATCGTCGAGCAGGATTTGGCGGCTATAACGCATAAAGTCACGGTCATTCATCGCCAACTCCTGCAATTTCCAGCAACTGTGCCGTTGCCAAACGCCAGTCTGCGGCCTGAGTAATGGCGCTGACGACGGCGATACTGCCGACACCCGTCGCCATCACCGCAGGCGCGCGCGGCAGACTGATACCGCCAATCGCCACGGTGGGATAATCCGCCAGACGCTCAATGTGCCGTGCCAGTTGTTCCAGCCCCTGCGGTGCAGAAGGCATCTGTTTGGTTTGCGTCGGGAATACATGTCCCAGTGCGATATAAGAAGGATGTGCTGCTAGCGCGACGTCGATCTCCATATCGTCATGGGTCGAAACGCCCAGCCGCAGGCCTGCCGCGCAGATGGCGTGGAGATCGGTGGCTTGCAAATCTTCCTGCCCCAAATGGACGCCATACGCCTGATGCTTGATCGCCAGCCGCCAGTAATCGTTGATAAACAATCGCGCGTTATAGCGGCGGCCCAGCGCAATTGCCGCCACGACATCGGCTTCCACTTCTTCATCGCGTTGATCCTTGATGCGTAGCTGGAGAGTACGTACGCCTGCATCCAACAGACGTTCGATCCACTGTACGCTGTCCACCACCGGGTACAGTCCTAAACGAAAAGGTACAGGAGGAAAATCAGGCTGATACATCACGCTTCCTCCTTACGCAGGTAGATTTCTCCGCCTCTGGCGCGGAAGTTCTCCGACATATCCGCCATTCCCACTTCAATGGTTTGCGCGGCGGCGTAATCACGTACTTCCTGGCTGATTTTCATCGAGCAGAATTTCGGCCCACACATGGAGCAAAAATGGGCGACTTTGCCGGACTCTTGCGGCAGGGTTTCATCGTGATAAGCGCGAGCGGTAAACGGGTCGAGGGCCAGATTAAACTGGTCTTCCCAGCGAAATTCAAAGCGGGCTTTCGACATGGCGTTATCGCGAATTTGCGCGCCCGGATGCCCTTTCGCCAGGTCAGCGGCGTGGGCGGCAATCTTATAGGTGATAAGCCCCTGCTTAACATCTTCTTTATTAGGCAGACCCAGATGCTCTTTTGGCGTTACGTAACAGAGCATCGCGCAGCCAAACCAGCCAATCATCGCCGCACCAATCCCCGACGTGAAGTGGTCATAGCCCGGCGCAATATCGGTAGTTAGCGGCCCCAGAGTGTAAAACGGCGCTTCGTGGCAGTGCTCTAACTCCTCGGTCATATTGCGGCGAATCATCTGCATCGGCACATGCCCAGGGCCTTCAATCATCACCTGCACGTCATATTCCCAGGCGATTTTGGTCAGTTCGCCCAGCGTATGCAGCTCGGCAAACTGCGCTTCATCGTTGGCGTCCTGAATAGAACCGGGGCGCAGGCCGTCGCCCAGCGACAGCGAAACGTCATAAGCGGCACAGATTTCACAAATTTCGCGGAAGTGTTGATAGAGGAAATTTTCCTGATGATGGGAGAGGCACCATTTCGCCATAATCGAACCGCCGCGAGAGACGATACCGGTCAGGCGTTTCGCGGTCATCGGCACGTAGCGCAGCAGCACGCCCGCATGGATAGTGAAGTAATCCACACCTTGCTCGGCCTGTTCCAGCAGCGTGTCGCGGAACGCTTCCCAGGTAAGATCTTCGGCGATCCCGTTAACTTTCTCCAGCGCCTGGTAGATCGGCACAGTACCGATCGGCACCGGGCTGTTACGCAAAATCCACTCGCGGGTTTCGTGAATATAGCGACCGGTGGAAAGATCCATCACCGTATCTGCTCCCCAGCGCGTGGACCATACCAGCTTTTCCACTTCTTCTTCGATGGAAGAGGTGACCGCCGAGTTGCCGATATTGGCGTTAACTTTTACCAGGAAGTTGCGACCGATAATCATCGGCTCCGATTCCGGATGATTAATGTTAGCCGGGATAATCGCACGTCCGGCAGCGACTTCATCACGGACAAATTCCGCAGTGATATTTTCCGGCAGATGTGCGCCAAAGCTCATTCCCGGATGCTGGTGGCGTAAAACTTCGCTACGGATGCGCTCGCGGCCCATATTCTCGCGGATGGCGATGAACTCCATTTCCGGTGTGATGATACCCTTGCGGGCGTAGTGCAGTTGTGTGACACGGCGTCCTGCTTTGGCGCGTTTTGGTGTTAATACGCCGCTAAAACGCAGCTCGTCGAGGCCATCATCTGCCAGCCGCGCTTTGGTGTAATCGGAACTGCGCACGGTAAGTTCTTCAGTATCACCGCGCGCATCGATCCACGGCTGGCGTAGTTTGGTCAGCCCTTGCTGAACGTTAATGGCGATTTGCGGATCGCCATACGGGCCGGAGGTATCATAGACCGGAATCGCTTCGTTTTCTTCGTACTGCGGCTGTTCTTTGCTGCCGCCAATTAGTGTCAGGCTAAGCTGGATCTCACGCATCGGCACGCGCACGCCGGGGTGTGTACCAGTGATGTAAATGCGTTTTGAGTTAGGAAAGGCGGTGCCTTCCAGGGTGTCGATAAAATGTTGGGCCCGGGCGCGTTGTTCGCGGCGGGTCAGTTTTGTTGCAGACATAGCTCATTCCAAAAAGTTAAGGACGTGGCTTGTCAGACGACGGATGAAGCAAGAGACGATCGCCGCAAAGGCGATGCGATAGCAGATTAACTCTTGTTCCCTTCGCAGGTATTAGCCTGATCAGGTTCCGCGGATCCCGAATAAACGGTCTCAGCCAGTTAAGGCACTCCGACAAGAAATTAGCCCCGCAAACGGGGCGTTGAATGTAAATTACGCGTTAACAGCGCAGAACTCAAGCAGGATGTTTGACGCGGGCGGCGTCAAGCACCAGCAGAATCAACTTATCTTCCAGCACAAATCGCGCTTCCAGTGCCTCGCCGATGTCAGATAAAACCTGTTGAAACTCAAGGTAATTATCATGATCGATGGCGGTTTCCAGGCTGGAATCGTAGTAATCCATAATCTGTTGCGTGTTGGCTTCGAGTTGCGGCCAAATCTTCGCGGCATGAGCGAGTTGCCCGTTGCCTTCCAGTTTATGAAGAATGCGTTCATAAATACTGAAATGTCCGGCAGACAGGTAGTCGACCAGACTCTGGCAAAAATCATCAAGGGCTTTTTCATTCAGCCTCATGTACGATTCTTTGCCAGGCTTAATGCCAACCAGATTGTAGTAAGCCACGAGCAGATGCTTACGTACATGTAGCCAGCGATCAACCAGTTTGTTACTTCCTCTGACGTGCTCCGTCAGGTTATCGAGCTGGTTAAGCATGATTGACTCCGCAAGTTTGTATTCAAAAACTGCTCAGTGAGAAATGTAAAAACCATGTTAAACATGCCAGTGATGCAAAGGTAGTGCAAGAGCTATGGATCGTATAATTGAAAAATTAGATCACGGCTGGTGGGTAGTCAGTCATGAACAAAAATTATGGTTGCCGAAGGGAGAATTACCATACGGCGAAGCGGCAAATTTCGATCTTGTGGGTCAGCGCGCACAACAAATCGGCGAATGGCAGGGAGAACCTGTTTGGCTAGTGCAACAGCAGCGCCGTCACGATATGGGCTCGGTGCGCCAGGTCATTGATCTGGATGTCGGGCTGTTTCAATTAGCCGGACGTGGTGTGCAACTGGCGGAGTTTTATCGCTCGCATAAATACTGCGGTTACTGCGGGCATGACATGTATCCGAGCAAAACCGAATGGGCGATGCTATGCAGCCACTGCCGTGAGCGTTACTACCCACAAATCGCTCCCTGCATTATCGTTGCCATCCGTCGCGATGATTCAATCCTACTTGCTCAGCATACCCGGCATCGTAACGGTGTCCATACGGTACTCGCCGGATTCGTCGAAGTGGGCGAAACCCTCGAACAGGCAGTCGCGCGGGAAGTGATGGAAGAGAGTGGCATCAAAGTCAAAAACTTGCGTTACGTGACTTCCCAGCCGTGGCCGTTTCCTCAGTCTTTAATGACCGCGTTTATGGCGGAATATGACAGCGGCGAGATCGTGATCGACCCGAAAGAATTGCTCGAGGCGAACTGGTATCGCTATGACGATTTGCCGTTACTTCCGCCGCCCGGCACCGTAGCGCGCCGTCTGATAGAAGATACGGTGGCGATGTGTCGGGCAGAGTATGAGTGATGATACACTGACCGCCTGACGCACTAAGGAACAGCCAAAATGACCGAACTTAAAAACGATCGTTATCTGCGGGCGCTGCTGCGCCAGCCCGTTGATGTCACTCCAGTATGGATGATGCGCCAGGCGGGCCGCTATCTACCGGAATATAAAGCCACGCGCGCCCAGGCGGGCGATTTTATGTCGCTGTGCAAAAACGCCGAGCTGGCGTGCGAAGTGACTTTGCAACCGCTGCGTCGCTACCCGCTGGATGCGGCGATCCTCTTTTCCGATATCCTCACCGTGCCGGACGCGATGGGGTTAGGGCTCTATTTTGAAGCCGGAGAAGGTCCGCGTTTTACCACACCAGTCACCAGCAAAGCCGACGTCGATAAACTGCCAATTCCGGACCCGGAAGATGAGCTGGGTTACGTGATGAACGCGGTGCGTACCATTCGTCGCGAACTGAAAGGCGAAGTGCCGCTGATTGGTTTTTCCGGCAGTCCGTGGACGCTGGCGACCTATATGGTGGAAGGCGGCAGCAGCAAAGCGTTCACCGTGATCAAAAAAATGATGTATGCCGATCCGCAGGCGCTGCACGCGCTACTCGATAAACTGGCGAAAAGCGTCACTCTGTACCTGAATGCGCAGATTAAAGCCGGTGCTCAGGCAGTGATGATTTTCGACACCTGGGGCGGCGTGCTAACCGGGCGCGATTATCAACAGTTCTCGCTCTATTACATGCATAAAATTGTTGATGGTTTACTGCGTGAAAACGACGGTCGCCGCGTACCGGTCACGCTGTTTACCAAAGGTGGCGGACAGTGGCTGGAAGCCATGGCAGAAACCGGTTGCGATGCGCTGGGCCTCGACTGGACAACGGACATCGCCGATGCACGCCGCCGCGTGGGTGATAAAGTCGCGCTGCAGGGCAATATGGACCCGTCAATGTTGTACGCGCCGCCTGCCCGTATTGAAGAAGAAGTGGCGACAATCCTTGCCGGTTTCGGTCACGGTGAAGGCCACGTCTTTAACCTCGGCCACGGTATCCATCAGGATGTGCCGCCAGAACATGCTGGCGTATTTGTGGAGGCAGTGCATCGCCTGTCTGCGCCTTATCATCAGTAAGGAGTGGTTATGGATCTCGCGTCATTACGCGCTCAACAACTTGAACTAGCTTCTTCTGTGATCCGCGAGGATCGACTCGATAAAGATCCGCCGGATCTGATCGCCGGAGCCGATGTCGGGTTTGAGCAGGGCGGAGAAGTGACGCGAGCGGCGATGGTGCTGCTGAAATACCCCTCGCTTGAGCTGGTGGAGTATAAAGTGGCCCGCATCGCTACTACCATGCCTTACATTCCAGGTTTTCTTTCCTTCCGCGAATATCCTGCGCTGCTGGCCGCGTGGGAGATGCTGTCGCAAAAGCCGGATTTAGTGTTTGTCGATGGTCACGGGATCTCGCATCCTCGCCGTCTTGGCGTCGCCAGCCATTTTGGCTTATTGGTGGATGTGCCGACCATTGGCGTAGCGAAAAAACGGCTCTGCGGTAAATTCGAACCGCTCTCCAGCGAACCGGGCGCACTGGCCCCGCTGATGGATAAAGGCGAGCAGCTGGCTTGGGTCTGGCGCAGCAAAGCGCGCTGTAACCCTCTGTTTATTTCTACCGGCCATCGGGTCAGTGTGGATAGCGCGCTGGCGTGGGTACAACGCTGCATGAAAGGCTATCGCCTGCCGGAGCCAACACGCTGGGCGGACGCGGTGGCCTCGGAACGTCCGGCGTTCGTGCGCTATACAGCAAATCAGCCCTAATTCAGGTAAACTGCGGATAATTTCCGTATTTGAGAACTCAACATGTTACAAAACCCGATTCATCTGCGTCTGGAGCGCCTGGAAAGCTGGCAGCACGTCACTTTCATGGCTTGCTTATGTGAACGCATGTACCCCAATTACGCCATGTTCTGCCAGCAAACTGGTTTTGGTGATGGGCAAATTTATCGCCGCATTCTCGATCTCATCTGGGAAACACTGACCGTCAAAGACGCAAAAGTGAATTTCGACAGCCAACTGGAGAAATTTGAAGAAGCGATCCCGTCAGCCGACGATTTCGATCTGTACGGTGTTTATCCGGCAATTGATGCCTGCGTGGCATTAAGTGAACTGGTCCATTCGCGTTTGAGTGGTGAAACGCTCGAACACGCGGTGGAAGTGAGTAAGACCTCCATCACTACCGTGGCGATGTTGGAAATGACTCAGGCTGGTCGCGAAATGAGCGATGAAGAGCTCAAAGAAAACCCAGCTGTAGAGCAAGAATGGGACATTCAGTGGGAAATATTCCGACTTTTAGCCGAGTGCGAAGAACGTGATATCGAGCTGATAAAAGGGCTTAGAGCAGACCTGCGTGAGGCGGGTGAGAGCAATATTGGTATAATTTTTCAGCAATAAGACCAGAAAACGTGAATTAACGCCTGATTTGTCGTACCTGGAGTCTTCCCTTTCGCCCCCCGTCTGGTCTACATTTGGGGGGCGAAAAAAAGTGGCTATCGGTGCGTGTATGCAGGAGAGTGCTATTCTGGCATTTCCGTCGCACTCGATGCTTAGCAAGCGATAAACACATTGTAAGGATAACTTATGAACAAGACTCAACTGATTGATGTAATTGCAGAGAAAGCAGAACTGTCCAAAACCCAGGCTAAAGCTGCTCTGGAGTCCACTCTGGCTGCAATTACTGAGTCTCTGAAAGAAGGCGATGCTGTACAACTGGTTGGTTTCGGTACCTTCAAAGTGAACCACCGCGCTGAGCGTACTGGCCGCAACCCGCAGACCGGTAAAGAAATCAAAATCGCCGCTGCGAACGTACCGGCATTTGTTTCTGGCAAGGCACTGAAAGACGCAGTTAAGTAAGATTGCGTGGCAGTGAACAGTTTTAACGAAGGGGTGGTTTCACCCCTTTTGTCTTTCTGGCGTCGCTCATTGATGCTGGCAGGCGCGCTGTTTCTTACTGCTTGTAGCCATAACTCCTCACTTCCTCCCTTTACCGCCAGTGGATTTGCTGAAGATCAGGGCGCGGTACGCATCTGGCGAAAAGACAGCGGCGATAATGTCCATCTGCTTGCTGTATTTAGCCCGTGGCGCAATGGCGATACCACGACGCGAGAGTATCGCTGGCAGGGCGATAACCTCACGCTTATCAATATCAATGTTTACAGCAAACCGCCGGTGAATATTCGCGCGCGTTTTGACGATCGCGGCGATCTGAGCTTTATGCAACGTGAATCCGACGGGGAAAAGCAGCAGCTTTCTAACGACCAAATTGATTTATATCGTTATCGTGCTGACCAAATCCGCCAGATTAGCGATGCCTTACGTCAGGGGAGAGTCGTGCTGCGTCAGGGGCGCTGGCATGCGATGGAACAGACCGTGACCACCTGCGAAGGGCAAACCATTAAACCTGATTTAGATTCGCAGGCGATAGCGCATATCGAGCGCCGCCAGAGCCGCTCTTCTGTTGATGTCAGCGTGGCATGGCTGGAAGCGCCCGAAGGTTCGCAATTACTGTTAGTGGCAAACTCTGATTTCTGTCGCTGGCAACCCAACGAGAAAACGTTCTGATTTACCAGTGGCCCATTCCCATATGACCGCCACCACCACCGCAGCCGCTGTAACCCATGCCCATTCCGGTACCGCGCGGAATACCCGCTTCAGCCATCGCAATATCCCGTTTCACCCGTAACTCATCTAACGACTGACGCAAAGCCTCCATCTCTTTGGCGACCGCGTTAATTTTGCTGCTATCCGGTGGGTTCGCGGCTAACAGGGCATTGTATTCATAACGCTTCGTCACCAGTTGCTGTTGCAGTGCGCTGCTTTGAGCGTAAAAGTCATTATGGATTTTCTGCCACGCTGTCTGTTGTTCGCTGGTCAAAGGCGCGGCATTTTGTTGCCACATCCCGTGTCCGCCGTGAGCAAATGCAGATGTCGATCCCATCGCCATTGCTGAAAGCGCCATCATCACCAGGGCAATTTTCGTGTTCCGTTTCATGGTTAATCCTCCAGTGGTTGTCTTACTTTGGGTATTGCATCTTTCGTGCCAACAACGAAACGCTGATATGACGGGTAATCTGGCATGATAAACGAGTAAAAATGACTCGCCTGCTGTGGGTGGCGAGTCATTTTTACTCATTGAAACTTAAGTCTTTGTGTTACAGCGCAGGGTAAGCGCTGCTAAAAGATGGCATGATTTCTGCTGTCAAAAAGGGATGAACAGACAAAGAAGAAGATACGTTTTATGCAACGTTCAAAAGACACCTTAGCCAAATGGTTAAGCACGATCCTCCCCATTGTCATTGTTGGGCTGGTGGGATTGTTTGCGGTGACGGTGATTCGTGATTATGGGCGGGCAAGCGAGGCTGACCGTCAGGCATTACTGGAAAAAGGTAATGTGCTCATTCGCGCTCTGGAGTCAGGAAGCCGCGTAGGGATGGGGATGCGAATGCACCATGTGCAGCAACAGGCGCTTCTGGAAGAGATGGCTGGCCAGCCTGGGGTGTTGTGGTTTGCGGTCACCGATGCACAGGGCATCATTATTCTTCACAGTAACCCCGAAATGGTTGGGCGTGCACTCTATTCGCCGGATGAAATGCAGCAGTTAAAGCCAGAGGAAAACTCCCGCTGGCGACTGCTTGAGAAAGCGGAAACTGCGCCTGCGCTTGAGGTCTATCGTTTGTTCCAGCCAATGTCATCGCCCTGGCGGCATGGTATGCACAATATGCCGCGCTGTAACGGCAAAGCTGTGCCACAGGCAGAAGCACAACAGGCTATTTTCATCGCCGTTGACGCCAGCGATCTGGTTGCAACCCAGAGTGGGGAAAAGCGCAATACCCTGATTATCCTCTTCGCCCTGGCGACGGTCTTGCTGGCAAGCGTGTTGTCATTCTTCTGGTATCGCCGCTATCTGCGCTCGCGCCAGCTTCTACAGGATGAGATGAAGCGCAAAGAAAAGCTGGTGGCGCTGGGGCATCTGGCGGCAGGCGTTGCCCACGAAATCCGTAACCCACTTTCCTCGATTAAAGGGCTGGCGAAATACTTTGCCGAACGCGCGCCAGCAGGGGGAGAAGCGCATCAACTGGCGCAGGTGATGGCGAAAGAAGCCGACCGTTTAAACCGCGTGGTAAGCGAGCTGCTGGAACTGGTTAAACCAACGCATCTGGCTTTGCAGGCGGTGGATCTCAACACTCTGATTAACCACTCATTACAGCTGGTAAGCCAGGATGCAAACAGCCGGGAGATCCAGTTACGCTTTACCGCCAACGACACATTACCGGAAATTCAGGCAGACCCGGACCGATTGACCCAAGTCCTGTTGAATCTCTATCTCAATGCTATTCAGGCGATTGGTCAGCATGGCGTGATTAGCGTGACGGCCAGCGAAAGCGGCGCAGGCGTGAAAATTAGCGTTACTGATAGCGGTAAGGGAATTGCGGCGGATCAGCTTGAAGCTATCTTCACCCCGTACTTCACCACCAAAGCCGAAGGCACCGGGCTGGGGCTGGCGGTCGTGCATAATATTGTTGAACAACACGGTGGTACAATTCAGGTCGCAAGCCAGGAGGGAAAAGGCGCAACGTTCACCCTCTGGCTTCCGGTCAATATTACGCGTAAGGACCCACAAGGATGACGCACGATAATATCGATATTCTGGTGGTGGATGATGACATTAGCCACTGCACTATTTTGCAGGCATTGCTGCGCGGCTGGGGCTATAACGTCGCGCTGGCGAACAGCGGGCGACAGGCGCTGGAGCAGGTGCGGGAACAGGTTTTTGATCTTGTGCTTTGCGATGTGCGAATGGCGGAGATGGACGGCATTGCCACGCTAAAAGAGATCAAAACGTTAAACCCGGCGATTCCGGTACTGATTATGACCGCTTACTCCAGCGTCGAGACGGCGGTAGAGGCACTGAAAACCGGGGCGCTGGATTATCTCATCAAGCCGCTGGATTTCGATAACCTGCAGGCGACGCTGGAAAAGGCGCTCGCGCATACGCACAGTATTGATGCTGAAACACCTGCGGTGACTGCCAGCCAGTTCGGTATGGTCGGTAAAAGCCCGGCGATGCAACACCTGCTCAGTGAAATCGCCCTCGTCGCGCCATCGGAAGCCACGGTGCTGATCCACGGCGATTCCGGCACCGGTAAAGAGCTGGTCGCCAGGGCGATTCACGCCAGTAGCGCACGTAGCGAAAAACCGCTGGTAACGCTTAACTGCGCGGCGCTCAACGAATCCTTGCTGGAATCTGAATTGTTCGGTCACGAAAAAGGGGCGTTTACCGGAGCCGACAAACGGCGAGAAGGGCGCTTTGTTGAGGCGGACGGCGGCACGCTGTTTCTCGATGAAATTGGCGATATCTCACCGATGATGCAGGTTCGTCTGCTGCGTGCGATTCAGGAGCGCGAAGTGCAACGTGTCGGCAGCAACCAGACTATCTCGGTTGATGTCCGGCTGATTGCGGCGACCCATCGCGATCTTGCCGCAGAGGTAAATGCCGGGCGTTTTCGCCAGGATCTCTACTATCGCCTGAACGTGGTGGCGATTGAAGTACCGTCGCTGCGTCAGCGGCGGGAAGATATCCCTCTGCTGGCTGGCCATTTTCTTCAGCGCTTTGCCGAGCGTAATCGCAAGGCGGTAAAAGGCTTTACGCCCCAGGCGATGGATCTGCTGATTCATTACGACTGGCCGGGAAATATTCGTGAACTGGAAAACGCGGTGGAACGGGCGGTGGTGCTACTGACCGGGGAATATATTTCCGAACGCGAGCTGCCGCTGGCGATTGCCAGTACGCCGATCCCGCTGGCGCAAAGTCAGGATATTCAGCCGCTGGTGGAAGTGGAAAAAGAGGTGATTCTGGCGGCACTGGAGAAAACGGGCGGCAACAAAACCGAAGCCGCCCGTCAGTTAGGGATCACGCGTAAAACGCTATTGGCAAAACTGTCGCGTTAGTTCTGCTCGCGTTCGATAGCGCGCCAGCCGATATCTTTCCGGCAGAAGCAGTCGTCCCAATGGATATCGGTCATTAAGGCATAAGCGCGTTTCTGCGCTTCTGCCACGGTATGACCCAGCGCGGTGACGCACAGTACGCGCCCGCCGCTGGTCACTACCTGCTCGTCATCCGCCAGTTTCGTACCCGCGTGGAACACTTTGCCGTCAGACACTTCTTCCAGCGGCAGGCCGTGGATCACATCGCCGGTGCGGTAATCGCCCGGATATCCACCCGCAGCCATCACCACGCCGAGCGCAGCACGTTCATCCCACTCGGATGTTATCTCATCCAGCTTGCCTTCACAGGCCGCCAGGCACAGTTCAACCAGATCGGACTTCATGCGCAGCATAATCGGCTGGGTTTCCGGATCGCCAAAGCGGCAGTTAAATTCGATAACCTTCGGATTGCCCTGTTTGTCGATCATCAGGCCCGCATAGAGAAAACCGGTGTAGGTGTTGCCTTCCGCCGCCATGCCTTTCACGGTTGGCCAGATGATACGTTCCATCGTGCGCTGATGAACTTCATCGGTCACTACCGGCGCAGGAGAGTAAGCGCCCATTCCGCCAGTGTTTGGCCCGGTATCTTTATCGCCTACGCGTTTGTGATCCTGGCTGGTGGCCATCGGTAGCACATGCTCGCCGTCCACCATCACGATAAAGCTCGCTTCTTCGCCATCGAGGAACTCTTCGATAACGATGCGATGACCCGCGTCGCCAAAAGCGTTGCCTGCCAGCATATCGTGAACAGCCGCTTCCGCTTCTTCCTGCGTCATCGCCACGATAACGCCTTTCCCGGCAGCCAGACCGTCAGCTTTAATGACGATTGGCGCGCCTTTCTCACGCAGATACGCCAGCGCAGGTTCTACCTCGGTGAAGTTCTGGTATTCCGCCGTAGGGATCTTATGGCGGGCCAGGAAATCTTTGGTAAACGCTTTCGAACCTTCCAGTTGCGCGGCATCTGCGGTTGGGCCGAAGATTTTCAGCCCGGCGGCGCGGAAGGTATCAACCACGCCTTTCACCAGCGGCGCTTCCGGGCCGACGATGGTCAGATCGATCTTTTCGTTTTGTGCGAAATCCAGCAGCGCCGGGATATCGGTCACGCCGATATCGACGTTCTGTAGCGCGGGTTCCAGCGCAGTGCCTGCGTTACCCGGTGCGACAAAGACGGTCTTAACCAGCGGCGACTGGGCCGCTTTCCAGGCCAGCGCGTGCTCGCGCCCGCCGTTACCAATCACTAATACTTTCATCTGTCGCTCCATTAATGGCGGAAGTGGCGCATGTCGGTGAAGAGCATCGCAATACCGTGCTCGTCGGCGGCGGCAATCACTTCGTCATCACGGATAGAACCGCCAGGCTGGATTACGCAGGTCACGCCCGCAGCGGCGGCGGCATCAATACCGTCGCGGAACGGGAAGAACGCGTCAGAAGCCATCGAGGAACCTTTCACTTCCAGACCTTCATCGGCAGCTTTAATACCGGCGATTTTCGCGGAGTACACGCGGCTCATCTGGCCCGCGCCAATACCGATGGTCATATTGTTTTTGGCATAGACGATAGCGTTGGATTTCACGAACTTCGCCACTTTCCAGCAGAACAGCGCATCACGCAGTTCCTGTTCGGTCGGCTGGCGTTTGGTGACGACGCGCAGTTCTTCCGCGCCGACCATCCCCAGGTCACGATCCTGAACCAGCAAACCGCCGTTCACGCGTTTGAAATCAAGACCCGGAACACGCTCGCCCCACTGACCGCAGGTCAGGACGCGAACGTTCTGTTTGGCGGCGGTGATTTTCAGGGCTTCTTCGCTGGCGGACGGCGCAATAATCACTTCGACAAACTGACGAGAAATAATGGCCTGTGCGGTTTCCGCATCCAGCTCGCGGTTAAAGGCGATAATGCCGCCGAATGCGGAGGTTGGGTCGGTTTTGTACGCGCGATCGTAAGCATCAAGAATGGAATTGCCGATAGCCACGCCGCAAGGGTTGGCATGCTTCACAATCACACATGCCGGCTCGGCGAACTCTTTCACGCACTCCAGCGCCGCATCGGTATCGGCGATGTTGTTATAAGAGAGGGCCTTACCCTGAACCTGGGTTGCGGTAGCAACGGAGGCTTCTTTCACATTCTCTTCTATATAGAAGGCAGCCTGCTGGTGGCTGTTCTCGCCGTAACGCATATCCTGCTTCTTAATGAAGTTCAGGTTCAGCGTGCGTGGGAAGCGACCGGCGGCTTCTTTGCTTTCACCGTGGTAAGCCGGAACCATGCTGCCGAAGTAGTTGGCAATCATGCTGTCGTAGGCGGCAGTGTGTTCGAAGGCTTTGATGGCGAGGTCGAAACGGGTTGCAAGCGTCAGCGATCCTTCGTTGGCATCCATCTCTTTAATAATGGCGTCGTAGTCGCTGCTCTTCACCACGATTGCGACATCTTTATGGTTCTTAGCGGCGGAGCGCACCATGGTCGGGCCGCCGATATCGATGTTCTCAACCGCATCTTCCAGCGAGCAGCCTTCACGAGCAACGGTCTGGGCGAACGGATACAGGTTAACAACTACCATATCGATAGGCTGGATCTGATGTTCTTCCATAATGGCATCGTCCTGGCCGCGACGGCCCAGAATGCCACCATGTACTTTCGGATGCAGGGTCTTCACGCGTCCATCCATCATCTCCGGGAAACCGGTGTAATCGGAAACTTCGGTTACCGGCAGACCTTTTTCTGCTAACAGACGGGCAGTGCCCCCTGTAGACAGCAGCTCCACACCGCGTGCGGAAAGTGCCTGGGCGAATTCGACGATACCGGCTTTGTCAGAAACACTGAGCAGAGCGCGGCGGACTGGACGACGTTGTTGCATGGTAAATCCCCTGGATTTGACTATTACAGAGAGCGTTAGCTGAATTTTTCGCGAAAAACTCAGCTAACGCCCCTAACGGGGCATCCTTATTTTTCGCCCGCATTGTAACGAAAACGTTTGCGCAACGCTCGCGAATTTTTCTCTTTCAATGGCGATCACAATTTTGACAGTGGTTACCGTGGGAAAAATACAGAAATCACATTGATGATTGTGGATAACTCTGTGCGTAAAAAGGTATAAAGCGGGGTTTTGCTGGGGAATGCAGCAGTCAGTCATTTTTTTGCAATTTTTCTATTGCGGCCTACGGAGAACTCCCTATAATGCGCCTCCA
>NZ_RHJO01000029.1:0-182331 GCF_004211985.1 Escherichia sp. E10V10 | reverse complement strand
GGAACTGCCAGGCATCAAATTTAGCGTGCTGATATGGCTCAGTTGGTAGAGCGCACCCTTGGTAAGGGTGAGGTCCCCAGTTCGACTCTGGGTATCAGCACCACTTTTTAGGTTAAAGTTCGGCAGATTAGAAAAGAATTTGTCTGGCGGCAGTAGCGCGGTGGTCCCACCTGACCCCATGCCGAACTCAGAAGTGAAACGCCGTAGCGCCGATGGTAGTGTGGGGTCTCCCCATGCGAGAGTAGGGAACTGCCAGGCATCAAATAAAACAAAAGGCTCAGTCGGAAGACTGGGCCTTTTGTTTTATCTGTTGTTTGTCGGTGAACGCTCTCCTGACCAGGACAAATCCGCCGGGAGCGGATTTGAACGTTGCGAAGCAACGGCCCGGAGGGGGGCGGCAGGACGCCCGCCATAAACTGCGACATCAAATCAAGCGAAAGGCCATCCGAAAGGATGGCCTTTTTGTTTTTCGAACTAACATTCAATTAATGGATAACCTGCGATAAAAATGCCCTCGTACGCTCCGATTTAGGATGCGCAAAAAATTCATCCGGTGCAGCTTGCTCCACGATTTCTCCGCGATCCATAAAAATCACTCGATCAGCGACAGTTCGCGCAAATCCCATTTCATGTGTTACACACAACATTGTCATACCCGACTGCGCCAGCCCAATCATCGTATCCAGCACTTCTTTCACCATCTCCGGATCGAGCGCTGACGTAGGTTCATCAAACAGCATGATCTTTGGTTTCATACAAAGTGAACGTGCTATGGCAACGCGTTGCTGCTGACCACCAGAAATCTGTCCGGGAAACTTCTGGGCATGTTCGGCAATTCTCACCCGCTCAAGGTAATGCATCGCCAGAGCTTCAGCCTCTTTCTTTGGCATCTTGCGTACCCAAATCGGTGCCAGGGTACAGTTCTGTAGAACGGTCAGATGAGGGAAGAGATTGAAATGCTGAAAGACCATTCCCACTTCCTGCCTGACGCGCTCAATATTGCGGATATCTTCATTAAGTTCGATGCCATCTACCACGATCCGTCCCTGTTGATGTTCTTCCAGATGATTAATACAACGAATGGTTGTCGATTTACCGGAACCTGAAGGGCCACACAGAACGATCCGTTCGCCCGGTTGCACGGTTAAATTTATATTTTTCAAAACATGGAATTGTCCATACCATTTATTGACGTTTTCCAGCGTAATCATCGCGTTAGCAGGTTGCAGTAAAATTTGGCTCATAGTGTCCTCAATGCGGTGTACGCCCGGTGTTAAAACGTTTTTCCAGATGTTGGCTATAGCGCGACATGCTGAAACAGAAGATCCAGTAGATCAGTGCGGCGAAAACATACCCTTCTGTGGACATACCCAGCCAGGCGGGGTCAACGGTTGCCTGCTGAACGCTACTGAAAAGATCGAACAACCCGATGATGATCACCAGACTTGTGTCTTTGAATAGCGCGATGATGGTATTTACCAGCCCTGGAATCACCAGCTTCAGTGCCTGGGGCAGAATAACCAGCCCTTGAGTTTTCCAGTAACCCAACGCCAGCGACTCTGCCGCTTCGTATTGCCCTTTGGGCAGCGCCTGTAATCCGCCTCGCACGACTTCCGCAACGTATGCTGACTGAAACAGGATCACGCCGACCAACGCACGAATCAGTTTGTCGATGCTGGTGCCTTCCGCCATAAAGAGCGGCAGCATGACCGAAGACATAAACAGTACGGTAATCAGCGGTACGCCGCGCCAGAACTCGATAAAAACGACCGATAAGATACGCACAATCGGCATATGGGAGCGGCGACCTAACGCCAGTAAGATCCCCCACGGTAGCGCCCCCGCAATCCCAACTGATGCAATAATTAAAGTTAGCGTCAGCCCGCCCCATTGCCGGGTTTCAACCCGCTCAAGACCAAAAAAACCGCCATACATCAGCCACCAGACAATCAGTGGGTAGATAATCGCCCATACCGCAATATAGCGACCGCGATGCGGGAGTATTTTCCAGAACATTGGTGCGATAGACACAAGGCCAATCAGTAATGCCAGGTTAATTCGCCAGCGTTGGTCGTGTGGGTAAAGCCCATACATAAACTGACCAAATCGTTCGTGGATGAAGACCCAACAGGCACCGGCTTTTGTGCAGTCGGCACGCGTTGAGCCAACCCAGTTAGCCTGCAAAAATGCCCAGTTCAGCAATGGTGGGATCAGTTCCCACATCAACCATATGCAGCCAATAGTCAGCAGGCTATTGCTCCAGCTGGAGAACAGATTTTTTCGCACCCACACCATAGCGCGGCTTGAGTTATGGCTCGCCGGGCGCGGGGGATGAGACAGCAATACTTTTGTCATCATGACTCCTTAGCGTTCAACGATCGCGATACGGCGGTTATAGATATTCATCAGCAGCGAGATAGTCAGGCTGATAATCAGATAGACCGACATCGTCATGGCTATCGTCTCGATGGCTTGCCCCGTTTGGTTCAGCACGGTGCCAGCAAACAGCGAAACCATATCGGGATAGCCAATAGCGGCGGCAAGAGAGGAGTTCTTGACGATGTTGAGATACTGGCTGGTTAACGGTGGAATAATCACCCGCAATGCCTGGGGAATAATGACCTGGCGTAGCGTAACCGGGTTGGGTAATCCCAGTGATCGAGCCGCTTCATGTTGACCATAAGGCACTGCCTGGATCCCGGCGCGGATAATCTCGGCGATAAATGCAGAGGTATAAACCGAAAGTGCTAGCGTTAAGGCTGCCAGTTCAGGAATTAAAACCATCCCGCCGCGGAAATTAAAGCCTCGAAGGGCTGGGACATCCCAGTGTAGTGCTGCGCCAAAAAGCCATTGCGCCAGTAAAGATAAACCAATGATCAACACAACGGCGCAAGGCCAGGTACGGCGCAGTTGTCCGGTCTTTATCTGGTGCGTTTTATTAAAACGGAATAGTCCAACAGAAATGGCTATAGCAATAACAACAGTCAGGATAAACGCAATAAATCCATCTCCCAGCTGCGGCGACGGAATATAGAGCCCACGATTGCTCAAAAAGGCGAGATCAAACGCGCTCACTGCCTGGCGTGGTCCGGGCAAATTGCGCAACACGGCAAAGTACCAGAAGAAGATTTGCAGCAGCGGGGGAATATTACGGAAGATCTCAATATAAATTGTGGAAAGCTTTCGTAGCAGCCAGTTGTCCGAAAGTCTCGCCAGACCGATAAAGAAGCCCAGGACAGATGCGAATACGATACACAATGCTGAAACCAGTAGCGTATTGAGTAAGCCGACAATAAAAACGCGTCCGTAGGTATCGCCCTGCTGGTAATCGATCAAATGCTGGACGATCCCGAAGCCTGCGCCGCGATCCAGAAAGGCAAATCCTGATGTAATGCCGCGATTGTTTAGATTCGTCACGGTGTTGTGAAATAACCAACCAACAATGCCGACGACGGCAACAACGGCGAGGATCTGGAATAACCAGGCGCGAACCGTAGGGTTGGTAAAGGAGAGTGAGCCTTTAACGGTTGAGCGGCGATGGGGCATATAAACCTCGGAAACCATAACGCTGAAGAGAGCGCCGCCGTAGCGACGCCCGTTACCTCACACCGACTTAACGCACGGGCGGCGCGTACTGAATACCGCCGTTATTCCAGAGATTATTTTGCCCACGTTTAATTTTCAGCGGGCTTTCTGAACCCACATTACGCTCAAAAATTTCCGAGTAGTTACCCACCTGTTTGATGATGTTGTAAGCCCATTTATTATCCAGCTTCAGATCCTTGCCGTAATCGCCCTCTTTACCCAGCAGATGCGCCATATCAGGCGTAGCTGGATTAGCCGCTTTTTCATCAACGTTTTGCGAGTTAACGCCCATCTCTTCAGCATTCAGCATGGCGAAAAGCGTCCAGCGCACAATAGAGAACCATTCATCATCGCCACGACGGACGACCGGACCAAGCGGTTCTTTAGAGATAACTTCTGGCAGGACAATCCATTCGGCAGGATTACTTAATTTGATCCGCAGGGCATACAGTTGCGACTGATCCGAGGCCAGCGTATCGCAGCGGCCAGATTCCAGAGCCTTCGCTGATTCGTCTGAGCGATCGAAGGTTACTGGCGTGTACTTCATATTGTTTGCCTTGAAGTAATCGGCGACGTTGAGTTCGGTATCAGTCCCCGCCTGAATACAGACTGTTGCGCCATCCAGTTCTTTCGCGCTTTTTAATCCCGCTTTATCGTGCGTCAGGAAGCCAATGCCGTCGTAATAAGTGACGCCAGTAAATGCCATTCCCATTCCTGCGTCGCGGGATGAAGTCCAGGTCGTATTACGGGAAAGCAAATCCACTTCCCCTGACTGTAAAGCGGTGAAGCGTTCTTTTGCTGTGAGTGGGGTATATTTCACTTTCGTGTCGTCACCAAATACAGCAGCGGCAACACCACGACAAACATCTACATCAATACCTGAAAACTTACCGTCTGCATCGGCATAAGAGAACCCAGGTAATCCGTCACTGATCCCGCATTGCACAAACCCTTTATTCTTTACGGCATCAAGTGTCGCGCCAGCATGCGCCTGATTTGCAACGGCAAGCAGCACGCTGGCGGCAGCCAGTGTGGCTATCATCATCTTTTTCATAATGCTTCCTGTGAGGCGAAAATTATCGTTATAGGACGTTTGGGAAACGTCTTTTACCTGTCTGTGGCCATCCTTTTATAAGCAAAAGTAGTGCCAGCTTTTGCGCACGATTCCACGTCGCAATAAGCTGAGTGTAGACAGGAAATAATAAAAACATCGCCTCGCAATGGTGCGAAAATGAAACATACGCCACATTTTAGCGCAAAATATTTATTCGCATTTTACTAAGCAGGATAATGATTGTTAGCGTGAGCATGTGTTTTAAATGAGGGTAAAAACTAATGGATGTGTTATTTCGATAGTTCGAAATAAAATGCTAAATTAAAAGGGAATAAGCTAGCAGAATATAGTTGTATTTTATCTTACGGTGAGATTCTGTACCGTTAAACAGAGCGCGGAACTCCGCGCCCTGTTCAGTTATTTCGACAGAGCGATGATCCCCATCGTCAGGCCAGCAACAGCCGCTGCCCCGCCAGCAATAGCCCCAGCCGTTTCCCAGTTATCCTGAGTCGTACCTTTCATACAGGTATTCGTGTGAACCAGACGGCCCTGATCGTCATAAACCGGAACGCAGGGTGAATCGTGAGCGCAGCCCGCCAGCAATGCGGTGAGCAATGCGACAGGAATTAATCTTTTCATGGTGTTACCTCAGTAATAACGCTACCGCTTAATAAGCTAACTTTCTTATTAACGTGCTGAATTCCATTTTATCACCGGGAGTTATAATTCTTGTGAGATGAATAATGACAAATTATGTGAATTGTAAAAATAATGAAGGGAGAAAGAATGAATGCACTCAATTTAAAAGCTAATGAATCATTAACTCATTAATTTTTATAGTTTTAACCGCAAATTAAAAAGGCGTCCGAAGACGCCTTTGTGTCTTAAATTTACCCTTTAAAGCAACGGCGGATCACCACAAAGAACACGGGGACAAAGAAGATTGCCAGCAATGTTGCGGAAATCATGCCACCCATGACTCCAATCCCTACCGCGTTCTGCGCGCCGCTTCCCGCACCATTACTGATAGCCAGCGGCAATACGCCGAGAATAAAGGCGAGTGATGTCATCAGAATAGGACGAAGACGCATACGTACGGCCATCAGCGTTGCTTCAATGACACCTTTCCCCTCTTTTTCCATCAGGTCTTTGGCGAACTCAACAATCAAAATAGCGTTTTTAGCCGATAAGCCAATTGTCGTTAACAAGCCCACCATAAAATAAACGTCATTTTTCTGATTAAAGAGTGTCGCCGCCAGCAGCACGCCGACAATCCCTAACGGCACGACCAACATAACCGAGACAGGAATTGACCAGCTTTCATAGAGCGCCGCAAGGCACAGGAAAACGACCACGAATGAAATGGCTACCAGAGCAGGGGCCTGGTTGCCTGACAAGCGTTCCTGATACGACATCCCCGTCCAGTCATAACCGATTCCGTTAGGTAGTTGTGAGGCGAGGCTTTCCATTAGAGACATCGCATCGCCGGAACTGGTGCCTGGCGCAGCCTCCCCCTGAATCTCCATAGAAGGTAGACCGTTGTAGCGTTCCAGACGCGGAGAACCATATACCCAATGTGAAGTGGTAAAGGTGGAGAATGGCACCATTTCGCCGTTAGCGCTGCGGACATAAAGTTTATCGACATCTTCTGGCAGCATACGGAATTTGGCATCCGCCTGAACATATACTTTTTTCACGCGGCCACGGTCGATGAAGTCGTTGACATACGTCCCGCCTAACGCTGTAGAAATGGTCTGATTAATGTCAGAAAGCGAAACGCCTAATGCCTGTGCTTTTTCCTGGTCAACTTCAAGTTTGAACTGCGCAGTATCTTCCAGGCCATTGGGGCGCACACTGACTAAGCTTTCAGGATGTTGCGCCGCCATGCCAAGCAACTGGTTGCGGGCATGGGTTAAGGCATCGTGACCAAGACCCGCCTGATCGATTAACTCAAAGTCGAAACCTGTTGCCGTACCCAGTTCAACAATGGCTGGCATATTGAATGGAATGACAAAACCGTCGCGGATTTTACTCAGTTCCATTTTGGCACGTTGGATTACCGCTTCCGCGCTATTTTCTTCGCCACTGCGCTCTTCCCACGGTTTAAGGCTGACAAAGGCCATCCCGGCGTTTTGCGCCTGACCGCTGAAGCTAAATCCATTGACTGTAAAGACACTTTCAACGTTCGCCTTCTCGTTCTTCAGATAGTAATCCGTCACTTCATCCAGTACTTTTTGTGTCCGCTCTTGCGTCGCGCCAGCGGGCAGTTGGATCATGGTCAGGAAGACACCCTGATCTTCTTCCGGCAAGAAAGAAGAAGGGAGGCGTAAAAACAGCACTACCATTCCGGCGACAATCAGCGCATAGATCAGTAAATATCGCCCTGTGGAACCGAGGATTTTGCCAACGCTATTGGTGTAGTGATTAACGCTATGATCGAAAGTGGTGTTAAACCAGCCGAAGAAACCACCCTTATTTTCGTGATGCTCGGCAGAGACTGGTTTCAGCAATGTTGCACATAACGCGGGGGTGAGAATCAGCGCAACCAGTACTGAAAGCGCCATTGCTGAAACAATAGTGATAGAGAACTGTCGATAAATTGCCCCTGTTGAGCCACCGAAGAATGCCATCGGAATAAATACCGCCGACAGTACCATCGCGATACCTACCAGCGCACCCTGGATTTGCGACATCGATTTTTCCGTCGCTTCTCTGGGGGGGAGTTTATCCTCCATCATTACGCGCTCGACGTTCTCCACAACGACTATCGCATCATCAACTAGAAGCCCGATGGCAAGTACCATCCCGAACATCGTTAGCGTGTTGATGGAGTAACCAAAAGCGGCGAGTATGGCAAATGTCCCTAACAACACGACAGGTACAGCAATGGTGGGTATCAATGTCGCCCGCATGTTCTGCAAGAACAGATACATCACCAGGAATACCAGGATAATGGCTTCGAACAGCGTTTTCACCACTTCCTGGATAGAAAGCTGGACGAAAGGCGTGGTGTCATAAGGGTAAAGAACCTTCATTCCCTGTGGGAAGAACGGCTGTAATTCTGCCAGTTTGGCCTTGATAGCTTTTGCGGTATCAAGTGCGTTAGCTCCCGTTGCCAGTTTAATGCCGAGGCCAGCCGCGGGTTTGCCGTTGATACGGGCGATAACGTTATAGTTTTCACCACCGAGTTCAATCCGTGCGACATCTTTCAGCCGCACTACCGAACCGTCGCTGTTCACGCGCAGGGTGACTTTGCCGAACTCTTCCGGATCTTTTAACCGTGTCTGGGCAATAATCGACGCGTTTAACTGCTGTCCTGGTAATGCCGGCGTGCCGCCTAACTGACCGGCCGCAATCTGGTCGTTCTGTACTTTCAACTGGTTAATGACATCAACCGATGTGAGTTTATATTTGTTCAGCAGATCGGCATCGAGCCAGATACGCATAGCGTACTGAGCACCGAACAGTTGCACGTCGCCAACGCCGTTCAGACGGCTAATGGTATCTTTTACGTTAGAGGCGATGTAGTCGGAAATATCGTCTTGCGTGGTACTTGGGTTATCAGAAACAAAACCAGCCACCATCAAAAAGCTGCTACTTGATTTCTCGACACTTATCCCCTGTTGCTGGACTTCCTGCGGCAGCAACGGTGTGGCGAGTTGAAGTTTGTTTTGTACCTGCACTTGCGCGATGTCTGGATCGGTCCCGGACTGGAAGGTGAGAGTAATTGTCACGCTACCGGCTGAATCGCTGGTGGAGGACATATACATCAGATTATCGATGCCGTTCATATTCTGTTCGATAACCTGTGTCACCGTATCCTGCACGGTTTGCGCATCAGCGCCCGGATAGTTTGCCGACACAGAAACAGCAGGCGGGGCAATGGTTGGATACTGGGCTACGGGCAATTGTAGGATCGCCAGTACGCCCGCCATCATCAGAATAATGGCCAGCACCCATGCAAATATTGGTCGTCGAATAAAAAAGTTTGCCATATCAGATTGCCTTACTTCGACGCAGTATCTGCGGGGGTATCGGTAGTGGCTTTAACCTGCTCTCCCTGGCGTGCTTTTTGCAGGCCGCTGACAATGACCTGATCACCCGCTTTTAGTCCTTCGCTAATCAGCCATTTATCGCCAATGGCCTGGCTGGCGACAACAGGACGCGCCTCAACCTGGCTTTTATCATTAACAATCAGCACGGTAGCGTCACCACGCGGCGTGCGGCTAACTCCCTGTTGCGGGATAAGAATGGCGTCAGGTTGTACACCTTCATCAATCCGTGCGCGCACAAACATACCAGGCAGAAGCGTGTGTTGCGGGTTAGGGAAAACCGCGCGCAGGGTAATGGAGCCGGTGCTTTCATCAACGGTTACATCAGAGAATTGCAGTGTGCCTTTCAGGGGATAGGTTTGACCGTTTTCCATGACCAGCTCTACGTTGCTGGTGGCGTTTTCCTTATGCAAATTCCCTTGCTCTACGGATTGCTTCAGTCTCATGAAGTCGTTGCTGGATTGGGTCACATCGACATAGATAGGATCGAGTTGCTGGACAGTCGCCAGTTCGGTCGTTTGCCCGTTAGTGACGAGAGCACCTTCGGTCACCGAAGATTTACCGATACGCCCGCTAATTGGCGCAGTCACTTTGGTATAAGCGAGATTGATGCGGGCGCTTTCGACCGTGGCTTTTGCGGCTATGACGGTAGCATCGGCCTGACGAGCATCAGCAATCGCCTGATCGTACTCCTGCTGGCTGATGTATTTCGTACCCACAAGCGGAACATAACGTTTTACCGTCAAATGCGCGATGGACGCGGCAGCTTCGCTTTTCGCCAGTTCGCCTTTCGCGCTGTCATAACTTGCCTGATAAGTGGCCGGATCGATCTGGTACAGGGATTGGCCAGCTTGCACATCGCTGCCTTCAGTGAAATTACGATTCAGCACTATCCCGCTAACCTGCGGGCGAACCTCGGCAATACGGAAAGCATTAGTACGGCCTGGTAATTCAGTTTTAACTTCTAACGGGGCAGTATTCACAACATGAACGGTAACCTGCGGTTCACCGACGTGAGCTTTCTCTTCTCCCTTATCGTTACAACCCGCAATTAACGCTGCGGAGATCATGATAAAGGAGGGCAGGAGGAAAAACCTGGCATGTTTCGTCATTACTATTCCTCAAAAAACCAAAAGCGCGTTATTAGCCAGAAAAAGGCAACGCGTTAACTCGCAGAAATAAAAATACAGTTCGCTATCCTACAAATTATCGTCCTGCGATGTAAGGAATAGTTATGAATAGTCGCTATTCAAGGCACGTAAACACAAAAAGAGATTAATATTCTAATGTTCTCATTTGATGTGAGTTGAAAAGAATGGAAGCATTTTAACGCAAAGTGAAATATACATTTATTAAGTAAATATATTATCGGTAAACAATAGATTTGACTTATTTGACGATTGGTAGCAGATGGGATTTAGCTTCTCGTATAAATAAACATTAGGTGATACATTACTTCTCGCTGTTTCCCTTATGTTGAATATATTTATTCCTTGAATGATTAATCATGGCAAAAAGAACCAAAGCTGAAGCCCTGAAGACCAGGCAAGAACTGATTGAAACCGCTATCGCCCAGTTTGCGCAGTATGGCGTAAGCAAGACGACGCTCAATGACATCGCTGACGCCGCCAACGTCACGCGTGGCGCAATCTACTGGCATTTCGAAAACAAGGCTCAACTGTTTAATGAGATGTGGCTGCAACAGCCTTCATTGCGTGAGTTAATCCAGGAACGTTTAACGGAAGGGTTAGAACATGATCCTTTCCTGCAATTGCGTGAAAAACTGATTGTTGGCTTGCAATATATTGCCGAAATTCCCCGCCAGCAGGCGTTACTGCAAATCTTATATCACAAGTGTGAATTTAGTGATGAAATGCTGGCCGAGGCAGTAATACGTGAAAAGATGGGCTTTAATCCACAGATTCTGCGTGAAGTATTACAAGCATGTCAGCAACAGGGGGATATAGCTAAAAGCCTCGACTTAGACGTCGTAATGATTATTATTGATGGTGCCTTCAGCGGTATTGTTCAAAACTGGTTAATGAATATAGCGGGTTACGATCTTTATAAACAAGCACCCGCATTAGTCGATAATGTATTAAGAATGTTTATGCCAGATGAAAACATAACGAAATTAATTCATAAAACAAATGAATTAGGTATCGTATAAAGTTACATTCTATTGTGAAAATCCGGTTCGTCACAGTTAACCAGTTTTAGCGGATTAACCGAGTTCATATTGCGACATTTGTCTGTTTCTGTTGCCAGTAGTTCAATCCACTGCATCAGTAAGGTATCAAACAGAAAAACGGAGACAGCGAAAACGACGAGCCACCAATACTTGCGAATCATTACCTGAGCCTGTGCATGTTTAACCAAGTCTGGCAGGAAATATACACGAAATGAATAATCTGAAAACCAGGCTTACACTTCCTTTACTTTGCAATGAGATCGGGGTCAACTTCGCTGATCCGGCTTCGTTTTGACAGGTTGCCGGTCTTTCTTTTTTTCACTTTCGCCAGCTCTTCTATGGAGTAATGTGACGCGACATCCAGTCGGCGTAGCCCCATCTTGATGTACTCGCTGTTAATCTCAATACCAATGAATTTTCGCCCGGTCGCGATGGCGACGGCACCGGTGGTGAAGCTACCAGCAAACGGATCGAGAACGACATCGCCAGGGTTAGAAGAGGCGAGAATAATGCGCTTCAGTAAAGCTTCAGGCTTTTGCGTCGGATGGTTTTCATATTCATCCATCAAATAACGTACGCGTGGAAAATCCCAGACGTTACCTGGCACTTTTTGATGATTGTAAGGTTGTGGGGGATTTTTGCGATAGTCGATTAATGCACGCTGTGCTCCGGTTTTGGCTTCGACCAGAATAGCATCGCTGTTAAATGTGTAGTGCTTTGCGTCTTTCACCATCATCAGGATGGGTTCATACATGGAGCCGTAATATTTTTTGGCCTGAACGCCGGAGCTGTCATACGACCAGACGATGCGACTTTTGATGGTAAAAAGCTGGCGGCACTGGAGGTCAATAAAGGGCATGTTTTCCGTGCTGTTCATGATGTACATGCTGCCCTGTTTTTTCAGAACGCGGTGGCACTCTGTAATCACTTCAAATAGCCAGTTAATAAACAGATCTTCTTTCCACGCTTCGAGCAGGCCATCGAAATTTTTACCGATGTTATAAGGCGGGTCAGCAAAGATTAGATCAACACTTTCTGCGGGTATCTTTTTAAGTTCAGCTAATGCATCACCGTGGATAATGGTCTTTGCATTGTCGCCAAACCTGGTGGGTTCACATCCTGTTCTCATGGTCACTCCCTTTGCGACACCTATAAAAAAGGCGCTTCCCCATGCCGAGTAGCGCCTTTTAATCAAGCAATTAGCTAACCTGAATTAGTTCATGCCGTACTTTTTCAATTTTTTACGCAGCGTACCACGGTTGATGCCCATCATCAGCGCAGCACGGGTCTGGTTACCACGGGTGTATTGCATCACCATGTCCAACAGGGGCTGTTCTACTTCAGCCAGTACCAGCTCATAGAGGTCATTCACATCCTGACCGTTCAGTTGAGCAAAATAGTTCTTCAGTGCCTGTTTAACCGAGTCACGCAGGGGTTTTTGGGTTACCTGATCCTGAGAGTTAACGGTAGAAACGGTCAGTACGTCAGAATTTACGCGTTGTTCGAACATAGTTCTGTCAGCTCTTTATTTCTGTTTACGCAAAATTTTCGAAGTATGCCTCCAACGCCTCCAGCTGTTCGCTGGCATCCTCAATGGCGTTGAATGTGCGCCGAAACTGGTCATTTGGAGCGTGTTCCTGGAGATACCAGGAAACGTGTTTACGTGCAATTCGGTACCCTTTTGCCGGACCATAAAAGTCATGCAGTTCCCGAACGTGCGCGCAAAGCAAGCGCTTAACCTCTGCCAAAGGCAGCGGGGGCAGCAACTCCCCAGTGTCCAGATAATGCTGGATTTCCCGAAAGATCCAGGGTCTTCCCTGAGCTGCGCGGCCTATCATCAGAGCATCCGCCCCTGTATAGTCGAGCACAGCTCTGGCTTTAAGCGGGTCAGTAATGTCGCCATTCGCGATAACCGGAATGGAAACTTTCTGCTTAACTGCCCGAATACTGTCGTATTCAGCTTCTCCATTGAACAAACAGGCGCGTGTACGGCCATGAATGGTCAGAGCCTGAATGCCACAGTCTTCAGCCAGTTGGGCAATCTCTTCGCAGTTACGGTGTTCCGGCGCCCAGCCGGTGCGAATCTTCAGGGTAACAGGAACGTCCACTGCATTGACGACCTCGGTAAGGATCGATTTAACGACATCCGGGTACTGCAAGAGGGCTGAACCTGCAAGCTTGCGATTCACTTTTTTAGCCGGGCAACCCATATTGATATCAATAATCTGGGCACCGCTTTCCACGTTAATACGTGCTGCATCTGCCATTTCTTTCGGATCGCTACCGGCAATTTGCACGGTGCGAATACCGGGTTCATCAATGTGCACCATCCGTAAACGAGATTTGTCGCTTTCCCAAACCTGAGGGTTAGAAGACATCATCTCGGATACTGTCAATCCGGCTCCCATCTCGTAGCACAACGTCCGAAAAGGTCTGTCTGTAATGCCAGCCATGGGCGCTGCGATCAGGCGATTTCTGAGCTGATATTGTCCGATGCGCATGAGTTAAGAAATGACCATACTGTGACTGCAAGGCGGCGTATATTACGCATTTTTTGCACGAGATGAAAGGCCAAACTTTGACCAATCCTCTGAGATGGATCAAAGAATTGCATTTAAAATGAACTCGTCGGAATAATTAATCATAAAAATCATCACATTAGAA
Source organism: Escherichia sp. E10V10 (assembly GCF_004211985.1). NCBI lineage: Bacteria > Pseudomonadati > Pseudomonadota > Gammaproteobacteria > Enterobacterales > Enterobacteriaceae > Escherichia > Escherichia sp. E10V10. The sequence goes on along the minus strand of NZ_RHJO01000029.1, from coordinate 168,785 downwards.
ATAAGTGATTAAAATTCGCACTCAAAGAAATTTGAGTAAGTTCTCAATTTTTCTTTATGAATGAAAATTTTGGCACGCAAATTTGCCTAAATAATCAGCAAAATTACGTGCCTTTTGTGACGTTGCTCGCACTTCTCTCTACATCACTATGCCGCATTCTGGCGGTTAATTCTTACGACCAGTAATGCGACACCACTCTTCTTTTTCCACGACCGGGTCCAGAACGAAGCTGTCGGCATAAGCTTCACAAACGCTCTCCGCCTGGCTTGCCAGAATACCGGAAAGGCCCAGCAAACCGCCTGAAACCGGCAGGACGCTGATTAACGGTGCCAGTTCACGTAACGGGCCTGCGAGGATGTTAGCGACCACCACGTCGGCTTTCATCGCTTCAGGCTGATCTTTGGGTAAGTAGAGTTCCAGACGCTCAGAAACGCCATTACGTTCGGCGTTGTCGCGGCTGGCCTGAATGGCCTGCGGATCGATATCAATACCAATGGCTTTTGCTGCACCCAGTTTCAGTGCCGCGATTGCCAGAATGCCGGAGCCACAGCCAAAGTCGATGACTGTTTTACCAGTTAAATCGAGGCTGTCGAGCCATTGCAGGCACAGAGAGGTAGTTGGATGGGTACCCGTACCAAACGCCAGCCCTGGGTCTAACATCACGTTGACGGCGTTTTCGTCCGGCACATCACGCCAGCTTGGGCAGATCCACAGTCGTTCACCAAAGCGCATCGGGTGGAAATTGTCCATCCATTCGCGCTCCCAGTCTTTATCTTCCAGTTGTTCGATTTTATGCGCGAAGCCTGCGCCGAGCAGCGGATGGTTTTCCAGAATCGCCACCACGTCGTTCATATCGGTTTCAGCGTCGAACAGACCAATCACATCGGTGTCGCCCCACAGGCGCGTTTCGCCCGGCAGCGGCTCAAATACTGGCGTATCGTGGGTATCCTGAAAAGTGATAGAAACGGCACCCGCTTCCATCAGCGCATCGCTAAGATCTTCCGCGTTCGCGCCGGTGGTGTTCAGTTTCAGTTGGATCCAAGGCATGGCAAAACTCTTTATTTATCAGTAGTCAAAACGGTAGCTTGCGGGACGGATGTACCGAAACGGTTTCCGACCAGGAAAGCCAGCAAACTTAGTAGTAACGAGGGCACGATAGGGTGGAAGCCCAGGTATTGAATATTCAGCGTTGCGAGTACGGCATACAGCACGCCGCCAACGAGCATCGCACTTAGCGCGCCTTTGGCGTTGGCGCGTTCCCAGTAAAGACCCAGCACCAGCGGCCACAGGAAAACGGCTTCCAGCCCACCGAAGGCCAGCAAATTCAGCCAGATGATCATTTCTGGCGGCTTCCAGGCGGCAAGCAGCAGCAACGCGCCGAGAACTAACGTAATTACCGCCGACATCCGCTTCAGACGCGTCTCGTTTTGCATTTGATCCGGACGGATATTCAGATAGAGATCTTTAATGATCGTAGCGGAACTTTGCAGCAGTTGGGCGTTAATTGTCGACATGATCGCAGCCATAGGTGCAGCCAGAAAGATCCCGGCAGCAAACGGTGGCAGCACTTTTACCATTAACGTCGGGATCACCAGATCCGGTACGGTGAGATCGGGGATTACCGCCCGACCTAACGCTCCGGCCAGGTGCATACCAAACATCAGGATTGCGACTACAATCGTACCGATGATGATCCCCCGGTGTACTGCTTTGCTGTCTTTATAAGAGATACAGCGCACCGCAGTATGCGGCAGGCCAATAACGGCAAAGCACACCAGTACCCAGAACGACGTCATAAAGGCAGGCGACAGAATATCGTCAGCGCCTTGTGGCGTAACCAGTTGCGGATCGATGGTTTGCAAGGTCTGTACTGCGTTGCTTAAGCCGCCAGCGGCATGTACTACGCCAATAAGCAGCACAACGGTGCCAATCAGCATCACCAGCCCTTGCATGGTGTCGTTCAGCACGCTGGCGCGAAAGCCACCAAAGGCGGTATATAACGCAATGCTGATACCAAAAATCAGCAGCCCGGTTTCATAAGGAATACCCGCCGCGGTTTCCAGCAGGCGTGCACCGCCAATAAATTGCACGGTCATCGCACCAACGAACGCAACCAGCAAACTCAAACTCGCCAACCACACCAGAAGACGACTCTGGTAGCGGGCAAACAGCATATCGTTCAGCGTCACCGCATTGTAGCGGCGCGCAAGAATCGCGAACTTCTTGCCGAGTATACCGAGCGAAAGCCAGACTGCAGGAAGCTGAATCATCGCCAGCAATACCCAACCCAGGCCGTATTTATAAGCAGCGCCTGGCCCGCCGATAAACGAACTGGCACTGATATAGGTCGCGGTGAGCGTCATCGCCAGCACAATACCGCCCATAGAGCGGCTGCCGAGGAAATACTCATTAAGGAAGGTGCCGGTGCTCCGTTTACGCATCGCATAAACAGAGATACCGAACACCACCACCAGATAGGCGACCAGCGGTAGAATCACTTCAAGCTGCATCGTCATCCTCCAACGGGATATCGCGATAGATAAATTTCACCATCGCCCAGCACAGTCCAATAAACAGCAGCGGCGTCAGGATGCAGGCCATCTCAAACCAGCGCGGAAAGCCGGTAAAACCGGGGGCAACGCCAGGTAAGTAAGCGGCTACTAACCATACCGCCAGATACAAAAGGGTCAGCCCCAGCGCCCAGCGCGCCTCTTTATGGGCCTGAACAAAACGAGTGTCCATTTTTTGTCCCTGATGGGTGAAGAAAGCGGGGATTGTACCTTATGGGGGTTGTCGATCCCCAGTAATAAAAAAGGCCGGAAAATCCGGCCTTTTGACGCTTTTGCAGTCTTATTTTTCCTGAAGACCGAGTTTTTTCTCCAGATAGTGGATGTTAGTGCCACCATGCTGGAAGTTCTCGTCGTTCATGATGCGGATCTGCAGATCAACGTTGGTTTTGATACCGTCGATGATCAGCTCCTGCAGCGCATTCTTCATGCGAGCAATCGCCACGTCACGGTTTTCACCGTAGCAAATCAGCTTACCGATCATTGAGTCATAGTACGGCGGCACGGTGTAGCCCGCGTAGATATGAGACTCCCAACGCACGCCAAAACCGCCTGGCGCGTGGAAACGGGTGATTTTGCCCGGGCTTGGCAGGAAGATGTTCGGATCTTCGGCGTTGATACGGCACTCTACCGCATGGCCGCGAACGTGAACTTCTTCTTGCTTGATCGACAGCGGTTGACCGGCAGCGATACGTAGCTGTTCTTTGATCAGGTCAACGCCAGTGATCATTTCGGTAACCGGGTGTTCTACCTGAATACGGGTGTTCATTTCGATGAAATAGAACTCGCCGTTTTCGAACAAGAACTCAAACGTACCTGCACCGCGATAGCCGATATCAACACACGCTTTAGCGCAACGTTCGCCGATGTAGCGACGCAGTTCCGGGGTAATGCCCGGTGCTGGCGCTTCTTCGACCACTTTCTGGTGGCGGCGCTGCATGGAGCAGTCACGTTCCGCCAGATAGATAGCGTTGCCCTGGCCGTCTGCCAGTACCTGGATCTCGACGTGGCGAGGATTTTCCAGGTATTTCTCCATGTAAACCATGTCGTTGCTGAAAGCGGCTTTCGCTTCCGCACGGGTCATGGAGATGGATTGTGCCAGTTCAGCGTCGCCGCGCACTACGCGCATACCACGACCGCCGCCGCCGCCGGAGGCTTTGATAATCACCGGATAACCAATGCGTTTTGCAATGGCGCGGTTTTTATCCATATCGTCGCCCAGCGGGCCATCAGAACCCGGTACGCAAGGAACGCCTGCTTTTTTCATCGCGGCGATTGCGGATACTTTGTCGCCCATCAGGCGAATGGTTTCTGCTTTCGGGCCGATGAAGATAAAGCCGGAGCGTTCAACCTGCTCGGCAAAATTGGCGTTCTCGGAGAGGAAGCCGTAACCCGGATGGATTGCTACTGCGCCGGTGATTTCAGCGGCGCTGATGATTGCCGGGATGTTCAGATAACTTTTTACTGACGGAGCAGGGCCGATACAGACCGTTTCATCTGCCAGTAATACGTGTTTTAGATCGCGATCCGCGCTTGAGTGCACAGCGACAGTCTTGATGCCCAGTTCTTTACAGGCACGAAGAATACGCAATGCAATCTCGCCGCGGTTGGCAATAACAATTTTATCCAGCATGTTCGCCTCGTTACTCGATGACGACCAGCGGCTCGTCAAATTCTACCGGTTGTCCACTTTCGACCAGAATTGCTTTCACAGTACCGGATTTGTCTGCTTCGATCTGGTTCATCATTTTCATGGCTTCAACGATGCACAGGGTATCGCCCACGTTCACTTTCTGACCCACTTCGATGAACGCTTTCGCGTCCGGGCTTGGGGTGCGGTAGAAAGTACCAACCATCGGGGAACGTACGATGTGACCACTGATTTCCGCTGCTGCTGGCGCTTCCATGGAAGGAACGGTCGCCGGAGCGGCTGCGTTAGATTGAGCTGGCTGCTGCATCATTGGTGCAGCGTAAGCTTGTTGCATCATCGGGAAACTTGCGGCAGGTGCTGCACGGCTGATGCGTACTGACTCTTCGCCTTCAGAAATTTCCAGTTCAGAGATGCCTGATTCTTCAACCAGCTCGATCAGTTTTTTAATCTTACGAATATCCATGAGTGGGTTCCGTACTCTTTGTTTAGTGTGATTGTGACAGGCGTTTCACCGCCGTCTGTAAAGCGTATGCCCCGACAGCTGTATGCATAGCGGTAAATTCCAGCGGGCCGGGACGCCGGTCTATTTTGCCCCAGAGTGTCAATGTGAGACTTGACGGACATTGTGCAGCGATCTGCTGCTATCCTCCGGCAAAAAACAAAATATACCTTCGTTGCGCCATTGTCACCTTTTCAGCAGCTTAAAAGCTGCCTCAGGGAGAACGAGGTCGCACATTATAACGATTTCGTAGCAAATGGCAGCTAAATACTGGTCTTATCAGGGAAGATAATCAACAGCTAACATGTAAATAACTTTCAACGTCGCGTAATTTGCAATAAGCCGCACAGTTCACGAAATTAGCGCCACCATTGACGGAACTTCTTATAACGTAAGGCTAAAAGCAGTAATGCCAGCCCGGCGTAGATGATCGGCTGCGGTGAGATAACCTTCACTGACCACAGATAATGTATGGGGGCCAGGATCGCGACAAGATAGACGAAGTTATGTAACTGTTGCCAGTGTTTGCCTAGTTTTCGCTGCATCGCTTGTGTAGACGTGAATGCTAAAGCAAGCAAAATCAACCAACTGATAATACCCAGAGTTAAATAAGGTCGGGTGATTAATTCCTGACCGAATAACGCCAGGTTGTTCACGCCAAGTTCCAGCAATGCATAACTGGTTAAGTGCAGCGTCGCCCAGGCGAAACACCATAAACCTAACAGGCGGCGGGTGCGTATCAATAATGGCTGCTTAGCGTAGCGCGCCAGCGGGGTAATTAACAACGTCGCCAATAAAAATTTCAGCGCAGTCCGACCGGTAAAATGCTGAATATCTTTCACCGGGTCGGCACTTAGCCCGCCATGATTGATTGCCCAAACCAGCCAGACAAACGGCAAAAATCCGGCAAGATGCAGGCAAAATTTCAGCCAGGTAACCTGTTTTGCAGTCAAACGCACTTAGAAGTTCTCCCGTAGATCCAGTCCGCGATAAAGTGACGCGACTTCATCGGCGTAGCCGTTAAATAGTAGTGTCGGTTGGCGTTGCACATCCAGGATGCCACCTGAACCGATAAATCGCTCAGTGGCCTGCGACCAGCGAGGGTGATCAACATGCGGATTAACGTTGGCGTAAAAGCCGTATTCGTTGGGGGCCGAAAGATTCCAGGTGGTTGGTGGGCGTTCTCGGGTCAGCTTAATGCTCACTATCGACTTGATGCCTTTAAAGCCATATTTCCATGGCACAATCAGGCGTATCGGCGCGCCATTTTGCGGCGGTAGCGCCTTGCCGTAGACGCCGACGGTCATCAGCGTGAGCGGATGCATCGCTTCGTCGAGACGTAATCCTTCTACATAGGGATATTTCAGACCGCCGCCGATAAACCTGTCCTGCTGGCCGGGCATTTGTTCCGGTGCATAAATTGTTTCGAAAGCGACGTACTTCGCGTTGCTGGTCGGCTCTGCCAGCGCCAGCAGTTTATGTAGCGGAAAACCAATCCACGGCACCACCATCGACCACGCTTCCACGCAGCGCATCCGGTAAATCCGCTCTTCTAACGGGAATCGACGGGTTAGCGCATCGTGGTCGAGGGTTAACGGTTTACTGACTTCACCACTGATTTTCAACGTCCACGGATCGGTTTTCAGGCTGCCAGCATTCGCGGCGGGATCGGCTTTATCCAGCCCAAATTCATAGAAATTGTTGTAGCCGGAAACTTTATCTTCCGGCGTCAGTGGCAGGTTATTTTGCCAGGCAGCAGGCTTGCTGAACTCCAGGGGTTTTCCGGCAGGCGCGGGCGGGCGATCGTTCCCTTTGAACCAGCCAAGCAAATCCGCGTGGGCGGCATTTGGTAAAGAGAGGGCGGCGGCGCTGATGCCTAATGCTTTCAAAACTTGCCGACGTTGCATAAAAAAAGCCGATTCGGCAGTGACATCGGCTTCTGTAAGTTGACGAATTTTTTTCATAACAGACTCCCGGTATGCTCATGATTACTATGGCAGGGAGAATGTCAAAGTGCTGCTAAAATTCGTTAACGATATGTAAATTATTTTATACTAACGCTTAGTTAATTTTTACCAGCGTACGGCCCTGGATCTGATTGTTAATAATGGCCTCGGCAAATTTAGGTGCATCAGCCAGTGAAATCTCTTTTGCCGCCTGGGTATAGAATGATTCCGGTAAATCGGCAACCAGACGCTGCCAGGCTTGCGCACGGCGTGCTGGTGGTGTCATCACTGAATCCACCCCTTGCAAACGGACATTACGCAAAATAAATGGCATGACCGTGGTTGGCAGAGTAAAACCACCCGCCAGACCACAGGCCGCCACGCAGCCGCCGTAATTCATTTGCGCCAGCACTTTCGCCAGCACTTTGTCGCCGACGGTGTCAATCGCCCCAGCCCAGACTTGTTTTTCCAGTGGACGGGATTCAGCAAATTCATCACGCGGCAGAATTCGGCTGGCACCTAAACTTTTCAGATATTCATGGGTACTTTCGCGACCGGAAACAGCAACCACCTGATAACCTAACTTATGCAACAGCGCCACGGCAGTACTGCCAACGCCGCCGCTGGCGCCCGTTACCACAATCTCGCCATCTTGTGGACGAATACCGGCATCTTCCAGGGCCAGCACGCACAGCATGGCGGTAAACCCAGCAGTACCAATAATCATCGCTTTACGCGCGTCCAGACCTTGCGGCATGGCAACCAACCAGTCGCCTTTCACACGCGCTTGTTCTGCCAGTCCGCCCCAATGATTTTCACCAACTCCCCAGCCCGTGAGTAACACTTCTTGACCAGTATGAAAACGAGGATCTTCACTGGCGCGTACGGTTCCGGCAAAGTCGATGCCAGGAATCATCGGAAAATTGCGGATTATTTTTCCTTTACCGGTTATTGCCAGTGCATCTTTATAATTCAGGCTCGACCAGTGGACATCGACCGTCACATCGCCTTCCGGCAGGCGACTTGCGTCCAGAGTCTGTACAGATGCGAGGGTTTTACCGTCCTGCTGTTCTAAAAGTAACGCCTGCATAAGAAGTCCTCATGTGCATGATGGATTGGAAAATAATTTCTGAAGACTATACTCGCTAATTGAAAAGCAAAGTCGATGAAGCGCAATAAATTGCGAGATAAATCTGATTTGCTAGTATGCCCGCTTCCTCACTATCGGAGTTAACACAAGGATGAGATTAACGACGAAATTTTCGGCCTTTGTCACGCTGCTCACCGGGTTAACGATCTTTGTGACTCTGATGGGCTGCTCGTTAAGTTTCTATAACGCGATTCAGTATAAGTTTAGCCATCGCGTTCAGGCGGTGGCGACGGCGATCGATACGCATTTGGTGTCGTCTGATTTCAGCTCGCTGAGGCCACAAATCAGTGAACTGATGATGTCAGCAGATATCGTTCGCGTGGACCTGTTACACAATAACAAACAGGTTTATACCCTTTCCCGCCAGGGGAGTTACCGCCCTGTTGGCACCAGCGATCTGTTTCGCGAACTGACCGTTCCGTTAGTTAAACATCCAGGAATGTCGCTACATCTGGTTTATCAGGACCCGATGGGAAACTATTTTCACTCGCTGATGACCACCGCGCCGCTCACTGGGGCAATTGGTTTTATCATTATTATGCTCTTCCTTGCAGTACGCTGGTTGCAGCGGCAACTTGCCGGGCAAGAACTACTGGAAACTCGCTCGGCGCGTATCTTAAACGGGGAGCGTGGGCCGAATGTGCTTGGCTCCATCTATGAATGGCCGCCAGGGACCAGCAGTGCGCTGGATATGCTGCTTTCAGAAATTCAGAATGCGCGTGAACAGCACAGCCGTCTTGATACGCTGATTCGCTCTTACGCCGCGCAGGACATCAAAACCGGCCTCAATAACCGTCTCTTTTTCGACAACCAGTTGGCTACATTACTGGAAGATCAAGAGAAGGTAGGGACTCACGGGATCGTGATGATGATCCGTCTACCTGATTTCAATATGTTGAGCGACACGTGGGGACACAGCCAGGCCGAAGAACAGCTCTTCACTCTGACGAATCTGCTGTCGACATTTATGATGCGCTATCCAGGCGCACTGCTGGCGCGCTATCACCGTAGCGATTTTGCCGCGCTGTTGCCGCATCGGACTTTAAAAGAGGCGGAGAGCATTGCCGGGCAGTTGATCAAAGCGGTTGATACCTTACCGAGCAATAAAATGCTCGATCGTGAAGATATGATTCATATCGGCATCTGTGCCTGGCGTAGCGGCCAGGAAACAGAACAAGTGATGGATCATGCCGAATCCGCCACGCGTAATGCGGGATTACAGGGGGGTAATAGCTGGGCGATTTACGATGACTCATTACCAGAAAAAGGGCGCGGCAACGTTCGCTGGCGTACGCTAATCGAACAAATGTTGAGTCGTGGTGGGCCCAGGCTTTATCAAAAACCTGCGGTCACCCGGGAGGGGCAGGTTCATCATCGCGAAATTATGTGTCGCATCTTTGATGGTAATGAAGAGGTAAGCTCGGCGGAATATATGCCGATGGTATTGCAGTTTGGTTTATCGGAAGAGTATGACCGCCTGCAAATCAGTCGTCTCATCCCGCTGTTACGCTATTGGCCGCAAGAAAATCTGGCGATTCAGGTGACCGTTGAGTCGTTGATCCGCCCGCGTTTCCAGCGTTGGCTGCGCGATACGTTGATGCAGTGTGAAAAATCGCAACGAAAACGCATAATTATTGAACTTGCAGAGGCTGATGTTGGTCAACATATCGGTCGCTTGCAACCTGTCATTCGTTTGGTGAATGCTTTAGGGGTTCGAGTTGCCGTGAACCAGGCTGGATTGACGCTGGTAAGTACCAGTTGGATCAAAGAACTTAATGTCGAATTACTCAAGCTTCATCCGGGGCTGGTAAGAAATATTGAGAAGCGAACGGAAAACCAATTGTTGGTTCAGAGCATGGTAGAAGCCTGTTCCGGGACCAACACCCAGGTTTACGCGACTGGGGTACGTTCGCGAAGCGAGTGGCAGACCCTGATTCAGCGCGGGGTTTTGGGTGGCCAGGGGGATTTTTTCGCGTCCTCACAGCCACTTGATACTAACGTGAAAAAATATTCACAAAGATACTCGGTTTAACCTGCCGTTTGATCCGTTTTCACGTAGAATAACGCGCGCTGCGTTTCGTGGGAGTGTGCTTATCTGCTCGCCAGATTGTTGCAGCACATATGCAGATGAATGACCTTACGCAGTTGCAAACAGGCGAGGAATGCTGTTGACGCATTTAGCCTTATCTGGACTCAGGCAGAGATTTGTAACAAAGGAAACGAACTGCACTAATTTTCACCGTAGCAGATGATTTTTGCGCCTTGTCGCTGCTGCGTGTGGTTGGTAAAGTAAGCGGATTTTCTTTTCCGCCCCAGCTTTCAGGATTATCCCTTAGTATGTTGAAAAAATTTCGTGGCATGTTTTCCAATGACTTGTCCATTGACTTGGGTACTGCGAATACCCTCATTTATGTAAAAGGACAAGGCATCGTATTGAATGAGCCTTCCGTTGTGGCCATTCGTCAGGATCGTGCCGGTTCACCAAAAAGCGTGGCTGCAGTTGGTCATGACGCGAAGCAGATGCTGGGCCGTACGCCGGGCAATATTGCTGCTATTCGCCCAATGAAAGATGGCGTAATCGCTGACTTCTTCGTGACTGAAAAAATGCTCCAGCACTTCATTAAGCAAGTGCACAGCAACAGCTTTATGCGCCCAAGCCCGCGCGTTCTGGTCTGTGTGCCGGTTGGCGCAACCCAGGTTGAACGCCGCGCAATTCGTGAATCCGCGCAGGGCGCTGGCGCCCGTGAAGTGTTCCTGATTGAAGAGCCGATGGCCGCAGCAATTGGCGCCGGTCTGCCGGTTTCTGAAGCGACCGGTTCCATGGTGGTTGATATCGGCGGTGGTACTACTGAAGTTGCCGTAATCTCGCTGAATGGCGTGGTTTACTCCTCTTCTGTACGCATCGGCGGTGACCGCTTCGACGAAGCCATTATCAACTATGTTCGTCGTAACTACGGCTCCTTAATCGGTGAAGCGACAGCAGAGCGTATTAAACACGAAATCGGTTCGGCTTATCCGGGCGATGAAGTGCGTGAAATTGAAGTTCGTGGTCGTAATCTGGCTGAAGGCGTTCCGCGCGGCTTTACGCTGAACTCCAACGAAATCCTCGAAGCGCTACAAGAGCCGCTGACCGGCATCGTTAGCGCAGTGATGGTTGCGCTGGAACAGTGTCCGCCGGAACTGGCTTCCGACATCTCTGAGCGCGGAATGGTGCTCACTGGCGGTGGCGCATTGCTGCGTAACCTTGACCGTTTATTAATGGAAGAAACCGGCATTCCAGTCGTTGTTGCTGAAGATCCGCTGACCTGTGTGGCGCGCGGTGGCGGCAAGGCGCTGGAAATGATCGACATGCACGGCGGCGACCTGTTCAGCGAAGAGTAATCGGATGCAGGCAGGGGAAGCGTTTGTTTATCCTGCCTGGTCTGATACGAGAATACGCATAACTTATGAAGCCAATTTTTAGCCGTGGCCCGTCGCTACAGATTCGCCTTATTCTGGCGGTGCTGGTGGCGCTCGGCATTATTATTGCCGACAGCCGCCTGGGGACTTTCAGTCAAATCCGTACCTATATGGATACCGCTGTCAGTCCTTTCTACTTTATTTCCAATGCTCCTCGTGAATTGCTGGATGGCGTATCGCAGACGCTGGCCTCGCGTGACCAACTAGAACTTGAAAACCGGGCGTTACGTCAGGAGTTGCTGCTGAAAAACAGCGATCTGCTGATGTTGGGACAATATAAACAGGAGAACGCGCGCTTGCGTGAGCTTCTGGGTTCTCCATTGCGTCAGGACGAGCAGAAGATGGTGACCCAGGTTATCTCTACTGTTAACGATCCGTACAGCGATCAGGTTGTTATTGACAAAGGCAGTGTCAACGGTGTTTACGAAGGCCAGCCAGTCATTAGCGATAAAGGTGTGGTCGGCCAGGTGGTGGCGGTCGCAAAACTGACCAGCCGCGTACTGCTGATCTGCGACGCGACCCATGCGCTGCCGATTCAGGTGCTGCGTAATGATATCCGCGTTATCGCGGCGGGTAATGGCTGTACTGATGATTTACAGCTTGAGCACCTGCCAGCGAATACTGATATTCGTGTTGGTGATGTATTGGTGACTTCAGGTCTGGGCGGTCGTTTCCCGGAAGGTTATCCGGTGGCGGTTGTCTCTTCCGTGAAACTCGATACCCAGCGCGCATATACCGTGATTCAGGCGCGTCCGACTGCGGGACTGCAACGTTTACGTTATCTGCTTCTGTTGTGGGGGGCGGATCGTAACGGGGCCAACCCGATGACGCCGGAAGAGGTGCATCGCGTTGCTAATGAACGCCTGATGCAAATGATGCCGCAGGTGTTGCCTTCGCCAGATGCAATGGGGCCAAAACTGCCTGAACCGGCAACGGGAATTACCCAGCCAAGCCCGCAGCAACCTGCAACAGGTACTGCCGCTGACCGCTCTCCACAAAGGGCTACGCCGCCGCAGAGTGGTACTCAACCACCTGCGCGTACGCCAGGAGGGCAATAGTGGCGAGCTATCGTAGCCAGGGGCGCTGGGTTATCTGGCTCTCTTTCCTCATTGCGTTATTACTGCAAATTATGCCCTGGCCGGATAATCTTATCGTTTTCCGGCCTAACTGGGTTTTGCTCATCTTATTGTATTGGAGCCTCGCCTTGCCCCATCGCGTAAATGTGGGCACAGGTTTTGTGATGGGTGCCATACTGGATCTGATCAGTGGCTCCACGCTCGGTGTACGGGCGTTGTCGATGAGTATCATTGCTTATCTGGTCGCGCTGAAATTCCAGCTTTTCCGTAATCTGGCATTGTGGCAGCAGGCGCTGGTCGTCATGTTGCTTTCGTTGGTTGTGGATATTATTGTTTTCTGGGCAGAGTTTTTAGTGATCAACGTCTCTTTCAGACCGGAAGTGTTCTGGAGTAGTGTTGTCAATGGCGTGCTCTGGCCGTGGATTTTCATGCTGATGCGCAAAATTCGTCAGCAGTTTGCAGTGCAATAAAGGTTTCTATGACTTCTCTGTATTTAGCTTCCGGTTCTCCGCGTCGGCAGGAGTTACTTGCGCAACTTGGCGTTTCCTTCGAACGTATCGTTACGGGCATTGAGGAACAACGCTTTCCGCAGGAGAGCGCGCAGCAATACGTTGTGCGTCTGGCGCGCGAGAAGGCTCAGGCGGGCGTCGCGCAAACGGCGCAGGATCTCCCTGTGTTGGGTGCGGATACCATTGTGATTCTGAACGGCGAAGTACTGGAGAAACCGCGTGATGCAGATCATGCGGCGCAGATGTTGCGCAAATTATCGGGGCAGACCCATCAGGTAATGACGGCAGTGGCGTTGGCCGACAGTCAGCACATTCTCGATTGCCTGGTGGTCACCGATGTGACTTTCAGAACGTTAACAGATGAAGATATCGCGGGCTATGTCGCCAGCGGTGAACCGTTAGATAAAGCAGGTGCATACGGTATTCAGGGGCTTGGTGGTTGTTTTGTCAGGAAGATAAATGGCAGCTATCACGCCGTAGTCGGCTTACCGCTGGTTGAAACGTGTGAATTATTGAGTAATTTTAACGCACTGCGTGAGAAAAGGGATAAACATGACGGCTGAATTGTTGGTAAACGTAACGCCTTCGGAAACACGAGTGGCGTATATTGATGGCGGTATTCTGCAGGAAATTCATATTGAACGTGAGGCGCGACGCGGAATAGTAGGCAATATCTACAAGGGTCGTGTAAGTCGCGTACTTCCGGGTATGCAGGCGGCTTTTGTAGATATTGGGCTGGATAAAGCTGCGTTTCTACACGCTTCTGACATCATGCCGCACACCGAATGTGTGGCGGGTGAAGAACAAAAGCAGTTCACGGTGCGCGACATTTCGGAACTGGTCCGTCAGGGGCAAGATCTGATGGTACAGGTAGTGAAAGATCCTCTGGGTACTAAAGGCGCGCGCCTGACCACAGACATCACGCTGCCTTCCCGTTATCTGGTATTTATGCCAGGGGCGTCCCACGTTGGTGTTTCCCAACGCATCGAAAGTGAATCCGAGCGTGATCGCCTGAAAAAAGTGGTCGCCGAGTATTGCGACGAGCAGGGCGGATTTATCATCCGTACCGCGGCAGAAGGTGTAGGCGAAGCTGAACTAGCCTCCGATGCCGCTTATCTGAAGCGTGTCTGGACCAAAGTCATGGAGCGTAAAAAGCGCCCACAGACGCGTTATCAACTGTACGGTGAACTGGCGCTGGCGCAGCGTGTGCTGCGTGATTTTGCCGATGCCGAGCTGGACCGCATTCGCGTTGACTCACGGCTGACTTACGAAGCATTACTTGAGTTCACCTCGGAGTACATTCCCGAGATGACCAGCAAGCTGGAGCATTACACGGGGTGCCAGCCGATTTTCGATCTCTTTGACGTTGAAAACGAGATTCAGCGGGCGCTGGAACGCAAAGTTGAGTTGAAGTCTGGCGGTTATCTGATTATCGACCAGACCGAAGCGATGACTACCGTGGACATCAATACCGGGGCGTTTGTCGGTCATCGCAATCTGGACGACACCATCTTCAATACCAATATTGAGGCGACGCAGGCCATTGCTCGCCAGTTACGGTTGCGTAACCTGGGCGGAATTATCATTATTGATTTCATCGACATGAATAATGAAGATCACCGTCGTCGGGTACTGCATTCGCTGGAGCAGGCGTTGAGCAAAGACCGGGTGAAAACCAGCGTTAACGGCTTCTCTGCGCTGGGGCTGGTGGAAATGACGCGTAAACGCACCCGCGAAAGCATTGAACATGTATTGTGTAACGAATGCCCAACTTGCCACGGTCGCGGAACGGTGAAAACCGTGGAAACCGTGTGCTATGAAATCATGCGCGAGATTGTTCGCGTGCACCATGCTTACGACTCTGACCGTTTCCTGGTCTATGCTTCTCCGGCAGTTGCCGAGGCCTTGAAAGGCGAAGAGTCGCACTCGCTGGCGGAAGTGGAAATTTTTGTGGGTAAGCAGGTTAAAGTACAAATCGAACCGCTCTACAACCAAGAGCAGTTTGACGTCGTCATGATGTAAACAAATGCTGGGCCGCCATCCGGCAATGTTTTTTGAGTCACATTTTTAGCAGACAAGGAGTGACGGGTGAGGCGATTGCCGGGGATTTTACTGCTTACTGGAGCCGCGCTCGTTGTGATCGCTGCGCTGCTGGTCAGCGGCCTGCGTATTGCTTTGCCGCATCTTGATGCCTGGCGTCCAGAAATCCTCAATAAAATTGAATCCGCTACCGGCATGCCGGTAGAAGCCAGCCAGCTTTCCGCCAGCTGGCAGAATTTTGGCCCCACGCTTGAAGCGCGCGACATTCGCGCGGAGCTGAAAGATGGCGGTGAGTTTTCTGTCAAACGCGTCACTCTGGCGCTGGATGTCTGGCAGAGCCTGCTGCATATGCGCTGGCAGTTTCGCGATCTGACTTTCTGGCAACTGCGTTTCCGCACCAATACGCCCATCACCAGCGGTGGTGGTAATGATGGTCTGGAAGCCAGCCACATCAGCGACCTGTTTCTTCGTCAGTTTGATCACTTCGATCTCCGCGACAGCGAAGTCAGTTTCCTCACGCCATCCGGTCAGCGCGCCGAACTGGCGATCCCGCAACTCACCTGGCTTAACAATCCGCGTCGACACCGTGCGGAAGGCCAGGTAAGTCTCTCCAGCCTCACCGGGCAGCACGGCGTGATGCAAGTTCGTATGGATCTGCGTGATGACGAAGGGCTGTTAAGCAACGGTCGCGTCTGGTTGCAGGCTGATGATATTGACCTGAAGCCGTGGCTGGGTAAATGGATGCAGGACAATATTGCGCTGGAAACGGCACAGTTCTCCCTCGAAGGCTGGATGACGATCGACAAAGGCGATGTAACTGGCGGTGACGTCTGGCTGAAACAGGGCGGTGCCAGCTGGTTGGGCGAGAAGCAAACGCATTCACTGGCGGTAGATAATCTCACCGCACACATTACGCGTGAACATCCCGGCTGGCAGTTTTCTATTCCTGATACCCGCATCACGATGGATGGCAAACGCTGGCCGAGTGGGGCATTGACGCTAGCCTGGATACCGGAACAGGATGTTGGCGGCAAAGACAATAAACGCAGTGACGAACTGCGGATTCGCGCCAGCAATCTGGAACTGGCGGGGCTGGAAGGTATTCGTCCGCTGGCAGCAAAACTTTCACCTGCGCTGGGCGACATCTGGCGGTCTACGCAACCGAGCGGCAAGATCAACACCCTGGCGCTGGATATCCCGCTTCAGGCAGCAGACAAGACTCGCTTTCAGGCATCGTGGAGCGATCTGGCCTGGAAGCAATGGAAATTACTGCCGGGCGCGGAACATTTCTCCGGGACGCTTTCCGGTAGTGTAGAAAATGGTTTACTGACCGCGTCCATGAAACAGGCGAAAATGCCTTACGAAACAGTTTTCCGCGCACCGCTGGAAATTGCTGACGGTAAGGTGACCCTAAGCTGGCTGAATAACGACAAAGGTTTCCAGCTTGATGGCCGCAACATAGATGTTAAAGCCAAAGCCGTCCATGCACGCGGCGGTTTCCGCTACCTGCAACCGACTAATGATGAACCCTGGCTGGGCATTCTGGCTGGTATCAGTACCGATGATGGTTCACAAGCGTGGCGCTATTTCCCAGAAAATCTGATGGGGAAAGAGTTAGTCGATTACTTAAGTGGCGCAATTCAGGGCGGTGAAGCGGATAACGCGACGCTGGTTTATGGCGGCAATCCGCAACTTTTCCCCTATAAACACAACGAAGGTCAGTTTGAGGTGCTGGTGCCGCTGCGTAACGCGAAGTTTGCCTTCCAGCCGGACTGGCCAGCGTTAACTAATCTCGATATTGAACTGGACTTCATAAACGACGGTTTATGGATGAAAACCGATGGCGTCAATCTGGGCGGCGTGCGCGCGAGTAATCTCACCGCAGTGATCCCTGACTACTCGAAAGAAAAATTGCTGATTGATGCTGACATTAAAGGTCCGGGCAAAGCTGTTGGTCCTTACTTTGATGAGACGCCGCTGAAAGACTCTCTGGGAGCAACCCTGCAAGAACTCCAGCTCGACGGCGATGTGAATGCTCGCTTACATCTCGATATCCCACTGAACGGCGAACTGGTTACAGCGAAAGGCGAAGTGACGCTGCGTAATAACAGTCTGTTTATCAAACCACTTGATAGCACACTGAAAAATTTGAGCGGTAAATTCAGCTTTATCAATGGCGATCTGCAAAGCGAACCACTGACAGCAAGTTGGTTTAATCAGCCACTGAACGTGGATTTTTCCACCAAAGAAGGGGCGAAAGCCTACCAGGTCGCGGTAAACCTCAACGGTAACTGGCAGCCAGCGAAAACTGACGTTCTGCCTGAAGCGGTGAATGAAGCGTTAAGCGGCAGCGTGGCGTGGAATGGTAAAGTGGGCATTGAGCTGCCTTATCATGCTGGCGCAACGTATAACGTAGAACTGAACGGTGATCTGAAGAATGTGAGTAGTCACTTACCTTCGCCGTTAGCCAAACCCGCTGGTGAATCGCTGCCGGTTAACATCAAGGTCGATGGCAACCTCAATAGCTTTGAATTAACCGGACGGGCTGGCGCGGATAACCATTTCAACAGCCGCTGGTTGCTCGGTCAAAAGCTGACGCTCGATCGCGCTATCTGGGCGGCAGACAGTAAAACGCTTCCGCCGTTACCGGAACAAAGCGGTGTTGAGTTAAATATGCCACCGATGGATGGTGCCGAGTGGCTGGCGCTTTTCCAGAAAGGCGCGACGGATAAAGTCGGTAGTGCGGTGAGTTTTCCCCAGCACATTACGTTGCGTACGCCAGCGTTGTCGTTGGGAAATCAGCAATGGAATAACCTGAGTATTGTTTCGCAACCGATGGCAAATGGCACTCAGGTCGAGGCGCAAGGACGTGAAATCAACGCTACGCTGGCAATGCGCAATAACGCGCCGTGGCTGGCGACGATTAAATATCTCTATTACAACCCCAGCGTGGCGAAAACCAGTGGTGACTCCACGCCGTCGTCACCTTTCCCAACTACGGAGCGCATTAGCTTCCGTGGTTGGCCGGATGCGCAAATACGTTGCGCAGAGTGCTGGTTCTGGGGGCAAAAATTCGGTCGCATCGACAGCGATATCACCATTTCTGGCGATACGTTAACGTTGGCTAATGGACTGATTGATACCGGTTTCTCGCGGCTTACTGCCGAGGGTGAATGGGTTAACAATCCGGGGAATGAACGTACCTCGCTGAAAGGAAAATTACGCGGGCAGAAAATTGATGCCGCTGCTGAATTTTTTGGTGTCACGACGCCAATACGCCAGTCGTCATTTAATGTGGATTACGATTTACACTGGCGGAAAGCGCCGTGGCAGCCGGATGAGGCAACGTTGAATGGCATCATCCATACTCAACTGGGCAAAGGTGAAATTACCGACATCAGCACCGGACATGCCGGGCAATTGCTGCGCTTATTGAGCGTCGATGCTCTGATGCGTAAGCTGCGCTTTGATTTCAGGGATACCTTTGGCGAAGGTTTCTATTTTGACTCCATTCGCAGCACGGCGTGGATTAAAGACGGTGTTATGCACACTGATGACACGCTGGTGGATGGTCTGGAAGCGGATATCGCCATGAAAGGGTCGGTAAATCTGGTACGCCGCGATCTGAATATGGAGGCGGTTGTCGCACCAGAAATTTCCGCGACGGTGGGTGTGGCTGCGGCCTTTGCGGTTAACCCCATTGTCGGTGCGGCGGTGTTTGCTGCCAGTAAAGTGCTGGGGCCGCTGTGGAGCAAAGTCTCCATTTTGCGCTACCACATTTCTGGTCCGCTGGACGCTCCGCAAATCAACGAAGTATTGCGCCAACCGCGTAAAGAAAAAGCGCAATGATTTGACGATGGCGCGTAATTGCCCCAATCTCATTAGATAATCGTTGCCAAAGGCCAACGAGCCGGAACATAACCGTAGGCCGGATAAGGCGTTCACGCCGCATCCGGCAGCCGTTGCCTGATGCGACGCTGTGCGTCTTATCAGGCCTACAAACGGAACATAACCGTAGGCCGGATAAGGCGTTTACGCCGCATCCGGCAGCCGTTGCCTGATGCGATGCGTCTTATCAGGCCTACAAACCGGAACATAACCGTAGGTCGGATAAGGCGTTTACGCCGCATCCGGCAGCCGTTGCCTGATGCGACGCTGTGCGTCTTATCAGGCCTACAAACCGGAACATAACCGCAGGCCGGATAAGGCGTTTACGCCGCATCCGACAGCCGTTGCCTGATGCGATGCGTCTTATCAGGCCAACGAGCCGGAACATAACCGTAGGCCGGATAAGGCGTTCACGCCGCATCCGGCAGCCGTTGCCTGATGCGACGCTGTGCGTCTTATCAGGCCTACAAACCGGAACATAACCGCAGGTCGGATAAGGCGTTTACGCCGCATCCGGCAGCCGTAAAAAATCCTCTACCGAAGTAACTAACGAGTAACAAAAACGATGAGTCTGAACCTGGTAAGTGAACAATTGCTAGCGGCGAACGGCCTGAAACATCAGGATTTGTTCGCGATTCTCGGTCAACTGGCCGAACGTCGCCTCGATTACGGCGATCTCTATTTTCAGTCGAGCTATCACGAATCCTGGGTTTTAGAAGATCGCATTATCAAAGATGGTTCTTACAACATCGATCAGGGCGTTGGCGTGCGTGCAGTCAGCGGTGAAAAAACCGGTTTTGCTTACGCCGACCAAATCAGCCTGCTGGCCCTGGAACAGAGCGCACAAGCGGCGCGTACCATTGTCCGTGACAGTGGCGATGGCAAAGTACAGACGTTGGGCGCGGTAGAGCATAGCCCGCTGTATACCTCGCTTGATCCGCTGCAAAGCATGAGTCGCGAGGAGAAACTGGATATTTTACGTCGCGTCGATAAAGTTGCCCGTGAGGCCGACAAACGCGTACAGGAAGTGACTGCCAGCCTCAGTGGCGTCTATGAATTAATTCTGGTTGCGGCCACCGACGGCACCCTGGCGGCAGATGTGCGTCCACTGGTGCGCCTCTCAGTAAGCGTTCTGGTCGAAGAAGATGGTAAACGCGAACGCGGTGCCAGCGGCGGCGGCGGTCGTTTTGGTTATGAATTTTTCCTTGCCGATCTCGACGGTGAAGTCCGTGCGGATGCATGGGCGAAAGAAGCAGTGCGTATGGCGCTGGTCAATCTTTCTGCCGTTGCCGCGCCTGCGGGCACCATGCCGGTAGTACTTGGCGCAGGTTGGCCGGGCGTGCTGTTACATGAAGCGGTAGGTCACGGTCTGGAAGGCGACTTCAACCGCCGTGGCACTTCGGTCTTTAGTGGCCAGGTCGGCGAGCTGGTAGCATCTGAACTGTGTACGGTAGTGGATGATGGCACGATGGTTGATCGCCGTGGTTCGGTGGCGATTGATGACGAAGGTACGCCGGGTCAGTACAACGTGCTGATTGAAAATGGGATCCTGAAAGGTTACATGCAGGATAAACTCAACGCTCGCTTAATGGGTATGGCGCCGACCGGTAATGGTCGTCGTGAATCCTATGCTCACCTGCCCATGCCGCGTATGACCAACACCTACATGCTGCCAGGTAAATCGACGCCGCAGGAAATCATTGAATCCGTCGAGTATGGCATCTATGCGCCGAACTTCGGCGGCGGTCAGGTGGATATCACCTCCGGCAAATTTGTCTTCTCCACCTCAGAAGCGTATCTGATTGAAAACGGCAAAGTGACGAAACCGGTGAAAGGCGCAACGCTGATTGGTTCCGGTATCGAAACCATGCAGCAAATTTCGATGGTGGGCAACGACCTGAAACTGGATAACGGCGTGGGTGTCTGTGGTAAAGAAGGGCAGAGCTTGCCAGTTGGCGTGGGCCAGCCGACGCTTAAAGTCGACAACCTGACCGTTGGCGGTACCGCGTAATCTATCCAGGCCGGTAAGCGTCGCATCAGGCATTGGTTGCCGGATGCGGCGTAAACGCCTTATCCGGCACGCACATGAATTACTTCTCTTTCCCGCGCCCGTGCATCTCCTGAAACAACTTACCGACCTCGACAAAATAATCCGTCAGTGAGTTGATCACGACCTGCACCTTCAGTGGCAGCTTATCTTTTTCGGTATACAGTGCATAAACCGGGCGTGGATCCGACTGATAACGCGGCAGCAGGATCTCCAGCTCCCCACGATTGATCTCATTGATCACCCACATCAGCGGGACATACGCGATCCCAGCGCCTGCCGTTAACCAGCGCACCAGCGTCATTGGATCGTTAGTGACAAACCGTCCTTGTGGGATGAGGCGAGTCGAGATCCCTTCTGGCGCGATCAGTTCAAATTCATTGTCCGGACGCACGCTGTACTCAAGCCATGAATGGCTACTTAGATCGGCGGGTTTTTCCGGTACGCCATACTGTGTGAGATAGCTTTTAGCGGCGCACACCACCATCGGCATCGCCCCCAGACGGCGGGAAAATAGGCTGGAATCCTGCAACGCGCCGACGCGGATCACGACATCCAGGCCGTCGGCAATCAGGTCGGGTGCAGGAATTCCGGTAACCAGATTGACGCTTAAACCAGGGTACTCTTTCAACATTTTTGCCGTCAGCCCAGCGAGAACATTTTGAGCCATAGTTGAAGAACAGCCAATGCGCAGCGTCCCGATAGGCGTGTTATTGAAGGCATACAGTTGCTCATGGACATCCTGCACTTCATGGAGCATCCGACGGCAGCCCTGGTAGTAAATTCTACCTGCTTCGGTCAGGCCAATGCTGCGTGTGCTGCGGTTTAACAACTTTACCTGCAACTCATCTTCCAGTTTAGACACCGTCTGACTGATAGATGAAACGCTCATTTGAAGCTGTCGGGCGGCGGCGGTAAACGAACCAAATTCAACCACTTTGGCGAAAACCGACATGCGTTTTAGTCGTTCCATTATTCACTCTGACTTAAAAGTGATTTAGATCACATAATATAGATAACAGCATAACAGTTACGCTAATATATTAAATATCAATCTACAGCAATGTTGCTCTCGCCCGGCTTTCTATGCCCTTCTCTGCGGCGACAGATGCTGAAAATAATAACACCTGCTCTCTCTATACAACCAAGGTCAACATGAGTCTGTTTCCCGTTATCGTGGTGTTTGGGCTGTCCTTCCCACCGATATTTTTCGAATTGCTTTTATCACTGGCGATTTTCTGGCTGGTGCGCCGGGTCCTTGTGCCAACAGGTATCTACGACTTCGTCTGGCATCCGGCGCTGTTCAACACCGCGCTCTATTGCTGTTTGTTTTATTTGATATCGCGACTGTTCGTTTGAGGTTGAAGTGAAAACACTAATAAGAAAATTCTCCCGTACGGCCATCACGGTCGTATTAGTCATTCTGGCCTTCATCGCAATTTTTAATGCCTGGGTCTATTACACCGAATCTCCGTGGACGCGTGACGCGCGCTTTAGCGCCGATGTGGTCGCGATTGCGCCGGATGTCTCCGGACTCATCACCCAAGTGAATGTTCATGATAACCAGCTGGTTAAAAAAGGACAGGTACTGTTCACCATCGACCAGCCACGCTACCAAAAGGCCCTCGAAGAAGCGGAAGCTGATGTTGCCTATTATCAGGTACTGGCGCAGGAAAAACGTCAGGAAGCTGGACGTCGCAACCGTCTCGGCATACAGGCGATGTCTCGCGAAGAGATAGACCAGGCCAATAACGTGCTGCAAACGGTCCTGCATCAGTTAGCGAAAGCTCAGGCAACCCGCGATCTGGCAAAACTGGATCTTGAACGTACCGTGATCCGCGCACCAGCAGATGGCTGGGTAACCAACCTCAACGTCTATACCGGTGAATTTATTACGCGTGGTTCAACGGCTGTAGCGCTGGTGAAACAGAACTCCTTCTATGTGCTGGCCTATATGGAAGAAACCAAGCTGGAAGGGGTACGTTCTGGGTATCGCGCAGAAATCACGCCGCTTGGTAGCAATAAAGTGCTGAAAGGGACTGTCGATAGTGTTGCCGCTGGGGTCACTAACGCCAGCAGTACGCGTGACGACAAAGGGATGGCGACCATCGATTCCAACCTTGAATGGGTGCGTCTGGCGCAACGTGTCCCGGTACGTATTCGTCTCGACAACCAGCAAGATAACATCTGGCCTGCGGGGACTACCGCTACTGTGGTGGTTACGGGTAAACAAGATCGCGATGAAAGCCAGGATTCGTTCTTCCGTAAAATGGCCCATCGCCTGCGTGAGTTTGGTTAATCACGATGGGTATTTTCTCCATTGCTAACCAACATATTCGCTTCGCGGTAAAACTGGCGACCGCCATTGTGCTGGCGCTGTTTGTTGGCTTTCATTTTCAGCTTGAAACACCACGCTGGGCTGTTCTGACCGCGGCGATTGTTGCCGCCGGTCCTGCCTTTGCCGCCGGTGGCGAACCGTACTCTGGCGCCATCCGCTATCGCGGTTTTTTACGCATCATCGGTACATTTATCGGTTGTATTGCCGGGTTGGTGATCATTATTGCGATGATCCGTGCGCCATTGTTGATGATTCTGGTGTGCTGTATCTGGGCCGGTTTTTGTACCTGGCTCTCCTCGCTGGTACGAGTAGAGAACTCCTATGCGTGGGGGCTTGCCGGTTATACAGCGCTGATCATTGTGATCACCATTCAGCCAGAACCGCTGCTGACGCCGCAGTTTGCCGTTGAACGTTGTAGTGAAATCGTCATTGGTATTGTGTGTGCTATTGTGGCGGATCTGCTCTTTTCTCCACGATCGATCAAACAAGAAGTGGATCGAGAGCTGGAAAGTTTGCTGGTGGCGCAATATCAACTAATGCAATTATGCATCAAACATGGTGATGGCGAGATTGTTGATAAGGCCTGGGGCGACCTGGTTCGCCGCACCACGGCGCTGCAAGGGATGCGTAGCAATCTGAACATGGAATCTTCCCGCTGGGCGCGTGCCAATCGGCGTTTAAAAGCGATCAACACGCTGTCGCTGACGCTGGTAACCCAGTCCTGCGAAACTTATCTCATTCAGAACTCGCGCCCGGAGTTGATCACTGATACCTTCCGCGAATTTTTTGACACGCCGGTAGAAACTGCGCAGGACGTCCATAAGCAGCTAAAACGCCTGCGGCGAGTGATTGCCTGGACCGGGGAACGTGAAACACCCATCACTATTTATAGCTGGGTTGCGGCGGCAACGCGTTATCAGTTGCTCAAGCGAGGCGTTATCAGTAACACCAAAATTAACGCCACTGAAGAAGAGATCCTGCAAGGCGAGCCGGAAGTAAAAGTAGAATCCGCCGAGCGTCATCATGCAATGGTCAACTTCTGGCGTACCACGCTGTCCTGCATGCTGGGGACTTTGTTCTGGCTGTGGACCGGATGGACCTCCGGCAGTGGCGCAATGGTGATGATTGCCGTCGTAACGTCGCTGGCAATGCGTTTACCTAATCCACGCATGGTGGCGATCGACTTTATCTACGGCACGGTAGCGGCGCTACCGTTAGGACTGCTCTATTTTTTGGTGATTATCCCCAATACCCAACAGAGTATGTTGCTGCTGTGCCTTAGCCTGGCGGTGCTGGGATTTTTCCTTGGTATTGAAGTGCAGAAACGGCGGTTGGGATCGATGGGCGCGCTGGCCAGTACGATTAATATTATCGTGTTGGATAACCCGATGACCTTTCAGTTCAGTCAGTTTCTCGATAGCGCGCTGGGGCAAATCGTGGGCTGTGTGCTGGCGTTCATCGTCATTCTACTGGTGCGGGATAAATCGCGCGACAGGACAGGACGCGTGCTGCTTAATCAGTTTGTTTCTGCCGCTGTTTCCGCGATGACCACCAATGTCGCCCGGCGTAAAGAGAACCATCTGCCAGCGCTTTATCAGCAGTTGTTTTTGCTGATGAATAAATTTCCCGGCGATTTGCCGAAGTTTCGCCTGGCGTTAACGATGATTATCGCTCACCAGCGATTGCGTGATGCGCCGATACCCGTGAACGATGATTTATCGGCATTTCACCGACAAATGCGCCGCACAGCGGACCACGTGATTTCTGCCCGCAGCGATGACAAACGCCGTCGTTACTTCGGTCAGTTGCTGGAAGAACTGGATATCTACCAGGAAAAACTACGCATCTGGCAAGCGCCGCCGCAGGTCACGGAACCGGTGCATCGGCTTACCGGTATGCTGCATAAATACCAGCACGCGCTAACCGATAATTAAGTCAAAGCCGACGCCAAAAGGTGTCGGTTGAGATTGCTGACATACTCCAAATTGTCTGATGCGCTACGCTTATCAGGCCTATATTGAATTTGCCCCCCCCTGGTAGGCCGAATAAGGCGTTCACGCCGCATCCGGCATGAACAAAGTGCACTTTGTCAGTAATCAGAAACCGATGCCAAAAGCGTCGGTTTTTTCATGTCTATACTTAGCGATGAACGGCAGAACTCGCCGCGAAACGTGACGGTGGCAACAGATGAATATCTATAGCTTTGATTTTGATGAGATTGAGAGTCAGGAGGACTTTTATCGCGACTTTCGCCAAACCTTTGGTCTGGCGAAAGATAAAGTGCGCGATCTCGACTCACTGTGGGATGTATTAATGAACGATGTTCTGCCGCTACCGCTGGAGATCGAATTTGTTCATCTGGGAGAAAAAACGCGTCGGCGTTTTGGCGCGTTAATATTGCTGTTTGATGAGGCGGAGGAAGAGCTGGAAGGGCATTTGCGTTTCAATGTTCGTCACTAGCGCAAAAAAAAGCCCCCAAACCGGGGGCAATGTCGTCGGACAAGACGATGAGGGTTTATTTGTACAGTTCAGCTGTGGCGTGCCAGGTATCGCCGCTACGCGCTTCGGTAATCTGGTAAGCAGTCGCGCCTTTCTCTTCCGCTTTTTTGTTCAGCATTTCACGCATATCCATTGGAGAAGATGCTACACCGCTGACGGACACGGTGCCGATGGCTTCACGATTTTGTGCTTGTGCAGCATCAATGGAATCGGCAGCGAAAGCACCGAAAGAGAGAACAGAGAGCACACTTAATGCAGCAACAGTGGTTTTGATTTTCATGATTTTTACCTCGACATAATCTTTTAGCTGGGCCTTTGTTTCGTGACCCATATCACAAAATTAAGTATACACTAATTATTGAGCTAATTAATACCACGCTAACTGTTTCTATTGAGGGAGAATTGTTAAAAAGATTAATTTTTATAACAAAAGTGAATTAAAAATACGGGCGTTTAGTGGAAATAACATTTATTTCAATAAGATATGTGTTTTTTGCAAAATGTGCGTTTTTTGCTCTGTGTATTCGTTGTGTGAATGTTTTGTCGCTATAAAACGCACTATTCGTTAAATGAATGGCAGGGGAAAGCAGGGCGATGAATGGAGAATGCAATATTTTCCCCGCCGCCAGAAGCGACGGGGCAGAGATTAAAGCTCCTGGTCGAACAGCTCTAAAATCGCTTCGTACAGGTCTTTGACGGTGAAACCTTTAGCAGGGGTGGTAAAGATGGTGTCATCACCTGCGATGGTGCCAAGAATACCTTCTGCTTTGCCCAGAGAGTCCAGCAGACGCGCAATCAACTGCGCCGCGCCAGGACTGGTATGTATTACAACAACAGCGTCGTTGTAGTCGATATCCAGCACCAGATTCTTCAACGGACTGGAGGTGGTTGGTACGCCCAGTTCAGCTGGCAGGCAGTAAACCATTTCCATCTTTGCATTGCGGGTACGTACAGCACCAAATTTGGTCAACATCCGCGAGACTTTAGACTGATTAATATTGTCAAAGCCTTGCTCCTGCAATGCGGCGACGATTTCGCCCTGGGAGCTAAATTTCTCTTCTTTAAGTAACGCTTTAAACGCTTTAACTAATTCTTCTTGCTTAGACGAGCTTCGCATAAGTCACCCGATATGGTGGTTGATACAACATTATTGTGCATACAGATGAATTTTTATGCAAACAGTCTGCCCTGGAGAAGGCTGAAATAATGTTATGAAAGAGCGGGATTTTATCAAATTTCGTGATTGAGAAACATGCCTGCGTCACGGCGCGCAAATTCTGCTTAAAAGTAAATTAATTGTTATCAAATTGATGTTGTTTTGGCTGAACGGTAGGGTATATTGTCACCACCTGTTGGAATGTTGCTCTGATGCATAAGCGGCTGTTAATTACGTAAGTTAGGTTCCTGATTACGTCAATTAAATGCATAAACGCCAAATTTGCGTGACTACACATTCTTGAGAAGTGGTCATTGTAAACTGTTAATTTGTGGATTAAGGTCGCGGCAGCGGAGCAACATATCTTAGTTTATCAATATAATAAGGAGTTTAGGATGAAAGTCGCAGTCCTCGGCGCTGCTGGCGGTATTGGCCAGGCGCTTGCATTACTGTTAAAAACCCAACTGCCTTCAGGTTCAGAACTCTCCCTGTATGATATCGCTCCAGTCACTCCCGGTGTGGCCGTCGACCTGAGCCATATCCCTACTGCTGTGAAAATCAAAGGTTTTTCTGGTGAAGATGCGACCCCTGCGTTGGAAGGCGCTGATGTGGTTCTAATCTCCGCAGGTGTAGCGCGTAAACCAGGGATGGATCGTTCCGACCTGTTTAACGTTAACGCCGGTATCGTGAAGAATCTGGTACAGCAAATTGCGACAACCTGCCCGAAAGCGTGCATCGGTATCATTACAAACCCGGTAAACACCACGGTAGCAATCGCTGCGGAAGTGCTGAAAAAAGCGGGGGTGTATGACAAGAACAAACTGTTTGGCGTCACCACGCTGGATATCATTCGTTCTAATACGTTTGTCGCTGAACTGAAAGGCAAACAGCCGGGTGAAGTTGAAGTTCCGGTTATTGGCGGTCACTCTGGCGTTACCATTCTGCCGCTGCTGTTTCAAGTTCCTGGCGTAAGCTTTACCGAGCAGGAAGTTGCTGATCTGACCAAACGTATCCAGAACGCGGGTACGGAAGTGGTTGAAGCGAAAGCCGGTGGCGGGTCTGCAACCCTGTCCATGGGCCAGGCAGCTGCACGCTTCGGCCTGTCTCTGGTTCGTGCGTTGCAAGGCGAAAAAGGTGTCGTTGAATGTGCCTACGTTGAAGGTGACGGCCAGTATGCTCGTTTCTTCTCTCAACCGCTTCTGCTGGGTAAAAATGGCGTAGAAGAGCGTAAATCCATCGGTACTCTGAGCGCATTTGAACAGAACGCGCTGGAAGGAATGCTGGATACGCTGAAGAAAGATATCGCCCTGGGCGAAGAGTTCGTTAATAAGTAATTGATTAACGAATAATAAAAAACCGGAGCAACGTCTCCGGTTTTTTTTTTTGAGCGCACGACTTAATTGGTCGCTGGATATTCCTGAATAGTGACCTGCAATGTCAGTTTTTTATCGTCACGCATCACCACCACCGGAATCACCGAACCTGGTCGAATTTCTGCCACTTGATCCATTGTCTCCAGAGCGGAGATTGCAGGTTTGTTGTCCACCGAGATAATCAGATCGTTGACCTGGATACCGGCATTAGCCGCCGGGCCATCAGGTGACACTTCATTAACCACAATCCCTTGCAGTTGATCGATACCACCACCTTGCGCGTGTAATGGTGCGATTTCGCGGCCGCCAATACCGATATAGCCACGAATAACACGTCCATCGCGGATTAGCTTATCCATAATTTTGGTTGCCAACTGGAAGGGAATGGCAAAACCGATGCCTTCTGGAGTTTCGCCATCGTTACTCTTATCAAACGACAGTGTGTTGATGCCCATCAGTTCGCCCAGCGAGTTCACCAGTGCACCGCCGGAGTTGCCGTGGTTAATGGATGCATCGGTTTGCAGAAAGTTTTGCCGCCCGGTCGGGTTCAGGCCGATGCGACCCGTGGCGCTGATAATCCCCTGGGTAATGGTTTGCCCGAGGTTGTACGGGTTACCGATCGCCAGCACTACATCGCCAATGTGCGGTATGCGACGAGAATTGATTGGAATGGTGGGTAAACCGCCAGTGGCATTAATTTTGAGCACCGCCAGATCGGTCAGTGAATCAGAGCCAACCAGCAACGCTTCAAAAACACGACCATCCTGTAAGGCGACGATGATCTGATCGGCGTCGTTGATTACATGTTTATTGGTAATGATATAACCACGTTGATCCATGATCACACCTGACCCTAGCGTACGGATCTCAAGCTGGTTGTGTGAGGATGTGTTCAAACCACGGTTATAGACATTTACCACAGCTGGCGCGGCGCGGCGGACCGCCAGATTATAACTGGCAGGCGTCTCGTCAGCACTGTCGAATTGCGGTGTGGAAAGCGGGTTAATGCTGCGCAGCGAAGGCATGGCAACCAGCAAAATAGCGCCGACAATTAATCCAATCGCAACGGATCGTAAGAGCTTCACAAACATGATGGAGGCGTCATTAAAAAAGGGAACGGCAGCAGCATATCACGAGTTAACCGGACATCACACGTCAGCCTGATGCCCGGTTTATGACATTAACGCATTAGCAGGTAAATGCTCTCATTACCGCGCATGATTTGCAGGGCAATAATTGCCGGTTTGGTTGCCAGTACTTTGCGCATCTCAGCAATCGAGTTCACCCGATTGCGGTTCACGCCAATAATTACATCATCTTTCTGTAAACCTGCCTGAGCGGCGGGGCTGTCTTTGACAACTTCGTCGATCTTAATGCCTTTTCCGCCATCTTTTAGCTGACTGTCACTCAACGTTGCGCCTTCCAGCGCCGGTGTAATCATCTCTGCACTGGCTGAAGAAGATGTGCTGGTATCAAGCGTCACTTCCACTTCCTGCGGCTTGCCGTTACGTAACAGACCAAGCTTCACTTTAGTACCAGGTTCAGTGGTGGCGATGCGGGAACGCAACTCGGCGAAGCTATTGAGCGGTTTGCCGTTGAGGCTGGTAATAATATCGCCTGCTTTCACGCCCGCTTTCGCCGAGCCAGAACCAGGCAGAACTTCACTGACAAACGCGCCACGTTGCACATCTAAATTAAACGCTTTGGCGATATCGGCACTCATCTCGGTACCTTTAATGCCTAACAGACCGCGTTTAATTTCACCAAAGTCGATAAGTTGCTGCGCCAGGGTACGCGCCATATTGCTGGGGATAGCAAAACCAATCCCGACGCTACCGCCGCCAGGGGCAAGAATTGCGGTGTTAATACCAATCAACTCGCCGTTAAGGTTTAACAGCGCACCGCCGGAGTTACCCCGGTTAATGGAAGCATCGGTCTGGATAAAGTTTTCCAGACCTTCGAGATTTAACCCGCTGCGACCTAATGCGGAAACAATGCCTGAAGTCGCGGTTTGCCCAAGGCCAAACGGGTTACCGACAGCGACGGCAAAATCACCGACGCGCAGTTTGTCGGAGTCGGCAATGGCGATTTGCGTTAATTTGCTCGGATTCTGAATTTGTAGCAGGGCGATATCGCTCTGGTCGTCGCTGCCAATCAACTTCGCATCAAACTCGCGTCCGTCATTGAGCTGAATACTGATTTTCTGTGCCTGATTGATGACGTGATTGTTGGTCAGCACATAACCTTTATTGGCATTGATGATGACACCGGAGCCTAAACCTTCAAAGGGTTGCGCAGGTTGATCCGGTAAATCATCGCCAAAAAATTTTTTGAATTCTTCCGGGATTTTCTGTTCCTGGCTGGCAGTCCCTTCAACTCGCACGCTTACCACCGCGGGAAGCACTTTTTCCAGCATCGGGGCCAGGCTGGGCAATGGCGCCTGACCGGCAACCTGGCCGGGAATCGACGCGACAGCCTGAAACGGCGCCGAGAGAGTTAACCCGACACTTAACGCTAATGCACTCAACAGCTGGGTTTGTTTTTTCATTATTCCTGCTCTCGTACCTGAATGATAAGAAAAAGAGATTCAAAACAGTTTGATGTTATTGAATTTTCAGACGGCTAACAATGAGACACCAGATTAAATGATAGTCGGGGAGGGAGAGAAGAGGAGGGCGCAATGGCTGCGCCCGCAAAATAAATTAGTCGCGCTTTGCGCCAGTGCGCAGCAGGCCAGATGCGCCTTCAGAATAGTCACGCGGCATCTGCACCGGTGCCTGATCGTTGCTGGCTTCAGACTCAGCCAGACGATTACGGAACGGGTTTGCTTCTGCGGACAGTTCCGGCAGCAGGCTGCTGGAGCTTTTCGCCATGTGTTGATACAACTGGCGATAGTCATGCGCCATGGTATCCAGTAATTCCGCGCTGCGGGCAAAGTGGTTAACCAACTCTTCGCGATACTCGTCCAGTTCAGCTTTATTTTTTTCCAGTTCGTACTGCAACGCCTGTTGCTGGCGTAGTTTACGATTACCAAAACGCATGGCCACAGCACCAATAATGATGCCGACGACTAACCCAATTAGCGCATATTCCCAGGTCATGAACATCTCCCGTTGTCTTTTGTTTCCGTAGGGTGTTGGCTTCAGGCTCCATGCCTGCGGCTGATTATGCCACTATAACCGTTAATTCCACAGAAGTGGAATCCCGACTGCATATCGCGTAGTGTAGAACGGCCTTTTTTTCGCCAACCGTGAACAACGGCACACCGATTATTCAAGGAATAACAAGAACATCATGCAAAGCGTTACCCCGACATCGCAATACCTGAAGGCGCTCAATGAGGGCAGCCATCAACCTGACGACGTACAAAAAGAGGCCGTCAGTCGGCTGGAGATTATCTACCAGGAATTAATCAACAGCACGCCGCCCACAGCGAGGGCGAGTGGGTTAATGGCGCGAGTCGGTAAACTGTGGGGTAAGCGCGAAGAGGCAAGCAGTACGCCGGTGCGTGGCTTATATATGTGGGGCGGTGTAGGACGCGGGAAAACCTGGCTGATGGACCTTTTCTATCAAAGCTTGCCGGGTGAGCGGAAACAGCGCCTGCACTTTCACCGTTTTATGCTGCGCGTGCATGAAGAACTGACTGCATTACAGGGGCAGACTGACCCGCTGGAAATTATTGCCGATCGCTTCAAAGCAGAAACCGATGTCCTCTGTTTTGATGAATTTTTTGTTTCGGATATTACCGATGCCATGTTGCTTGGCGGTTTAATGAAAGCCCTGTTCGCTCGCGGAATAACGCTGGTCGCAACGTCAAATATTCCACCTGATGAGCTTTATCGTAATGGCCTGCAACGAGCGCGTTTTCTGCCGGCTATCGACGCCATTAAACAGTATTGCGATGTAATGAATGTCGATGCAGGCGTCGATTATCGACTACGAACGCTTACCCAGGCGCATTTATGGTTGTCGCCGCTCAATGATGAAACCCGTGCGCAAATGGATAAACTTTGGTTGGTGCTGGCGGGGGCGAAACGCGAAAATTCACCGACGTTAGAAATTAACCATCGACCGCTGGCGACAATGGGCGTTGAGAATCAGACGCTTGCCGTCTCTTTTACCACCTTGTGTGTCGATGCCCGCAGCCAGCATGACTATATAGCGCTCTCACGCCTGTTTCACACAGTGATGTTGTTTGATGTGCCAGTCATGACGCGGTTGATGGAGAGCGAAGCGCGACGTTTTATTGCGCTGGTGGATGAGTTTTACGAGCGCCATGTCAAATTAGTGGTGAGCGCAGAAGTGTCTTTGTATGAAATTTATCAGGGCGAGCGGCTGAAGTTTGAGTTCCAGCGTTGCCTGTCACGTCTACAAGAGATGCAGAGCGAAGAGTATTTGAAGCGCGAGCATTTGGCGGGGTAAAACCTGCCATAAATCACAAAAAGGGGTCGATCTTTGACCCCGACTTCTCTATAATCCTGCGACCCCACGTTACAAGAAAGTTTTTTTTCCCGAAACTTTTTGTGTGCTGGCATAGGCTATTCGAAGGGGTAGGTTTGCCGGACTTTGTCGTGTGAACCTCAACAATTGAAGACGTTTGGGTGTTCACCAACGTGTAACTATTTATTGGGTAAGCTTTTAATGAAAACTTTTACAGCTAAACCAGAAACCGTAAAACGCGACTGGTATGTTGTTGACGCGACCGGTAAAACTCTGGGCCGTCTGGCTACTGAACTGGCTCGTCGCCTGCGCGGTAAGCACAAAGCGGAATACACTCCGCACGTAGATACCGGTGATTACATCATCGTTCTGAACGCTGACAAAGTTGCTGTAACCGGCAACAAGCGTACTGACAAAGTGTACTATCACCACACCGGTCACATCGGTGGTATCAAACAAGCGACCTTTGAAGAGATGATTGCTCGCCGTCCTGAGCGTGTGATTGAAATCGCGGTTAAAGGCATGTTGCCAAAAGGCCCGCTGGGTCGTGCTATGTTCCGTAAACTGAAAGTTTACGCGGGTAACGAGCACAACCACGCGGCACAGCAACCGCAAGTTCTTGACATCTAATCGGGATTATAGGCAATGGCTGAAAATCAATACTACGGCACTGGTCGCCGCAAAAGTTCCGCAGCTCGCGTTTTCATCAAACCGGGCAACGGTAAAATCGTTATCAACCAACGTTCTCTGGAACAGTACTTCGGTCGTGAAACTGCCCGCATGGTAGTTCGTCAGCCGCTGGAACTGGTCGACATGGTTGAGAAACTGGATCTGTACATCACTGTTAAAGGTGGTGGTATCTCTGGTCAGGCTGGTGCGATCCGTCACGGTATCACCCGCGCTCTGATGGAGTACGACGAATCCCTGCGTTCTGAACTGCGTAAAGCTGGCTTCGTTACTCGTGACGCTCGTCAGGTTGAACGTAAGAAAGTCGGTCTGCGTAAAGCACGTCGTCGTCCGCAGTTCTCCAAACGTTAATTGCTTTCTGCTTCGGCAGAATACAATTTGCGAAAAAAACCCGCTTCGGCGGGTTTTTTTATGGCTAAAGTCCGATTCCAGCCTCTTTTCCCTCTCTCTTCAGCATTATTCTCTTTTTAATAGTATTTTCCACGTACTGTAGAAAAGGATATCGCGATGGGATTATTTAATGCATTGTTTAACAAGAAAGAATCTTTAACGTTGTCGAATAAATGGGAGTTCTTTATTACAACAGTGGATGACCATGTCACGGGCATACGTGTTGATATCGGCGCCATTCAGGACGAAAGATTTGATCGACTTAACCACACCTGGTTCTTTCGTGTGCGTTATACCCATTGTTATGAAAACGGTTTACCGCAGCCTGATGAAACACAACGTTTAAATCGTATCGAGGACTGGCTTGAGGAGAGGGGCAAGGCATTACCGATTTGGTTGGTGGGGGTGGTAACACAAGAAGGCTGGCGCGATTTTGTTTTCCAGTCGGAAAAAGAACTGGACTGGGAAAGAACGCTGGATAAATTGCTCGCGGGTGGCCCAGAAGTCTCTTGCAGCTATAGTATGAGTAAAAACGATAACGGAAATTACTATCGCCAGTTCCTGTACCCGTCGAAATATGACTGGAACTGGATACACGATTCCCGCGTATGCCGTGGGCTGCTGGAACATGGTGACGATTTGACTCTTCCACGCACCATTGATTACTACGCGACATTGCCGACAGAAGCTGCTGCACGCGCCTTTGCGGAGGACGTGACGAAATTGCCATATGGCATTACGCTGGTGAGCATTCGGATGAACGACCAACAACCAGGGTATATGGCGTCATTTACTAACACTGATGCTCCTGAACAATGGCATATGACCGAGATTACATGCCAGCTTACCGATTTGGCTGAAAAGCATGGCGGTAGTTTTGATGGCTGGGGCGCACCGATAGCAACGGCGTAAAAGAGGTAAACAACATTTCTGGTGGGGATTAAGTCAAGCATTTCAGACTAAGGAACATCTCTTTTTCCCCATTTCCGGCATCGACTCACCACAAAGGTCGCAAAATCTGGTAAACTATCATCCAATTTTCTGCCCAAATGTCGGGTATTGCTCATTTTTTGTTTGTTTTTCGAACAAAGAGAGTCGTTCCTTACTGGGTAACACAACTTCTGACTGGCCACCTGGTGGCTGGTAGCAGTAAAAATTCTGACTATACCTGGAGGTTTTCATGGCTGTCGCTGCCAACAAACGTTCGGTAATGACGCTGTTTTCCGGTCCTACTGACATCTATAGCCATCAGGTCCGCATCGTGCTGGCTGAAAAAGGTGTAAGTTTCGAGATCGAACACGTGGAAAAGGACAATCCGCCTCAGGATCTGATTGACCTCAACCCGAATCAGAGCGTTCCGACCCTGGTGGATCGTGAGCTGACCCTGTGGGAATCTCGCATCATTATGGAATACCTGGATGAGCGTTTCCCGCATCCGCCACTGATGCCTGTTTACCCGGTAGCTCGCGGTGAAAGCCGCCTGTACATGCACCGCATCGAAAAAGACTGGTACACGCTGATGAACACCATCATCAACGGTTCAGCCTCTGAAGCGGATGCCGCACGTAAGCAACTGCGCGAAGAACTGCTGGCGATTGCGCCGGTCTTCGGTCAGAAGCCGTACTTCCTGAGCGATGAGTTCAGCCTGGTCGATTGCTACCTTGCTCCGCTGCTGTGGCGTCTGCCGCAACTGGGCATCGAGTTCAGCGGCCCGGGTGCGAAAGAGCTGAAAGGCTATATGACCCGCGTCTTTGAGCGTGACTCTTTCCTTGCTTCCTTAACCGAAGCTGAACGTGAAATGCGTCTGGGCCGGAGTTAATCTGTATGGATTTGTCACAGCTAACACCACGTCGTCCCTATCTGCTGCGTGCATTCTATGAGTGGTTGCTGGATAACCAGCTCACGCCGCACCTGGTGGTGGATGTGACGCTCCCTGGCGTGCAGGTTCCTATGGAATATGCACGTGACGGGCAAATCGTACTCAACATTGCTCCGCGTGCGGTCGGCAACCTGGAACTGGCGAATGATGAAGTGCGCTTTAACGCGCGCTTTGGCGGTATCCCGCGGCAAGTTTCAGTACCGCTGGCTGCTGTGCTGGCTATCTACGCCCGTGAAAATGGCGCAGGCACAATGTTCGAGCCTGAAGCTGCCTACGACGAAGATGCCAGCATCATGAATGATGAAGATGTATCGGCAGATAATGAAACCGTTATGTCGGTCATTGATGGCGATAAGCCAGATCGCGATGATGATAATCATCCTGATGATGAACCGCCGCAACCGCCACGTGGTGGTCGCCCGGCATTACGTGTTGTGAAGTAAAACAAAAACAGGCCCAGGTGGCCTGTTTTGTCGTTTTAAGGGCTTAATAAAATAGCGTAATTGTGGCGATCATATTCACCACGAATCCGACTGCCATTGGGATCGCAGTCCGCTTCACCACTTCAAAGGGCGAAACGCCTGCTATTCCTGAAGTTACTACCACTACCGCAGTAATCGGCGAAACTGCACGCGCCAGCGTTGTGGCAAAGTGCATCGGCATAATCATCACTACCGCGGGTACGTGCAGTCCAGCTGCGATATTCGGAATAAGGCTGGCAAATGACATAAATGGCGCATTGCCGGAGCCCATCACAATGGCACAAATGGCAATTACCAGCGCCATAATAATCATCACGCCAATGCCACCAAGGCCAGAATGCTCGGCGCCTTTGATAACCGCATCAACGGTGCCAATCGTCGTTAAGCCTTTCGCAAATATTTCACCCGCGACCACCAGCGTTACCACGTTGGCAAACTGCGTACCCATGCCGTCAAAAAACGCCTGCACATCGTCCATTGTTTCGCGCAAGTTATGCTTGCGGAAGAACTCAACAAACATCGTCACCGTCAAACTCAGTAACATCACCACCACCAGATGCAGTTCTGACTGCATCAGCCCGACGTGGGCGAGGAACAGCGAGCCGAGCATCAGGATTAACGGCATCACCGGTAAAATGGCGTAATAGAGCGGTGGGACATTGTTGAGATCCTTTTGCTCCGCCTGTTCGTGATTGATATTTTTATCTTTTTTGTCAAAAGCGCGTTGCACGAAAAAGTGGGAGATTGCCACTGAGAGAATGACACAAGAGGCGACCGGTAGCTGATAGTGGAAGAAGTAAGTGGCGATTTTCATTCCCGCTACCTGGGCGGCAAAAATGGAGTTCGTTTCCAGAATTCCCCACTCAATGGACATCGTGGTCGCTATAACCGCCACCGCAGAGAGGCGACTTACTCCCAGACTCACCAGCGTCGGAAATAACGTGACCATCAGTAACATACCCAGACCGGAGGCGCTGGTAATAAACTGCGCCATGATTTGACCGATGACGTAAGTTGCCGACAGTATGAGATACGGTGAGCGAATGAGCTTTAACGGGCGGCTTAACAAGCTCACCATCGCCCGACTGGCTCCTATGCGCTCCATGTAGCGGGCATAACCGCCCACCGCCATAATCGACAGCCCCAACCCGGCAATGCGGTTGGACAGCATGCGCAGGATTTCATTATAAATATCAACAATCAGATAGCCGCTGCTTTTGGCGGGGTCGAGTACACCCCCAAACCCTAACCAGACACCACACATCATCAGGAAGATACCCGCTGCGGCCAGCACCACCTGTGGTTTGTAATTTTTAAGGATCAAATAGCCCATCGTTATTAACACGATGACAGAAATAATTATGCCGAACATTGTTCAACTCCGTGTCAAAAGAATATGGTCAATCCCATTAACGGCAGATTGAAAACAATGATGTTATATTTTTTACAAGGCTATTTATGGTGTTGATGTCGAATTTTTTAATCGTAATAAAGAGAGTTTTTCATTATAAAATATATATTTATGATTATTTCGCAAGAACACATTCATAATATTCATAATGTCTATGAATATTCTTGTAAATAATTTAGCTGGGATGTTTTTATCTGCGTTATATTTATTTTTCGCAAAAGTTAATTATTAAATTAATTACGATAATGATGGTGTACGAAGAGTAAAACCCTTCGTTTCACCCTGCTTTCATTCCTGTGATAGGATGTCATTGATGATGTTAATCACACTGACCTTAAAGAATGGGCCTTATGAACGCATTTGATTCGCAAAACGAAGATTCTTCACCTGCAATTGGTCGCAACTTGCGTAGCCGTCCGCTGGCGCGTAAAAAACTCTCCGAAATGGTGGAAGAAGAGCTGGAGCAGATGATCCGCCGCCGCGAGTTTGGCGAAGGGGAGCAGTTGCCGTCTGAGCGCGAACTCATGGCGTTCTTTAACGTCGGGCGTCCTTCGGTGCGTGAAGCACTGGCGGCGTTAAAGCGTAAAGGTCTGGTGCAAATAAATAACGGTGAGCGCGCTCGCGTCTCGCGTCCTTCTGCGGACACCATCATCGGCGAGTTGTCCGGTATGGCGAAAGATTTCCTTTCTCATCCAGGAGGGATAGCCCATTTCGAACAGTTACGTCTGTTCTTTGAGTCCAGCCTGGTGCGCTATGCGGCTGAACATGCCACCGATGAACAAATCGATTTGCTGGCAAAAGCCCTGGAAATCAACAGTCAGTCGCTGGATAACAATGCCGCGTTCATTCGTTCAGACGTTGATTTCCACCGCGTACTGGCGGAGATCCCGGGTAATCCGATCTTTAAGGCAATCCACGTTGCCTTGCTCGACTGGTTGATCGCCGCGCGCCCAACGGTCGCCGATCAGGCATTGCATGAGCATAACAACGTCAGCTATCAACAACATATTGCGATCGTTGACGCGATCCGTCGCCACGATCCCGACGAAGCCGATCGCGCGTTGCAATCACATCTCAACAGCGTTTCTGCCACTTGGCACGCCTTCGGCCAAACCACTCACAAAAAGAAATAATGCCACTTTAGTGAAGCAGATCGCATTATAAGCGTTCTGTATGATGTGTTGCTTATTTGATCTGGTATAACAGGTATAAAGGTATATCGTTTCAACAGACAGCATCACTTCAGAGGTATTTATGGCAACGAATTTACGTGGCGTGATGGCCGCACTCCTGACTCCTTTTGATCAACAACAAGCACTGGATAAAGCGAGTCTGCGCCGCCTGGTTCAGTTCAATATTCAGCAGGGCATCGACGGTTTGTACGTGGGTGGTTCGACAGGCGAAGCCTTTGTGCAGAGCCTTTCCGAGCGTGAACAGGTAATGGAAATCGTCGCCGAAGAGGCGAAAGGTAAGATTAAATTAATCGCTCACGTAGGTTGCGTCAGTACTGCTGAAAGCCAACAGCTTGCGGCTTCAGCCAAACGTTATGGCTTCGATGCCGTCTCCGCCGTTACGCCGTTCTACTATCCTTTCAGCTTTGAAGAACACTGCGATCACTATCGGTCAATCATTGACTCGGCGGATGGTTTGCCGATGGTGGTGTACAACATTCCGGCACTGAGCGGGGTAAAACTGACTCTGGATCAGATCAATACACTGGTTACGTTACCTGGCGTAGGTGCGCTGAAACAGACCTCTGGCGATCTCTATCAGATGGAACAGATCCGTCGCGAACACCCGGATCTGGTGCTCTATAACGGTTACGACGAAATCTTCGCTTCCGGCCTGCTGGCGGGCGCAGACGGCGGTATCGGCAGTACTTACAACATCATGGGTTGGCGTTATCAGGGTATCGTGAAGGCGCTGAAAGAAGGCGATATCCAGACCGCGCAGAAGCTGCAAACTGAGTGCAACAAAGTCATTGATTTGCTCATTAAAACCGGCGTATTCCGCGGCCTGAAAACCGTCCTGCACTATATGGATGTGGTGTCTGTTCCGCTGTGCCGTAAACCGTTTGGTCCGGTAGATGAAAAATATCTGCCAGAACTGAAGGCGCTTGCTCAGCAGTTGATGCAAGAGCGCGGGTGAGTTTTTTCCCCTCGCTCGCCCCTACCGGGTGAGGGGAACTAAGCGCATCTGTACCCTACAATTTTCATACCAAAGCGTGTGGGCATTGCCCACCGCGGGAGACTCACAATGAGTACTACAACCCAGAATATCCCGTGGTATCGCCATCTCAATCGTGCGCAATGGCGCGCATTTTCCGCTGCC
This sequence comes from Escherichia sp. E10V10, assembly GCF_004211985.1. NCBI lineage: Bacteria > Pseudomonadati > Pseudomonadota > Gammaproteobacteria > Enterobacterales > Enterobacteriaceae > Escherichia > Escherichia sp. E10V10. Next base: position 128,967 of record NZ_RHJO01000029.1, on the reverse strand, counting down.
TGGTTGGGATATCTGCTTGATGGTTTTGATTTCGTTTTAATTGCCCTGGTACTCACTGAAGTACAAGGTGAATTCGGGCTGACAACGGTACAGGCGGCAAGTCTGATTTCCGCTGCCTTCATCTCTCGCTGGTTCGGCGGCCTGATGCTTGGCGCTATGGGCGACCGCTACGGGCGTCGTCTGGCAATGGTCACCAGTATCGTTCTCTTCTCGGTCGGGACGCTGGCCTGCGGCTTTGCGCCTGGCTACATCACTATGTTTATCGCTCGTCTGGTGATAGGCATGGGGATGGCGGGTGAATACGGTTCCAGCGCCACCTATGTCATTGAAAGCTGGCCAAAACAGCTGCGTAACAAAGCCAGTGGTTTTCTGATTTCAGGCTTCTCTGTGGGGGCCGTCGTTGCCGCTCAGGTCTACAGCCTGGTGGTTCCGGTCTGGGGCTGGCGTGCGCTGTTTTTCATCGGCATCTTACCGATCATCTTTGCTCTCTGGCTGCGGAAAAACATCCCGGAAGCGGAAGACTGGAAAGAGAAACACGGGGGCAAAGCACCGGTGCGCACGATGGTGGATATTCTCTACCGTGGTGAACATCGCATCGCCAATATCGTGATGACGCTGGCGGCGGCTACTGCGCTGTGGTTCTGCTTCGCCGGTAACCTGCAAAATGCCGCAATCGTCGCTGTTCTCGGGCTGTTATGCGCCGCAATCTTTATCAGCTTTATGGTACAGAGTACGGGCAAACGCTGGCCAACGGGCGTAATGCTGATGGTGGTTGTGTTATTTGCTTTCCTCTACTCGTGGCCGATTCAGGCACTGCTGCCAACGTATCTGAAAACCGATCTTGCTTATGATCCGCATACTGTCGCCAATGTGCTGTTCTTTAGCGGCTTTGGGGCGGCGGTGGGTTGCTGTGTCGGCGGCTTCCTCGGTGACTGGCTGGGAACGCGCAAAGCCTACGTTTGTAGCCTGTTAGCCTCGCAATTGCTGATTATTCCGGTATTTGCGATTGGCGGTGCAAACGTCTGGGTACTTGGTCTGTTGCTGTTCTTCCAGCAAATGCTCGGTCAGGGGATCTCCGGGATCTTACCGAAACTGATTGGTGGTTATTTCGATACCGATCAGCGTGCGGCGGGCCTGGGTTTTACCTACAACGTTGGTGCACTTGGCGGCGCACTGGCGCCGATCATTGGTGCGCTGATTGCTCAACGTCTGGATCTGGGCACGGCACTGGGATCGCTTTCGTTCAGTCTGACGTTCGTGGTGATCCTGCTGATTGGGCTGGATATGCCTTCTCGTGTTCAGCGTTGGCTGCGCCCGGAAGCATTGCGTACTCATGACGCTATCGACGGCAAACCATTTAGCGGTGCCGTGCCGTTTGGCAGCGCCAAAAACGATTTAGTCAAAACCAAAAGTTAATCCTGTTGCCCGGCCATGTGCCGGGCCTTTTGCTAAGGGAAGAAGTATGTCGTTACTTGCACAACTGGATCAAAAAATCGCTGCTAACGGTGGCCTGATTGTCTCCTGCCAGCCGGTTCCTGACAGCCCGCTCGATAAACCCGAAATCGTCGCAGCCATGGCATTAGCGGCAGAGCAGGCGGGCGCGGTTGCCATTCGCATCGAAGGTGTGGCAAATCTGCAAGCCACGCGTGCGGTGGTGAGCGTGCCGATTATTGGAATTGTGAAACGCGATCTGGAGGATTCTCCGGTACGCATCACGGCCTATATTGAAGATGTCGATGCGCTGGCGCAGGCGGGCGCGGACATTATCGCGATTGACGGCACCGACCGACAGCGTCCGGTGCCTGTTGAAACGCTGCTGGCACGTATCCATCATCACGGTTTACTGGCGATGACCGACTGCTCAACGCCGGAAGACGGCCTGGCATGCCAAAAGCTGGGCGCCGAGATTATTGGTACTACGCTTTCTGGCTATACCACGCCTGAAACGCCAGAAGAGCCGGATCTGGCGCTGGTGAAAACATTGAGCGACGCCGGATGTCGGGTGATTGCCGAAGGGCGTTACAACACGCCTGCTCAGGCGGCGGATGCGATGCGCCACGGCGCGTGGGCGGTGACGGTCGGTTCTGCAATCACACGTCTTGAACACATTTGTCAGTGGTACAACACAGCGATGAAAAAGGCGGTGCTATGACCACACTGGCGATTGATATCGGCGGTACTAAACTTGCCGCCGCGCTGATTGGCGCTGACGGGCAGATCCGCGATCGCCGTGAACTACCTACGCCTGCCAGCCAGACTCCGCAGGCGCTGCGTGATGCCTTATCCGCATTAGTCTCCCCGTTACACGCTCATGCGCAACAAGTTGCCATCGCTTCAACCGGGATAATCCGCGATGGCAGCCTGCTGGCGCTGAATCCGCATAATCTCGGTGGATTGCTACACTTTCCGTTAGTCAAAACACTGGAACAACTTACCGATTTGCCGACCATTGCCATTAATGATGCGCAGGCCGCAGCATGGGCGGAGTATCAGGCGCTGGAAGGGGATATAACCGAGATGGTGTTTATCACCGTTTCCACTGGTGTCGGCGGCGGTGTAGTGAGCAGCGGCAAACTGCTTACCGGCCCTGGTGGTCTGGCGGGACATATCGGGCATACGCTTGCCGATCCGCATGGTCCAGTCTGTGGCTGTGGACGCACAGGTTGCGTGGAAGCGATTGCTTCTGGTCGCGGCATTGCAGCGGCAGCTCAGGGGGAGTTGGCTGGCGCGGATGCGAAAACCATTTTCACGCGCGCCGGGCAGGGCGACGAGCAGGCGCAGCAACTGATTCATCGCTCCGCACGCGTGCTGGCAAGGCTGATCGCTGATATTAAAGCCACAACTGATTGCCAGTGCGTAGTGGTCGGTGGCAGCGTTGGTCTGGCAGAAGGGTATCTGGCGCTGGTGGAAACGTATCTGGCGCAGGAGCCAGCGGCATTTCATGTTGATTTACTGGCGGCGCACTACCGCCATGATGCAGGTTTACTTGGGGCTGCGCTGTTGGCCCAGGGAGAAAAATTATGATGATGGGTGAAGTACAGTCATTACCGTCTGCTGGGTTACATCCTGCGTTACAGGACGCGTTAACGCTGGCATTAGCTGCCAGACCGCAAGAAAAAGCGCCGGGTCGTTACGAATTACAGGGCGACAATATTTTTATGAATGTCATGACGTTTAACACTCAATCGCCCGTCGAGAAAAAAGCGGAATTGCACGAACAATACATTGATATCCAGCTGTTATTAAACGGTGAGGAACGGATTCTGTTTGGCATGGCAGGCACTGCGCGCCAGTGTGAAGAGTTCCACCATGAAGATGATTACCAGCTTTGCAGTACCATTGAAAACGAGCAAACCATCATCTTAAAACCGGGAATGTTCGCCGTGTTTATGCCAGGAGAACCGCATAAACCAGGATGCATTGTTGGCGAACCTGGTGAGATTAAAAAGGTTGTGGTGAAGGTTAAGGCTGATTTAATGGCTTAAAACTTAGTTCGTTTTAAAGATTCTGCAGACATCGTCTGCAGAATTCGAAACCGCTAAAATTAACGGCCTCTATAGCCTTCCTCTAGCACCGCCTGTGTTCGAACGAGTTCATCCGCGAGTCGTTTTTCATCAGGTAGCTGCATCTTATATTCACTTGCCAGAACGGTGTTAGGCAAACCTGCCAGAGCATAATGTGCTTCTCCGGCTCCTTTCTCTGCACAGAGAACCAGACCGATGGGCGGATTTTCATCCGGTAGCGTCCAGTGCTCTTTGGCGTAGTTGAGATACATATTCATTTGTCCGGCATCGCTATAGCTAAATTTGCCCACTTTTAGATCGACGATTAGCAGGCAGCGTAAACGGCGGTGGAAAAACAACAGATCGACCCGAAACCAGTTGTCATCAATGCGTAACCTTCGTTGTCGACCGACAAAGGCAAAATCATCCCCAAGTTCCAGCATGAAATCCATCAGGTGGTTGATCAGCGCCTCCTCAAAATCGGATTCTGAGTATTCATCTTTTAATTCCAGAAATTCGAGCACAAAGGGATCGCGTATCGCCTGCTGCGGAAGAATATGCGTCTCGGCAGGAGCGTGTTGTTGCAGCATGGCTGATTTGTCATGTGACAGTAGTGTCCGCTCATAAAACTGGGTCGCAATTTGCCGCTCTAGCTGGCGAACAGACCAGCCACAGCGGAGCGTCTCTTTTTCATAAAAGCTACGGGCGTCAGCGTTTTTAACGGAAAGTAGACGGACGTAGGTGGACCAGGGCAGAGGGAAAGATTTGGCAGACAGCGTCTGCCAAATCTTTGCCGATGGGAATTCTGCAGACGGTGTCTGCGGAATTCCCAATGGTGTTAATTCGCCAGACACTGTCTGGCGAATTTCAACATGTTGAAAAAAGAGGTAAAAAAGCCTCATTTGGCGTAAGTTTTTTGCAGAGAACCCACGCTTATACCTTAGACATAAATCCTTTGATAGTCGCTTGATTAGCTGCGCACCATACGCAGCCCTGGCCTCGCCACCTTGTTCAAATTCGACAATCCGTCGGCCAATTTCCCAGTACGTCGCGGTCATTAACGCGTTAACACTACGTACCGTTTCCGTCCGGGCGCTATCGACCAGGTGAATAATACCGTCGTGGATTTGCTGGTAGCCTGCTGTGGTTCCTTCTGAGAGCGATTCCATTATCTGTCCCTTTATATGGCGCTGTGTTGAATAATGGAATCAGCTATACGCCGGACCTCTGCCGGTAACAATCCAGGTGGGCGTATTACATTGGTTTTCTTCAGATTATGCGAGGCGCTTTCCAGAAAGAAAGGAGAATTTCAGCGCCGACTCTTTTCTGAGGAGGTGGCGCTGTGACAGAGCTTAAACTTCCAGCCAGTTCATAATACCGTCTGCCGCCTTACGGCCTTCAGCAATGGCGGTTACCACCAAATCCGAACCGCGGACGATATCGCCGCCAGCAAAGATTTTCGGGTTGCTGGTCTGGAAAGCGTTGTCGCTGCCTTCCGGGGCGATGATGCGGCCTTGTGAATCCAGCTCGACGCTGTGTTTTGCCAGCCATTCCATGTTGTGTGGACGGAAACCAAACGCCATGATCACCGCATCTGCCGGAACGATATGTTCTGACCCTGCCACAATCTCCGCGCGGCGACGGCCTTTGGCATCCGGTTCGCCCATTTTGGTACGCACCATTTTCACACCGCTGACTTTACCGTTGCCATTCACTTCTATACCCAGTGGCTGGACGTTGAATTTGAACTCAACACCTTCTTCCCGCGCGTTTTTCACTTCGCGGCGGGAACCCGGCATGTTCTCTTCATCACGACGATAGGCACAGGTAACGTGCTTCGCCCCCTGGCGTACAGACGTGCGCACGCAGTCCATCGCGGTATCGCCACCGCCAAGGACCACCACGCGTTTACCTTCCATGCTGACGAACGGTTCTTCACGAGTTTCACCAAAGCCCATTAACTGTTTGGTGTTGGCGATAAGGAACGGCAGCGCTGCGTACACGCCATCGGCGTCTTCGTTTTCCAGCCCGCCGCGCATTGACTGATAAGTCCCGACGCCAAGGAACACGGCATCGTAATCACTCAGCAGATCGTCCAGCTGTACGTCGCGGCCCACTTCGGTATTGAGTTTGAATTCAATACCCATGCCGGTGAAGATTTCACGGCGGCGCGTCATTACCTCTTTTTCCAGCTTGAAGGCCGGAATACCGAAGGTCAGCAAGCCGCCAATTTCCGGGTGACGGTCGAAGACGACCGCTTTTACGCCGTTGCGCGTCAGGACATCCGCACACGCCAGACCTGCCGGGCCTGCGCCGATAATCGCCACTTTTTTACCGGTCTGTTTCACGCCGGACATATCCGGACGCCAGCCCATCTCGAACGCTTTATCGTTGATATAGCGCTCAATGTTGCCGATGGTCACTGCGCCAAACTCATCGTTCAGGGTGCAGGAACCTTCGCACAGACGATCCTGCGGGCAGACACGTCCGCACACTTCCGGCAGGGTGTTGGTCTGGTGCGACAGTTCCGCCGCTTCAAAAATACGCCCCTCATTGGCGAGCTTCAGCCAGTTCGGGATGTAGTTGTGTACCGGACATTTCCACTCGCAGTATGGGTTGCCGCACGACAGGCAGCGGTCAGCCTGCGCTTTGGCCTGGCCTTCGGAAAACGGCTCGTAAATTTCAACAAACTCAATTTTGCGGATCTTCAGCGGTTTCTTTGGCGGATCAACGCGCTGCAGGTCGATAAATTGATAAACATTCTGACTCATTGTTGCTACCCCTTACTGCGCCTGCACGCGCAACTCTGCTGCGCTACGACTACGGTGACCCAGCAGTGCTTTTACATCACTGGACTTCGGTTTAACCAGCGCAAATTTAGTGGCGAAGGTTGACCAGTTCGCCAGAATCTCTTCACCGCGCTGAGAGCCAGTATGCTGAACATGCTCGGTGATAAGACCACGCAGATGCTCTTCATGGATCGCCAGATCGTCAACGCTTAAGACCTCGACCAGTTCCGGGTTAACGCGTTTGCGGAAATCGCCACTTTCATCGAGAACGTAAGCGAAGCCGCCGGTCATACCCGCACCGAAGTTAACGCCGGTTTTACCCAGAATACAGACAATACCGCCCGTCATATATTCACATCCGTTATCGCCAATGCCTTCTACCACGGTGATAGCACCGGAGTTACGCACGCCGAAACGTTCACCCGCGCGGCCTGCGGCATACAGACGACCACCGGTCGCGCCATACAGGCAGGTGTTGCCGATAATGCTTGCTTCATGGCTGCGGAAGGCTGAGCCAACCGGAGGACGAATGGCGATTAAGCCGCCCGCCATGCCTTTACCGACGTAGTCGTTGGCATCGCCGGTCAGGTACAGCTCTACGCCGCCTGCGTTCCACACGCCGAAGCTCTGGCCTGCGGTGCCGTTGAAGTACGCTTTGATAGGATCGGCAGCCAGCCCCTGATCGCCGTGCGTCTGGGCGATATAGCCTGAGAGCGACGCGCCGACAGAACGGTCGGTGTTGCGAATATCGAACCAGAAGGTTTTGCTCTGGCGCTCATCGACAAACGGTTTCGCCTGTTGCAGCAACTGCGCGTTCAGCAGGCCGTTATCAAACGGCGGGTTGTTTTCGGTGCAGTAGAGTGCCTTACCTGCATGTGGCTCGGCAGTCTCCAGCAGCTTCGACAGCGCCAGTTTCTGCTGTTTGGCGGTGAAACCGTCCAGCTCTTTCAGCAGGTCGGTGCGACCAATCAGATCCACCAGACGCGTTACGCCCAGCTGTGCCATCAGCTCGCGGGTTTCACGGGCGATAAACTCAAAGTAATTCGTCACCTTGAACGGCAGGCCGTGATAGTGATTCTTACGCAGTTTGTCGTCCTGAGTTGCCACACCCGTTGCGCAGTTGTTCAGGTGGCAAATACGCAGATATTTACAGCCGAGCGCCACCATCGGACCGGTGCCGAAGCCAAAACTTTCCGCGCCAAGAATCGCCGCTTTGATAATATCGACACCCGTTTTCAGGCCACCATCGACCTGCAAACGGATTTTATGACGCAAGCCGTTGGCAACCAGCGCCTGTTGTGTTTCAACAAGCCCCAGCTCCCACGGGCAGCCTGCGTATTTCACCGATGAAAGCGGACTTGCGCCGGTGCCGCCGTCATAGCCTGCGATGGTGATCAAGTCCGCATAAGCTTTTGCCACGCCAGTCGCGATGGTGCCTACGCCCGGTTCGGAAACCAGCTTCACGGAGATCATCGCTTTCGGGTTAACCTGCTTGAGGTCGAAAATGAGCTGCGCTAAGTCCTCGATGGAGTAGATATCGTGGTGCGGCGGCGGGGAGATCAGCGTCACTCCGGGCACCGAATAGCGCAGTTTGGCAATGTAAGGCGTGACTTTATCGCCCGGTAACTGACCGCCTTCGCCCGGCTTCGCGCCCTGAGCGACTTTAATCTGAATGACGTCGGCATTGACCAGATACGCCGGAGTAACCCCAAAGCGACCGGAAGCCACCTGCTTGATGCGCGACACTTTGTTGGTGCCGTAGCGCGCCGGATCTTCACCGCCTTCACCGGAGTTCGAGTTGCCGCCGATGCTGTTCATCGCTTCCGCCAGCGCCTCGTGGGCTTCCGGGCTTAACGCGCCGATAGACATCGCGGCGGTATCAAAGCGTTTAAACAGTTCGCTTGCCGGTTCAACATCAGCGATGTTGACCGCGTTTTCACCCGGCGTAATTGCCAGCAGATCGCGCAGCGTGGTTGCCGGACGCTCATTAACCAGCTTCGCGTATTCCTGATAGTCGCTGTACTCGCCGCTCTGGACCGCCTGTTGCAGCGTGCGCACCACGTCCGGGTTGTAGGCGTGGTATTCGCCACCGTGCACGTATTTCAGCAGGCCGCCCTGGCTGATGGGCTTACGCGCCAGCCAGGCACGTTTCGAGAGATTCAGTAGATCCTGCTGGAAGTCTTCAAAGCTTGCTCCGCCAATGCGGCTGACCGCCCCCTGGAAGCACAGGCCCACGACATCATCGTGCAGACCGACCGCTTCAAACAGTTTCGAGCAGCGATAAGAGGCGATGGTGGAGATGCCCATTTTGGACATGATTTTGTACAAGCCTTTGTTGATGCCGTTACGGTAGTTCAGCATCACGGTACGATAATTTTTGGCAATCGCCTGAGTGTCTACCAGACGGCCCAGCGTTTCATAGGCAAGGTACGGATAAATAGCCGTCGCACCGAAGCCCAGCAACACGGCGAAATGGTGCGGATCGCGGGCGCTGGCGGTTTCGACGATGATGTTGGCATCGCAACGCAGGCTTTGATCGACCAGACGAGTTTGGATCGCGCCAACCGCCATCGGGGCCGGAACCGGCAGGCGATCTTTAGCGATATTCCGGTCGGAGAGCACCAGCAGCACAGTGCCGCTACGTACCATTTTTTCGGCTTTGTCACACAGCTCTTTGACCGTCGCTTCGAGCGTGGTTTTGGTGACGTCAAAGGTGATATCCAGCGTATCTGCGCGGTAGTGCTCCTCTTTCATCGTCGTGAGCTGTTTGAAATCCGAGTAGAGCAGAATCGGCGATTTAAAGCTTAAACGGTGCGCCTGGCCCTCTGCTTCGCAAAAGACGTTCATTTCACGACCGATACTGGTGGCGAGTGACATAACATGCGCTTCGCGCAACGGGTCGATTGGCGGGTTGGTTACCTGGGCAAACTGCTGACGGAAGTAGTCGTAAATAATGCGCGGCTGACTGGAGAGCACGGCGAATGGAGTGTCGTCGCCCATCGAACCGACGGCTTCCTGACCGTTTTCGCCCAGCACACGGATTACAGAGTCCAGCTCTTCCGCGCTGTAGTTAAACTGTTTCTGGTAGCTGGCAAGCGTGTCGTCGTCCAGTTCGCGGCTACCCACTTCTTCATCGGGCAGATCTTCAAACGGTACCAGACGGCGGACGTTTTTCTCCATCCACTCTTTATATGGATGGCGGCTTTTCAGATCGTCATCGGTTTCTGCCGAGTGCAGAATACGCCCACTGCGAGTGTCGATTACCATCAGTTCGCCTGGCCCGACGCGGCCTTTTTCGACCACTTCGTCAGGCTGGTAATCCCAGATACCGACTTCAGAGGCGCAGGTGATGAGCTTATCTTTGGTGATGACGTAGCGCGCCGGACGCAGACCGTTACGGTCGAGGTTACAGGCGGCAAAACGACCGTCAGACATCACGATGCCCGCCGGACCATCCCACGGCTCCATATGCATGGAGTTAAAGTCGAAGAACGCGCGCAGTTCCGGGTCCATATCCGGGTTGTTCTGCCAGGCGGGCGGCACTAACAGACGCATAGCGCGGATGATATCCATCCCGCCAGCCAGCAACAGTTCCAGCATGTTATCCATCGAGCTGGAGTCAGAGCCGGTTTCGTTGACGAACGGCGCGGCGTCGTGCAGGTCAGGGATCAGCGGTGTCTGGAATTTATAGGTACGCGCACGCGCCCATTGGCGGTTACCTGTGATGGTGTTGATTTCACCGTTATGCGCCAGATAGCGGAACGGCTGCGCCAGCGGCCAGCGCGGTACGGTGTTAGTGGAGAAGCGCTGGTGGAACAGGCAAATGGCTGATTCCAGACGCAGGTCCGCAAGATCCAGATAAAAGCGCGGCAGATCCGCCGGCATACACAGACCTTTATAGATGTTCACCAGATTCGACAGACTACAGACGTAGAAGTCTTTGTCGGCTTCGAGACGCTTTTCAATGCGGCGGCGGGCGATAAACAGACGGCGCTCCATATCACGCGGACGCCAGCCAGCCGGAGCGTTAACGAAAATTTGCTCAATGCGTGGCAGAGAAGAGAGGGCGATTTCACCCAGCACGCCTTCGTTAGTGGGGACATCACGCCAGCCGACAATCGACAAGGTTTCGCGTTGCAGTTCTTCTTCAACGATGCGGCGTGCGGCAGCGGCGAGTTCAGGATCTTTATTCAGAAAGAGCATCCCGACGGCGTAGTTTTTTGCTAAACGCCAGCCGCGCTCCTGCGCAACGATGCGAAAAAAGCGATCCGGTTTTTGTAATAGCAGGCCGCAACCGTCACCGGTTTTACCATCGGCGAGAATCGCGCCACGGTGCTGCATTCGGGCCAGTGCGTGTATTGCAGTACGCACTACCTTGTGGCTAGGTTCGCCTTCTATGTGGGCGATCAGGCCGAAACCACAGTTATCCTTCTCAAGGGATTTATCGTACAACATATCAGTGAACCTCCCCAGGCTCTGCGGGAACCCCACTTCCGAACCGCTGCGCACGGGCACAGAAAGAGCGTGGCGACGGGGTTTGCGTGTCATACGCTTACCTCGCATTCGCCCCCTTTTTTGTCCTTTTCGCATCGGTTAATACGGTGAAGAGGGGATCTCAATTACTGCATAAATATGATGAGCAGGCTGCTCATCCAGAAAGCTTCCAGCGGATTTCCAACTTATCGGGAAAGCTGATACAGGTCAAATGGCAAGCTTATTGGTCTGGAAATGTGCTTTGGCGCAAAATTCTTTGCTAATTAATTGAAATTAAAGAATATATGTTCTTTGGGCTTAATGCGATGCTCATAAGGGAAACATTCAGTTCCTGACTGCCTTAGAGGCGTGATAGCCCTTATCCTGCCTTGAACAGGCAGAGAAGCCAGTATTTTATACTGCTTTAATCGGCAATGGCGTTTCATGCTACTGTTTTTGCCTAAAATCTATAAGGAGATAAAAAAATCCGATGCCAGATAAGCAAAAGTAATTCATGTTGTTCTGCATGGAATTTCATTAATTGTGATTGATTATGCAGTTGATAAAAGCAGGGCAGGGCGATTGATCCAGGTCATCGCCGAATTGAGCTAAAAATGGCAGGCTTTGGCCTCTTTTCAAGGCGCGGTCTATCAGATTATGCAGTTACAGAAATTAGTCAATATGTTTGGTGGTGATCTTACCCGTCGTTACGGGCAAAAGGTGCATAAACTGACGCTGCACGGCGGTTTTAGCTGCCCTAACCGTGACGGTACCATCGGGCGCGGCGGCTGCACGTTCTGTAATGTTGCCTCGTTTGCCGACGAAGCGCAGCAGCATCGTTCCATTGCCGAGCAACTGGCGCACCAGGCGAATTTAGTTAACCGCGCGAAACGCTATCTGGCCTACTTTCAGGCGTATACCAGCACCTTTGCTGAAGTTCAGGTGCTGCGTTCTATGTATCAACAGGCGGTAAGCCAGGCCAATATCGTTGGTTTGTGTGTTGGTACCCGCCCGGACTGCGTGCCAGATGCGGTGCTTGATTTGCTTTGTGAATATAAAGACCAGGGCTATGAAGTGTGGCTGGAACTGGGGCTGCAAACCGCACACGACAAAACGCTGCATCGCATCAATCGCGGCCATGATTTTGCCTGTTATCAGCGTACAACCCAGCTGGCACGTCAGCGCGGTCTGAAGGTGTGTTCTCACTTAATTGTCGGGCTGCCTGGCGAAGGGCAGGCTGAATGTTTGCAAACGCTGGAGCGAGTGGTTGAAACCGGCGTGGACGGCATAAAGCTGCATCCGCTGCATATTGTGAAAGGCAGCATTATGGCGAAAGCCTGGGAAGCGGGGCGTTTGAACGGTATTGAACTGGAGGATTACACGCTCACTGCCGGAGAAATGATTCGCCATACGCCGCCGGAAGTTATCTACCACCGCATTTCCGCCAGCGCCCGTCGCCCGACGCTACTTGCACCGCTATGGTGTGAAAATCGCTGGACGGGTATGGTTGAGTTGGATCGCTATCTTACTGAACATGGCGTACAGGGATCGGCGCTGGGACGTCCGTGGCTACCTCCAACGGCGTAGGCCATTGAGGGGAATTCCGCATTTCTCACACAATTTATAACGTAACTGCCAGAATTGGGTATTATTGGGGCAGGTTGTCGTGAAGGAATCCCCTAATGAAGCAAATTCGTCTGCTGGCGCAGTACTATGTTGACCTGATGATGAAGTTAGGTCTGGTGCGCTTCTCAATGTTGCTGGCGCTGGCCCTCGTCGTTCTTGCCATTGTGGTACAAATGGCGGTAACCATGGTGCTGCATGGTCAGGTCGAAAGCATTGATGTTATCCGCTCTATTTTCTTTGGTTTGTTGATTACGCCATGGGCGGTCTACTTTCTTTCAGTAGTCGTTGAGCAACTTGAGGAGTCACGGCAACGCCTGTCACGCCTGGTACAAAAGCTGGAGGAGATGCGCGAGCGCGATCTAAGCCTCAACGTACAGCTGAAAGATAATATCACCCAGCTTAATCAGGAAATTGCCGTTCGCGAAAAAGCAGAAGTCGAATTGCAGGAAACCTTCGGTCAGCTAAAAATTGAAATCAAAGAGCGCGAAGAGACGCAAATTCAGCTCGAGCAACAATCTTCATTCTTACGTTCCTTCCTTGATGCTTCACCCGATCTGGTTTTTTACCGTAACGAAGATAAAGAGTTTTCCGGCTGTAACCGTGCGATGGAACTGCTGACCGGGAAAAGCGAAAAACAGTTGGTGCATTTGAAACCTGCGGACGTTTACTCGCCGGAAGCCGCAGCGAAAGTCATTGAAACCGACGAGAAGGTGTTCCGTCATAATGTGTCACTGACCTATGAACAGTGGCTGGATTATCCGGATGGACGCAAAGCCTGCTTTGAAATCCGTAAAGTGCCGTACTACGACCGCGTGGGTAAACGCCACGGCTTGATGGGGTTCGGCCGCGACATTACCGAGCGTAAGCGTTATCAGGATGCGCTAGAACGCGCCAGCCGCGACAAAACAACCTTTATCTCCACCATCAGTCATGAGTTGCGTACGCCGCTGAACGGTATCGTCGGCTTAAGCCGAATTCTGCTGGATACAGAGCTCACCGCCGAGCAGGAAAAATATCTCAAAACTATCCATGTTTCCGCCATCACTTTGGGGAATATCTTCAACGATATTATTGATATGGATAAGATGGAGCGACGTAAAGTTCAGCTCGATAACCAGCCGGTTGATTTCACCAGTTTCCTGGCCGATCTGGAAAACCTCTCCGCACTGCAGGCGCAACAAAAAGGCTTGCGCTTTGTTCTTGAACCAACACTGCCGTTGCCGCATCAGGTGATTACCGACGGGACTCGCTTACGCCAGATCCTGTGGAACTTAATCAGTAACGCTGTGAAATTTACCCAGAAGGGCCAGGTGACTGTTCGCGTACGTTATGACGAAGGCGACATGCTGCATTTTGAAGTGGAAGACTCCGGCATCGGTATTCCACAGAATGAACTGGATAAAATTTTCGCCATGTATTACCAGGTGAAAGACAGCCACGGTGGCAAACCTGCAACCGGTACGGGTATTGGCCTGGCGGTTTCTCGTCGACTGGCGAAAAATATGGGTGGTGATATCACAGTCACCAGCGAACAAGGTAAAGGCTCGACCTTTACCCTGACGATCCACGCGCCGTCGGTGGCGGAAGAAGTGGATGACGCGTTTGATGAAGATGATATGCCTTTACCGGCGCTGAATGTGCTGTTGGTAGAAGACATTGAGCTGAACGTCATCGTTGCCCGTTCGGTGCTGGAAAAACTGGGCAACAGCGTTGATGTGGCTATGTCTGGTAAGGCAGCACTGGAGATGTTTAAGCCGGGCGAATACGACCTTGTATTGCTGGATATTCAGTTACCAGATATGACCGGGCTGGATATATCTCGCGAACTGACGAAGCGTTATCCGCGTGAAGATTTACCACCGCTGGTGGCCTTAACCGCCAACGTGCTGAAAGACAAACAAGAGTACCTCAATGCTGGAATGGATGATGTGCTGAGTAAGCCGCTTTCTGTTCCGGCGCTAACCGCGATGATCAAGAAATTCTGGGATACCCAGGATGATGAGGAGAGCACGGTGACGACAGAAGAGAGTGATAAATCAGAAGCATTGCTCGATATTCCCATGCTGGAACAGTATCTCGAACTTGTAGGACCGAAGCTGATTACCGACGGGTTGGCCGTGTTTGAGAAGATGATGCCGGGCTATGTCAGCGTACTGGAGTCGAACCTGACGGCACAGGACAAAAAAGGCATCGTTGAGGAAGGACATAAAATTAAAGGCGCAGCGGGCTCAGTGGGGTTACGCCATCTACAACAGCTGGGGCAGCAAATTCAGTCTCCCGATCTTCCTGCGTGGGAAGATAATGTTGGTGAATGGATTGAAGAGATGAAAGAAGAGTGGCGTCACGACGTAGAAGTGCTGAAAGCGTGGGTGGCAAAAGCCGCTAAAAAATGACCCCGGCTAAACCGGGGTGCGCGAATACTGCGCCAACACCAGGGAAATCTTGGCTGCGCCGTAATTTTTTATGATAAGTAACAAAGGCACAGCACTGTTTTTCAGGCCGCATGCAGTTAAGATAGCAAATCTTAAATGATTTGTTACATGAATCAGTTAAATGTGTGATGCGTAGCGTTTTTATTAAAAAAATTAATGTGTTTCAGTCAATTGCGAAAGGATGATCACAATGAAGAAAATTGGCGTAGTTCTGAGCGGATGCGGCGTCTATGACGGTTCTGAAATTCATGAAGCGGTATTGACGTTATTAGCGATATCTCGCAGCGGCGCGCAGGCAGTTTGTTTTGCTCCAGATAAGCAGCAGGTTGATGTCATCAACCATTTAACCGGTGAAGCAATGGCGGAAACGCGCAATGTGTTGATTGAAGCGGCGCGTATTACGCGTGGTGAGATCCGTCCTCTGGCACAGGCTGATGCCGCCGAACTTGATGCGTTAATTGTGCCGGGTGGATTTGGCGCGGCAAAGAATTTAAGCAACTTTGCTAGTCTTGGCAGTGAATGCAGCGTAGACCGTGAGTTAAAGGCGCTGGCGCTGGCAATGCATCAGGCCGGAAAACCGCTTGGCTTTATGTGTATTGCACCGGCAATGTTGCCGAAAATCTTCAATTTCCCGCTGCGTTTGACTATCGGTACAGATATCGATACCGCAGAAGTGCTGGAAGAGATGGGCGCGGAGCATGTGCCATGTCCGGTAGATGATATTGTCGTTGATGAAGACAATAAGATTGTTACCACGCCTGCGTATATGTTGGCACAGAACATTGCGGAAGCAGCAAGTGGCATTGATAAGCTGGTTTCCCGCGTACTGGTTCTGGCGGAATGAGCAAACGCCGCATAACGGCGTTCGGTTTCGTTCGCCGTTTCATTCTGCGGTTACTGATTGTCCTCGTTGTGCTCTGGGGCGGGGGTATAGCGCTGTTTAGTATAGCGCCAGTCCCGTTCTCTGCGGTGATGGCCGAGCGTCAGCTAAGTGCCTGGCTGCATGGCAACTTTCGTTATGTGGCGCATTCTGACTGGGTCAGTATGGATCAAATCTCGCCGTGGATGGGGCTGGCGGTGATTGCCGCAGAAGATCAGAAATTTCCCGAGCACTGGGGTTTTGATGTCGCTTCCATTGAGAAAGCCCTGGCGCACAACGAGCGCAATGAAAACCGCATTCGCGGCGCATCAACAATTTCGCAGCAGACAGCCAAAAATCTCTTTTTGTGGGATGGGCGAAGCTGGGTAAGAAAAGGGCTGGAAGCCGGATTAACACTGGGGATAGAAACGGTCTGGAGCAAAAAGCGCATCCTGACGGTTTACCTGAATGTCGCCGAATTTGGCGAAGGTGTGTTTGGCGTCGAGGCTGCGGCACAGCGTTATTTCCATAAATCTGCCAGCAAACTTACCCGTTCGGAAGCAGCGTTACTGGCGGCTGTATTACCCAATCCACTTCGTTTCAAAGTTACTGCACCTTCGGGCTACGTGCGTAGCCGTCAGGCGTGGCTTTTGCAGCAAATGCATCAGTTAGGCGGTGAGTCGTTTATGCAACAACACCAGCTGTATTAGGCTTCGCGCGAGGAGAGGGCGAGCTTTTTGCTGTCACGCGGTTGCGCCTCTTTTTGCAGAGCAACAGCTAACGCTGGTTGAGTGATAAAACGTCGCCACAACCGCTTTTGCTTACGCAGACAACACCACTTCGACCAGGTCGCCAGTGGAATCAACGTGCTTTCACCAATGTTGTCACAGACGACAGGGATAATTTCTGACTCACTGATGCGGTGGCAGAGGATATTCTGCGGCTTCAGCGACATCGTCACGATGTGGTTATTCTGCAAATAACGCTTTAACTGTTTCAATAACTGACGCAGTTGCGCGATATCTTCTTCGTAATGGCATTGTTTAGCAAATTCGCTCAGTGTAATAGACGGTTTGCCATCAAAATCGGCAATGACATCGTAGACATAACCGGTTCCGCAATCAGTCTCAACCGTACCGTGATAGCGCGGAATACCGCTCCAGTCTTTCAAACGACGACCAAGATGCGCATAGTACTTTAACTCACGGCGGATCTCTTTATCACCACCGTCGCCACGGTGGTAGACAATTTTAATACAGCGTTGGGCATCTTCCGGATGCGCATAACATTTTCGATGTCTTCCGGTGCCCAGGGGACTTTGTTCAGATAAGCGAATCATGCCATCTCCTGGAGGTATTTTCTGACTGTCTCCAGTATGAGGGCTTAACTTAAACAAAACCTAAACAAGCTTTTTTAAGGTTTTCTTAAGGTTTTATACTTACAGAAAAGCGCACGAAATGTACAATTTGCGAGAAATGGGGATATTTGGGGGTTGTGCTTTTTTCGTACGTTAGGGCGGAAGGGGCGTGTCTGGGGGAATTAATTGTCGGAATGACGAAGATTAATCTTCGTCAAAACCTGAGTTAAAGAGGGCGATGACGGCGGCCAGCGCCTCAACTTCCTGCGGACCGGTCGCTTCGACTTCAATCTGTCGTCCTTTGGCAGAATCCAGCATCAACAGCGCAATAACGCTGTTGGCTTCAGCCTCGGTGCCTTCGTCATTACGTAAAAGCACTTCGGCGTCAAAACCCTGCATTAATTCAAACAGTTTCATAGCAGGCCGGGCATGCATGCCCAGCTTGTTAGTGATTTCGACAGTTTGTTTGACGGTCATGGTTTACGTTTTTCCAGCGTGCGATGGCGTGACTGGACGTTTTTACCGCGTGAGCGGAAGTAGTCAGCCAACTGTTCTGCAATATACACCGAACGGTGTTTCCCGCCAGTACAACCAATGGCGACCGTCAGGTAGCTACGGTTGTTGGTTTCCAGCATAGGTAACCATAGCTCAAGATAGCTACGCGTCTGGTAGATAAAATTGTGTACTTCTGTGTGCCTATCGAGGAATGCGGCGACAGGTTTATCAAGGCCCGTCATCGGACGCAGTTTCGGATCCCAGTGTGGGTTCGGCAGGAAACGTACGTCAAAGACGTAATCCGCGTCGATAGGAATACCGTGCTTGAAGCCGAAGGATTCAAAGACCATTGTCAGTTCACGCTCGCGTTTACCCAGCAGGCGGGTACGCAGCATTTCTGCCAGTTCATGAACGGACATTTCAGATGTATCGACAATCAGATCCGCCCGTGAACGCAGCGGTTCCAGCAGATCGCTTTCTTTGTCGATAGCACTTTCCAGCGACAGGTTTTTGCTGGAAAGCGGATGCAGGCGGCGCGTATCGCTGTAACGACGAATCAGCGTGTTACGATCGGCATCGAGAAACAGGAGTTGCGGTGAGAAAGCATCAGGCAGATTGCTCATCGCCTGTTCGAATATTTCTGGCGACTCTGGCATATTGCGGACATCAATGCTGACGGCGGCAGAAATCTCGCGATCGGCCAGAGTCCGAGCCAGATCGGGTAACAGCACTACGGGAAGGTTATCCACGCAGTAAAAACCCATATCTTCCAGCGCCCGCAGGGCGACAGATTTGCCTGACCCTGAACGTCCGCTGACGATCATCAGTACCATGTACTGTTTCTCCTCACAACGTCTAAAAGAGACATTACAGAATAACTACGTTTCATCCGGAGTACCTTCGGTATCCGTAATGATTTGATACAGCTCTTCATCGCTCTGGGCTGCACGTAAACGGCGGCAGATAGTTTTGTCCGCCAGACGTTTCGCGACCAGCGAAAGAGTGTGCAGGTGCGTTTTGGTTTGGTCTGCGGGTACCAACAGGGCAAAAAGTAAGTCTACCGGCTGGTTATCGATGGCATCAAAAGCAATGGGTGTTTCTAGCTGAACGAAAACGCCAACCGCGCGTAGGGTATCTTCTTCCAGTTTGCCGTGCGGAATGGCAATGCCATTACCAATACCGGTACTGCCCATTTTTTCCCGCGTCAGAATAGCTTCAAAAACCACCTGCGGCGGCAGGCTAAGTTGTTTTGCCGCCAGTTCGCTGATGATTTCCAGGGCGCGTTTTTTGCTCTGACAGTGGACGCGGCTTCGCGTACATTCCCTGTTAAGAACACTGCTAAGCTGTAGAGTTGTATCATTATTTGTCATAATTTCACCTAAGAATCTGCCCACTCAAACAGTGGGGCAGATTCGGAGCATTAACCGTACAAATGGCCTGTTGTGCCATACAACAGGCCGCCATGCACTTGCTAATTGCCCGGACAATTAGTGTTGTTTCAATTTATCTTTATGCTTGGTTAGCTGACGTGCCAACTTATCAATTAAGCCATCAATGGCGGCGTACATGTCCTGACCTTCCGCGCTGGCATGAATTTCGCCACCGTTAACATGCAGTGTTGCATCTGAGGTGTGGGTGACTTTCTCCACTTTCAGAACAACATAAACCTGGTTGATTCGGTCAAAATATTGCTCAAGTTTGGCAAACTTTGAGGTGACAAATTCGCGCAGGGCCTCGGTGATCTCGACGTTATTTCCGGTAATGTTGAGCTGCATAGTGTCTTCCTTATCGGTTGGGTCAAACGAGCTGTTTACGCTGGTTTGACGGCGGAATGGATAAAGACTCTCGGTACTTCGCAACAGTGCGGCGTGCCACCATGATACCTTGTTCTGACAACAAAGAGGTTAACTTGCTGTCGCTCAACGGTTTCGCTGGGTTTTCCGCCGCGATTAATTTCTTCACCAGTGCACGAATCGCCGTGGAAGAGGCTTCGCCACCCCCTTCGGTATTGACGTGACTGGAAAAGAAATACTTCAGTTCAAAAATGCCTCGTGGACTATGCAGGTACTTTTGCGTGGTCACGCGAGATATCGTCGATTCATGCATCTCGACGGCCTGGGCGATATCAGCCAGCACCATCGGTTTCATATATTCTTCACCTTGCTCAAAGAAGGCTTGCTGTTGTTCAACAATACAGCGACTGACGCGCAGCAGCGTATCGTTACGGCTTTCCAGGCTCTTAATCAACCATTTAGCATCCTGCAGATTGCTGCGGATAAACTGACTGTCGCCATCGTTACGTGCGTTATTGCACATTGAGGCGTAATGCTGGTTGATTTGCAGACGTGGAATACTGTCGCTGTTCAGTTCAACCGTCCACTGGCCGTTATGCTTACGCACCAGCACATCAGGGATGACATATTCCGGTTCACCGGTCTGGATCGACTGGCCGGGGCGTGGATCGAGTGACTGGATCAGATTGACGGCTTCTTTCAGCACATCTTCTTTCAGACGCGTGACGCGCATTAATGAGCGAAAGTCGTGATTGGCCAGCAGATCGAGATGATCGCTAATGATCAGTCGAGCTTCTTCCAGCCACGGCGTGGTTTTATCGAATTGGGAAAGTTGGATCAGCAGACAGTCACGCAGATCTTTCGCTGCCACACCGACCGGATCAAAACGCTGGATGCGTTTCAGAACTGCTTCAACTTCATCGATGTCGATCTCTTCATCGCCCATACTTTCGAGAATATCTTCCAGCGGGACGGTCAGATAACCGGTGTCATCAACGGCATCGACGATGGAGGTGGCGATAGCGCGGTCAGTGTCGGAAAACGGTGTCAGCTCGACCTGCCACATCAGATAATCCTGCAAGGTCTGCGTCGTTTCGCCCTGATAGACCGGCAGCTCGTCGTCGATGTAGTCACCGCTGGTGCCTGATGGCGTACCGGCGGTGTAGATGGTATCCCAACTGGCATCGAGCGGCAGCTCTTCCGGCATCTCTTTTTGTTCGAGCGCGTCAGCGGTATCCAGCGTTTCGCTGTCTGGCGTTTCGTGAGTGTCGATTTCATCATGAGTGTCGATTTGCTCAAGCAATGGATTACTTTCCAGCGCCTGCTGTAGCTCCTGCTGAAGTTCCAGCGTGGACAACTGCAACAGACGAATCGCCTGTTGTAGCTGAGGCGTCATTGCCAGTTGTTGGCTAAGCCTGAGTTGCAAACCTTGCTTCATGTTCAGAATCGTACTCTCCTGCTAAAACATCGCAAACTTCTACCCTATCAGAGTCTGAAGTCTTCCCCAAGGTATACACGCTTAACATGTTCATCTTGTAAGATTTCTGTCGGCGTGCCATGAGCGATTAAATGCCCCTGACTGACGATATAAGCGCGTTCACAAACAGCCAACGTTTCACGCACGTTATGGTCGGTGATAAGCACGCCCAGGCCGCTGTCGCGCAGGTGTTCAATGATACGTTTGATGTCGATAACCGAGATCGGGTCAACCCCGGCAAATGGTTCATCGAGGAGGATAAATTTCGGATTCGCAGCCAGTGCGCGCGCAATTTCTACACGACGGCGTTCACCACCGGAGAGCGATTGCCCCATGCTGTCGCGTAAATGCTCAATGTGGAACTCTTCCATCAGCTCGTTCGCGCGATCTTCACGCTGTTCAGCGGATAAGTCGTCACGAATTTGCAGTACCGCCATCAGGTTATCGTAAACGCTGAGGCGACGGAAAATAGAGGCTTCCTGCGGCAAATAGCCGATACCGCGACGCGCACGCGCATGCAGCGGCAGCAGGCTGATATCGTCGTCATCAATAATAATGTTGCCCGCATCGCGCGGTACAATGCCAACGACCATGTAGAAAGTGGTCGTCTTACCGGCACCGTTTGGCCCCAGCAGACCGACAATCTCCCCGGAGTTGACGGTCAGGCTGACGTCTTCCACCACGCGGCGGCCTTTATAGGCTTTTGCAAGGTTCTTTGCAGTTAAAGTTGCCATAACGAATTAATTACCCTTCTTCTGCGCCGGGGTCTGGCCTTTGTTGTTTTTGTCCTGCAACTGTGACGGCACCAGAACGGTGGTCACACGCTTACCTTTGTCACTGAAAGCCTGCATTTTCTGCTCTTTCACCAGGTAAGTGATCTTATCGCCCTTAATGTTGCTATCGACCTGCTGCAGATAAGCATTACCCGTCAGAACGACAAAATCTTTTGCCAGTTCGTAATGCATCTGGGAAGCGTGACCTTCAACGGGTTTACCGTTGTCCTGCATCTGGTAGAACGTTGCCGGTTTACCGTAGCCGTCAATCACCTCTTTACCTTGTTCGCCGCCCGGACGGGTAACGACCACTTTATCGGCATTAATTTTAATGGTGCCTTGAGTCACGACGACATTACCGGTAAAGGTAACCACGTTGCCTTGCATATCAAGAGATTGCTGGTCCGACTCAATGTGGATCGGTTGGTCAGTATCTCCGGTAACGGCAAATGCCGGAATGCTGGCGGCCAGAAGTGAGCTGGCAAGCACAAGATTAAGGCTGAGTTTGTTTGTTTTGAATTTCATAGGATGTTCTAACCTTTTCAATCAGCTCGGCATTCTTGCTGCGTAAGTTGCCGCGCATTTTCAGACCGCTGGAGTTAAATGTTGTTCCGTATAACGTGACGAGGTCTTCAGAGGTAACATCCTGCGTCACCAGATTGATCTGCGCGTTATCCGTCGTGATTCTGCGAAGTTGAGAGTCCGGCACGAGTGCGTTGACTTCAACGTGTCCATATAAATAGAGCATCCGGTCATTGGTTAGCTTGGCTTTATCTGCTTTAACCGACCATGTCGGGATTTTATCCTTATCAAACGTGGTAAGTACGGGTTGCGTAAACCACGAAACGGCCTGATCGGAATAATATTCAACGTGTTGAGCAATCAATCGATAGCTTAGGGCTCCTTCTGGGTTATAGACGAGCGTGTCCGTATGCTCGCTTTTATAGGTGGGATCATTGTTGTTGACGACCACCTGGGCGGTATCGTCTTTCTCGGTCATGTTAACGCCGATCATCACCAGAACCGCCAGTGATAGCACAATGATAACCCAACGTCTGGCTTTACTCATATCGATTGCCCTTTGGCTTCATCCAGTTTGCCCTGCGCCAGAAGTAATAAGTCGCAAACTTCACGAACCGCGCCACGACCGCCAGCAATGCGCGTCACGTAATCAGCGCGCGGAATCAATAGCGGATGCGCATCGGCTACGGCCACGCTTAAGCCCACTTTTTCCATCACTGGCCAGTCGATAAGATCATCACCAACGTAAGCCACGTTTTCTGGCGCAATCGCCAGTTTTTCCAGCAGATCGCCAAAGGCGATAAGCTTGTTTGATTGACCCTGATACAGATGGGTGATCCCTAACGTTGCACACCGATCTTTTACCAGTTTAGCCTTTCGTCCAGTAATGATGGCGACTTCAATATCAGAGGTGAGCGCACAGCGGATACCGTAACCGTCACGAACATTGAACGCTTTCAGCTCTTCGCCATTGTTACCCATATAAATCAGACCATCTGACAATACGCCATCAACGTCGAGGATCAGCAGACGAATGTTCTCTGCTTTTGCCATCACATCGGCGCTAACAGGGCCGTAACAGGTCGCAAGCGACGCACCTGCTTTACTCATTGTTGTTTATCCTTGAATCTTTACACTACGCCAGCACGCAATAAATCGTGCATATGTAACACACCGAGTAAATGGTCGCCATCGGCAACCATTACGGAAGTGATATGGCGGGACTGCATTAAGTTCAGCGCCTCAACGGCCAGAATGCCAGGACGTACACGAATTCCCCCCGGCGTCATCACATCGGCAATACCTAACTGACGGACATCCACGCCCATATCGAAGACACGGCGTAAATCACCGTCGGTAAAGATGCCTTCAATCATCATATTGTCATCGCAAATGACGGTCATACCAAGATTTTTGCGGGTGACTTCCAGCAGCGCATCGCGCAGGCTGGCCGTTTTCTTGACATGCGGGATCTCGTCGCCCGTATGCATAATATCGCTGACGCGAAGCAGAAGTTTACGACCAAGTGCGCCGCCTGGATGCGAAAGTGCAAAATCTTCGGCGGTAAAGCCGCGCGCTTTCAACAAGGCGACGGCGAGCGCATCTCCCATGACCAGCGTCGCGGTAGTACTGCTGGTTGGCGCCAGCCCTAACGGACAAGCTTCTTTTGCTACTTTAACACACAGATGCACGTCTGCTGCGCGTGCCATGCTGCTCTCCGGACGACCGGTGATGCAAATTAACGGTACATGCAGGCGTTTGAGTACCGGGATTAAGGCCGTGATTTCGCTGGATTCACCTGAGTTAGAAATCGCAATGACCACGTCCTGCGGGGTGACCATGCCTAAATCGCCATGTGCGGCCTCACCGGGATGGACGAAAAATGACGGAGTACCGGTGCTGGCAAAGGTTGCTGCCATTTTGCGCCCAATGTGTCCCGATTTACCCATTCCCATGACCACGACTTTACCTTTACACCAGAACATCTTTTCACAGGCGAGCGTGAAATTCTGATTGATGTATTGATCAAGCTCTGCCAGGCATTCACGTTCAATCGCCAGGACTTCTTTACCTGCTTGCTGAAAGTCAAAACCCGGTTGCAACTCTACGTGCGACATAATGCGTTTCCAGTTATTCAACGAGTATTGGCGATAACCAGTACAACATCGCCAGCCATACGACAAATCCGCCTGTTAATAATACCCCAATGCCACGGCCAGATTGCCGGGAGCGTCGCCAGCATAGCAACGCAAAAATAATACTGACCAACAGCATCACGCTGCAGTCACGGCTGTACGCCAGTGGGTTAACCTCCCCGGGCGTTATCAGCGCGGGTAAACCCAGCACGATGACAATATTAAAAATGTTTGCGCCAATGATATTACCGACAGCAATGTCGTTTTCACCTTTGCGAAAACCTGCTATCGCGGTTGCCAGTTCCGGCAGACTAGTGCCGATAGCGATTGCCGTCAGACCAATAGTCAACTCGCTGATGGCAAAGTAATTCGCCAGTACGGTGGCGTTGTCAATCACCATCCGCGTTGCTACCGGCATGATAATCAATGCAATGCCGAGCCATAAAAACGCGACAGGTAAACCGCCTTCGCGCGGTAGCTCTGCAAGCTGTTCTCTGGTCAGGCTGTCAGTCCCCTGACGTTCTGCCTGACGTGCAAGTTTAACAATGAACAGCAGCCATAGCACAGCCAGAAAGAGGAGAAAGATACCATCGCTGCGACCAAGTTGTCCGTCATAGAGTACGGAACCGGCCACCACACTGACTAATAACATTAATGGTAATTCACGGCGCAGAACATCGGAATGTACGGTAAAAGGGCGCACCAGCGCAGCCAGACCGAGGATCAGTAAAATATTGATTATGTTTGAGCCGAGTGCTGTGCCGACGGCTAAATCTCGTTGTTCATGCAGCGACGCGGCAAGCGAAACGATTATTTCTGGAAGTGACGTACCAATACTGACCACCGTCATGCCGATGATCAGCGGTGGGATGCCAAAAGTGCGGCAAAGAATAGAGGCGGCAAATACCAGACGGTCGGCACTGTAAACGACCAAAAGTAAACCAACAATTAACAGTGCCGTAGCTAAAAGCATCTAACGTCCTTTCTTCAGGTATACTCGCCGGTCCGCTGAAGATTTTCAGAAAGCCGTAATGAATTCTTAATTTTGACTTTATGCGGCTAAAAAGTAAAACAAATGCCAGCTTTCGCTAACCGCGGCGGGTAATATTCTGTAAATATGTTGGGTTCAAGGTTAAATTGAGCGCCATGCTTAGAAAATCAACGCAAGACAAAGGGTGAATTATGGAGCAGTCTGTGGCGAATTTAGTCGATATGCGCGATGTCAGTTTTACGCGTGGCAATCGCTGCATCTTCGATAATATTTCCCTGACCGTGCCGCGAGGGAAGATCACGGCGATTATGGGGCCATCAGGCATCGGTAAAACGACGCTACTCCGTCTGATTGGTGGGCAAATCGTGCCAGATCACGGCGAGATCCTTTTTGATGGCGAAAATATTCCGGCGATGTCTCGTTCGCGCCTGTATACCGTGCGTAAACGGATGAGCATGTTGTTTCAGTCCGGAGCGCTGTTCACCGATATGAACGTTTTTGACAACGTCGCCTATCCACTGCGTGAACATACCCAACTTCCCGCACCATTGTTGCATAGTACGGTGATGATGAAGCTGGAAGCAGTGGGGCTGCGCGGAGCGGCCAAACTTATGCCATCGGAGCTTTCAGGCGGGATGGCGCGTCGTGCGGCGCTGGCGCGTGCAATTGCGCTGGAGCCGGATCTCATCATGTTTGATGAGCCGTTTGTTGGGCAAGATCCCATCACTATGGGCGTACTGGTGAAGCTGATTTCCGAGCTGAACAGCGCGCTGGGCGTAACCTGTGTGGTGGTTTCTCACGATGTGCCGGAAGTCTTAAGTATTGCGGATCACGCCTGGATCCTGGCAGACAAAAAGATTGTCGCTCACGGTAGCGCCCAGGCGTTGCAGGCGAATCCTGATCCTCGCGTACGTCAGTTTCTGGACGGGATTGCTGACGGACCAGTTCCGTTCCGTTATCCTGCCGGCGATTATCACGCTGATCTTTTACCAGGGAGTTAAGCCACTCATGCTGTTAAATGCGCTGGCGTCGCTCGGACATAAAGGGATTAAAACCCTGAGAACGTTCGGGCGGGCCGGGTTAATGTTATTCAATGCGCTGGTCGGCAAACCGGAATTTCGCAAACATGCGCCGCTGTTGGTGCGTCAGCTCTATAATGTCGGCGTCCTGTCGATGCTGATTATTGTGGTTTCTGGCGTGTTCATCGGAATGGTGCTGGGTCTGCAAGGTTATCTGGTGCTGACCACTTATAGTGCGGAAACCAGTCTGGGGATGCTAGTGGCCTTGTCGCTGCTGCGCGAACTGGGGCCGGTGGTCGCAGCACTGCTGTTTGCCGGACGTGCCGGTTCGGCGTTAACTGCGGAAATCGGTTTGATGCGCGCCACAGAGCAGCTCTCCAGCATGGAGATGATGGCCGTGGACCCACTGCGCCGCGTCATTTCCCCACGTTTCTGGGCTGGGGTAATTTCACTACCGCTGCTGACGATAATTTTCGTCGCCGTGGGGATCTGGGGCGGATCGCTGGTTGGCGTCAGTTGGAAAGGCATTGATAGTGGGTTCTTCTGGTCGGCAATGCAAAACGCCGTCGACTGGCGTATGGATCTGGTCAACTGTCTGATTAAGAGCGTGGTGTTCGCTATTACGGTGACGTGGATTTCGCTGTTTAACGGTTATGACGCCATCCCGACCTCTGCCGGGATTAGCCGGGCAACCACTCGTACCGTTGTCCACTCGTCTCTGGCCGTTCTGGGGCTGGATTTTGTGCTGACCGCATTGATGTTTGGGAATTGAGTTCATGCAAACGAAAAAAAATGAAATTTGGGTGGGTATCTTTTTATTAGCAGCACTGCTGGCGGCGCTTTTTGTTTGCCTGAAAGCGGCAAACGTGACGTCAATGCGAACTGAACCGACCTACACGCTTTATGCGACGTTCGATAATATCGGCGGCCTGAAAGCGCGCTCTCCGGTCAGTATTGGTGGTGTTGTCGTCGGCCGGGTTGCAGATATTACGCTGGACCCGAAAACCTATCTACCGCGCGTGACGCTGGAAATTGAACAACGTTATAACCACATTCCTGATACCAGTTCGTTGAGCATTCGTACTTCCGGTTTGCTTGGGGAACAATATCTGGCATTAAACGTCGGTTTTGAAGACCCGGAACTGGGGACTGCTATTCTGAAAGAGGGGGATACGATTCAGGACACCAAATCTGCGATGGTTCTGGAAGATCTCATTGGTCAGTTCCTTTACGGCAGTAAAGGTGATGACAATAAGAATAGTGGCGATGCGCCAGCCGCTGTGCCAGGTAATAATGAAACCACTGAACCTGTGGGTACAACGAAATAATTTCAGGAGAACCGACGCATGTTTAAACGTTTAATGATGGTCGCTTTGCTAATGATTGCACCGCTGAGTGCGGCAACCGCGGCAGATCAGACCAATCCGTATAAGCTGATGGACGAGGCGGCACAGAAAACGTTCGATCGCCTGAAGAATGAACAATCGCAAATTCGGGCTAATCCGGATTACCTGCGTACCATCGTCGATCAGGAACTGCTACCGTACGTACAGATAAAATACGCCGGTGCGCTGGTACTGGGTCAGTACTACAAAAGCGCGACCCCAGCCCAGCGTGAAGCCTACTTTGCCGCTTTCCATGAGTATCTGAAGCAGGCTTACGGTCAGGCGCTGGCGATGTATCACGGTCAGACCTATCAGATTGCGCCAGAACAGCCGTTGGGTGATAAAACCATTGTGCCTATCCGTGTCACCATTATTGACCCGAATGGCCGTCCACCGGTACGTCTCGATTTCCAGTGGCGTAAAAACTCTCAGACTGGCAAGTGGCAGGCTTATGACATGATTGCCGAAGGCGTCAGCATGATCACCACGAAACAAAATGAGTGGGGGACTTTACTGCGCACGAAAGGCATCGATGGTCTGACCGCACAACTGAAGTCTATTTCTCAACAGAAAATCACCCTGGAAGAGAAAAAATAATGAGCGAGTCACTGAGCTGGATGCAGACGGGTGACACCCTGGTATTGACCGGAGAGCTGGATCAGGACGTTCTGCTGCCGCTGTGGGAAATGCGTGACGAAGCGGTGAGGGGGATTACCCGCATCGATCTTAGTCGAGTGTCCCGCGTTGATACGGGTGGATTGGCGTTGCTGCTCCATCTGATCGATCTGGCGAAAAAGCAAGGCAACAGCGTGACGCTTCAGGGGGTAAACGACAAGGTGTATACCCTGGCAAAATTGTATAATTTGCCGTCTGATGTCCTGCCTCGTTAATTTTTTTCAGGCTGGATAAGGCGTTACCCGCCAGTCCGGCAAACCTACCAGTAAGTCGAGCCTTGTCTGATTAATCAGCAAGGCTTTTTGCTTATTTATGACAGCGCAACTTTGCTCTAAGATGTTTCGCTGGTTTATTAACTGATGAATGAAGATCCCATGGAAAATAATGAAATTCAGAGCGTGCTGATGAACGCTCTTTCCCTCCAGGAAGTCCACGTTTCCGGCGATGGCAGCCACTTTCAGGTTATTGCCGTGGGTGAGATGTTTGATGGCATGAGCCGGGTTAAAAAACAGCAGACGGTTTACGGTCCGCTGATGGAATATATTGCGGATAACCGCATTCATGCTGTGTCGATCAAAGCGTATACCCCTGCGGAGTGGGCGCGTGATCGCAAACTGAACGGCTTTTGAGCTATGGGCGATACGCCGGTAGCGGATATGAATTGTTAACTGAGAACATACTAAATGGATAAATTTCGTGTTCAGGGGCCAACGAAGCTCCAGGGCGAAGTCACAATTTCCGGCGCTAAAAATGCTGCTCTGCCTATCCTTTTCGCTGCACTGCTGGCGGAAGACCCGGTGGAGATCCAGAACGTCCCGAAACTGAAAGACGTCGATACATCAATGAAGCTGCTTAGCCAGCTTGGCGCCAAAGTAGAACGTAATGGTTCTGTGCATATCGATGCCCGTGACGTTAATGTCTTCTGCGCGCCTTACGATCTGGTTAAAACCATGCGTGCCTCTATCTGGGCGCTTGGGCCGCTGGTGGCTCGTTTTGGTCAGGGGCAGGTTTCTTTGCCTGGTGGTTGTACGATTGGTGCTCGTCCGGTTGATTTACATATTTCCGGCCTTGAGCAATTAGGCGCGACCATCAAACTGGAAGAAGGTTACGTTAAAGCTTCCGTCGATGGCCGTCTGAAAGGCGCGCATATCGTGATGGATAAAGTCAGTGTTGGTGCAACCGTGACCATTATGTGTGCTGCAACCCTGGCAGAAGGCACCACGATTATTGAAAACGCGGCACGTGAACCGGAAATCGTCGATACCGCGAACTTCCTGGTTACGCTGGGCGCGAAAATTAGCGGCCAGGGTACCGATCGTATTGTTATCGAAGGTGTGGAGCGCTTGGGGGGCGGTGTCTATCGTGTGCTTCCTGACCGCATCGAAACCGGCACCTTCCTGGTGGCGGCGGCGATCTCTCGCGGCAAAATCATCTGCCGTAACGCCCAGCCAGATACCCTTGACGCTGTGCTGGCGAAACTGCGTGACGCTGGGGCGGACATTGAAGTGGGTGAAGACTGGATTAGCCTGGATATGCACGGCAAACGTCCGAAGGCCGTTAACGTACGTACTGCGCCGCATCCGGCGTTCCCGACCGATATGCAGGCCCAGTTCACGCTGCTGAACCTGGTGGCAGAAGGAACGGGATTCATCACCGAAACGGTCTTTGAAAACCGCTTTATGCACGTACCTGAGCTGAGCCGTATGGGCGCGCATGCCGAAATTGAAAGCAATACCGTTATTTGTCACGGTGTTGAAAAACTTTCCGGCGCACAGGTAATGGCAACCGATCTGCGTGCTTCAGCAAGTCTGGTGCTGGCTGGCTGCATTGCAGAAGGTACTACGGTTGTTGATCGTATTTATCACATCGATCGTGGCTACGAACGCATTGAAGACAAACTTCGCGCGCTTGGTGCTAACATTGAGCGTGTGAAAGGCGAGTAATCGTCTGATAGCTGGCAGCCCCGTTCGCGGGGCTACCGCCAGGCTACTCATTTTTGCGGTTTGGTGTAGCTGCGCATCAACTGCGATCTGTCGATAAACTCATGAGTCAGCGGGTCATGATAGCGTGATGGCCAGATAACCCAGGGATCAGTTCCTAATGCTTTCGCAATAATCATCTCTCCTTTTGGCCAGGGACGCGATAATGCATTCGCCAGTGTCGAGGAACTCAAACCATTTCTGCGAGATTCCGCCGCCATTGACGTTCCTCTTTTCCGCAAACCCGCAATGATATCGGCGGGATGCCAGTCAATAAAATTATTCTCCATCTTCCCTCACTCCTTAAGTTAGTCGCTTATTTTCAGAACATGCACTCCGGGTAACGCTACTATACTCCTGATGGCGCATTGTTCTAAAAAGTTCCTGTAAGGAGTGTGAATATTCAGAATATATTAAGATAAGTCATCTGTATTTCAGATAATTTTGCGATTGATTGAGGATTTTTGGGAGTTTATTAGAATTATCCCGCGCAGTACGCGGGATAACAGGAAGGGATTAACGATCGCGTTGAACAGCGATGTGTGCGAGGCCAATTAACGCCTCTCGCCACGGGGTATCCGGCAACACTTGCAACGCAGCAATAGCTTTGTCTGCTTCTTCTTCTGCACGCTGACGCGTCCATTCCAGAGAGCCGCAAGCGTTCATTGCTTCCAGAACCGGTTCCAGAAGATGTCGACCGTTCCCTTGTTCTATGGCGGTACGGATCATCTGTGCCTGTTCTGGTGTGCCATGATGCATCGCATGAAGCAGCGGCAGCGTTGGTTTTCCTTCGTTCAGATCGTCGCCGACGTTTTTACCCAACTGTTCGCCATCGGCATTGTAATCGAGCAAATCGTCGATCAACTGGAAAGCGGTGCCGAGGTAACGACCATAATCTTGCAGGCCTTTTTCCTCTTCCGGCGTACAGCCTGCCAGAATACCGGAACACTGAGCCGCAGCCTCGAACAGACGTGCGGTTTTGCTGTAAATAACGCGCATGTAGTTCTCTTCGGTGATGTCCGGATCATTAACGTTCATCAGTTGCAAAACTTCACCTTCCGCGATGACGTTTACAGCCTCTGACATCACTTCCAGCACTTTGAGCGAGCCGAGGCTGGTCATCATCTGGAACGCACGGGTATAAATAAAATCGCCTACCAGCACGCTGGCAGCGTTACCAAAAGCGGCGTTGGCGGTAGCTTTACCTCGGCGCATATCTGATTCATCCACAACGTCGTCGTGTAGCAGGGTCGCCGTGTGGATAAACTCAATTAGGGCAGCAATGGTGACATGTGCATTCCCCTCATAGCCAACAGCTCGTGCAGCCAGTACAGCAATCATCGGACGAATACGTTTACCGCCGCCGCTGACGATGTAATAGCCTAACTGATTGATCAGTTGGACGTCGGAATTAAGCTGCTCGAGAATTGCTGCATTAACACCCGCCATATCTTGCGCGGTTAACTCATTGATTTTTTCTAAATTCATCGCAAAAGCCGGGCTTTTCGCCCCGATTACCTTACTGTGAACAGAGGCAACTTAGGGTTTATGGTTAGGAATATAGAGTGATTGTACTGAAAAAATGGCACAGATAAACGTTACCGTACAAGTTGTGTTTTTTTTCTTCGTGTATTGACTGTAGCACTTGTCAAAGGCGTGCGTTTTGCGTAATATTCGCGCCCTATTGTGAATATTTATAGCGCACTCTGAATCATTGAAAAGGTGTGCGCGGAAGCGGAGTTTTATATGTACGCGGTTTTCCAAAGTGGTGGTAAACAACACCGAGTAAGCGAAGGTCAGACCGTTCGCCTGGAAAAGCTGGACATCGCAACTGGCGAAACTGTTGAGTTCGCTGAAGTGCTGATGATCGCAAACGGTGAAGAAGTCAAAATCGGCGTTCCTTTCGTTGATGGCGGCGTAATCAAAGCTGAAGTTGTTGCTCACGGTCGTGGCGAGAAAGTTAAAATCGTTAAGTTTCGCCGTCGTAAACACTATCGTAAGCAGCAGGGCCATCGTCAGTGGTTCACTGATGTGAAAATTACTGGCATCAGCGCCTAAGACCTGAGGAGAGATTTCAAATGGCACATAAAAAGGCTGGCGGCTCCACACGTAACGGTCGCGATTCAGAAGCTAAACGCCTGGGCGTTAAGCGTTTCGGTGGCGAATCCGTTCTGGCGGGTAGCATCATCGTTCGTCAACGTGGTACCAAATTCCACGCTGGCGCTAACGTAGGTTGCGGTCGTGACCACACTCTGTTTGCTAAAGCAGACGGTAAAGTGAAATTCGAAGTTAAAGGCCCGAAAAACCGTAAATTTATCAGCATCGAAGCTGAATAAGTTTTTCGCGTCCCGGTAACGGATGAAAGCCCCGCAACACGTTGCGGGGCTTTTTACATTCGATAACCGGTAAAATGCGCATGGTGCGGCGTTAATCCGCAAATGCGCTTTGCAGGGAATACGGTATGAAGCAGCAGGCAGGCATTGGCATTCTTTTGGCGCTCACCACAGCAATTTGCTGGGGGGCGTTGCCAATCGCAATGAAGCAGGTGCTGGAGGTGATGGAGCCTCCGACAATCGTGTTTTACCGTTTCTTGATGGCGAGTATTGGTCTTGGTGCCATTCTTGCGGTGAAGAAGAGGTTGCCGCCATTACGCGTGTTTCGTAAGCCACGCTGGTTGATTTTGTTGGCAGTGGCGACCGCCGGGCTGTTTGGGAACTTCATCCTGTTCAGCTCATCCTTGCAATACCTGAGCCCGACCGCTTCGCAGGTGATTGGGCAACTCTCGCCGGTTGGCATGATGGTTGCCAGCGTATTTATCCTGAAAGAGAAAATGCGCAGCACTCAGGTTGTAGGGGCATTGATGCTCCTGAGCGGCCTGGTGATGTTTTTTAACACCAGTCTGGTCGAGATATTTACAAAGCTCACCGATTACACCTGGGGAGTTATCTTTGGGGTCGGTGCGGCGACGGTTTGGGTGAGTTATGGCGTGGCGCAAAAGGTTTTATTGCGTCGGCTGGCCTCACCGCAGATCCTGTTTTTACTGTACACTTTATGTACAATCGCGCTCTTCCCTCTGGCAAAGCCTGGAGTGATAGCGCAGCTTAGCCACTGGCAGCTCGCATGTTTAATTTTTTGCGGACTGAATACCTTGGTAGGATATGGCGCCCTGGCGGAAGCGATGGCTCGCTGGCAGGCAGCGCAGGTGAGTGCGATCATCACGCTCACCCCACTGTTTACGCTGTTTTTTTCAGATCTTTTATCACTGGCCTGGCCCGATTTCTTCGCCAGACCGATGTTAAACCTTTTAGGTTATCTCGGTGCGTTTGTCGTGGTTGCGGGCGCGATGTATTCCGCCATTGGTCATCGTATTTGGGGCGGATTACGTAAGCATACAACGGTGGTATCGCAACCCCGCGCAGGCGAATGATTTACGGAGAATAAAATGAAGTTTGTTGATGAAGCATCGATTCTGGTCGTTGCAGGTGATGGCGGTAATGGTTGCGTGAGCTTCCGCCGCGAAAAATATATTCCGAAAGGCGGCCCGGATGGCGGCGACGGCGGTGACGGTGGTGACGTATGGATGGAAGCCGACGAGAACCTGAACACGCTTATCGATTATCGTTTTGAAAAATCTTTCCGTGCAGAGCGCGGTCAAAACGGCGCAAGCCGCGATTGTACCGGTAAGCGCGGTAAAGACGTGACGATTAAAGTGCCGGTAGGTACGCGTGTAATCGACCAGGGTACCGGTGAAACCATGGGCGATATGACCAAACACGGTCAGCGTCTGCTGGTTGCCAAGGGCGGCTGGCACGGTCTGGGCAATACCCGTTTCAAATCGTCCGTTAACCGTACACCACGGCAGAAAACCAACGGTACGCCGGGCGATAAGCGCGAGCTGCTGCTGGAGCTGATGCTGCTGGCTGATGTCGGTATGCTGGGGATGCCAAATGCCGGTAAATCGACATTTATCCGCGCTGTCTCGGCGGCTAAACCGAAAGTAGCGGACTATCCGTTTACTACGCTCGTACCAAGCCTTGGTGTGGTACGTATGGACAACGAGAAGAGCTTCGTTGTTGCTGATATCCCGGGGTTGATTGAAGGCGCTGCGGAAGGCGCAGGTCTGGGCATTCGCTTCCTGAAACACCTGGAACGTTGCCGCGTCCTGTTGCACCTCATCGATATCGATCCGATTGACGGCACCGATCCGGTTGAAAATGCGCGTATTATTATCAGCGAGCTGGAAAAATACAGCCAGGATCTGGCGGCGAAACCACGCTGGTTAGTCTTCAACAAGATTGACTTGCTGGATAAAGCAGAAGCTGAAGAGAAAGCGAAAGCGATCGCTGAGGCGCTGGGCTGGGAAGATAAATATTATCTGATCTCTGCGGCGAGCGGACTGGGCGTGAAAGATCTCTGCTGGGATGTGATGACCTTTATCATTGAAAACCCGGTCGTGCAGGCAGAAGAAGCGAAACAGCCTGAGAAAGTCGAATTCATGTGGGATGATTATCACCGTCAGCAGCTTGAAGAGATTGCTGAAGAGGATGATGAAGACTGGGATGACGACTGGGACGAAGACGACGAAGAAGGCGTTGAGTTCATTTACAAGCGTTAATCACTGATGACAAACGCCAAATAAGCCTGATGCGCTACACTTATCAGGTCAGGCCTACAAGATGATTGCAATATATTGAATTTGCACGATTTTGTAGGCCGGATAAGGCATTCACGCCGCATCCGGCATAAACAAAGCGCGCTTTGTCAATAATCTGAAACCCCGGCCATGTGCCGGGGTTTCTTTTTGACTAATTGTTCTGGTAAATATCTTTATACAAACGGCTTTCAAAACGTACCAACGGAATACGGCGATTACGCTGATCCGCGGGTTCTACTGCGTAACCAGAAAGATATTGTACGAACGCCATTCGTTGCCCACTTGCTGTGGTGATGAATCCTGCCAGGTTATACACGCCCTGCAACGAACCTGTTTTCGCTGAAACTTTACCATCTACTCCCGCTTGATGCAGACCTGCACGGTACTGCAACGAACCATCGTAGCCTGCCAAAGGTAGCATTGAGATAAAGTTAAGCTCATTGTCGTGTTGGGCAATGTATTGCAGCACCTGCATCATGGTGGCTGGTGCAATCAGGTTATGCCGTGAAAGCCCTGAACCATCTGCAATAATCGTGTTGCCAATATCCACACCCGCCTGCTTACGCAGGATCTGACGCACGGCGTCCGACCCGGCCCGCCATGTCCCAGGGACATTAAAGCGCGCATGACCAATCATGCGAAAGACGGTATCGGCGATCATGTTGTCGGACTTTTTCAGCATAATCTTAAGCAGATCGTGCAAAGGGGCCGACTGTTTACTGGCAACCACCGTTCCTGGGTCGTTAACCTGCGTTTGTCGCAGTAGCGTGCCGGAATAAGTAATGCCTGCCTGTTTTAACTCATCTTTCAGAATCGCTCCGGCGTAGCTGGCGCCATCCTGTACGGCAAAAGCCAACGGTAGCGGCTCTGAACGTTGTGGTAGGCATCCGGTTAACGTAAAGCGGTTAAGGTCGCCTGGCACCACATCCAGCTCGCAATATTGCGCTTCGGCTGAACCTCGGGGGAGAGTGCGTACCTGGCTGAACATAGTCACAGGGTAATAAGAGGCCACGCGAACAAAGGCCATATCACCGGGTTTTTGGGCACTGTAGAGCGAGACGGAAAAGCAATTGCGGTCAACAATGGCGGCGGCAGGCGGGGCGCTAAAGCATTGTGTCATATCGTTCCAGGGCCAGCCGGGGGCTTTATCGTGACTGGCAAAAATGGACGTGTCTATGAACACATTGCCCTCGATTTGGGAGACGCCTGATTTTTTCAGGATCGCCACCATATTACGAATATCCTGACGTTTTAGCGTCGGATCGGCACCAAATCGCGCCACTAAGTCACCCTTGAGTACGCCGTTTTCCACATTGCCTTTGGTTTCAAGCGTCGTGGTAAAACGAAAATCGGGGCCAAGTTGAATCAACGCCGCCAGCGCAGTGATCACCTTCTGCGTACTGGCGGGCAGCGCCATTTGCTGACTATGGTAATCAATAGCGGGGGCAGACGCGCCGACTTTTTGCACCATCAGGGCAAGGTTGGCGCCAGCGGGGAGTTGAGTAATGTACTCATCTACATTCGCGGCCTGAACACTGAACGCTATACAGCTGGTCAATCCGATGATAAATCTGGAAAATCGCATAATCTCGCGCTAACAACCTGGAATCGAGCCGTCATACTACGGCGCAACGCCCTATAAAGTAAACGATGACCCTTCGGGAACTTCAGGGTAAAATGATTATCAAAATGTGAATTATTGCTGGCCTGGGACCTGTTCCCGGGTCGGTATTTTTTTGCTTCTGGCCCCGACGAGGAGTTGTGCCGGGCATGCCGAACAGCCGGGGCGAGTGGAGACTCTCCCCATCAGGAATATTCAAGAGGTATAACAAATGCAAGCTATTCCGATGACCTTACGCGGCGCTGAAAAATTACGCGAAGAGCTGGATTTTCTGAAATCTGTGCGCCGTCCTGAAATCATTGCTGCTATCGCGGAAGCGCGTGAGCATGGCGACCTGAAAGAAAACGCCGAATACCACGCAGCGCGTGAACAGCAGGGCTTCTGCGAAGGCCGTATCAAAGATATCGAAGCTAAGCTGTCGAACGCGCAGGTAATTGATGTCACCAAAATGCCCAACAATGGTCGCGTGATTTTTGGTGCTACCGTAACGGTGCTGAATCTGGATTCTGATGAAGAACAGACCTATCGCATTGTTGGCGATGACGAAGCTGACTTTAAACAAAACCTGATTTCTGTAAACTCGCCTATTGCTCGTGGCCTGATTGGCAAAGAAGAAGATGATGTAGTGGTCATCAAAACGCCGGGCGGCGATGTAGAATTTGAAGTAATTAAGGTGGAATACCTGTAAGAATTACCCAATACTCAAAATGTTGATGTATTGTAAAGAAAGGAAAAAGGCCGCTATGCGGCCTTTTATCAACGAACAGAGCGTGGCATTTTGCTCTCCTGCTTGCGGAAAATCCCTCGTTTTACACAGCAAATGTGTGTAACTTTAGGATAATCTTAGCGTGGCAGCGAGATTTTACGTTCTTTAGTTGGAC
This sequence comes from Escherichia sp. E10V10, assembly GCF_004211985.1. NCBI lineage: Bacteria > Pseudomonadati > Pseudomonadota > Gammaproteobacteria > Enterobacterales > Enterobacteriaceae > Escherichia > Escherichia sp. E10V10. The sequence continues at coordinate 91,528 of NZ_RHJO01000029.1, read as the reverse complement.
GATAAAGCACCAGCGTTTTACCGATGACCTGTACATTACAGGCGCCGGTTTCGCGCACGATAGCTTCCACGATCAAGGTTTTAGTTTCGCGATCTTCAGTGGCGATTTTCACCTTGATGAGTTCATGGTGCTCTAACGCTTGTTCAATCTCGGCCAGCACCCCTTCGGTCAAACCATTACTGCCAAGCAGAACAACTGGCTTGAGCGGATGTGCCAGACCTTTCAGGTGCTGTTTTTGTTTAGTACTCAGATTCATCGTATTTTTTTGCTTACGTTGGGATTGAAAACGGGTCATTCTACCGCCATCTCCCATATATCGCCAAATAGGCGCGTAAAAATTTACGCAATTGGTTACGATGAGTTATCCCAATGGGAAAGTTAAATGACAGGTAAGAAGCGTTCTGCCAGCTCCAGTCGCTGGCTTCAGGAACACTTTAGCGATAAATATGTTCAACAGGCACAGAAAAAGGGGTTACGTTCCCGTGCCTGGTTTAAACTTGATGAAATACAGCAAAGTGACAAACTCTTTAAACCGGGAATGACGGTTGTCGACCTTGGTGCTGCGCCAGGTGGTTGGTCACAATATGTGGTCACCCAAATTGGCGGCAAAGGCCGTATCATCGCTTGCGATCTTTTACCTATGGATCCTATCGTTGGTGTGGACTTTCTTCAGGGCGATTTTCGTGATGAACTGGTGATGAAAGCACTGCTGGAGCGCGTAGGCGACAGCAAAGTCCAGGTTGTCATGTCCGATATGGCACCAAACATGAGCGGAACACCGGCGGTGGATATCCCCCGTGCCATGTATCTGGTGGAACTGGCGCTAGAAATGTGTCGTGATGTATTAGCGCCAGGTGGCAGTTTTGTAGTGAAGGTGTTCCAGGGCGAAGGTTTCGATGAGTATCTAAGGGAAATTCGCTCCCTGTTTACGAAGGTCAAAGTTCGTAAGCCGGACTCTTCTCGTGCACGTTCGCGGGAAGTGTATATTGTAGCGACCGGGCGTAAACCCTAACCGGGAGATTTCAGACGAAAGTTTGAAAGATGCTGGATATAGAGTATCCTGACGCTGTTTTTAACACAGTTGTAATAAGAGGTTAATCCCTTGAGTGACATGGCGAAAAACCTAATACTCTGGCTGGTCATTGCCGTTGTGCTGATGTCAGTATTCCAGAGCTTTGGGCCCAGCGAGTCTAATGGACGTAAGGTGGATTACTCTACCTTCCTACAAGAGGTCAATAACGACCAGGTTCGTGAAGCGCGTATCAACGGACGTGAAATCAACGTTACCAAGAAAGATAGTAACCGTTATACCACTTACATTCCGGTTCAGGATCCGAAGTTACTGGATAACCTGCTGACCAAGAACGTCAAGGTTGTCGGTGAACCGCCTGAAGAGCCAAGCCTGCTGGCTTCTATCTTCATCTCCTGGTTCCCGATGCTGTTGCTGATTGGTGTCTGGATCTTCTTCATGCGTCAAATGCAGGGCGGCGGTGGCAAAGGTGCCATGTCGTTCGGTAAGAGCAAAGCGCGCATGCTGACGGAAGATCAGATCAAAACGACCTTTGCTGACGTTGCGGGCTGCGACGAAGCAAAAGAAGAAGTTGCTGAACTGGTTGAGTATCTGCGCGAGCCAAGCCGCTTCCAGAAACTCGGCGGTAAGATCCCGAAAGGCGTCCTGATGGTCGGTCCTCCGGGTACCGGTAAAACGCTGCTGGCGAAAGCGATTGCAGGCGAAGCGAAAGTTCCGTTCTTTACTATCTCCGGTTCTGACTTCGTAGAAATGTTCGTCGGTGTGGGCGCATCCCGTGTTCGTGACATGTTCGAACAGGCGAAGAAAGCGGCACCGTGTATCATCTTTATCGATGAAATCGACGCCGTCGGCCGCCAACGTGGCGCAGGTCTTGGCGGTGGTCACGATGAACGTGAACAGACACTGAACCAGATGCTGGTTGAGATGGATGGCTTCGAAGGTAACGAAGGTATCATCGTTATCGCCGCGACTAACCGTCCGGACGTTCTGGACCCGGCACTGCTGCGTCCTGGCCGTTTCGACCGTCAGGTTGTGGTTGGTCTGCCAGATGTTCGCGGTCGTGAGCAGATCCTGAAAGTTCACATGCGTCGCGTACCATTGGCACCCGATATCGACGCGGCAATCATTGCCCGTGGTACTCCTGGTTTCTCCGGTGCTGACCTGGCGAACCTGGTGAACGAAGCGGCACTGTTCGCTGCTCGTGGCAACAAACGCGTTGTGTCGATGGTTGAGTTCGAGAAAGCGAAAGACAAAATCATGATGGGTGCGGAACGTCGCTCCATGGTGATGACGGAAGCGCAGAAAGAATCGACGGCATACCACGAAGCAGGCCATGCGATTATCGGTCGCCTGGTTCCAGAACACGATCCGGTGCACAAAGTGACGATTATCCCGCGCGGACGTGCGTTGGGTGTGACCTTCTTCCTGCCTGAAGGCGACGCAATCAGTGCCAGCCGTCAGAAACTGGAAAGCCAGATTTCTACGCTGTACGGTGGTCGTCTGGCAGAAGAGATCATCTACGGGCCGGAACATGTTTCTACCGGGGCGTCCAACGATATTAAAGTTGCGACCAACCTGGCGCGTAACATGGTGACCCAGTGGGGCTTCTCCGAAAAACTTGGTCCGCTGCTGTACGCGGAAGAAGAAGGTGAAGTGTTCCTCGGTCGTAGCGTGGCGAAAGCGAAACATATGTCCGATGAAACTGCGCGTATCATCGACCAGGAAGTGAAGTTACTGATTGAGCGTAACTACAATCGTGCGCGTCAGTTGTTGAACGACAACCTGGATATTCTGCATGCGATGAAAGATGCGCTCATGAAATATGAAACCATCGATGCACCGCAGATTGACGACCTGATGGCACGTCGCGATGTACGCCCGCCAGCGGGCTGGGAAGAACCAGGTGCTTCTAATAATTCTGGCGACAATGGTAGTCCAAAGGCTCCGCGTCCGGTTGATGAACCGCGTACGCCGAACCCGGGTAACACCATGTCAGAGCAGTTAGGCGACAAGTAAGTTCCCGCATCAGATGACTGTATTTGTACCGAAAACCCCGGGGCGTGCTCCGGGGTTTTTTCTTATCAATTCATACCAGGGATAACACCATGAAACTCTTTGCCCAGGGCACTTCACTGGACCTTAGCCATCCTCACGTAATGGGGATCCTCAACGTCACGCCTGATTCTTTCTCCGATGGCGGCACGCATAATTCGCTGATTGATGCGGTGAAACATGCGAATCTGATGATCAATGCTGGCGCAACGATCATTGACGTTGGCGGCGAGTCCACACGTCCAGGGGCTGCGGAAGTGAGCGTTGAAGAAGAGTTGCAACGTGTTATTCCTGTGGTTGAGGCAATTGCTCAACGCTTCGAAGTCTGGATCTCGGTAGATACATCCAAACCAGAAGTGATCCGTGAGTCAGCTAAAGCAGGCGCTCACATCATTAATGATATCCGCTCCCTTTCCGAACCCGGCGCCCTGGAAGCTGCCGCTGAAACTGGTTTGCCAGTTTGCCTGATGCATATGCAGGGAAACCCAAAGACCATGCAGGAAGCACCAAAGTATGACGATGTCTTTGCCGAAGTAAATCGCTACTTTGTTGAGCAAATAGCACGTTGTGAACGGGCGGGTATCGCAAAAGAGAAATTGTTGCTCGACCCCGGATTCGGTTTCGGTAAAAATCTCTCCCATAACTATTCATTACTGGCGCGTCTGGCTGAATTTCACCATTTCAACCTGCCGCTATTGGTGGGTATGTCACGAAAATCGATGATTGGACAGCTGCTGAACGTTGGGCCATCTGAGCGTCTGAGCGGTAGTCTGGCCTGTGCGGTCATTGCCGCAATGCAAGGCGCGCACATTATTCGTGTTCATGACGTCAAAGAAACCGTAGAAGCGATGCGAGTGGTGGAAGCCACTCTGTCTGCAAAGGAAAACAAACGCTATGAGTAATCGTAAATATTTCGGTACCGATGGGATTCGTGGTCGTGTTGGGGATGCGCCGATCACGCCTGATTTTGTGCTTAAGCTGGGGTGGGCTGCGGGTAAAGTGCTGGCGCGCCACGGCTCCCGTAAGATCATTATTGGTAAAGACACGCGTATTTCTGGCTATATGCTGGAGTCGGCGCTGGAGGCGGGTCTGGCGGCTGCCGGTCTTTCCGCACTCTTCACTGGCCCGATGCCAACACCGGCCGTGGCTTATCTGACGCGTACCTTCCGCGCCGAAGCTGGGATTGTAATTTCTGCATCACATAACCCATTTTATGATAACGGGATCAAATTCTTTTCTATTGACGGCACCAAGCTGCCGGATGCAGTTGAAGAAGCCATTGAAGCTGAAATGGAAAAAGAGATTAGCTGCGTTGATTCGGCAGAACTGGGTAAAGCCAGCCGTATCGTTGATGCCGCGGGTCGCTATATCGAGTTTTGCAAAGCCACGTTCCCGAACGAACTTAGCCTCAGTGAACTGAAGATTGTGGTGGATTGTGCAAACGGTGCGACTTATCACATTGCGCCGAACGTGCTGCGCGAGCTGGGAGCGAATGTTATCGCTATCGGTTGTGAGCCGAACGGCGTAAACATCAATGCCGAAGTGGGCGCAACTGATGTTCGTGCGTTACAGGCGCGCGTACTGGCTGAAAAAGCAGATCTCGGTATCGCCTTTGACGGTGACGGCGACCGCGTGATTATGGTTGACCATGAAGGCAATAAAGTCGATGGCGATCAGATCATGTATATCATCGCGCGTGAAGGTCTTCGTCAGGGCCAGCTGCGTGGTGGCGCTGTGGGTACATTGATGAGCAATATGGGGCTGGAACTGGCGCTGAAACAGTTAGGTATTCCATTTGCTCGTGCGAAAGTGGGCGACCGCTACGTACTGGAAAAAATGCAGGAGAAAGGCTGGCGCATCGGTGCCGAGAACTCCGGTCATGTGATCCTGCTGGATAAAACCACTACCGGTGACGGCATCGTTGCTGGTTTGCAGGTGCTGGCGGCGATGGCGCGTAACCATATGAGCCTGCACGACCTTTGCAGCGGCATGAAAATGTTCCCGCAGATTCTGGTTAATGTGCGTTACACCGCAGGTAGCGGCGATCCGCTTGAGCATGAGTCAGTTAAATCCGTGACCGCAGAGGTTGAAGCGGCGCTGGGCAACCGTGGACGCGTGTTGCTGCGTAAATCTGGCACCGAGCCGTTAATTCGCGTGATGGTAGAAGGTGAAGACGAAGCGCAGGTAACCGAATTTGCGCATCGCATCGCTGACGCGGTAAAAGCAGTTTGATTCGATAGCTAACTGGCTAAAAAGGCGGCGCTTGTCGCCTTTGTTCTTCTTAAGCACATCGGTTTTGCTGTTTTTTTCCGCAGTTGATACAATGCGATAAAATTGCCCTTGCGAAGGTCATTCGCTTTGGTTAGTATTCACACCCGCTTCAGTGGGAAAGATTAAAAACTCCCGCTTTATTGGTTGAAGCATTGGTACGCGGCAACTCCGCAAGGAACAGGTTGATTATGTACGAAGCTCTTTTAGTAGTTTTCCTTATTGTAGCAATTGGCCTTGTAGGTCTGATCATGCTGCAGCAAGGTAAAGGCGCTGATATGGGAGCCTCCTTCGGAGCAGGCGCTTCCGCTACGCTGTTTGGTTCAAGTGGTTCTGGTAACTTCATGACCCGCATGACGGCGCTGCTGGCAACGTTATTCTTCATCATCAGTCTGGTGCTGGGTAACATCAATAGCAACAAAACCAATAAAGGTAGCGAATGGGAAAACCTGAGTGCGCCGGCGAAAACCGAACAAACTCAGCCAGCTGCTCCGGCTAAGCCGACCAGCGATATCCCGAACTAAAAAGTAGTATCTGTGCTGAGGTGGTGGAATTGGTAGACACGCTACCTTGAGGTGGTAGTGCCCTAACGGGCTTGTGGGTTCGAGTCCCATCCTCAGTACCAATATTCCGAAAGAAAGACGCTGAAAAGCGTCTTTTTTCGTTTTGGTTCCAGCTTGATAATCACAGAATGGATGCCTGGCATCTGTTTCTCACACCGTTGTTTGACTGGCCCAGTTGCTCGTACTATGAGGCGGCAGTTTTAGTACGCGTGTATTAAAAAATTTCCTTCCTTTTGATGTGTACGTGAGTTTGTGGTGTCAACACCATTTCAAGTACAGATACGGATATATTTACTCCTCGATAAACCACCATTCACCTGTCAGTATTTAACTACTGATGACTACGTTCTATGTATTCCTTAGAGACACATTGACGATTTTATTTGATTGCTGATAACGCGATGGCTACATCATTTAAAACAAAAAACCAAACATGTCTCGGTCCATATAAATCAGAGTAGAAAAATATGTCTGACATAAGATCGAACACTGTGGATTATTATTTGTATTGATTGTGAACGCGGATTTCTGGATGACAGTATTCAACAAATTTGTTAGAAGTTTGAAAGAGCATTGGTTGTTATATTTCTGCGTTATTGTGTTTGGCAGTACGAACTTAGTCGCTTCTTCTGGGGCACATATGGTTCAGCGATTGCTGTTCTTCGTTCTGACCATCCTGGTTGTTAAACGTATATCATCCCTTCCGCTTCGCCTGCTTTTTGCCGCACCATTTGTGTTGCTGACAGCGGCGGACATGAGTATTAGCCTCTACTCATGGTGTACCTTTGGTACAACTTTCAATGATGGATTTGCGATTAGCGTGCTGCAGAGTGATCCAGATGAAGTTGTCAAAATGCTGGGGATGTATATCCCTTATCTGTGTGCTTTTGTCTTGTTATCTCTTCTTTTTTTTACAGTAATAATAAAATATGATGTTTCCTTGCCGACAAAAAAAGTGACAGGAATATTATTGCTGATTGTCATTTCGGGCAGTTTATTTTCCGCTTGTCAATTTGCTTATAAAGATGCAAAAAATAAAAAAGCGTTCAGTCCATATATACTAGCATCGCGATTTGCTACCTATACGCCGTTTTTCAACCTTAATTATTTTGCTTTAGCAGCAAAAGAGCATCAAAGATTACTCTCAATTGCAAACACGGTGCCGCATTTTCAATTATCAGTCAGGAATACAGGTATTGATACCTACGTGTTGATTGTAGGGGAGTCTGTACGTGTCGACAATATGTCTTTGTATGGATATACACGCTCTACGACACCGCAAGTCGAAGCACAAAGAAAACAGATCAAACTGTTTAATCAAGCAATAAGCGGTGCACCTTACACTGCGCTGTCGGTTCCCCTTTCTTTAACTGCTGATTTCGTTTTGAATCATGACATTCATAATTACCCCGACAATATTATTAATATGGCGAATCAGGCAGGATTTCAGACTTTCTGGCTAAGCTCGCAATCCGCTTTTCGGCAGAATGGTACAGCAGTCACCAGTATCGCCATGCGCGCCATGGAAACAGTGTATGTCAGAGGATTTGATGAATTGTTGTTGCCGCATTTATCGCAAGCGTTACAGCAAAATACGCAGCAAAAGAAACTGATTGTTCTTCATTTAAATGGAAGCCATGAACCGGCTTGTAGCGCCTATCCGCAATCCAGCGCCGTGTTTCAACCGCAGGACGATCAGGATGCCTGCTATGACAACTCCATTTATTACACAGATAGTTTGCTAGGTCAGGTTTTTGAATTATTAAAAGATCGCCGCGCCTCGGTCATGTATTTTGCCGACCACGGCCTGGAACGTGACCCTACGAAGAAGAACGTCTATTTTCATGGAGGCAGGGAGGCTAGCCAGCAGGCATATCATGTCCCGATGTTTATCTGGTATAGCTCCGTTCTTGGGGATGGCGTGGATCGCACAACGGAAAACGATATCTTTTCCACTGCTTACAATAATTTCCTTATTAATGCGTGGATGGGGGTAACAAAGCCGGAGCAACCGAAAACGCTGGAGGAAGTGATTGCACACTATAAAGGAGACTCACGGGTTGTGGATGCAAACCATGATGTTTTCGATTATGTGATGCTGAGAAAGGAGTTTACAGAGGATAAGCAGGGTAACCCCACCCCCGAAGGGCAGGGTTGATGTTGAATTACTGGCCTTTATTTTCCTGATTCTCCACCTGCGGCACGCCTGAAGCGGCAGAGGAGGAAAGCAGGCCAGTTTTGGCATAACCGAACAGCTTCTCGCGGGTATCGGTAATATCCAGGTTACGCATGGTCAGTTGACCAATACGATCTTCAGCCGTAAACATAGAGTCGCCTTTCTCCATGGTCAAACGCTCTGCTTTATAGGTCAGGTTGTCAGAGACGGTATTGAGGATCGAGTAGTCGTTCCCGCGACGCAGTTCCAGCGTCACTTCACCAGTGATCTGGCTGGCAACCCAGCGTTGCAGAGAGTCACGCAGCATCAGCGCCTGGGAATCAAACCAACGTCCCTGGTACAGCAGACGGCCCAACTGACGACCATGCGCGTGATACTGCTCAATGGTGTCTTCGTTGTGAATACCGGTCAGCAGACGTTCATACGCAATGTGCAGCAGTGCCATCCCCGGAGCTTCGTAAATACCCCGGCTTTTCGCTTCGATGATACGGTTTTCAATCTGGTCGCTCATGCCCAGGCCGTGACGACCGCCGATGCGGTTAGCTTCCAGCATCATTTCTACGTCGTCGCTAAAGGTTTTACCGTTCAGCGCCACTGGATGACCTTGCTCAAAGCGTACTGTGACTTCTTCTGCCGGGATCTTCACGCTCTCATCCCAGAACTTCACGCCCATAATCGGGTTGACGATTTTGACGCTGGAGTTGAGGTATTCCAGATCCTTCGCTTCGTGCGTTGCACCAAGCATGTTGGAGTCTGTGGAGTAGGCTTTTTCGACAGACATTTTGTAGTCGAAACCGCAGGCAATCATAAATTCAGACATCTCATGACGGCCGCCCAGTTCATCAATAAAGTCAGTATCAAGCCACGGTTTGTAAATCTGCAGTTCAGCATTGGTCAGCAGACCGTAACGATAGAAACGTTCGATATCGTTTCCTTTATAGGTGCTGCCGTCACCCCAGATATTCACGCCATCTTCTTTCATGGCAGCAACCAGCATGGTGCCGGTCACGGCGCGGCCCAGCGGCGTCGTGTTGAAATAGGTCAGGCCGCCGGTGGTGTTATGAAATGCGCCACATTGAATAGCGGCAATACCTTCAGCCACCAGTTGTTTGCGGCAGTCGATCAGACGTGCGTTCTCCGCGCCGTATTCCATGGCACGACGAGGGATCGCATCGTAATCCTCTTCGTCTGGCTGGCCCAGGTTTGCAGTATATGCATAAGGAACCGCTCCCTTTTTTCGCATCCACAGCAGTGCGGCACTGGTGTCCAGACCGCCAGAGAAAGCGATACCAATACGTTGACCTACCGGGAGATGCTTGAGAATCGTCGTCATAAAATAACACCCTGCTTAATTAACTGATGATGAGCCTGGATTTCCGCTCTAACTGAATTTTTATGCAAAATAAATGAGTTTTCATTTAATCATCTTTTATCGGAGACAGGAAGAGTTTAGTGTGTTTTTTGTAAAATAATGCGCTTAAGGGAGAGCAGGAGAAGGCAAAAGTATTCAACAAATGAAAGTGAACAGGGTATTCATTCACGTGATTAGCAATAAATGTTGACAAAATGTGGCGTGGATCACTATAATGCCCGCAGATTTTACGTCCCGTCTCGGTACACCAAATCCCAGCAGTATTTGCATTTTTTACCCAAAACGAGTAGAATTTGCCACGTTTCAGGCGCGGGGTGGAGCAGCCTGGTAGCTCGTCGGGCTCATAACCCGAAGGTCGTCGGTTCAAATCCGGCCCCCGCAACCACTTTCCCTTAGAGTTCTTTTTCAAATATACTGTGAAGACTTCGGCCTTCGTAGTAGGATTTGAAAAAATCCTTCTGGAAAGTGCTCCAGACCGCAGTTGCGGTTATAGGGTTCAGTTATATAAAGCCCCGATTTATCGGGGTTTTTTGTTATCTGACTACAGAATAACTGGGCTTTAGGCCCTTTTTTTATGTCTTGGGGGTGGGCTTGTCCACATTAGAGCAAAAATTAACAGAGATGATTACTGCGCCAGTTGAGGCCCTGGGTTTTGAGCTGGTTGGCATCGAGTTTATTCGCGGTCGCACATCCACACTGCGCATCTATATTGATAGTGAAGATGGCATCAATGTTGATGATTGTGCTGATGTGAGCCACCAGGTAAGTGCTGTGCTGGATGTTGAAGATCCCATCACCGTTGCTTATAACCTGGAAGTCTCCTCTCCGGGTCTCGATCGCCCACTGTTCACGGCTGAACACTACGCCCGTTTTGTCGGAGAAGAGGTGACTCTGGTTCTCCGTATGGCGGTACAAAACCGTCGTAAATGGCAGGGCGTTATCAAAGCGGTAGACGGTGAAATGATCACAGTTACCGTCGAAGGTAAAGATGAAGTGTTCGCGCTGAGTAATATCCAGAAGGCGAACCTGGTTCCCCACTTTTAATAGTCTGGATGAGGTGAAAAGCCCGCGATGAACAAAGAAATTTTGGCTGTAGTTGAAGCCGTATCCAATGAAAAGGCGCTACCTCGCGAGAAGATTTTCGAAGCATTGGAAAGCGCGCTGGCGACAGCAACAAAGAAAAAATATGAACAAGAGATCGACGTCCGCGTACAGATCGATCGCAAAAGCGGTGATTTTGACACCTTCCGTCGCTGGTTAGTTGTTGATGAAGTCACCCAGCCGACCAAGGAAATCACCCTTGAAGCCGCACGTTATGAAGATGAAAGCCTGAACCTGGGCGATTACGTTGAAGATCAGATTGAGTCTGTTACCTTTGACCGTATCACCACCCAGACGGCAAAACAGGTTATCGTGCAGAAAGTGCGTGAAGCCGAACGTGCGATGGTGGTTGATCAGTTCCGTGAACACGAAGGTGAAATCATCACCGGCGTGGTGAAAAAAGTAAACCGCGACAACATCTCTCTGGATCTGGGCAACAACGCTGAAGCCGTGATCCTGCGCGAAGATATGCTGCCGCGTGAAAACTTCCGCCCTGGCGACCGCGTTCGTGGCGTGCTTTATTCCGTTCGCCCGGAAGCGCGTGGCGCGCAGCTGTTCGTTACCCGTTCCAAGCCGGAAATGCTGATCGAACTGTTCCGCATTGAAGTGCCAGAAATCGGCGAAGAAGTGATTGAAATTAAAGCAGCGGCTCGCGACCCGGGTTCTCGTGCGAAAATCGCGGTGAAAACCAACGATAAACGTATCGATCCGGTAGGTGCTTGCGTAGGTATGCGTGGCGCGCGTGTTCAGGCGGTTTCTACTGAACTGGGCGGCGAGCGTATCGATATCGTCCTGTGGGATGATAACCCGGCGCAGTTCGTGATTAATGCGATGGCACCGGCAGACGTTGCTTCTATCGTGGTGGATGAAGATAAACACACCATGGATATCGCCGTTGAAGCCGGTAACCTGGCGCAGGCGATTGGCCGTAACGGTCAGAACGTGCGTCTGGCTTCGCAGCTCAGCGGTTGGGAACTCAACGTAATGACCGTTGACGACCTGCAGGCTAAGCATCAGGCGGAAGCGCATGCAGCGATTGACACCTTCACCCGTTATCTCGACATTGACGAAGACTTCGCGACTGTCCTGGTAGAAGAAGGTTTCTCGACGCTGGAAGAACTGGCCTATGTGCCGATGAAAGAGCTGTTGGAAATCGAAGGCCTTGATGAGCCGACCGTTGAAGCACTGCGTGAGCGTGCTAAAAATGCACTGGCCACCATTGCACAGGCCCAGGAAGAAAGCCTCGGTGATAACAAACCGGCTGACGATCTGCTGAACCTTGAAGGGATAGATCGTGATTTGGCATTCAAACTGGCCGCCCGTGGCGTTTGTACGCTGGAAGATCTCGCCGAACAGGGCATTGATGATCTGGCTGATATCGAAGGGTTGACCGACGAAAAAGCCGGAGCACTGATTATGGCTGCCCGTAATATTTGCTGGTTCGGTGACGAAGCGTAATAAACTGTAGCAGGAAGGAACAGCATGACAGATGTAACGATTAAAACGCTGGCCGCAGAGCGACAGACCTCCGTGGAACGCCTGGTACAGCAATTTGCTGATGCAGGTATCCGGAAGTCTGCTGACGACTCTGTGTCCGCACAAGAGAAACAAGCTTTAATTGACCACCTGAATCAGAAAAATTCAGGTCCGGACAAATTAACGCTGCAGCGTAAAACACGCAGCACCCTTAACATTCCTGGTACCGGTGGAAAAAGCAAATCGGTACAAATCGAAGTCCGCAAGAAACGCACCTTTGTGAAACGTGACCCGCAAGAGGCCGAGCGCCTTGCGGCGGAAGAGCAAGCGCAGCGTGAAGCGGAAGAGCAAGCCCGTCGTGAGGCAGAAGAATCGGCCAAACGCGAGGCGCAACAAAAAGCTGAACGTGAGGCCGCAGAACAAGCTAAACGTGAAGCCGCTGAACAAGCGAAACGTGAAGCTGCGGAAAAAGACAAAGTGAGCAATCAACAAGACGATATGACTAAAACCGCCCAGGCTGAAAAAGCCCGCCGTGAGCAGGAAGCTGCAGAGCTCAAGCGTAAAGCTGAAGAAGAAGCGCGTCGTAAACTCGAAGAAGAAGCACGTCGCGTTGCTGAAGAAGCACGTCGTATGGCGGAAGAAAATAAATGGACTGATAACGCGGAACCAACTGAAGATTCCAGCGATTATCACGTTACTACCTCTCAACATGCCCGTCAGGCAGAAGACGAAAGCGATCGTGAAGTCGAAGGCGGCCGTGGCCGTGGTCGTAACGCGAAAGCAGCGCGTCCGAAGAAAGGCAACAAACACGCTGAATCAAAAGCTGATCGCGAAGAAGCGCGTGCAGCGGTACGTGGCGGTAAAGGCGGAAAACGTAAAGGTTCTTCGCTGCAGCAGGGCTTCCAGAAGCCAGCTCAGGCCGTTAACCGTGACGTTGTGATCGGCGAAACCATCACCGTTGGCGAACTGGCTAACAAGATGGCGGTTAAAGGCTCTCAGGTCATCAAAGCGATGATGAAACTGGGCGCAATGGCAACCATCAACCAGGTTATCGACCAGGAAACCGCACAGCTGGTAGCTGAAGAGATGGGCCACAAAGTTATCCTGCGTCGTGAAAACGAGCTGGAAGAAGCGGTAATGAGCGACCGTGACACGGGCGCTGCGGCTGAACCGCGCGCACCGGTTGTGACCATCATGGGTCACGTTGACCACGGTAAAACCTCTCTGCTGGACTACATTCGTTCAACGAAAGTGGCCTCTGGCGAAGCGGGCGGCATTACCCAGCACATTGGTGCATACCACGTTGAAACTGAAAACGGCATGATCACCTTCCTGGACACCCCGGGGCACGCCGCGTTTACTTCAATGCGTGCACGTGGTGCGCAGGCAACGGACATCGTAGTCCTGGTTGTTGCTGCAGACGACGGCGTAATGCCGCAGACCATCGAAGCTATCCAGCACGCGAAAGCGGCGGGTGTTCCGGTGGTGGTTGCTGTGAACAAAATCGATAAACCAGAAGCCGATCCGGATCGCGTTAAGAACGAACTCTCTCAGTACGGCATCCTGCCAGAAGAGTGGGGCGGCGAAAGCCAGTTCGTACACGTATCTGCAAAAGCGGGTACCGGTATTGATGAACTGCTGGATGCTATCCTGCTGCAGGCTGAAGTCCTTGAACTGAAAGCCGTGCGTAACGGGATGGCGAGCGGTGCGGTTATCGAATCCTTCCTCGATAAAGGTCGTGGTCCGGTTGCTACTGTACTGGTCCGCGAAGGTACTCTGCATAAGGGCGATATCGTTCTGTGTGGCTTCGAATACGGTCGTGTTCGTGCGATGCGTAACGAACTGGGTCAGGAAGTGCTGGAAGCGGGTCCGTCCATTCCGGTGGAAATCCTCGGCTTGTCCGGTGTTCCGGCTGCGGGTGATGAAGTTACCGTTGTACGTGACGAGAAGAAAGCACGTGAAGTTGCACTGTACCGTCAGGGCAAATTCCGCGAAGTTAAACTGGCTCGTCAGCAGAAATCTAAACTCGAGAACATGTTCGCCAACATGACCGAAGGCGAAGTTCACGAAGTGAATATCGTCCTGAAGGCAGACGTACAGGGTTCTGTGGAAGCGATCTCCGACTCCTTGCTGAAACTGTCTACTGACGAAGTTAAAGTGAAGATCATCGGTTCTGGTGTAGGTGGTATCACCGAAACCGACGCCACCCTGGCTGCGGCGTCCAACGCCATCCTGGTTGGCTTTAACGTTCGTGCTGATGCCTCTGCACGTAAAGTGATTGAAGCGGAAAGCCTGGATCTGCGTTACTACTCCGTCATCTATAACCTGATCGACGAAGTGAAAGCGGCGATGAGCGGTATGCTGTCTCCGGAACTGAAACAGCAGATTATCGGTCTGGCGGAAGTTCGTGACGTGTTCAAATCGCCGAAATTTGGTGCCATCGCAGGCTGTATGGTTACTGAAGGTGTGGTTAAACGTCACAACCCGATCCGCGTCCTGCGCGACAACGTGGTTATCTACGAAGGTGAGCTGGAGTCCCTGCGCCGCTTCAAAGATGACGTTAACGAAGTCCGTAACGGTATGGAATGTGGTATCGGCGTTAAGAACTACAACGACGTCCGCACTGGCGATGTGATCGAAGTATTCGAAATCATCGAGATCCAACGTACCATCGCTTAAGGTTTTTAGGGTTCCATGCGGGATAAGGCGTTTATGCCGCATCCGGCATGGATTGCCTGATACGACGCTGGCGCGTCTTATCAGGCCAACGTGAACAGCCCTTCCACCTGAAATTAATTTTTAAAAAGGGGCTAACAGCCCCTTTTTTGTCAGGAGAATTTATTATGGCGAAAGAATTTGGTCGCCCGCAGCGCGTAGCGCAGGAAATGCAAAAAGAGATCGCTCTCATCCTGCAGCGTGAAATTAAAGATCCTCGTCTGGGCATGATGACCACCGTTTCCGGTGTCGAAATGTCTCGTGACCTGGCTTATGCCAAAGTATATGTGACGTTCCTTAACGACAAAGATGAAGACGCGGTTAAAGCGGGCATCAAAGCGTTGCAGGAAGCTTCAGGTTTCATCCGCAGCCTGCTGGGTAAAGCGATGCGCCTGCGTATCGTGCCGGAACTGACCTTCTTCTACGACAACTCACTGGTTGAAGGGATGCGTATGTCAAACCTGGTGACCAGCGTGGTCAAACATGACGAAGAGCGTCGTGTTAACCCGGACGACAGCAAGGAGGACTAATGAGTCGTCCTCGTCGTCGCGGTCGCGACATTAACGGCGTTTTGTTGCTGGATAAACCGCAGGGTATGTCCAGCAACGATGCGCTGCAAAAAGTGAAACGTATATATAACGCCAACCGTGCCGGACACACCGGCGCGCTGGACCCGCTGGCAACTGGCATGTTGCCGATTTGCCTCGGGGAAGCGACGAAGTTTTCCCAGTATCTGCTGGACTCCGACAAACGCTATCGGGTGATTGCGCGTCTTGGACAGCGTACCGATACTTCTGACGCCGATGGACAAATCGTTGAAGAACGTCCGGTAACCTTTAGTGCAGAGCAACTGGCGGCGGCGCTGGATACCTTCCGTGGCGATATCGAACAGATCCCTTCAATGTATTCAGCACTGAAATATCAGGGCAAAAAACTGTACGAATACGCGCGTCAGGGCATTGAAGTTCCGCGTGAAGCGCGTCCGATTACCGTTTATGAATTGCTGTTTATTCGCCATGAAGGCAATGAGCTGGAGCTGGAAATTCACTGCTCAAAAGGCACTTATATCCGCACTATCATTGACGACCTGGGTGAAAAACTCGGCTGTGGCGCGCATGTTATTTACCTGCGCCGTCTGGCGGTAAGTAAATATCCGGTTGAACGGATGGTGACCCTGGAGCACCTGCGAGAACTTGTTGAGCAAGCTGAACAGCAGGATATTCCGGCTGCGGAGTTACTTGATCCATTACTGATGCCAATGGACAGTCCAGCTTCGGACTATCCGGTGGTGAATCTTCCGTTAACGTCTTCTGTTTACTTCAAAAATGGTAACCCAGTTCGTACATCTGGTGCGCCGCTGGAAGGACTGGTTCGTGTTACAGAAGGTGAGAATGGCAAGTTTATCGGTATGGGTGAAATTGACGATGAAGGCCGCGTTGCGCCTCGTCGCCTGGTGGTTGAATATCCGGCGTAATGTTAACCGTCTTGCGATAACAGGTCGCTACGAGTAGAATACTGCCGCTTAACGTCGCGTAAATTGTTTAACACTTTGCGTAACGTACACTGGGATCGCTGAATTAGAGATCGGCGTCCTTTCATTCTATATACTTTGGAGTTTTAAAATGTCTCTAAGTACTGAAGCAACAGCTAAAATCGTTTCTGAGTTTGGTCGTGGTGAAAACGACACCGGTTCTACCGAAGTTCAGGTAGCACTGCTGACTGCACAGATCAACCACCTGCAGGGTCACTTTGCAGAGCACAAAAAAGATCACCACAGCCGTCGTGGTCTGCTGCGCATGGTTTCTCAGCGTCGTAAACTGCTCGACTACCTGAAACGTAAAGACGTAGCACGTTACACCCAGCTCATCGAGCGCCTGGGTCTGCGTCGCTAATTCTTGCGAGTTTCAGAAAAGGGGCCTGAGTGGCCCCTTTTTTCAAACTGACGGCAGCAATTCACTGGAAACTAATGTATTGTTGCTATGAATGATCTTCCGTTGCAGAGGTTCGCGCGGCTAATGAGAGGCTTTACCCACATTTGGCTGGGTTAGGGTTGTCATTAGTCGCGAGGATGCGCAGAAGATCGGGTATTAACACCAGTACCGTAAGGTGCTGTCTAAGAAAGAAAAGGGTATTACATTGCTTAATCCGATCGTTCGTAAATTCCAGTACGGCCAACACACCGTGACTCTGGAAACCGGCATGATGGCGCGTCAAGCCACTGCCGCTGTTATGGTTAGCATGGATGACACCGCGGTATTTGTTACCGTTGTCGGCCAGAAAAAAGCCAAACCAGGTCAGGACTTCTTCCCTCTGACCGTTAACTATCAGGAGCGTACCTACGCTGCTGGTCGTATCCCGGGTAGCTTCTTCCGTCGTGAAGGCCGCCCAAGCGAAGGCGAAACCCTGATCGCGCGTCTGATTGACCGCCCGATTCGCCCGCTGTTCCCGGAAGGCTTCGTCAACGAAGTTCAGGTTATCGCCACCGTGGTTTCTGTTAACCCGCAGGTTAACCCGGATATCGTCGCGATGATTGGTGCTTCCGCAGCACTGTCTCTGTCTGGTATTCCGTTCAATGGCCCGATTGGTGCTGCCCGCGTAGGTTACATCAATGACCAGTACGTACTGAACCCGACTCAGGACGAGCTGAAAGAGAGCAAACTGGATCTGGTTGTTGCGGGTACTGAAGCCGCTGTACTGATGGTTGAATCTGAAGCTGAACTGCTGAGCGAAGACCAGATGCTGGGCGCAGTAGTGTTCGGTCATGAACAACAGCAGGTTGTTATTCAGAACATCAATGAACTGGTGAAAGAAGCCGGCAAACCGCGTTGGGACTGGCAGCCGGAGCCGGTAAACGAAGCGCTGAACGCGCGCGTTGCTGCACTGGCTGAAGCTCGTCTGAGCGATGCTTACCGCATCACCGACAAACAAGAGCGTTATGCGCAGGTTGATGTCATCAAATCTGAAACCATCGCTACGCTGCTTGCTGAAGATGAAACCCTGGACGAAAACGAACTGGGTGAAATTCTGCACGCTATCGAGAAAAACGTTGTTCGTAGCCGCGTACTGGCAGGCGAACCGCGTATCGACGGTCGTGAAAAAGATATGATCCGTGGTCTGGATGTGCGTACTGGCGTGCTGCCGCGTACTCACGGTTCTGCGCTGTTCACCCGTGGTGAAACGCAGGCGCTGGTTACCGCAACGCTGGGTACTGCACGTGACGCGCAAGTTCTTGATGAGCTGATGGGCGAACGTACTGACACCTTCCTGTTCCACTACAACTTCCCTCCGTACTCCGTAGGCGAAACCGGCATGGTCGGTTCTCCGAAGCGTCGTGAAATTGGTCACGGTCGTCTGGCGAAGCGCGGCGTGCTGGCAGTTATGCCGGATATGGACAAATTCCCGTACACCGTACGTGTTGTGTCTGAAATCACCGAATCCAACGGTTCTTCTTCTATGGCTTCCGTGTGCGGCGCGTCTCTGGCGCTGATGGACGCAGGTGTGCCAATCAAAGCCGCTGTTGCAGGTATCGCAATGGGTCTGGTGAAAGAAGGCGACAACTACGTTGTACTGTCTGACATTTTGGGGGACGAAGATCACTTGGGCGATATGGACTTCAAAGTTGCGGGTTCCCGCGACGGTATCTCTGCACTGCAGATGGATATCAAAATTGAAGGTATCACCAAAGAGATCATGCAGGTTGCACTGAACCAGGCTAAAGGTGCGCGTCTGCACATCCTAGGTGTAATGGAACAGGCGATCAACGCGCCGCGTGGCGATATCTCTGAGTTCGCACCGCGTATCCATACCATCAAGATCAACCCGGACAAGATCAAAGATGTTATCGGTAAAGGCGGCTCTGTTATCCGTGCCCTGACCGAAGAAACTGGCACCACCATTGAAATCGAAGATGACGGTACTGTGAAGATCGCAGCGACCGACGGCGAGAAAGCGAAACATGCTATTCGTCGTATCGAAGAGATCACTGCAGAAATCGAAGTGGGCCGCGTCTACAATGGTAAAGTGACCCGTATCGTTGACTTTGGCGCATTTGTTGCTATCGGCGGCGGTAAAGAAGGTCTGGTACACATCTCTCAAATCGCTGACAAACGCGTTGAGAAAGTGACCGATTACCTGCAGATGGGTCAGGAAGTACCGGTGAAAGTTCTGGAAGTTGATCGCCAGGGCCGTATCCGTCTGAGCATTAAAGAAGCGACTGAGCAGTCTCAACCTGCTGCAGCACCGGAAGCTCCGGCTGCTGAACAGGGCGAGTAAGGTTGCCATTTGCCCTCCGCTGCGGCGGGGGGCTTTTAACCGGGCAGGACGCCTTGTTAGCAACCGGGAACAGGACGTTCATTCAACCGTGGTCTTCGGGAGTGGGAAATGAAGCCTTTTTTGCGCTGGTGTTTCGTTGCGACAGCACTTACGCTTGCAGGATGCAGTAATACTTCCTGGCGTAAAAGTGAAGTCCTCGCGGTACCATTGCAACCGACTTTACAGCAGGAAGTGATTCTGGCACGTATGGAACAAATCCTTGCCAGTCGGGCTTTAACCGATGACGAACGCGCACAGCTTTTATATGAGCGCGGAGTGTTGTATGATAGTCTCGGTCTGAGGGCATTAGCGCGTAACGATTTTTCGCAAGCGCTGGCAATCCGACCAGATATGCCTGAAGTATTCAATTACTTAGGCATATATTTAACGCAGGCAGGCAATTTTGATGCTGCCTATGAAGCGTTTGATTCTGTACTTGAGCTTGATCCAACTTACAACTACGCGTACTTGAATCGCGGGATCGCATTATATTACGGCGGTCGTGACAAGTTAGCGCAAGATGATCTGCTGGCGTTTTATCAAGACGATCCCAATGATCCTTTCCGTAGTCTGTGGCTTTATCTCGCCGAGCAGAAGCTCGATGAGAAGCAGGCTAAAGAAGTGTTGAAACAGCACTTCGAAAAATCGGACAAGGAACAGTGGGGATGGAACATTGTCGAGTTCTACCTGGGCAACATTAGCGAACAAACGTTAATGGAAAGGCTCAAGGCGGACGCAACGGATAACACCTCGCTCGCTGAGCATCTCAGTGAAACCAACTTCTATTTAGGTAAGTACTACCTAAGTCTGGGGGATTTGGACAGCGCCACGGCACTGTTCAAACTGGCGGTTGCCAACAACGTTCATAACTTTGTTGAGCACCGATACGCATTGTTGGAATTATCGCTCCTGGGCCAGGACCAAGATGACCTGGCAGAATCGGACCAGCAATAGCTGACGTACACATCAGCCCGTAATCTTTTTTGATTGCCATCACCTTAACGGGTGAGGGCGTTGTTGTTCGTTAATACACCTACTTTGAGCCGGTTCACACTTTTCAATGAAAATTGCTGATCAATTTCATGATGAGTTATGTAGACTGGCCGCCATTAATTTTGAGGCACACGTACTACATGGCTGAATTCGAAACCACTTTTGCAGATCTGGGCCTGAAGGCTCCTATCCTTGAAGCCCTTAACGATCTGGGTTACGAAAAACCATCTCCAATTCAGGCAGAGTGTATTCCACATCTGCTGAATGGCCGCGACGTTCTGGGTATGGCCCAGACGGGGAGCGGAAAAACTGCAGCATTCTCTTTACCTCTGCTGCAGAATCTTGATCCTGAGCTGAAAGCACCACAGATTCTGGTGCTGGCACCGACCCGCGAACTGGCGGTACAGGTTGCTGAAGCAATGACGGATTTCTCTAAACACATGCGCGGCGTAAACGTGGTTGCCCTGTACGGCGGCCAGCGTTATGACGTGCAATTACGCGCCCTGCGTCAGGGGCCGCAGATCGTTGTCGGTACTCCGGGCCGTCTGCTGGACCACCTGAAACGTGGCACTCTGGACCTCTCTAAACTGAGCGGTCTGGTTCTGGATGAAGCTGACGAAATGCTGCGCATGGGCTTCATCGAAGACGTTGAAACTATTATGGCGCAGATCCCGGAAGGTCATCAGACCGCTCTGTTCTCTGCAACCATGCCGGAAGCGATTCGTCGCATTACCCGCCGCTTTATGAAAGAGCCGCAGGAAGTGCGCATTCAGTCCAGCGTGACTACCCGTCCTGACATCAGCCAGAGCTACTGGACTGTCTGGGGTATGCGTAAAAACGAAGCACTGGTACGTTTCCTGGAAGCGGAAGATTTTGATGCGGCGATTATCTTCGTTCGTACCAAAAACGCGACTCTGGAAGTGGCTGAAGCTCTTGAGCGTAACGGCTACAACAGCGCCGCGCTGAATGGTGACATGAACCAGGCGCTGCGTGAGCAGACACTGGAACGCCTGAAAGATGGT
This sequence comes from Escherichia sp. E10V10, assembly GCF_004211985.1. Taxonomy (NCBI): domain Bacteria; kingdom Pseudomonadati; phylum Pseudomonadota; class Gammaproteobacteria; order Enterobacterales; family Enterobacteriaceae; genus Escherichia; species Escherichia sp. E10V10. The sequence goes on along the minus strand of NZ_RHJO01000029.1, from coordinate 70,449 downwards.
CGTCTGGACATCCTGATTGCGACCGACGTTGCGGCCCGTGGCCTGGACGTTGAGCGTATCAGCCTGGTAGTTAACTACGATATCCCGATGGATTCTGAGTCTTACGTTCACCGTATCGGTCGTACCGGTCGTGCGGGTCGTGCTGGCCGCGCGCTGCTGTTCGTTGAGAACCGCGAGCGTCGTCTGCTGCGCAACATTGAACGTACTATGAAGCTGACTATTCCGGAAGTAGAACTGCCGAACGCAGAACTGCTGGGCAAACGCCGTCTGGAAAAATTCGCCGCTAAAGTACAGCAGCAGCTGGAAAGCAGCGATCTGGATCAATACCGCGCACTGCTGAGCAAAATTCAGCCGACTGCAGAAGGTGAAGAGCTGGATCTCGAAACTCTGGCAGCCGCACTGCTGAAAATGGCACAGGGTGAACGTACTCTGATTGTTCCGCCAGATGCGCCGATGCGTCCGAAACGTGAATTCCGTGACCGTGATGATCGTGGTCCGCGCGATCGTAACGACCGTGGCCCGCGCGGCGACCGTGAAGATCGTCCGCGTCGTGAACGTCGTGACGTTGGCGATATGCAGCTGTACCGCATTGAAGTGGGCCGTGATGATGGTGTTGAAGTTCGTCATATCGTTGGCGCGATTGCTAACGAAGGCGACATCAGCAGCCGTTACATCGGTAACATCAAGCTGTTTGCTTCTCACTCCACCATCGAACTGCCGAAAGGTATGCCGGGTGAAGTGCTGCAACACTTTACGCGCACTCGCATTCTCAACAAGCCGATGAACATGCAGTTACTGGGCGATGCACAGCCGCATACTGGTGGTGAGCGTCGTGGCGGTGGTCGTGGTTTCAGTGGCGAGCGTCGTGAAGGTGGTCGTGAAGGCGGTCGTAACTTCAGCGGTGAACGCCGTGAAGGTGGTCGTGGTGATGGTCGTCGTTTTAGCGGCGAACGTCGTGAAGGCCGCGCACCGCGTCGTGATGACTCTACCGGTCGCCGTCGTTTCGGTGGTGATGCGTAATTCACGCTGACCTGCAGAACTCTGCCGTAAAGTAAAATATACAGCCCCGATTTTAACAATCGGGGCTTTTTTTCTGTCTTTTGTACTCGTGTACTGGTACAGTGCAATACATAACAACGCAGTCGCACTATTTTTCACTGGAGAGAAGCCCTCATGGCAACACTAACCACCACCCAAACGTCACCGTCGCTGCTTGGCGGCGTGGTGATTATCGGCGGCACCATTATTGGCGCAGGGATGTTTTCTCTGCCAGTGGTCATGTCCGGTGCGTGGTTCTTCTGGTCAATGGCGGCGCTGATCTTCACCTGGTTCTGCATGCTGCATTCCGGATTGATGATTCTGGAAGCTAACCTGAATTACCGGATCGGTTCGAGTTTTGACACCATCACCAAAGATTTGCTGGGCAAAGGCTGGAACGTGGTCAACGGCATTTCCATTGCCTTTGTGCTCTATATCCTGACCTATGCCTATATTTCTGCCAGTGGTTCGATTCTGCATCACACCTTCGCGGAGATGTCGCTGAACGTCCCGGCACGCGCGGCGGGTTTTGGTTTTGCACTGTTGGTGGCGTTTGTGGTGTGGTTGAGCACCAAAGCGGTCAGCCGGATGACGGCGATTGTGCTGGGGGCGAAAGTCATTACCTTCTTCCTCACCTTCGGTAGCCTGCTGGGGCATGTACAGCCTGCGACATTGTTCAACGTCGCCGAAAGCAATGCATCTTATGCGCCGTATTTGCTGATGACCCTGCCGTTCTGCCTGGCGTCGTTTGGTTATCACGGTAACGTGCCAAGCCTGATGAAGTATTACGGCAAAGATCCGAAAACCATCGTGAAATGCCTGGTGTACGGTACGCTGATGGCGCTGGCGCTGTATACCATCTGGTTGTTGGCGACAATGGGCAACATCCCTCGTCCGGAGTTTATCGGCATCGCCGAGAAGGGCGGCAATATTGATGTGCTGGTACAGGCGTTAAGCGGCGTGCTGAACAGCCGTAGTCTGGACCTTCTGCTGGTCGTGTTCTCAAACTTTGCGGTAGCGAGTTCGTTCCTTGGCGTAACGTTGGGTTTGTTTGACTATTTGGCAGATCTGTTTGGTTTCGACGACTCGGCTATGGGCCGTTTGAAAACAGCGTTGCTGACCTTTGCCCCGCCTGTTGTGGGTGGCCTGCTGTTCCCGAACGGATTCCTGTACGCCATTGGTTATGCTGGTTTAGCGGCTACCATCTGGGCGGCAATAGTTCCGGCGCTGTTGGCCCGCGCATCGCGTAAACGCTTTGGCAGCCCGAAATTCCGCGTCTGGGGCGGCAAACCGATGATCGTGCTGATTCTGGTGTTTGGCGTTGGTAACGCACTGATCCATATTTTATCGAGCTTTAATTTACTGCCGGTGTATCAGTAATCAGCGGTGCCTTATCCGACATGTCTGCTGCCTACACAATGCCTGATGTGCTTCGCTTATCAGGCCTACGTAGGACTGCGTTGCCAGCTCGGATAAGGCTTCCCGCGTTAAAACACACTATCCCAACAACTCTTCCTTAACATCCATCGCCAGCTCAAACGAATGCAGCCGCGCCTGGTGATCGAAAATCTGCCCGTTAACCATAATCTCATCGGCGTCGGTTTCGCGCAGGATCGACTGCAAGCCATGACGCACTTTCGTTTTATCGCCCACCAGCGACATACTCAGCGCCTGCTGCACGCCATACTGCTCGGATGGCGACCAGAACTGATCCATATTTTGAATCGGTGGCGGCAGTTGCCCGGTTTCGCCGCGGCGCAGCTTCACAAAGGCTTGCTGCATCGAGGTAAACAGAAATTCAGCGTCGCGGTTGCTGTCGGCAGCGATAATATTGATGCACACCATCGCGTACGGTTTTTCCAGCCGTGCCGATGGTTTGAAGTTGCTGCGATAAAGATGCAGCGCCTGGAACAGCATATCCGGCGCGAAGTGTGAGGCAAACGCGAACGGCAGACCAAGCTGCGCTGCCAGTTGCGCACTGTAAAGGCTGGAGCCTAGCAACCACACCGGGATTTTCTCACCATAGCCCGGTACCGGGCGCACATGCGGATTGGGATCGCGGGCGTCAAACCAGTCCACCAGCTCCGCGACATCGCTGGGGAAATTATCAATATCGCCGCTCATATGACGACGTAGCGCCATCATGGTTCGCTGGTCACTACCCGGCGCACGACCCAGCCCCAAATCGATTCGCCCCGGATAGAGCGTATTGAGCGTGCCGAACTGTTCGGCAATCACCAACGGTGAGTGGTTAGGCAACATCACGCCGCCGGAACCCAGATGCAGCGTGGTGGTATTCGCCGCCAGATAGCCAATCAACACCGACGTGGCAGCACTGGCAATGCCGGTCATATTGTGGTGTTCCGCCAGCCAGTAGCGATGATAGCCGCGCTTTTCAGCCAGACGGGCGAGATCGAGAGAGTGGGAGAACGCTTCTCGCGCCGAAGAACCTTCGGGAATGGGGGCCAGATCGAGTAGCGAAAACGGAATGGTTTTATCAGTCATAACAGCTCACTTTGTTACCGATTAATCTTTAATACTGCATTAAAGAGTAGTTAAAGTTGTTAACAAAGTGAGCTATTTGCTTAGGCTTGCAGCTCCAGCCCCGCCAACCGTCTCCAGTAGCCGTTACAGTCGCTGTTTGCCGTCAACGGCAGTGGCGCAGCGCCATTTTCATTAGCGCGGAAGGCGTCGAGCATCGCAAAAGTGTCAGTACCCTGCGGTGACAGGCGGACCACATCAACCAATCCCTGCATGGATGTCAGCTCGTTACCGAGGTTGTAAACGTAGCCGCTCATGGTCTGAATGCCATTGAGTACAAACACTTGTTGGTTTTCCTGCGACAGCACGTTGCGCCCGTTCGGATACTTAATGCAGCAGGTTTCGCACTCATCTTTCGGGCGATCTTCCGAACGCGCGGTAAAGCAGCGGGCGGAGTAGGCCAGCGGCAGGTGACCGTAGCTCAGGACTTCCACTTCAAACTGGTTGCGAATGCCCAACTCATCGCACTGATTAAGCAGATTCACCAGCCAGTCGCGGGAAAGCTCCACCGGCATACACCAGCGCATCATGCCCTGTTTAAGCAATATTTTCAGCGTCACCGCGTTGTAGCAGTTCAGCGCATGTCCGGCGACGAACGGCAGTTTGCGTTCAGCGCACATATTCACCACGCCGAGGTCGCTGGCTTCAATCAGAAACTCACCGTTCTCAACATAGCGTTTCAGTTCGCCCAGTTCGGAGGATGCCTGCACCAGCGCCAGCGTGGAGAGCACAATCTGCTTGCCACTTCCGGCGAGCGATTTTGCCATCTCCAGCCAGTCGCCAACTTTGGTTGCCCGGCGCTTGCTGCATACCGCTTCACCAAGATAAATCACGTCGGCGCTGCTGGCGGCGGCCTGCTGATAAAATTCTTCCAGCGTCTCTTTTGGCCAGTACCACAGCACTGGCCCTAAGGAATATTTCATTGCTTTTCTCACTGCCATTTACGGTGATACGCGCCAAGGGTGGTCTGCGTGCCTTCGGACATCGACCCGAGCGTCTCCATCCACGCGCTTTGCGGTATGAAGTTTTGCGGATCGGCCTTACAACGGTCGATAGCCTGACGCCAGACTTTCGCCACCTGGCTGACATACGCCGGACTACGCTGGCGGCCTTCAATTTTCACCGAAGCAATATTCGCCGCCATTAACTCCGGCAGCAGTTCCAGGGTATTGAGACTGGTTGGTTCTTCAAGCGCGTGATAACGCTCGCCGTCCACCAGATAACGCCCTTTACACAGCGTCGGATAACCTGCGTTTTCGCCGTCCTGATAACGGTCGATCAGCACTTCGTTCAGGCGGGATTCCAGCCCCTGAGGCGTTTGTTGCCAGCGCACGAAACGGGCCGGAGAACACGCGCCCACGGTGTTGGGCGACTCACCCGTCAGATACGACGACAGATAGCAACGCCCTTCCGACATAATGCACAGGCTGCCGAAAGCGAACACTTCCAGCGGTACAGGGGTAACACGCGCCAGTTGTTTTACCTGATGAATCGACAACACGCGCGGCAGCACCACGCGAGCAACGTCAAAATGGCGATGATAAAAGTTAATCGCCTCTTCATTGGTCGCCGAAGCCTGCACCGATACGTGACGCTCAATATGCGGGTATCGCTCGGCGGCGTACTCCAGCATGGCGAGGTCGGCGAGGATCAGCGCGTCGGCACCCAGCTGCGCCGCCATATCCACGGCGCGCTGCCAACGGGCGTAACCGTCCGGATGCGCAAAAGTGTTAATTGCGATGTGAAGTTTGCGGTGATGTTGATGAACAAAACTCACCGCTTCCTGCAATTTTTTCTCGGTAAAGTTAAGGCCGGCGAAGTGGCGGGCATTAGTATCATCTTTTAGCCCGATATAAACAGCATCTACGCCGTTTTCGATGGCCGCCTTAAGCGCCGGGAGATTTCCGGCAGGGCAGAGCAGCTCCATAATTTTTCCTGAAGGTTGCGCAGTCAAAGCGCAAAAATGTTAACGAACTGGGATTTTAGTTAACCCTGCTGCGACAATTTTTGATTTAAGGCAGTAAAAGTTGTATTGGTGGTAGCAGCAATTTCATATGGAATTGTTGATTTATACCGCTATGTTATTTTTCCAATATGGCAAAATAGGATGATTGTTGAAGCAGGGAGTAAAACTCGTGTTGGATAAACTGCGTTCCCGCATTGTGCATTTGGGGCCATCTCTGTTGAGTGTACCGGTAAAACTGACGCCATTTGCGCTTAAACGCAAGGTTCTTGAGCAGGTCTTAAGCTGGCAATTCCGTCAGGCGCTGGACGACGGCGAGCTGGAGTTTCTTGAAGGCCGCTGGTTAAGTATTCATGTGCGTGATATTGACCTGCAATGGTTTACCTCGGTGGTGAATGGCAAACTGGTGGTCAGCCAGAACGCGCAAGCTGATGTGAGTTTTAGTGCCGACGCCAGCGATCTGCTGATGATTGCGGCGCGTAAACAAGATCCAGACACGCTCTTCTTCCAGCGTCGGCTGATGATTGAAGGCGATACGGAGCTGGGGCTGTATGTGAAAAACCTGATGGACGCCATTGAACTGGAGCAGATGCCGAAAGCCTTACGTATGATGCTGCTGCAACTGGCGGATTTTGTTGAGGCGGGAATGAAAACCGCGCCTGAAACCAAACAGACATCGGTAGGTGAACCATGCTAATTCGAGTAGAAATTCCCATTGATGCGCCGGGTATTGATGCCCTGCTGCGTCGTTCATTCGAAAGCGATGCGGAAGCGAAGCTGGTTCACGATCTGCGTGAAGATGGCTTTCTGACGCTGGGCCTGGTGGCGACAGATGACGAAGGTCAGGTCATTGGCTATGTGGCATTCAGTCCGGTTGATGTGCAGGGCGAAGACCTGCAATGGGTCGGCATGGCTCCGTTGGCGGTTGATGAAAAATACCGTGGACAGGGGCTGGCACGCCAACTGGTCTATGAAGGACTCGATTCGCTTAATGAGTTCGGCTATGCCGCAGTGGTGACGCTGGGCGATCCTGCGCTGTACAGTCGTTTCGGCTTTGAGCTGGCTGCGCATCACGATTTGCGTTGTCGCTGGCCGGGCACTGAAAGCGCCTTCCAGGTACATCGTTTAGCGGATGACGCGCTGAACGGCGTAACCGGGCTGGTTGAGTATCACGATCACTTCAATCGCTTTTAATCTCCGGGGTTTGCAGACTCCTTAATAGCTCTGCAAACCCTGCGCCTTCCGCTACCAGACGCTCTTTTTGCCGTTTTGTCAGTTGCTTAACGCGATATTCTGCCCGTAGCGCCAGCGAACGATCGCCCACTGGCGCGGAAAACGCCAGCGTTAGTTCACCTTTCCCGCGCAGTGTTTTCGCCCCTTTGCCGCTTTGGTGCTGCTGATAGCGGCGTTCGACATCCGTGGTGATCCCGGTATAAAGCTTATTGTCGGCGGTACGGATCAAGTAAAGAAACCAGGGTGTCATCGTCTGCGTCACATGTTAAGGTCTGGCCCACAGTATAAAAGAGAACAGCAATGGAAACACTCACCGCCATCAGCCGTTGGCTGGCAAAACAACATGTTGTCACCTGGTGTGTGCAGCAGGAAGGGGAACTGTGGTGCGCCAATGCCTTTTATCTTTTTGATGCGCAGAAAGTCGCCTTCTACATTTTGACGGAAGAAAAAACGCGTCATGCGCAGATGAGCGGGCCGCAGGCGGCGGTGGCCGGAACGGTAAACGGTCAGCCGAAAACGGTAGCGTTAATTCGCGGTGTGCAGTTTAAAGGCGAGATCCGCAGGCTGGAAGGTGAGGAAAGCGACCTTGCGCGCAAGGCGTACAATCGTCGCTTTCCGGTTGCCAGAATGCTGCCGGCCCCGGTGTGGGAAATCCGGCTCGATGAAATCAAATTCACCGACAACACGCTGGGCTTTGGTAAAAAACTGGTCTGGCTACGCGGCTCAGGCACCGAGCAGGCGTAACGCCTCGCGGTTAAACGCTGGCAGATCGTCCGGCGTCCGGCTGGTAACCAGCTGATCTTTATCGACCACTACTTCCTGATCGTAAAATTCTGCGCCCGCGTTTTTAACATCAATAATGATCGGTTTAACCGCGGTCAGTTTGCGCCCCCGAATCACATCGGCGCTGATCAGCAGCTGCGGGCCGTGACAGATGGCGAAAACAGGTTTGCCGCTATTCACAAAATCTCGGGTAAAGGTGACAAAACGGTTGTCGCCACGCAGATAATCTGGTGAATGACCGCCCGGTAGCAGCAGGGCATCAAACTCCGCTGGCGTCACTTCATCGATGGATTTATCGATGGTCACGCTGGCTTCTCCTTTTTTGCCTTTCACCGTTTTACCCGCTTGTTTTTCAATGGTAATCACTTCGTGTCCGGCTTTACGGAACTCGTCTGCGGGTGAAGTGAATTCTGAATCCTCAAATTCATCAGTGATTAAAACGGCAATCTTCTTACTCATGTTTCCTCCGCGTTGTTGCATTGGATGAGGCGAATTTCTCACGATCGGGGATAATTACCTCGTAGACTATTAAGCCTGGTGCATGTACTAGGGAGCGCAAGGCGGACAATTCTGTAAAGGAGCGAAGATGAGTCAGGTACTGATTACAGGCGCAACGGGGCTGGTGGGCGGTCACCTGCTGCGGATGTTGATTAACGAACCGAAAGTTAACGCCATAGCCGCGCCGACGCGACGCCCGTTGGGCGATATGCCAGGGGTGTTTAATCCCCATGACCCGCAACTGACCGACGCGCTGGCGCAGGTCACCGATCCCATCGACATTGTGTTTTGTTGTCTCGGCACCACGCGGCGAGAAGCGGGGAGCAAAGAGGCGTTTATTCATGCCGATTACACGCTGGTTGTGGACACCGCATTAACCGGGCGGCGGCTGGGCGCGCAGCATATGCTGGTGGTCAGTGCTATGGGTGCCAATGCCCACTCGCCGTTTTTCTATAACCGCGTCAAAGGGGAGATGGAAGAAGCATTAATTGCCCAGAACTGGCCGAAATTGACCATTGCTCGCCCGTCGATGTTACTGGGCGATCGTAGCAAACAGCGAATGAACGAAACGCTTTTTGCGCCGCTGTTCCGTTTGTTACCCGGTAACTGGAAATCCATTGATGCGAGAGACGTGGCGCGGGTCATGCTGGCAGAGGCGATGCGGCCCGAGCATGAAGGTGTGACTATTTTAAGCTCTTCAGAATTACGCAAAAGAGCTGAATAATTATTCCCAAGAAATGATAGTGAGCGTAATATTCACGCGCTCAATTATCATAACTTATTCCTGGGGAATGCTATGACTGGTCAGTCTTCATCTCAGGCGGCAACGCCCATTCAGTGGTGGAAACCCGCGCTTTTCTTTCTCGTTGTCATTGCCGGTCTCTGGTATGTGAAATGGCAACCTTACTACGGCAAAGCGTTTACTGCCGCTGAAACCCACAGTATCGGTAAATCTATCCTTGCGCAGGCGGATGCTAATCCGTGGCAGGCGGCGTGGGATTACGCGATGATCTATTTCCTCGCGGTATGGAAAGCGGCGGTGCTGGGGGTGCTTCTCGGCTCGTTGATTCAGGTGCTGATCCCGCGTGACTGGCTGCTGCGCACGCTTGGGCAATCGCGCTTTCGCGGCACGCTGCTGGGAACGCTGTTTTCGCTGCCGGGCATGATGTGTACCTGCTGTGCGGCTCCGGTCGCGGCAGGGATGCGTCGCCAGCAGGTGTCGATGGGTGGCGCGCTGGCATTCTGGATGGGTAATCCGTTGTTAAACCCGGCGACGCTGGTGTTTATGGGCTTTGTCCTTGGCTGGGGCTTTGCCGCGATTCGTCTGGTGGCGGGGCTGGTGATGGTGTTGCTGATTGCGACGCTGGTGCAAAAATGGGTGCGTGAAACACCGCAAACGCAGGCACCGGTCGAAATTGACATGCCGGAAGTGCAGGGCGGGTTTTTTAGCCGCTGGGGCAGGGCGCTATGGACGCTTTTCTGGAGTACGATCCCGGTTTATATCCTTGCTGTACTGGTGTTGGGTGCCGCTCGCGTCTGGTTATTCCCCCATGCCGATGGCGCTGTCGATAACAGCCTGATGTGGGTGGTGGCGATGGCGGTAGCAGGATGCTTGTTTGTCATTCCCACGGCAGCAGAAATTCCGATTGTACAAACGATGATGCTGGCAGGTATGGGAACTGCTCCGGCGCTGGCATTGTTGATGACGCTTCCAGCGGTAAGTTTGCCGTCGTTGATAATGCTGCGCAAATCGTTCCCGGCGAAAGCCTTATGGCTGACGGGGGCGATGGTGGCAGTGTCAGGCGTGATTGTCGGCGGGCTGGCGCTGTTGTTCTAATTTGAGGGAAAACATGTCGGATGCGGCGTAAACGCCTTATCCGACCTACGGTTTGCATCGTTGTAGGCCTGATAAGACGCGGCAAGCGTCGCATCAGGCAACGGCAGTCGGATGCGGCGTAAACGCCTTATCCGACCTACGTTTGTATCGTTGTAGGCCTGATAAGACGCGGCAAGCGTCGCATCAGGCATTACAAGGGCTGCTATTTAATAAACGTAAACGCTGTGGTTACACGCTTCACGCCGCTCACCCGGCTGGCAATATCTGCCGCTGCTTTCGCTTCACGTTCAGTCACCAGCCCCATCAGGAACACTTCACCATTTTCGGTGGTCACTTTCACGTTGGACGATTTCACCAGATCGCTGGTTAAGAGCTGCGAACGCACTTTGGTGGTGATCCACGTATCGTTAGACGCTTCGCCCAGACCAATCGGCTGGCCCTGACGAATCTCGTTATACACTTCGTTGGCACCGTCTACGCCCATAGCAATCTGTTTGGCGCGAGCCGAAAGCTCAGAGTTTGGTGACTGCCCAACCAGCAGCACTTTGCCCTGATAGGCCGTTACATTAATGCGCGCTTCTTTCTTAATCTGTTCGTCTTTCGACAATGCGCTGTTCACGCGCACTTCCAGGGTACCATCGTCCACCTGGGTGCCGACACTGCGTGGGTCAGTTGCGGCTTTGGTACCCACAGCAGCGGTACCCACTACGGCAGCGGCAACACAACCTTGCAACAGCAGCGCGGAAATAAGGACTGCGATTGGCGATAATGCCTTCATGTATTCTCCTTAATCATCCTGGTGAGGGAAAAGCGTGTTATCGATCAGATCGCACAGGCAATTTACCGTCAGCATATGCATTTCCTGAATGCGAGCACTACGATGCGAAGGAATGCGGATCTCCACATCCTGTGGCCCTAACAAACCTGCAAGTTCACCGCCGTCATAGCCGGTTAATGCCACAATGGTCATATCACGCGTAACGGCAGCTTCTACCGCTTTTACAATATCGCGGCTGTTGCCACGGGTGGAAATGGCTAACAATACATCTCCCGCATGACCCAGCGCCCGCACCTGTTTTGCATACACTTCATCATGTAAGCGATCGTTGGCAATCGCCGTTAAGACAACATTATCAGTATTTAGTGCAATGGCAGGTAGGCTGGGCCGCTCCGTTTCGAAACGGTTGATCATGCTGGCAGCAAAATGCTGTGCGTTGGCAGCGGAGGTTCCATTACCACAACAGAGGATTTTGTTGCCATTGAGCAGAGACTGAACCAGCGTCATGGCTGCACGGGAGATGGCATCCGGAAGCGCCTCTGCCGCCGCAATTTGAGTTTGAATGCTTTCAGTGAAGCAAGCTTTAATTCTTTCTTGCACGCTAATCCTTAAACCTTAATTATGAGTGGTCATTAAAGGCATCCTTAATCCACTCAACCTCATTCCCGGTGAAGGCTACCACATCGAACCGGCAATCCACAGTATCAAAACTCCCATTATGACGCGCGAGCCACAAGCGGGCAGTCTGTAATAATTTGTGTTGTTTGCTGCGGGTCACACTGGCTACCGCGCCGCCGTAAAGGGCAGAGCGGCGGTAGCGCACTTCGACAAAAACGGTGGTCTGGCCTTCACGCATTATCAGATCGATCTCGCCGCCACGCTCGTTCACGTTAGCGGCGATAAACCGCAGTCCTTTGCCTTCCAGCCAGCGACGCGCTTGCGCTTCCCACGCATCGCCGGTCTGTTTAGTGGTTAACTGGCGGGGACTACCTGACCTTGTTGGTACTGTAGCCATGATAACTTCCTGTTAATCACGCAATCCGGGTTAGCCGTCAGACCTCCGGTATTACCGTTGATTTCAAAACCCTGAACCTGGCGCATTTGTGAGAAATGATTTGCCAGCGACCATGCATCAACACCCATTGCATACATGCGAGCCAGCGAATAATCGTTATTCACTGCGCTTAGTGCCTGCTGCATTAACGGTAGATTACCGCCTGCCAGCATCGGGATCTCGCTGTACTGTAATCCTTCCATCTCAAGTCGGAAATCAGGGCCAGCAGAGCCTTGTGCGCTGCGGGAACTGGCGTACAGCGTTGCGCCGCTATGGCTGCCGTTACGCATGGCGATCATCGGTTTGACGAAAGCGATTTCGCCCGGCGTTGCCACAATATAGACCGCGTCGACACGACCACCGTTATTAGTGAACTGGTCATCGGTTGGTGTGGTTTGCAGCGTCGGATTGTTTGTGGTCATGCCGGAATCGGTTGTCGCTCTGGGGGTAATCGGGCTACCCGTTAAGGCGATGCCGGAGCCGCCGTTCACGCCCGCGCGTAATTCGCTGATGGAACCAAATTTTTGTTGCAGAACGGTGCCGCCACCCAATTTCTGCCACTCTTGCGCGAAGGCGTTTGCTACGCGGTCGCCAAGCGAACTGCGCGGGATCAGCACCAGCGGCGCCTGTTTCCCCTGGTCACGAATATGACGTGCCGCATCGCGTGCTTCATCTTCCGGCGATAGCGCGAAGTAACAGATATTAGCGCGGTTTTCGATATTTTCCGGCTGATTCAGCGCCAGTACGTTCAGTGGCGTGTTGCTCTTCAGCAACTCCTCAACGTTATTTTTCAGCAGCGGACCGACCACAATGCTCGCGCCGTCCTGCTGAACCTGGCTTAAGATCTGGCTAAGCGGTTGTGATGAGGTATCGTAGATTTTCAGTTCTGCGGCTGGATTCGCTGGCGTGCTTACCGCCGCAGTACTTGCCGCAGGGGCGCTTACAGGCACCGGCTGCGCTGCGGTTTCTTCACCCGTTAGATCGCTAACCGAGGCTTGTGCCGGGCTGGCAACGCCATCCACGGTTTGTGGCTGGGGTTGTTCTGCTACGTCAGTGGCAGGTGCGGCAGCTACCTGAGCCGCCACTGGCTGAGTGCCAATGTTTTTCGCCGCTTCAAAGCCTTGCTGAATTGTGCGACCAAATACCGCAGCCTGACCATTCAACGGCAGCAGCAGGGCGATTTTATTGGTTGACGCTGGTTTGAACGCTTTTACGTTTACCAACTGCGTTGGCAGCATTTTCGCGCCAGGGTTGTTCGGATAACGTTTTTGCCAGTCGGCGATCCCGGCTTTCATCATGTTGGGATCGTTACGGTTATCAAACCAGACGCGTTGCAGATCCAGCCAGCCTTGCAGGATATTTTCGTCGGCGTTAATCACCAGCGTATTCGCCTGCTGTTGGGTCATGGACGATAGCGCCTGCCAGGTAGCGTCAATATTCTGTTGCTTTTCCTTCGCGCCGAGCAGAGGTTCCTGGGCGACTAACGCACGCAGTAATTCAATGGAAGGACGTCCCTGGCTGGCATCGATTTTCGCCTGCCAGTAGCGCGCTTGCTGGTTTTGTTCTAAATCGGTCGGCGTGATTTTTGCCAACAAGGTCTGTGCACCAGTAAAATCTTTTTGCGCCAGCTTGATTTCTACCGCCAGCAGCGTTTTCTCGCGACGCTGGGTATCGTTTAGTTCTTGCGGTAGCTGATTAAACAATTCCACCGCTTGCCCGGTTTTGCCTTCTTTCACCAGTGCACGAATGGCGAGTAATTGCCAGTTGATCCTGGTATCATCAGAGCTTTGCTGCATCTGCTGTAGATAAAAGGCAGAATCGGCCTGCGCCGTCCCCTGCATGTAGGCAGTGGACTGATCGGGGGTATGGGTGCCACAACCGGCGAAAATCAGGGCTGCCAGAACAACAGGCAGACAACGCGCGGCTTTCAAACGAGAAAATGTTGAGGGTACCATAATGTATCCAGTGATATTTTTTTTACGCAATGCTCAATATTAAATCGGCAATACGGACGACACAATGAAACAACACCAATCGGCGGATAATTCTCAAGGCCAGCTCTATATTGTACCTACGCCAATCGGTAATCTGACGGACATTACCCAGCGTGCGCTTGAGGTATTGCAGGCTGTTGATCTGATTGCTGCCGAGGATACCCGTCATACCGGTTTACTGCTGCAACATTTTGGCATAAACGCCCGGTTGTTCGCGCTTCATGACCATAATGAACAACAAAAAGCCGAAACGCTGCTGGCGAAGCTACAGGAAGGGCAAAACATTGCGCTGGTTTCCGATGCCGGGACGCCGCTGATAAACGACCCGGGCTACCATCTGGTGCGAACCTGCCGTGAAGCGGGGATTCGCGTAGTGCCACTACCGGGGCCGTGTGCTGCCATCACTGCGTTAAGCGCCGCGGGTTTACCATCCGATCGTTTTTGTTATGAAGGCTTCCTGCCTGCCAAATCAAAAGGCCGCCGCGATGCGTTGAAAGCCATTGAAGCGGAACCACGTACGCTGATTTTTTATGAATCGACCCACCGTCTGCTAGATAGCCTTGAAGATATCGTTGCGGTATTAGGCGAATCGCGCTACGTGGTGCTGGCACGTGAGCTCACCAAAACCTGGGAAACCATTCACGGCGCGCCCGTTGGCGAGCTGCTGGCGTGGGTAAAGGAAGATGAAAACCGCCGCAAAGGCGAAATGGTGCTGATTATCGAAGGCCATAAGGCGCAGGAAGACGACTTACCCGCCGATGCACTGCGCACGCTGGCGCTGTTACAGGCCGAGCTTCCGCTGAAGAAAGCGGCGGCGCTGGCGGCAGAAATTCACGGCGTGAAGAAAAATGCGCTGTATAAGTATGCGCTGGAGCAGCAAGGGGAGTGATTTGATTACAGGCGTCGCAGCAGGAATAGAGCTACAACGCCTGTACCAGGCGAGTTAACGACGACACATCTCATCAATCACGCATGTGAAATGGTTATGCAGCCATAAAAACGAAGCTGGGATAGCGGTGGAGACTTTAGCCGTGAGAAAACGCGCTGTTGCATCCTGCTTTCCTTCGCCAGTCACCAGTAGCAAAACTTCGCGGGCATTGAGAATATCCTTCAGCCCTAAGGTGATCCCCCGGGTTACGGGGCGACCCGCGGTTATTAACATTTCATGTTGCTGCGTTCTGGCATCAAGTTGGCTGATATGGCAGGCCGGTTGCAGGCTTTCTCCCGGCTCGTTCAGCCCCAGATGACCGTTTTTCCCCAGTCCAAGTACGCACAAATCGATACCACCTTTGAGCGCAATCAGGTTCGTTACCCGCTCACACTCCGTCTCGTTAATATCTTCAGAGCGAAAGCTGATGAACTGGTCTTCACGTAGCCCCAGCGGCTGTACGATATGTTGCTGAAGGAAGGTCTCGCAGGTGCCGGGCAGGGTTAATGGCAGATCCACCCATTCGTCGAGCTTGACGAAGGTCAGCTGGCTGACATCAACATGCTGCTGGTGGATTTTCTCCACCAGATAATAATACGTCAGTAATGGCGTGGCTCCGGTCGCCAGGCAGATCACGGCGTTCGGTTTACTACGAATCACACCCAATAAATATTCGCTGGCGCGTTCACTTAACGCCGTATAGTTTTCAACTTGCTGAAGGATTTGCACAGGATGAAATTCCTTAAGTAAAGAGGCTCCGTCAGGTGCGATGCTCAGACCGATGGCAAACGCAAAATTGCCTGATGCGCTACGCTTATCAGGCCTACATCGTTTCTGCAATATATTGAATTTGCATGATTTTGTAGGCCGGATAAGGCGGTAACGCCGCATCCGGCATGAACAAAGCGATTTTTGTTAACAATCTGAGGCACCGCCAGACGCAGTGCCTCGTTTTATTTATAAAATGCCGAAGGCGGAACAAACGATGGAAAGCACAAAAGTCACGCCGATTAACAGCACCGGATGCGCTTTTTTCACCCGCAGGAAGTAATACATCAGCAGGGTATAAGCCATCGGCAAAATATTCGGGAAGACTTTATCGAAGAAATCCTGCTGCAGCGCGACGCTGTGGGTACTGTCGATGGCAAACGACGTCACCACGTTAATATGCACATATGAAGCGATCAGCCCGCCAATTACCGTGATCCCGAGGATGGTTGCCGAACGGGCGATCATCTGCGAGTTCTCTCGCACTTTATCGATAGCCTTTACGCCGACTGAATAACCGACGTGGGTCCAGCCGACGCGGAGGAAAAAGATAAGCAGGTAAACGGCGAAGAACAGAATCGGCCCCAGCAGGTTTCCCTGGCTGGCAAATGATGAGCAAATTCCCGCCATAATCGGCAACAAAGTGAACCAGAAAATCGCATCGCCAATCCCGGCGATTGGGCCAAACAGCGCCACTTTCAGACCTTTAATGGTGTCGCGGTTTTCCCCTTTCTCTTCCATCGAAATTAACAATCCCATCAGGAATCCGACCAGATTCGGGTGGGTATTAATAAATTCGAGGTTATCTTTCATCGCCGCGCTTAGGCCCGGTTTGTCGTCCTTATAAATCTTTTTCAGGAGCGGCAACATCGCCCAGGTAAAACCGCCCGCCTGCATCCTTTCGTAGTTAAAGCTCGCTTGCAGGAGTGACGAACGAAAGCCCAGACGGGTGATATCTTTTTTACTGATTTCAGATCCCATTGCTGTAGTCCTCTTCTTCATTTTTACTGGCAACGGGCTGCGGTTGCGCTTGCTGCCGGGATTTCGCATTGAAAAACTCATACACCGCAAAGCCTGCGCCCAGTACGGCAACCGGCAACAGGTTGCTGACCTGGATGTAGCAAACAAACAGGAAACCAGCGATCAGGTAAGGGATATATTGCGCTTTGAACATCACGCGCAGCAGCAAGCCAAAACCAACGGCAGGTAGAATGCCGCCAGCCACTTCAAAGCCGTGGGTCAGCCAGGCGGGCATCGCCTTCACCAGCGCCTGCATCGCGCCCTGCGCCAGGTAAGTACAGAGGAAAGCAATCACCGCATACGCTAAAGCGACGATGAGCATCGTTGTCCAGTTAAGTCGGGAAAACGCTGCTGTATCCGCCTCTTTCGCGCATTTATCGGCTTTGGTCATAAATAATGAGAAAGCGGAATAGAAGAACAGAATGACGTACTGCATTAACAAACTAAATGGCAGGCCAAGACCAATTGCCGTTTTGGCATCAACGCCCGTAGACCATGCAATGACGGTGGTCATCAGACCCGCCATAATCGGGTTGGGCGGCTGAACACCACCTGCAGGGGTTAATCCGGCGAAAGCCAGCTCTGTCAGACCACCGGTAATTAAGCCAGTCTGAATATCACCGAGAATAGCGCCAGTTAGGGTACAAACGATTATCGGGCGGAATAAAAATAAGGCTTCCAGCCAAAAATCAATCCCCAGAACGAAAACTAACGCCGCCAGGGATAATCCCTGAATTAGGGTTATTTCATGCATTTTTATTACCTCAAACCAATATTAAGGCGATTTTAGATTTAGTCAGGAATTTGTTCTTTTTGATCGCCGGGGACGTCCTGGATAAAAATATTCACGCCGCGTTGTTTAATAAAATGTAAGTCCGTGAGATCTTGAGAATCGACATACACTTTACTGCTGATTTGCTTTTTCCCTTCCGAGAAATGCATATTACCGACGTTGACATCTTTCAGATCAATGCCACCTTCGACCAATTTACGTACCGTCTGCGGCGTCCGGCAAATCAGGAAGATTTTCTGATGCGGCGCAGCTTTGCCGATAACGTTAATGGTTTTTTCGATAGTAAAGAAACGAATGCCAAAGCCGTAGGTTTCCGCGGTAATCCCCATCAATTTCTGTTGAATATCATCGTTCGCGACGACATCATCTACGACCACCAGCAGATTCGCACCGATAGTGGATGTCCAGGTCACGCCAACCTGGCCATGAACCAGACGGTTATCAATACGGGTTAAGAGAATATTTGGACTGCTCATTGTGTCATCCTCACCATAAAAGTTGAATAATATAATTTTTTAAATATATTATTATTGAGACATTGTACTGATGTATTTATTAATGTTTGGTTATCTCCTTTGCCATTAAGGCACTACCCGATATTAATCGGGCAGTGCATTCTTAAAAATCGTATAAAATTAATGATTACGCGGAAATTCGATTCGCTGAACCACAGACATTAATTTTATTTCTGACGACTTCTTTCATCGCATCCATACCGACGCGCATATAATAACGAGGATCATTACCCTGCGGATTTTCCGCGAACCAGGCTTTTACCGCACCTGCGAAGGTAATTTTTAATTCCGTGGCGACATTAACTTTCGTCACACCCAGTTTAATCGTCCAGCGAACAAATTCATCAGGGACATCGCTGGCGCCATGCAGTACCAGAGGGATGTCTACCATTTCACGAATTTCCGCCAGCCGTTGGAAATCAATTTTTGGTATTTTCCTGTACAAGCCATGCGCCGTACCGATCGCTACCGCCAGGCTGTCGACGCCAGTCAGTTCGACAAAGCGTTTAGCTTCTTGTGGATCGGTCAGGAATGCACTTTCGGCGTCAACGCTCATGTCATCTTCAACACCGCCCAGACGGCCCAGTTCTGCTTCCACGCTGCAATCCTGGGAGTGGCAGAAGTCGACAACCGATTTCACCAGCTTTACGTTCTCGGCAAACGGGAAGTGGCTGCCGTCGATCATCGCACTGCGTACGCCTGCGTGGACTTTTCGGCGAATATCATCGAGTGATTCGTGGTGGTCGAGATGCAGCGCCAGCGGCATGTTGTAGGTTGTGGAATAGGCGCTACACAGAGCGTAAATCTCTTCTAGCGCGATATGTTTAAAGGTCCCCGGCGTTCCGGCGAGGATCACTGGCGATCGCATTTCGCTACATACTTCGAGGATCGCCTGGATCGTCTCGGCGTTATGAATGTTAAAGGCTGGCACCGCGTAGCCATTGGCCTGGGCGTCCTGTAACAGATATTTGGTGGAGATAATGCTCATAATGCGATCCTCTTATGCCTGCCACGGATGAATGATTACGCCTTGCACCACGCGGTTAACGGTGCCACTGGCTGATGGAGTATCCGGCGTATTGCCCATGTGCAACGACTGCATCAGTGCAAACGTCTGGGCGTACATCAGGAAGCAAAATGCCTGTTCAACGTCGATAAAGTGACGGGATGGCGGCAGGATGATATGCGGGCCAGCGGCGATAACGTCGGTGCTTTCCGCGGCGATGGCGATTACGCGCATTGCCTGGTTGTCACGGCGGAGTTCTGCCAGCAGATCAAGATCATACTGACGGGTGTAAGGGTGGCTGGAGATAAACACCACCACCAACGTTTCGTTATCGACCAGCGATTTCGGGCCATGACGGAATCCGGTCGGGGAATCATAAAAGGCCGCCAGCTTACCCGCCGTCAGTTCCAGCACTTTCAGCGCCGACTCGCGTGCTGCGCCCTGTAAGCCACCGCTGCCGAGATAAACGATCCGTTTCCACGGTGCGTAACCAAACACACCTTCGCTGAAATCGCCCAGTGAGGTCAGGATCGCCTGGCAACGATCCGCCACATCGCGGAAGGTTTGGCTGTTGATCGTCTCAGGTGCGAAAACCGCGAGGCAGCTGGCCATCATGGTGGTAATGCTGCTGGTCATCGCAAAGCCGCGATCGTGTGTTTCTGCGGGCATCAGCAGGGCGAACGCGTTGTCGCTGTTGATCGCGTTTTGGTAAAGAGCGCCCGCTTCGTTGCAGGTGATCGGCAGGTGATAGCATTCCGGTACAAACTGATTCGCCAGCTCCACGGCGGCGACGCTTTCCGGGCTGTTGCCGGATCGACCGAAGGAGATCAACAGCAGCGGATGGGCTGGATTCAGGTAGTCCATCGGATTGGTGATCAGATCGGTGGTTGGTACGGCGCTGAAGTTTTTACCGGTATGGCTGGCGAGCCACGGCGCGATGATGTCACCGATAAATGCCGAGGTTCCGGCTCCGGTCAGGATGATCCGCAGATTCTCTTTGCGCAGTAACGGTTCAAGGAAGTTATTGAGCGCGGAACGTAGCGCGTCGATGTTGGTGAGTGAATGGATCCATGCGCGAGGCTGATGGCGGATCTCTTCTTCAGTCCATGTACCGGTGGTCGCGGCAGCAGGGGTGTAATTTTCTGGCATAACTCAATCCTTAGTCTGATGAACTTGACGTCGGGCGTTGTCGCTTTCGCTTGCCTTTCGTTTCATTTCACTTGGTGATTTCTTTCGTTGGTTAAAATCTATATAAAAGAAACTGAAAGTTCAATGGAGAAAAAGGAAATAAAACGAAATCTGTGATCGTTGAAAGAAAAGATAAGGGAAGTAAAAGGGATTGCTGGATGCGGCGTAAACGCTTTATCCGGCCTTACGGTCACCAACTGTAGGTCGGATAAGACACGTCAGCGTCGCATCCGACACCGCTGCTCAGCCTAAAAAGAAAGAAAAAGAAAGGCCTTACGGGGGAAGTGAAGGCCCAATAAAAGAGCAAACCATCAAAACGAAGCTAATTGACCCTGAATCCAGATTTGTTGCACATGCAGCCCGCTATCCAGCGCCACGACGCTGGCGCGTTTGCCCGGTTTAAGCGATCCCAGAACACCATTAATACCCAACATTCGCGCCGGATGCAGCGACGCCATATGGATCGCTTCCGCAGGCGTTACGCCCGTCAGCTCGACCATGTTGCGCACTGCCGCATCGACAGACAGCGTACTGCCCGCCAGCCCACCGGACGCGGTACGGACAACGCCACCGCGCATCTGCACATCTTCACCACATAACGTATAACGACCATCCGGCATCCCGGCTGCCTGCATCGCGTCGGTGATCAGCACGATTCTCTCTTTCGCACAGCAACAACACAGCGACATCGCCGCCGGATGTACATGATGCCCATCGGCTATCAGTTCCAGCCAGGCGCGCTTGTCCGTTAATCCCGCGCCAACCATTCCCGGTTCGCGGTGATGTAAACCTGTCATCCCGTTATAGCAATGCACCAGGCCGTCGGCACCAGCATCAAACGCAGCGCAGGTTTGTTGCCAGGTTGCTGCGCTATGCCCCAGCATCACCCGTACGTTTTGCTGTTTAAGATGACGAATAGCTTGTAACGCGCCCGCTTTTTCCGGTGCCAGTGCCACCACACGCAAGGTGTGTTGTGAAACAGCAATCAATTGATCCAGCTCGGCAATTTCCAGCTCGCGGAACAGCTCCGGCGGATGTGCGCCTTTATTCTGCGGCGTGAAGTACGGTCCTTCGAGATAACTCCCCAGCACTTGCGCACCAGGTCCGCCGCGTTGGCAACGTTGAGCAATACGTTTCAGCGCCGCATGAATGGCATTAATCGGCGCGGTTACGGTAGTCGGCAACCAACTGCCGACACCTTCGCGCGCTTTGTGCATTGCCAGTTTGTCGAGCACATCCGGCGCGTCATCCATTACATCAACGCCCGCACCACCGTGTACATGAGTGTCGATGTAAGCAGGGCAGAGCAGTTCCGCATCGCGTTCAGTCACGCCCACTGGAATCGGTTCGATTGCTGCGATTACACCGTCAGCAATACGCAACTGATGGTCATCGAGCCATCCCTCTTCAGTCAGCAGCCTTCTGGCGCGCAGAACGTGTGTCATATTCCTTCCTCGACCGGACATTCCTCATGGCAGCGGCCTAACTCGTCCACCAGACTGGTCAGCCCACGATGTCCACACTCCAGCGCCTGCACACGGAATTCTTCACCGCTTAACCCTTCGCGCTCCAGCACCATCTCCAGTAGCAGTTGTAAATTGGTGCCGGTGATCACTTCACAGCCCGGTTTTTGCATCGCCAGCGTTGAAGCTACGCGAAACGGCGTGCCGCCCAGCAAATCCGTCAGAAAAACAATGCCGTCTTCACAATCCAGTTGGGCGATGGCCTCTTCAAGCTGCGATGTAAGCAGCGCGGTGCTTGAGGTTTCAGGAAAATCGATGGCGATAAACTGCGATTGCTCACCGAGGATTTGCTTCATTGCTTTTTCCAAACCGCTGGCAAACCCGCCATGCCCTGTCAAAATAATACTTAACATCTAATACCTCATTGTATTTAAAGGAAATGACAGAATTTACCGACGATGCCGAGAACCACGGTCACCGCAATCAGGCGCAGCGGACTCCAGCCGCGGCGTACCAGCCAGAACATGGTCAGGGTGTAGACCAGTGGTAAGAAGGCAGGCATCAGTTTGTCGATAACATCAGCCTGTAACTTAACCACTGCGTCGCCCGCCGTGATTTCCAGCGTGGTACTTAAGCGAACATAGGTTGCCACCAGCGCACCGATTACTGTCATCCCAACGATAGACGCTGCATGGCCGACTTTTTTGGTATTCGCTTTAATCAGCGGGATCGCTGCGACGCCCATTCGATACGCGTAATGCGCAAGACCAAAACGCAAACCAAGATGCACCACGTTGAACAGCACAATAAATACGACTGCGCCGAGAATAGAGCCTTGTAGTGCGAGGCTTGCACCTATCCCGCCACAAATTGGCAGTAGCGTTAGCCAGAACATCGCATCGCCAATCCCGCCGAGCGGCGCACCGACGGCAATTTTGGTGCTCTGAATACTGTTTACATCCTGCTTAGAACGCTCCATCGCAAGGATAATGCCGATAACAAACGTCACCAGAAACGGATGGGTATTGAAGAAACCCATATGCCCCTTCATGGCGCGCGCCAGGTCACGTTTATTAGTGTGGATCTTTTTCAGTGCTGGCAGCAGACCGTACAGCCAACCGGAAGCCTGCATACGTTCGTAGTTAAAAGAAGCCTGCAACAGCATGGAACGCCAGGCGACGCGGTTGATATCTTTTTTCGTCAGCTCCGCGCCAATGCTCTGATCTTCATACACGTTTTCATTGACGCCAGTCAGCAATGTTTCTTCGTTTTCACTGACGTTCGGCAGGGTGGTTTGATTAGATGCCATCTTCAAATTCCTCTTTCTGTGCCGCAGGTTGAGTCGGTTCAGGAGATTTACGCAGCAGGTCGATCAGCGCCATCGCCAGCGCGGCGGCAGCAATAGCCAGCACCGGTAACTTGAGCCAGGCTGCGGCAACAAAGCCCAGGATGAAGTAGGGGATGTAGACGTTTTTCATCATGATTTTCAGCAGCACGGCAAAACCGATTGCTGGCATGATGCCGCCCGCGACGCCGAGGCCGTCGATTAATCGTTGCGGCAGGACATCAATGATGGTTTTTGCATGTTCCGCACCGAAGTAGATAGGCAGGAAAGCGCAGAGAAAATAGAAAGTGCCGAGTGCCAGCAGTGCCAGATAGTTCACGCGTTCAATACCGCGTGTATCGGCGTTCTCTGCCATCCGGTCACAGCGGGACATTACGCCAGACATCACCGAGAACAGGAAGGTAATCCCCATCTGTACTGCGACAGCGAAAGGTACGGCGACACCGACCGCGACATCGGGTTTCACGCCAGTAGTAATGGCAAACGCCGTGCCGACGATAGTACCGATAATCACGTTAGGCGGCTGTGCGCCCGCCAGAGGGGCCAGCCCCATCCACACCAGTTCCAGCGTACCGCCGGTTAAAATACCGGTATGCAGATCGCCAAGTACCAGCCCGACCAACGGGCCGAGGACCACCGGGCGGTGCATATGGGTTAGGCCGTTAAACATATCCAGGCCAGCGATAAAGGCGATAATGCCCAACGCAAATGCCTGCAACAGACTGATTTCCATGATGAATCCCTCAAAGTAATTTAAAGAGGTCCACAGCAGGCTCTGTCGGGACGCCCTGAACGAAGCATTCCACCCCAGCGGCTTTCAGGTCGTTAAATGCTGCGATATCGCCCGCATCCACTGAAACCGTTTTGGCGATTTGCTGCTTGCCATTGGCGTAGTGCATATTGCCAACGTTAATGCGGCTAACCGGGACGCCACCTTTCACCAGCGTCAGGAAATCGGCGGGTGTTTTACAAACCAGCAGGATTTTCTGCCGATCGGCGGCGCGATGAATGTTGTCGATAACTTTTTGCAGCGACCAGAAACGTACGGCGATCCCTTCTGCCAGTACCATTTCCATCAGGTTTTGTTGTACCGGATCTTCGGCAACCTCATCGTTGGCTACCAGCACCAGATTTGCCCCCGCAAATCCGACCCACTGAACGCCGACCTGACCGTGAATCAAGCGTTCATCAATCCGGCTTAAAACAATATTTGGCATAGCGTGTTCCTCTTTGTTTTGCTTATTGGCCTTCACAGGCTGTGTGGTACTGCGCCAAGATGTCCTGAATATGGTTGATAATGAGTTCCCGTGGCGTTGGCTGCAGCTCGCCGGAGCGAACTTTCATGTACTGCAGCGGCAGATACTGGCTGATGAGCGGTAGCGGAATTGGTGAATCCGCCAGATTACGAACCAGATGGGCGAAAGCGTCATCAATCTGGCTGTCCGGCCAGTAGTAACGCACGCGATCCGAGTAGCTATAACCACGCGCCAGACGACGCGCGTTGCCGTCACCGTGGTAGTGGCTTTGCCAGTATTCCGGGCGGTCGAGCATCACGTTTTCCAGTACCTGACGCAGACCGGAACAGGCTTTCGCTGGCACCAGTTCTTCTTCAATCGCTGCCAGAGAGAACAGGGCTTCACGCAGGGCGAAGGTCAGCGCCGGGCCGACTTTCAGAATGGCAAAGTGGTCAATCACCAGCTGGCGCAGCGATTGCGGCGTTTGATAATCCGTAGAGTGAGCTTCGAAAATCAGCGTTTCGTAGTTTTCGACCATTTGGCTTAAGGCGGTCGCTTTGGCGGGCTGATAATCAATAACGTTGGTGTGATCGAATTCGACGCCAGGCTGAACTACCAGCGCAATGATGCGTGGCCAGATGGCATTCAGACCTTGCTTTTCAAAAGCGTGACGATGGGCTTCCAGCGTGGCGCGGGCGGCATCCGGCGTGGTGACTGCCAGTTCGCTTAAGGTTTCATGTGCGCCGCCAGGCACCGGAACTTCGGTGCCTATGACATACACCAGATCGGCCTCGCCAAAATGTTCACGGCAGGTTTCTTCCGCCACTTTCGCCAGGCGAGCGGCGCGTTCGGCAACGATGCCATCAGTTAAGGGAACTGGATCGTCCTGACAGGACATGCTGCAATCAAGGTGAATTTTTTTGAATCCTGCCGCGACGTAGCTTTTAATCAAATCATCGGCATTGGCCATCGCCTGAGCGGCAGGCAGGTTTTGCCAGCGGTTTGGCCCCAGATGGTCGCCACCCAGAATCAACGCGTCCTGTGGGAAATTCAGCGAGTCAGCAAGCTGGCAAACAAAGCCGCGAAAATCGGCGGGCGTCATTCCGGTATAACCGCCGAACTGGTCCACCTGATTGGAGGTTGCTTCAATCAGTAACGGCGTTTGGTTTGTACTGGCGTAGCGGATTGCAGCTTCCAGCACCAGCGGATGTGCGGAACAAACGGCATAAATCCCATTTGTTTTGCCCGCTTTGTGCTGTCTCACCATTTCTGTCAGATGTTTCACTTTCCTCTCCAGTTTAGATTGCTGCGATATTAATCTTTCGTTTTGTTTCAGTTGATACTGCTCCATGGTGAGATAAAAATAAAACGAAAGATAATGGTTTTCTGATCTGATTCACAAAAGAAACATAATGAAAGCAATTGAAACGAGAGAAGCTTGCGCCAATGGGCAAGGTGGGCTTGCATTTGCTTAATAGAAAGGCGTTAATAGGCAAAACGAAATGAAACGAAAGTTTTACGAAAGGACTTACTATGAGTAATACCGACGCTTCAGGTGAGAAGCGAGTGACAGGCACCAGCGAGCGACGAGAACAGATCATTCAGCGTCTACGCCAGCAAGGAAGTGTGCAAGTAAATGATCTATCGGCATTGTATGGTGTATCTACTGTGACGATTCGCAACGATCTGGCGTTTCTGGAAAAGCAGGGGATCGCTGTGCGTGCCTATGGTGGCGCGTTGATCTGCGATAGCACGACGCCGTCAGTCGAGCCATCAGTGGAAGATAAAAGCGCGCTCAACACGGCGATGAAACGCAGCGTTGCGAAAGCTGCCGTTGAGTTGATTCAGCCAGGTCATCGGGTGATCCTCGACTCCGGGACCACCACTTTTGAGATTGCTCGTCTGATGCGCAAGCACACTGACGTAATTGCGATGACCAACGGTATGAACGTGGCCAATGCTTTGCTGGAAGCGGAAGGCGTTGAGCTGCTGATGACCGGCGGGCATTTGCGCCGTCAATCGCAATCTTTTTACGGCGATCAGGCTGAACAATCGCTGCAAAATTACCACTTCGATATGCTGTTTCTTGGCGTAGATGCTATTGATCTGGAGCGCGGCGTCAGCACGCATAATGAAGATGAAGCCCGTTTAAACCGTCGGATGTGCGAAGTTGCGGAACGGATCATCGTGGTCACCGATTCCAGTAAGTTCAACCGCTCCAGCCTACATAAGATCATCGATACCCAGCGGATCGACATGATCATTGTCGATAAAGGCATTCCTGCAGATAGCCTGGAAGGGCTGCGAAAGGCAGGGGTTGAAGTGATTCTGGTCGGGGAGTGAGAAAGGGTGCCCGCTGGTCAACACCAATGCGTTCGGCGGGCATTGTGAACACTATCAATGCTTTTCTTCTGTCTCTTGGGTGAGGGTTTCCCAGTCGGCAGGAGGATGTCCTCTTTTTAACATTTTGCTGAATATGGTATAGGCATCTGTTTTTTTACCGTAGGAGCGCAGCGTGTTTTCATCGTTCATCCATCCCAGAATGATGACTTTCTCTTTTTCGCTGTAACGAAAGAAGAGACGATAACGACCAGCGCCAAATTTTACCCGTGACCAGTCTTTATTTTTCCCAGAGCCTAACGACTTACCATGACGGAATGCCGGTGATGATGGATTGACAGTGATATGCTCCTCAATCACTTTATGGACTACCGCCAATAACTTTGTGGCGGCTTTTCTCTGATAATTTTCAGGCTCTTTCCCCTTTAATGTCTCGACTTCGGCAACTAAAGCGTCGTAGGTTTCCTGAAAGCAGGGATGAGCATATAGCGCCCAACCATTAACCCTTTGTGGAAAATCCATTATTCGTCGTCGCCAATCTCATCATCAATGTTGACGTCCATGCCAGCGACAAGTTTCTTTCCTTGTTGAATGTTGAATGGACGAGTTTTTTGCGGGTTGTTCTGGATATCTGCATCCAGAAAACGCAAAAATGCATTCATAGTATGATCCTCCTGTTCATCTCCCAGTCGGCACATAAATACTTGCCCACCAGGCAGAATTTCGTAATGAATGCTGTCCAGGCCGGGCTTCAGTTTTAAGGCCTCACGCACTGGCGCGGGGATAGTTGTTTGTCCGCGTATCGTGACCTTTGATTCAGTGGTCAGTACAGCGTTAGAGCGAGCATTAGCGGGCATTGTTCACTGTCCTTTTACAGCCTGTTTTCTGCTCAAATTATAAGCTTGAACTAAGGTAATGCAAATGCATTATTAATGGACGTGGGGACTTTAAACAATAAAAACATGGCACTAAGGCCATGTTTTGCGAGGGACGTTCCAAAAGAAATCAGGTCACCGGTGCTGGGTTAAACACCGCCAGCTGGTTATGCAGTCCCCATTGATCCGAGAAGGTTTTCTTCTTCCCGCTGGCGACGTCGAGAATAAAGTGGAACAACTTCCAGCCCACCTCTTCAATGGTTTCTTCGCCGGTAGCGATGGTGCCTGCGTTGATATCCATTAAGTCAAACCAACGGTTTGCCAGCTCGGTGCGGGTCGCCATTTTAATGACGGGTACCGCCATCAGGCCGTACGGTGTACCACGGCCGGTCGTAAACACTTGCACGGTGATACCCGAAGCCACCTGTTGCGTGCCACAGACAAAATCACTGGCTGGCGTCGCGGCGTAAATTAATCCGCGTTTAGTCGGGCGTTGACCAGGCGACAGCACTTCAACAATTGCGCTTTTACCCGATTTCGCAATGGAGCCGAGTGCCTTCTCTACCACGTTTGCCAGACCGCCTTTCTTGTTGCCCGGCGAAGGGTTGGCGCTGCGGTCGGTTTTCCCCATATTGAGATAGTTATCGTACCACTCCATCTCTTCCAGCAGCCGTTTGCCGACCTCTTCGTTAATGGCGCGCGGTGTCAGCAGATGGATCGCGTCACGCACTTCCGTTACTTCTGAAAACATCACCGTTGCGCCGCAGCGCACCAGTAGATCAGACGCATACCCAACCGCCGGGTTTGCCGTTACGCCAGAAAAGGCATCGCTGCCACCGCACTGCATGCCGACAACCAGTTCCGAAGCCGGGCAGGTTTCTCGCTGCCGTTGATTCAGTTTTTGTAGATGGCGTTCGGCGACCTGCAAAATATCCTCGACCATTGATTGAAAGCCGACATGCTTTTCATCCTGCAAGCTGACAATGCTGGCGCTTTCTACTGGAATAGCTTGCACATCATCCGTTCCAATCAATAAACGTTCAGGCTGTAACTTTTCACAGCCCAGGCCAATCACCATCACCTCGCCGCCAAAATTTGGATTGAGCGAAATATTGTGAATGGTACGTATTGGCACTACAGCCGCCGGAGCATTAATCGCCACGCCACAACCGTACAGGTGATTCAGCCCCACCACGCCATCGACGTTCGGGTATTTTGGCAGCAGATCGCGCTCAATGATTTTTACTACGTAATCCACCACGCCTGCCACGCAGTGGACGCTGGTGGTAATGCCGAGCAGGTTTTTGGTACCCACGCTACCATCAGCATTGCGATAGCCCTCAAAGGTATAACCTTCCAGCGGCGGTAAGGGTTCCGGGACTTTGGTTGCCAGTGGTAGCGTGTGTAACGGCGGCGCTTCCGGTAGTACTACCATTGATTCGTCGATCCAGCTTCCGCGTGGGATTGCGCGCACGGCGTAACCAATCACTTCGCCATAACGAATAATTTCACCATTAGCCGGAATGTCCAGCAATGCGACTTTATGCCCCTGAGGAATATGTTCAATTAATTCCAGTCCGTCCGGAAAACGCGTTCCTGCTTTCAGGCCATTATCATTAACAATAATTGCCACATTATCTGTGTCGTGAACTTTTATATAAAACGCAGTTGGCGTTTCTTGTCTGATTTCGATGTTGGCCATTGTGCAATATTCTCCAGCCAGGGACTATTAAAATGAGGACCTGGTCTCATTTAAAAATAAATGACTTCATTGGGTGAAATAAGAATGTCAGGAGTTTAAACGCAGAAATGTGATCAATGTCAATCATTTCAGGGATTGCAGTACCGCCCGGCAAGGCAATGCGTAAATCTGTGCTTTAGCGCGCAACCTTATGTGCATATGCTCAAAATAATATTTAAATCGTATTAATTAAATTAGCATTTGCACAATGATTATTATTCTCGCGCTGCTTATACTGATTCCCGAGTTCATTGTCATTACGGCATAAATGAAACTCATAAATAACATCTTCCCCATAATAATAAAAATCAGCATAAGTACCCGAGGTAAATAAAATGATTCTGGACACCGTTGACGAAAAAAAGAAAGGCGTGCATACCCGCTATTTAATATTACTGATTATTTTTATTGTTACCGCCGTTAACTACGCCGATCGTGCAACGCTGTCTATTGCTGGTACCGAAGTGGCAAAAGAGTTGCAGTTAAGTGCGGTTTCGATGGGTTACATCTTCTCCGCTTTTGGCTGGGCCTACCTGCTGATGCAAATCCCCGGCGGCTGGCTGCTTGATAAGTTTGGCTCGAAAAAAGTTTACACCTACAGCCTCTTTTTCTGGTCGTTGTTCACCTTCCTGCAAGGCTTTGTTGATATGTTCCCGCTGGCCTGGGCAGGGATCTCCATGTTCTTTATGCGCTTTATGCTGGGGTTTTCGGAAGCGCCGTCATTCCCGGCGAACGCCCGTATTGTCGCGGCCTGGTTCCCGACGAAAGAACGTGGTACTGCCTCCGCCATCTTTAACTCGGCGCAATATTTCTCGCTGGCGCTCTTCTCACCGCTGCTTGGCTGGCTGACTTTTGCCTGGGGCTGGGAGCACGTCTTTACCGTTATGGGAGTGATTGGTTTTGTGCTGACGGCGCTGTGGATCAAGTTGATTCATAACCCGACAGATCATCCACGCATGTCCGCGGAAGAGTTGAAGTTTATCTCTGAAAATGGCGCGGTGGTTGATATGGACCATAAAAAGCCGGGCAGTGCAGTGGCAAGCGGTCCCAAACTGCATTACATCAAGCAATTGCTCTCCAGTCGCATGATGCTGGGTGTATTTTTCGGACAATATTTTATCAACACCATCACCTGGTTCTTCCTTACCTGGTTCCCGATTTATCTGGTGCAGGAAAAAGGTATGTCGATTCTGAAGGTAGGCCTGGTCGCCTCGATTCCGGCACTGTGTGGTTTTGCTGGAGGCGTGCTCGGTGGTGTCTTCTCGGATTATCTGATCAAACGCGGTTTGTCACTGACCCTGGCTCGTAAGCTACCGATTGTACTGGGAATGTTGCTGGCTTCCACCATCATCTTATGTAACTACACCAACAACACCACGCTGGTGGTCATGCTGATGGCGCTGGCCTTCTTTGGCAAAGGATTTGGTGCGCTGGGCTGGCCGGTGATTTCTGACACCGCGCCGAAAGAGATTGTTGGTCTCTGCGGCGGCGTCTTTAACGTCTTTGGCAATGTTGCCTCCATTGTCACTCCACTGGTGATTGGCTACCTGGTAAGTGAACTGCACTCCTTCAATGCGGCACTGGTTTTCGTGGGATGTTCGGCGCTGATGGCGATGGTCTGCTACCTCTTCGTGGTTGGCGACATTAAACGTATGGAATTGCAGAAATAAGCAAAGGTATAAGCGATGAATAACGATATTTTTCCCAATAAATTCAAAGCCGCACTAGCTGCGAAACAGGTACAAATTGGTTGCTGGTCAGCTCTCTCTAACCCGATTAGCACTGAAGTTCTTGGTTTGGCTGGCTTTGACTGGCTGGTGTTGGATGGCGAACATGCGCCAAACGATATCTCCACATTTATTCCCCAACTGATGGCCCTGAAAGGTAGCCCCAGCGCGCCAGTGGTGCGGGTGCCGACCAACGAACCGGTAATTATTAAGCGTCTTCTGGATATCGGTTTCTATAACTTCCTGATTCCATTTGTCGAAACAGAAGAGGAAGCGGTACAAGCTGTGGCATCTACTCGTTATCCACCAGAAGGTATTCGCGGCGTCTCCGTTTCTCACCGCGCCAATATGTTTGGCACCGTGGCGGATTATTTCGCACAGTCGAACAAGAACATCACCATTCTGGTCCAGATTGAAAGTCAGCAAGGCGTAGATAACGTCGATGCTATCGCCGCTACCGAAGGTGTAGACGGCATCTTCGTCGGTCCCAGCGATCTGGCTGCGGCATTAGGCCATCTCGGCAATGCATCACACCCGGATGTACAAAAAGCGATTCAACATATTTTTAACCGTGCCAGAGCGCACGGCAAACCCAGCGGTATCCTCGCACCGGTCGAAGCCGATGCGCGTCGTTATCTGGAATGGGGCGCGACGTTTGTGGCTGTTGGTAGCGATCTCGGCGTGTTCCGCTCTGCCACCCAGAAACTGGCAGATACCTTTAAAAAATAACCACCACCGCAACAAGAGAGATGATTGATATGACTATGAAAGTTGGTTTTATTGGCCTGGGTATTATGGGTAAACCAATGAGTAAAAACCTTCTGAAAGCAGGTTACTCGCTGGTGGTTGCTGACCGTAACCCAGAAGCTATTGCTGACGTGATTGCTGCAGGTGCAGAAACAGCCGCTACGGCTAAAGCGATCGCTGAACAGTGCGACGTCATCATTACCATGCTGCCAAACTCTCCTCATGTGAAAGAAGTGGCGCTGGGTGAAAATGGCATTATTGAAGGCGCGAAACCCGGCACGGTATTGATCGACATGAGTTCTATCGCACCGTTGGCAAGCCGTGAAATCAGCGAAGCGCTGAAAGCGAAAGGCATTGATATGCTGGATGCTCCGGTTAGCGGTGGTGAGCCGAAAGCGATTGATGGCACTCTGTCAGTGATGGTGGGTGGCGATAAGGCTATTTTCGACAAATACTATGACTTAATGAAAGCGATGGCGGGGTCTGTGGTACATACCGGGGAAATCGGCGCAGGCAACGTCACCAAACTGGCCAACCAGGTCATTGTGGCGCTGAATATTGCCGCGATGTCAGAAGCGTTGACGCTGGCAACCAAAGCAGGCGTTAACCCGGATCTGGTTTATCAGGCAATTCGTGGTGGACTGGCGGGCAGTACCGTGCTGGATGCGAAAGCGCCAATGGTGATGGACCGTAACTTCAAGCCAGGTTTCCGTATTGATCTGCATATTAAGGATCTGGCGAATGCGCTGGATACCTCCCACGGCGTTGGCGCGCAACTGCCGCTGACGGCTGCGGTTATGGAGATGATGCAAGCGCTGCGTGCCGATGGTCTGGGAACAGCAGACCATAGCGCCCTTGCGTGCTACTACGAAAAACTGGCGAAAGTCGAAGTTACTCGCTAATGACGTCGTGCCCGGATGGCTTATTGCTATCCGGGCCTGGAATCCAGGCCGAATAAGAGAAACGCCCCCCGGCGTCATGTGGTAACAGGCAAAGGTATGAAAATCGTAATCGCCCCAGACTCTTATAAAGAAAGTTTATCAGCCAGCGAGGTTGCGCAGGCGATAGAAAAAGGATTTCGGGAAATTTTTCCTGATGCACAGTACGTTTCTGTTCCTGTTGCCGACGGTGGCGAAGGAACGGTGGAAGCGATGATTGCTGCCACCCAGGGGGCTGAACGTCACGCCTGGGTTACAGGGCCGCTGGGCGAGAAAGTGAATGCCAGTTGGGGGATCTCCGGCGACGGCAAAACCGCGTTTATCGAAATGGCGGCGGCCAGTGGGCTGGCGCTGGTGCCATCGGAAAAGCGTGATCCGCTGGTAACCACTTCACGCGGCACAGGGGAGTTAATCCTGCAGGCGCTGGAGAGTGGTGCAACAAGTATCATTATCGGCATTGGCGGCAGCGCCACCAACGATGGCGGTGCAGGGATGATGCAGGCGCTGGGAGCGAAGTTAAGCGATGCCAATGGCAATGAAATCGGCTTTGGCGGCGGCAGTCTTAATACTCTGAATACCATTGATATCAGTGGCCTCGATCCACGTTTAAAGAATTGTACGATTCGCGTCGCCTGTGATGTCACCAATCCGCTGGTGGGCGACAGTGGCGCTTCGCGGATCTTTGGCCCGCAAAAAGGGGCGAATGAAGCCACGATTGTCGAGCTGGACAAGAATCTCTCTCACTACGCTGATGTCATCAAAAAATCGCTGCATGTTGATGTGAAAGACGTCCCCGGTGCAGGTGCGGCGGGCGGAATGGGCGCGGCGTTGATGGCTTTTCTTGGCGCAGAGCTAAAGAGCGGCATTGAGATTGTGACTACGGCGCTCAATCTGGAAGAACATATTCATGATTGCACGCTGGTTATCACCGGAGAAGGGCGCATTGATAGCCAGAGCATCCATGGCAAAGTACCGATTGGGGTGGCTAATGTGGCGAAGAAATACAATAAACCGGTAATTGGCATTGCGGGTAGTCTTACGAAGGATGTTGGCGTTGTGCACCAGCATGGTATCGATGCTGTATTCAGCGTGTTAAACAGTATTGTTACGCTGGATGAAGCTTTCAGCGGGGCTTATGACAATATTTACCGAGCTTCGCGCAATATTGCTGCAACACTGGCGATTGGAATGCGCAACGCGGGGTGACAAGGGCGTGTAAACCCTCTATACTGCGCGCCGAAGCTGACCAGACAGTCGCCGCTTCGTCGTCGTCCTCTTCGGGGGAGACGGGCGGAGGGGAGGAAAGTCCGGGCTCCATAGGGCAGGGTGCCAGGTAACGCCTGGGGGGGAAACCCACGACCAGTGCAACAGAGAGCAAACCGCCGATGGCCCACGCGAGTGGGATCAGGTAAGGGTGAAAGGGTGCGGTAAGAGCGCACCGCGCGGCTGGTAACAGTCCGTGGCACGGTAAACTCCACCCGGAGCAAGGCCAAATAGGGGTTCATAAGGTACGGCCCGTACTGAACCCGGGTAGGCTGCTTGAGCCAGTGAGCGATTGCTGGCCTAGATGAATGACTGTCCACGACAGAACCCGGCTTATCGGTCAGTTTCACCTCTTCAACGAAAACCCGCTAGTGCAAACTGGCGGGTTTTTGCTTTTAGCGGGGCGGTAAGATGAATGACTGTCCACGACACTATACTCAAAAGAAAGCGGCTTATCGGTCAGTTTCTTTTTTTCAGTATAAATACTCTTTTTTCGTCACCCTTGTTGTCTCCCGAGATTACTTACCTTCAAATATGAATTATTAGTTTTGTGATCATCAACACAAAATGCTATCCGTGCATTATGGGGGCAGCAGAAATCATGGAAAACGATTGCATTCACAAAATGATGTCCTGCTATGATGGTAAAAGTTGACGTTAATCAATTGTTCGAGATGATCAATATCTGTATTCGATTTTTTAAAATATTGATAAAATAGATGTTTTGTGACCAACAAATTCCGCGAAAAAATGTGACGCGGCGCATTATTTACCTGTAAATATGATTTGTTTATAATAAAATTTGATAACTTGCTCATTAAATTTAACTTAAAATTTGCCTGAGAAATACACGATATTTGCTTGAAATATCGTCGCAGGACATTTTTTAATAAGCCATATAAAGCGTGTTGTTATCGCCATAAAATATGGTTATCCCCCCCTATGTTTTTTGATAAAAGTCAGGCTTTACGCTGATTTTATTATGTCAACTCATTGATATTAAAGATTTATATTGATTTAAGTAGATGCCTGGAAAGCAATTGGAAGTTAATTTGTGAGTGGTCGCACATATCCTATTCATTCCATTTTGATACACTTCATGTCGTCAATGAGGTAATTAATGCAGGTCGATATGAGCACTATTCTTCTTCCTAAAACGCAGCACCTGGTAGTCTTTCAGGAAGTCATCAGAAGTGGCTCTATTGGCTCGGCTGCAAAAGAATTAGGTTTAACTCAACCTGCTGTAAGTAAAATCATTAACGATATTGAAGATTATTTTGGCGTGGAATTAGTGGTACGGAAAAATACCGGTGTAACGCTGACACCAGCCGGTCAATTGTTGCTCTCACGTTCCGAATCCATTACCCGCGAAATGAAAAATATGGTTAATGAGATAAGCGGTATGTCCTCTGAAGCCGTGGTGGAAGTCTCATTTGGTTTTCCTTCGCTAATTGGCTTTACCTTTATGTCCGGGATGATCAACAAATTCAAAGAGGTGTTCCCGAGAGCACAAGTCTCAATGTATGAAGCACAGTTGTCCTCGTTCTTACCTGCTATCCGCGACGGACGCCTCGATTTTGCGATTGGTACGTTAAGTGCAGAGATGAAGCTTCAGGATTTGCATGTTGAGCCGCTGTTCGAGTCCGAGTTTGTGCTGGTGGCCAGCAAGTCCCGAACATGCACCGGCACTACCACGCTGGAGTCGTTGAAAAACGAACAGTGGGTGTTGCCGCAAACTAATATGGGATACTACAGCGAACTTCTCACCACGTTACAAAGAAATGGCATCAGTATTGAAAACATCGTTAAAACCGACTCAGTCGTGACAATTTATAATCTTGTTCTCAATGCTGATTTCTTAACCGTGATTCCTTG
The DNA here is from genome assembly GCF_004211985.1 of Escherichia sp. E10V10. Lineage (NCBI taxonomy): Bacteria > Pseudomonadati > Pseudomonadota > Gammaproteobacteria > Enterobacterales > Enterobacteriaceae > Escherichia > Escherichia sp. E10V10. The sequence continues at coordinate 34,963 of NZ_RHJO01000029.1, read as the reverse complement.
TGATATGACTTCACCTTTTGGTTCTAATCAATTTATTACTATTCCGGTTGAAGAAACGTTGCCCGTGGCGCGATATGCCGCGGTATGGTCAAAAAATTATCGTATTAAAAAAGCAGCATCGGTTTTGGTTGAACTAGCCAAAGAGTATTCATCTTATAATGGGTGTAGACGAAGACAATTAATAGAAGCTGATTAGTTATTTGTTTTTTCTCAAACATAAATAATCCACCTGTCTTTTTTCGGGTGTCGGTTACGGTTACCTACATATTTAATTCAGGTTAAGAGGTTTATCATGCATATTACATACGATCTCCCGGTTGCTATTGATGACATTATCGAAGCAAAACAACGACTGGCTGGGCGAATTTATAAAACAGGCATGCCTCGATCCAATTATTTTAGTGAACGTTGCAAAGGTGAAATATTCCTTAAGTTTGAAAATATGCAGCGTACTGGTTCATTTAAAATTCGTGGCGCATTTAATAAATTAAGCTCTTTAACCGATGCTGAAAAACGCAAAGGTGTGGTGGCCTGTTCTGCGGGTAACCATGCGCAAGGGGTTTCGCTCTCCTGCGCAATGCTGGGCATCGACGGGAAAGTGGTAATGCCGAAAGGTGCGCCAAAATCCAAGGTCGCGGCGACATGTGACTACTCCGCTGAAGTTGTTCTGCACGGCGACAACTTTAACGACACCATCGCCAAAGTTAGCGAAATTGTCGAAACAGAAGGCCGTATTTTTATCCCACCTTATGATGATCCGAAAGTGATTGCCGGTCAGGGAACGATTGGCCTGGAAATTATGGAAGATCTCTATGATGTCGATAATGTGATTGTGCCAATTGGCGGTGGCGGTTTAATTGCTGGTATTGCGGTAGCGATTAAATCTATTAACCCGACAATTCGTGTTATTGGTGTGCAATCAGAAAACGTTCACGGCATGGCGGCTTCTTTCCACTCGGGAGAAATAACCACGCACCGAACTACCGGCACCCTGGCGGATGGTTGTGATGTCGCCCGCCCGGGTAATTTAACTTACCAAATCGTTCGTGAATTAGTCGATGACATCGTGCTGGTCAGCGAAGACGAAATCAGAAACAGTATGATTGCCTTAATTCAGCGCAATAAAGTCGTCACCGAAGGCGCAGGCGCTCTGGCATGTGCTGCGTTATTAAGCGGTAAATTAGACCAATATATTCAAAACAGAAAAACCGTCAGCATTATTTCCGGCGGCAATATCGATCTTTCTCGCGTCTCTCAAATCACCGGTTTCGTTGACGCTTAATTAATTCGTTGAGGATAGGATATGAGTACTTCAGATAGCATTGTATCCAGCCAGACAAAACAATCGTCCTGGCGTAAATCAGATACCACATGGACGTTGGGTTTGTTCGGCACAGCTATTGGTGCTGGCGTGCTGTTCTTCCCTATCCGCGCAGGTTTTGGCGGACTGATCCCGATTCTTCTGATGTTGGTATTGGCATACCCCATCGCGTTTTATTGCCACCGGGCGCTGGCGCGTCTGTGTCTTTCTGGCTCTAACCCTTCCGGCAACATTACGGAAACGGTGGAAGAGCACTTTGGTAAAACGGGTGGCGTGGTCATCACGTTCCTGTACTTCTTCGCGATTTGCCCACTGTTGTGGATTTATGGCGTCACTATTACCAACACCTTTATGACGTTCTGGGAAAACCAGCTTGGCTTTGCGGCGTTGAACCGCGGCTTCGTGGCGCTGTTCCTGCTGCTGCTGATGGCGTTCGTCATTTGGTTTGGTAAGGATCTGATGGTTAAAGTGATGAGTTACCTGGTATGGCCATTTATCGCCAGCCTGGTACTGATTTCTCTGTCACTGATCCCTTACTGGAACTCTGCTGTTATTGATCAAGTTGACCTCAGCGCGCTGACGTTAACCGGTCATGACGGTATCCTGATCACCGTCTGGCTGGGGATTTCCATCATGGTCTTCTCCTTTAACTTCTCGCCAATCGTCTCTTCCTTCGTGGTTTCTAAGCGTGAAGAGTATGAGAAAGACTTCGGTCGCGACTTCACCGAGCAGAAATGCTCACAGATCATCTCCCGTGCCAGCATGCTGATGGTTGCCGTGGTCATGTTCTTTGCCTTCAGCTGCCTGTTTACGCTGTCTCCGGCAAACATGGCGGAAGCAAAAGCACAGAACATTCCGGTGCTTTCTTATCTGGCTAACCACTTTGCTTCCATGTCCGGCGAGAAATCGACGTTCGCCACCGTACTGGAATATGCCGCTTCTATTATCGCACTGGTTGCTATCTTCAAATCTTTCTTCGGTCACTATCTGGGAACGCTGGAAGGTCTGAACGGTCTGGTACTGAAGTTCGGCTACAAAGGCGATAAGACGAAAGTGTCTTCCGGCAAACTGAACACCATCAGCATGATCTTCATCATGGGTTCCACCTGGGTAGTTGCTTACGCCAACCCGAACATTCTGGACCTGATTGAAGCTATGGGCGCGCCGATTATCGCTTCACTGCTGTGCCTGTTGCCGATGTATGCCATCCGTAAAGCGCCGTCGCTGGCGAAATACCGTGGTCGTCTGGATAACGTGTTTGTTACCGTGATTGGTCTGCTGACCATCCTGAACATCGTGTACAAACTGTTTTAATCCGTAACTCAGGATGAGAAAAGAGATGAATGAATTTCCGGTTGTTTTGGTTATTAACTGTGGTTCGTCTTCAATTAAGTTTTCCGTGTTGGATGCCTCGAACTGTGAAGTATTAATGTCAGGTATTGCCGACGGTATTAATTCGGAAAATGCATTCTTATCCGTAAATGGAGGAGAGCCAGCACCGCTGGCTCACCACAGCTACGAAGGTGCATTGAAGGCAATTGCGTTTGAACTGGAAAAACGGAATTTAAATGACAGCGTGGCCTTAATTGGCCACCGCATCGCTCACGGCGGCAGTATTTTTACCGAGTCCGCTATTATTACCGATGAAGTCATTGATAATATCCGTCGCGTTTCTCCACTGGCGCCGCTGCATAATTACGCCAATTTAAGTGGCATTGAATCGGCCCAGCAATTATTTCCTGGCGTAACTCAGGTAGCAGTATTTGATACCAGCTTCCACCAGACAATGGCCCCGGAAGCGTTTTTATACGGCCTGCCGTGGAAATATTACGAAGAGCTGGGTGTGCGCCGCTATGGCTTCCACGGCACGTCTCACCGCTATGTGTCCCAGCGTGCGCATTCTCTGCTGGATCTAGCGGAAGAAGACTCCGGCCTGGTGGTGGCGCATCTTGGCAATGGCGCGTCTATTTGCGCGGTTCGTAACGGGCAGAGCGTGGACACCTCAATGGGGATGACGCCGCTGGAAGGGCTGATGATGGGGACGCGCAGTGGCGATGTCGACTTCGGCGCGATGTCCTGGGTGGCCAGTCAAACCAACCAGAGTCTTAGCGACCTGGAACGCGTGGTGAATAAAGAATCGGGACTATTGGGGATTTCCGGTCTTTCTTCCGACTTGCGTGTACTGGAAAAAGCCTGGCATGAAGGTCATGAACGTGCACAACTGGCAATTAAAACGTTTGTTCACCGAATTGCCCGTCATATTGCCGGACACGCTGCCTCATTACATCGCCTGGATGGAATTATATTCACCGGTGGAATAGGTGAGAATTCAAGTTTAATTCGTCGTCTGGTCATGGAACATTTGACTGTATTAGGCGTAGAGATTGATGCAGAAATGAATAATCGCTCTAACGCTTACGGTGAAAGAATTGTGTCCAGTGAAAATGCGCGCGTAATTTGCGCCGTTATTCCGACTAATGAAGAAAAAATGATTGCGCTAGATGCAATTCATTTAGGCAAAGTTAAAGCACCCGCAGAATTTGCATAATTTAGTTGAAGTATTGTAGAGAGATTATTTTTCATGAAGGTAGATATTGATACCAGCGATAAGCTGTACGCCGACGCATGGCTTGGCTTTAAAGGTACGGACTGGAAAAACGAAATTAATGTCCGCGATTTTATTCAACATAACTATACACCGTATGAAGGCGATGAATCTTTCCTCGCCGAAGCGACGCCAGCCACTACGGCATTGTGGGAAAAGGTGATGGAAGGTATTCGTATCGAAAACGCGACCCATGCGCCGGTTGATTTCGATACCAATATTGCCACCACCATTACTGCCCATGATGCCGGTTATATCAACCAGCCGCTGGAAAAAATTGTTGGCCTGCAAACAGATGCGCCACTGAAACGTGCGCTGCATCCGTTCGGCGGCATCAACATGATTAAAAGTTCATTCCACGCCTATGGCCGTGAAATGGACAGCGAATTTGAATACGTGTTTACCGATCTGCGTAAAACCCATAACCAGGGCGTATTTGATGCTTACTCACCGGATATGCTGCGCTGCCGTAAATCTGGCGTATTGACTGGTCTGCCGGACGGTTATGGCCGTGGACGTATTATCGGTGACTATCGCCGCGTGGCGTTGTACGGCATCAGTTATCTGGTCCGTGAACGCGAACTGCAATTTGCCGATCTCCAGTCTCGTCTGGAAAAAGGGCAAGATCTGGAAGCCACCATCCGTCTGCGTGAAGAGCTGGCAGAACATCGTCATGCGTTGCTGCAGATTCAGGAAATGGCGGCGAAATACGGCTTCGACATTTCTCGTCCAGCGCAGAATGCACAGGAAGCGGTGCAGTGGCTCTACTTCGCTTACCTGGCGGCGGTGAAATCGCAAAACGGCGGCGCGATGTCGCTGGGTCGTACTGCATCGTTCCTCGATATCTACATTGAACGCGACTTTAAAGCTGGCGTGCTCAACGAGCAGCAGGCGCAGGAATTGATCGACCACTTCATCATGAAGATCCGCATGGTGCGCTTCCTGCGTACGCCGGAATTTGATTCGCTGTTCTCCGGCGACCCTATCTGGGCAACGGAAGTCATCGGCGGGATGGGGCTGGACGGTCGTACCCTGGTGACCAAAAACTCCTTCCGTTATCTGCATACACTGCACACCATGGGGCCAGCACCGGAACCTAACCTGACCATTCTGTGGTCGGAAGCATTGCCGATTGCCTTCAAAAAATATGCGGCACAAGTCTCCATCGTCACTTCTTCTTTGCAGTATGAAAACGACGATCTGATGCGTACTGACTTCAACAGCGACGATTACGCGATTGCCTGCTGCGTCAGCCCGATGGTGATTGGTAAGCAGATGCAGTTCTTCGGCGCACGCGCTAACCTGGCGAAAACGCTGCTGTACGCAATTAACGGCGGGGTGGATGAGAAGCTGAAGATTCAGGTCGGCCCGAAAACAGCACCACTGATGGACGACGTTCTGGACTACGACAAAGTCATGAGCAGCCTCGACCATTTCATGGACTGGTTGGCAGTGCAGTACATCAGCGCGCTGAACATCATCCATTACATGCATGACAAGTACAGCTACGAAGCCTCACTGATGGCGCTGCACGATCGTGATGTTTATCGCACGATGGCATGTGGTATTGCGGGCCTGTCGGTGGCGACGGATTCACTTTCCGCAATTAAATATGCTCGCGTGAAACCGATTCGTGATGAAAACGGCCTGGCGGTGGATTTCGAAATCGACGGCGAATATCCGCAGTATGGCAACAACGACGAGCGCGTAGACAGCATTGCCTGCGATCTGGTTGAACGCTTTATGAAGAAAATTAAAGCTCTGCCAACCTATCGCAATGCTGTGCCGACTCAATCGATTCTGACTATCACCTCTAACGTGGTGTATGGCCAGAAAACCGGGAACACGCCGGACGGTCGTCGCGCCGGAACACCGTTCGCGCCGGGCGCTAACCCGATGCACGGTCGTGACCGCAAAGGGGCCGTGGCTTCGCTGACCTCCGTTGCCAAGCTGCCGTTCACCTACGCCAAAGACGGTATTTCGTACACCTTCTCAATTGTCCCTGCGGCGCTGGGTAAAGAAGATCCGGTACGCAAAACCAACCTTGTCGGCCTGCTGGATGGTTATTTCCACCACGAAGCTGATGTGGAAGGTGGTCAGCACCTCAACGTCAACGTTATGAATCGGGAAATGTTGCTGGATGCCATTGAGCACCCGGAAAAATACCCGAACCTGACAATCCGTGTCTCTGGCTACGCCGTGCGCTTCAACGCACTGACCCGTGAACAGCAGCAGGATGTGATTTCACGTACCTTTACCCAGGCGCTTTGATGCCGGAGGATGTATGAAAAAGATTATCGAAACGCAACGTGCGCCAGGCGCAATCGGCCCGTATGTTCAGGGCGTTGATTTAGGCAGTATGGTATTCACCTCCGGGCAAATTCCGGTTTGCCCACAGACAGGGGAGATCCCTGCGGACGTGAAAGATCAGGCGCGTTTAAGTCTGGAAAACGTCAAAGCGATCGTGGTTGCTGCCGGGCTGACCGTTGGCGATATCGTGAAGATGACGGTGTTCATTACCGACCTTAATGACTTTGGCACCATCAATGAAGTCTACAAGCAGTTTTTTGACGAGCATCAGGCGACCTACCCGACACGCAGCTGCGTGCAGGTAGCGCGTTTGCCGAAAGATGTGAAGCTGGAAATTGAAGCTATCGCGGTACGCAACGCATAAAGCTCCTGAGCGGGGCGATCGCAGGGTCGCTCCGCTCCTCTTCACGAACGGCAATCCGAGGGTGTGGATATGATTAGTGCATTCGATATTTTCAAAATTGGGATTGGTCCCTCCAGTTCTCATACCGTGGGGCCAATGAATGCCGGAAAAAGTTTTATTGATCGACTGGAGAAGAGCGGCTTATTAACCGCGACGAGCCACATTGTGGTCGATCTTTATGGATCGTTGTCACTGACGGGCAAAGGTCACGCCACGGATATCGCTATCATCATGGGACTGGCAGGAAATAGTCCGCAGGACGTTGTTATTGATGAGATACCTGCATTTATGGAATTAGTGACGCGCAGCGGAAGGTTGCCGGTGGCAGCGGGCGCACATGTCGTTGATTTCCCAGTGGCAAAGAACATTATTTTCCATGCGGAAACGCTGCCCCGTCATGAGAATGGGATGCGTATTACCGCGTGGAAAGAGCAGGAAGAACTGTTAAGCAAAACCTATTATTCAGTCGGTGGCGGATTTATTGTCGAAGAAGAACAATTCGGCCTGTCACTGGATGTTGAAACGCTCGTCCCTTACGATTTCCATTCAGCAGGTGAGCTGCTGAAAATGTGTGATTACAACGGGTTATCTATTTCTGGTTTGATGCTGCAAAACGAGTTGGCGCTACGTAGCAAAGCCGAAATTGATGCTGGTTTTTCGCGTATCTGGCAGGTGATGCATGACGGTATTGAACGCGGTATGAATACCGAAGGTGTGCTGCCAGGCCCGCTCAATGTGCCACGTCGGGCGGTGGCGCTGCGGCGTTTGCTGGTTTCCAGCGACAATATCTCTAACGATCCGATGAACGTGATCGACTGGATCAATATGTTTGCTCTGGCAGTCAGCGAAGAAAACGCCGCTGGCGGACGTGTTGTGACAGCGCCAACTAACGGCGCTTGCGGCATTATTCCTGCGGTGCTGGCCTATTACGATAAATTCCGCCGCCCGCTCAATGAGCGCTCCATTGCCCGTTTTCTGCTGGCGGCTGGCGCTATCGGTGCGCTGTATAAAATGAATGCCTCCATTTCCGGTGCGGAAGTGGGCTGTCAGGGCGAAATTGGCGTGGCCTGTTCAATGGCGGCGGCAGGGTTAACCGAACTGCTGGGCGGCAGCCCGGCGCAGGTGTGCAATGCGGCGGAAATCGCTATGGAACACAACCTGGGACTGACCTGCGATCCGGTTGCCGGGCAAGTGCAAATTCCGTGTATTGAACGCAATGCTATTAATGCTGTTAAAGCCGTGAACGCTGCGCGGATGGCGATGGGACGCACTTCTGCACCGCGTGTTTCTCTCGATAAAGTTATCGAGACGATGTACGAAACCGGCAAAGATATGAACGATAAATACCGCGAAACTTCACGCGGAGGACTGGCCATTAAAGTGGTCTGCGGCTGATATCTCATCCACGTTTATACTGGGGTGCACAAAATGTGCACCCTTTTTTATTGTGATCTGCCGCAAATAGAGAATAACTATTTCTCTTAGATTGATTTGATAGAAAATTATTATCCATAACTGCTATTTCAAAGTCTTGATTGTGAAGATTTTCTCTGACCTCACGCGTATCATTTCTTCATTCTAATAACTCGCCTGCAAAAAAACGTAGACCGCGTATCGCCTTGATGCGGCTCGAAAAAAATAATAAGCCCTACAAAATATTGAGCGAGAACTTATGGAAATTGCAACGAATAAAGGCGTCATTGCAGACGCTTCGACCCCGGCGGGTCGTGCTGGAATGAGTGAAAGTGAATGGCGTGAAGCTATCAAATTCGACAGTACCGACACCGGTTGGGTGATTATGAGTATTGGGATGGCGATTGGCGCGGGGATAGTTTTTCTCCCGGTGCAGGTCGGATTGATGGGATTGTGGGTATTTTTGCTCTCATCAGTGATTGGCTACCCGGCAATGTATCTGTTTCAGCGATTGTTTATTAATACGCTGGCGGAATCTCCAGAGTGTAAAGATTACCCGAGTGTCATTAGTGGTTATTTGGGTAAAAACTGGGGCATTTTGTTAGGTGCACTTTACTTTGTGATGCTGGTTATTTGGATGTTTGTTTACTCCACCGCCATCACTAACGATAGCGCCTCCTATCTGCATACTTTCGGTGTGACGGAAGGATTGCTGTCTGACAGTCCGTTTTATGGCCTGGTACTGATTTGTATTCTGGTAGCGATCTCTTCACGCGGCGAGAAACTGTTATTCAAAATTTCGACCGGCATGGTGCTGACCAAACTGCTGGTGGTGGCGGCGCTGGGTGTATCGATGGTCGGGATGTGGCATCTGTATAACGTAGGTTCGCTGCCGCCGCTGGGGCTGCTGGTGAAAAACGCCATTATCACACTGCCGTTTACCTTAACCTCGATTCTGTTTATCCAGACGTTAAGCCCGATGGTGATTTCCTATCGTTCGCGAGAAAAATCGATCGAAGTAGCGCGACATAAAGCGTTGCGGGCGATGAACATTGCGTTTGGGATCCTGTTTGTCACCGTCTTTTTCTACGCAGTGTCGTTCACTCTGGCGATGGGACATGACGAAGCAGTAAAAGCCTATGAGCAGAATATTTCCGCGCTGGCGATTGCCGCACAGTTTATTAGCGGCGACGGTGCAGCATGGGTGAAAGTGGTTAGCGTCATCCTCAATATCTTTGCCGTAATGACAGCGTTCTTTGGCGTCTATTTAGGCTTTCGCGAAGCAACGCAAGGGATCGTAATGAACATCCTGCGCCGCAAGATGCCAGCTGAGAAGATTAACGAAAATCTCGTTCAGCGCGGCATCATGATTTTCGCCATTTTACTGGCCTGGAGCGCCATCGTACTGAATGCGCCAGTGTTGAGCTTTACCTCTATCTGTAGCCCGATTTTCGGCATGGTAGGGTGCCTGATCCCGGCGTGGTTGGTTTACAAAGTACCGGCATTGCACAAATACAAAGGTGCCTCTCTGTACCTGATTATCATCACCGGTTTGTTGCTTTGCGTTTCTCCGTTCCTGGCATTTTCATGATTTACCTGAACTTTTAAGGTTTTTATTATGTTTGATTCGACTTTAAATCCGTTATGGCAGCGTTACATCCTTGCAGTTCAGGAGGAAGTAAAACCGGCGCTGGGATGTACTGAACCGATCTCACTGGCGCTGGCGGCGGCGGTTGCTGCGGCAGAACTGGAAGGTCCGGTTGAACGTGTAGAAGCCTGGGTTTCGCCAAATCTGATGAAGAACGGTCTGGGCGTTACCGTTCCCGGTACGGGAATGGTGGGGCTGCCGATTGCAGCGGCGCTGGGGGCGTTAGGTGGAAATGCCAACGCCGGGCTGGAAGTGCTGAAAGACGCAACGGCGCAGGCAATTGCCGATGCCAAAGCGTTGCTGGCGGCGGGGAAAGTCTCGGTCAAGATCCAGGAACCTTGCGATGAAATCCTCTTCTCACGCGCCAAAGTCTGGAACGGCGAGCAGTGGGCTTGTGTCACCATCGTCGGCGGGCATACCAACATTGTGCATATCGAGACGCACAATGGCGTGGTGTTTACCCAGCAGGCCTGTGTAGCAGAGGGCGAGCAAGAGTCGCCGCTGGCGGTGCTCTCCAGAACAACGCTGGCCGAGATCCTGAAGTTCGTCAATGAAGTGCCGTTTGAGGCGATCCGCTTTATTCTCGATTCTGCGAAATTAAACTGCGCGTTATCGCAGGAAGGTTTGAGTGGGAACTGGGGGCTGCATATTGGCGCGACGCTGGAAAAACAGTGTGCACGTGGTTTGCTGGCGAAAGATCTCTCCTCGTCAATTGTGATTCGTACCAGCGCGGCATCCGATGCGCGTATGGGGGGCGCAACGCTTCCGGCAATGAGTAACTCCGGTTCTGGCAACCAGGGGATCACCGCGACAATGCCCGTGGTGGTGGTCGCGGAACACTTCGGGGCAGATGATGAACGGCTGGCGCGCGCGCTGATGCTTTCGCATTTGAGCGCGATTTATATCCATAACCAGTTACCGCGTTTGTCTGCGCTGTGCGCTGCAACGACCGCCGCAATGGGCGCCGCTGCCGGGATGGCATGGCTGGTGGATGGGCGTTATGAAACCATCTCGATGGCGATCAGCAGCATGATCGGTGATGTTAGCGGTATGATTTGCGATGGCGCGTCGAACAGTTGCGCGATGAAGGTTTCGACCAGTGCGTCGGCGGCGTGGAAAGCGGTGTTAATGGCGCTGGATGATACCGCCGTGACCGGCAATGAAGGGATTGTGGCGCATGATGTTGAGCAGTCAATCGCCAACCTGTGCGCGCTGGCAAGCCATTCAATGCAGCAAACGGATCGGCAGATTATCGAGATTATGGCCAGTAAGGCCAGGTAAGCGCCGGATTTCGGATGTTATACCTGATGCCGGATGCGATGCTGACGCATCTTATCCGGCCTACGGATTGTGCAATTTGTTGGTTTTGTAGGCCGGATAAGGCGTTTACGCCGCATCCGGCAATCTGTTTTTATGCGGTAGCTTCATCCTCGGCTAACCGTATTTCGGCGTCGGCGACTATCGCCTCCAACTCACTCAACATCTCTTCATAGCCAAAACTTTTGGTAGCGCGGGTGGTTTCTTTCGCTGCAACGGACTTTACTGGCTGACGTTTTTTCGCCGATTTTTTACTCATCATCTTCTCCCTGTAAAAAAACTAGACAGGTAAATCTATCAGCAAAGCGCGCAGCGGGGAATCAGCAACGAGTGTAATGTTAGCCTCGTCACGAATAAATGCGCCATCACCGCAGGTCAGCGCTGCTTTCTCTTCGTGATGCGTAAGCGCATGAAATTGACCGTGGATCGATTGCAAATAAGCACGCGGACCGTGCAGTTGAAAGTTCGCGCTTTCTCCCTCGGCGAGCACAATATGATGCAGCCACACCTGCTGGCGCAGTTGCAGGCTACCTTTCGCGCCATCTGGCGAGGCGATTAATTGCTGTTTATCCATATTTAGCGCCAGTTTTTGAATCAGCGGATTCTCCCGTTGTGGGCAAGCATCCAGCCAGAGCTGCATTCGCGTTAACGGTTTGTCCTTGCTGATATTATGTTCGCTATAACTCACGCCCGGCTGAGTAGAAAGCAATAAGGCTTCACCGGCGCGGGCCTGAACATGATTACCTTCGCTGTCCCGATACTCTGCTTCTCCGTCGAGAATCACATTCAAAATATCAACTTTTGGGTAGGTACGTGGCTGGAAGGCGGCCCCTGGAGCCAACACTTCCTGGTTAAGCACGCGCAGGGAGGCATAGCCTAACAATTTAGGGTCGAAGTAGTGTCCAAAGGAAAAAGTATACCGGGCCTGCAACCATCCGTAGTCTGCTTGTCCACACTGCCTGGCAGTTCGGGTAGTAATCATAATTCTTGACCTCTCTTTACTTCCTTTTATGGTAAGGGGCTGGACGCTACATTGTTAGCCAGATATTCTGCCCGGTATGTTCAAATTTCCTGAATGAGAACGAAATGGCCAAAGAAAGGGCATTAACGCTGGAAGCACTAAGGGTTATGGATGCGATCGATCGCCGTGGTAGTTTTGCGGCGGCGGCCGATGAGCTGGGACGCGTGCCTTCCGCGCTTAGCTACACCATGCAAAAACTGGAAGAAGAGCTCGATGTGGTGCTGTTTGACCGCTCGGGCCATCGCACCAAATTCACCAATGTCGGGCGGATGTTGCTGGAGCGGGGACGCGTTCTGCTGGAAGCCGCAGATAAACTGACCACCGATGCCGAAGCCCTCGCGCGTGGTTGGGAAACGCATCTCACCATCGTGACTGAAGCGCTGGTGCCCACGCCTGCCTTTTTCCCGTTGATCGACAAACTGGCGGCTAAAGCCAATACCCAACTGGCAATCATCACCGAAGTGCTGGCGGGGGCGTGGGAGCGGCTGGAACAGGGGCGAGCAGATATTGTTATCGCGCCGGATATGCATTTTCGTTCCTCGTCGGAGATCAACTCTCGTAAGCTTTACACCTTGATGAACGTCTACGTGGCAGCGCCTGAGCACCCGATTCATCAGGAGCCGGAACCGCTTTCTGAAGTGACGCGCGTGAAATATCGCGGAATTGCAGTGGCAGATACTGCTCGTGAACGCCCGGTATTGACCGTACAGTTACTGGATAAACAACCTCGCCTGACGGTCAGCACCATTGAAGATAAACGTCAGGCATTGCTGGCAGGGCTTGGCGTCGCAACGATGCCGTACCCGATGGTAGAAAAAGATATCGCTGAAGGGCGTTTGCGTGTAGTTAGTCCGGAATCGACCAGTGAAATCGATATTATTATGGCCTGGCGTCGCGACAGTATGGGAGAAGCAAAATCCTGGTGTCTGCGGGAAATTCCAAAGTTGTTCGCTGGAAAATAATCTATAAAGCACCTTTCACAAGGTGCTTAATTATTATTCCTGTTCCAGTTTTGGATCAGGTCCAAAGCGGTTTTCGCCTGGTGTCCCCGGCTGGCAGTTAAAGATGATGATAATCAGCCAACCGATAAACGGAATTAAGAACAGTAGCACCCACCATGCTGAACGGTCGGTGTCATGCAGGCGACGGAACTGCACTGCCCACCACGGCAAAAACACCAGAATGCCGTAGATAGTCGTCAGGATGCCTTCGCCACCGGCACGTTGCCAGCCCAGCATTTTATCCAGCAGTCCCAGCACGAGCGTAAAGATGATGTTGACCAGAATAAACATCCAGTACTCTTTGCGCCGTGCACGCCCCCGGAAACCGACATAATTTTTTAGTACTTTCAGATACCAGTCCATTTTTGCCTCAATTTTGCTCAATCACTTGTTTTTAAAGCAGCAAATTAAGAATAGACATGAATGAATTTGCAGTAAATATTACCGTTATGAATTAATAAGGCGCTGTGAAGGATAAGGGCAAGCGCAAAATCGCCAGATACGCTACGCTTATCTGGCCTGGGCGGGTTCTGCAATATATTGAATGTACAATGTTTTGTAGGTCAGATAAGGCGTTCACACCACATCCGACATAACAACACGCACTTAGCCAACAACCAGAGGCACCACGAAGGGGGCCTTTGTTTAACCGAAGCGAACATCCCGCCCGTGCGGTTCATCGAGATCCTGCCACGGGCCAATCGAAATAATTCCCGTTGGGTTGATGGTCTTATGGCTGCGGAAGTAGTGATTACGGATATGGTCGAAATTGACGGTTTCGGCTATTCCCGGCATCTGATAGATATCGCGCAGGAAGCCATACAAATTCAGGTAATCGCTGATACGGTGCTTATCGCACTTGAAGTGGGTGACATACACCGGATCAAAACGAACCAGCGTGGTCCACAGGCGAATATCGGCTTCGGTTAACTGGTTACCCGTCAGGAAGCGATGCTGCCCTAATATCTGTTCCAGTCGCGCCAGCGATTCAAACACTTTCACCACCGCTTCGTCGTACGCTTCCTGGCTGGTGGCAAAACCAGCTTTATAGACGCCATTATTTACGGTGTCGTATATCCAGCCGTTAAGTTCGTCAATTTTAGTTTGCAGAGCAGGGGGGTAATAATCACCCGCTTTTGCGCCCAGCGCATCAAACGCAGTATTGAACATGCGGATGATTTCTGCTGATTCGTTGCTGACAATGGTGTGATTCTTTTTGTCCCACAGCACGGGGACAGTAACACGTCCGCTGTAGTGTGGATCAGCGTGGAGATAAAGCTGGTACAGGAATTCATGTTGATAGAGCGTGTCGCCGGTTGCCCCCGGGAAACTGTCATCAAAGGTCCAGCCGTTTTCCAGCATCAGCGGATTCACCACGGAAACGGAAATAAACGGTTCCAGTCCTTTGAGTTTACGCATGATCAGCGTGCGGTGCGCCCACGGGCAGGCGAGTGAAACATAGAGATGATAACGATCTTTTTCTGCGGCAAAACCGCCTTTGCCAGTGGGGCCTGGCGCGCCATCGGCAGTGAGCCAGTTACGAAATGCAGAAGCTGAACGTTGAAATTTACCGCCAGTGGATTTGGTGTCGTACCAGGTGTCATGCCAGACGCCGTCAATCAGTTGACCCATTTTTCTCTCCTCCAATAGCAAAAACGAGGAGCGTTTCTCCTCGTTTGAGACTGATGGCAAACGCAAAACTGCCTGATGCGCTATGCTTATCAGGCCTACGAGGTTCTTGCAATATATTGAATTTGCATGTTTTTGTAGGCCGGATAAGGCGTTCACGCCGCATGCGGCATGAACAACGCGCACTTTGTCAACAATCTGCAACGAGGAGTTTCCCCCTCGTTTTTTATCGCTAAGTATAGCGCGTGCTTACCACTTTTTATTCAGCAGACGGTCGATGCTATACGCGCCCGGTCCGGTAATCGCCAGCAGCAGGAATCCGCCAGAAATAGTCAGGTTTTTCATGAACATCAGTGAGTTGACGCCTTCGGCAAAGTTGCTGTGAAATAAAAACGCCGTCAACAGTGTAAAGCCAGCGGTAAACAGCGCGGTGGTGCGAGTCAGGAAACCGAACAGGATTGCCAGACCGCCACCGAACTCAAGCAGGATCACCAGCGGCAGCATAAAGCCCGGGACGCCCATTGCTTCCATGTATTGTTGAGTACCTGCATAACCGGTAATTTTCCCCCAACCTGCGCTAATAAACAGAATCGGCATTAAAATACGTGCTACCAGTACACCAACATCTTCTAATTTTTTCATCTTACTCTCCACTGCGCCGCTCAGGCTGCTGATTGTTTTTTTCTGCAAGAGCGCGGTATTAGCGTCATTGCTGTCGATGGAGAGAATAATAAACGTGGTGAACGATGATTGTTAGCAAGGAAAACTGTCAAAAATCTTCAAATTTTTTGAGGGATAAGGCCGGAATGATTCCGGCCAGAGAGGTGATTAACCGCGAAGCTGTTGCTGATTGAGGGTGGTTTTAACCAGACGCCACGCACTCCAGACGCCAAAACCGCGCCTGGCCCAGCGGACCAGCATATTCGGATGGCGAATCGTCCAGATAGCCATCACGCTGCTGCCGACCAGCGCCCAGGAACGCAGGCTCAACAGCATATTCCAACGACGATCATAGGCACCCGTTGCCTCCAGCCAGTCACGCCGACTGGCTGAAAGATCCAACCGTTGCTGCTGGATCTGACGAAGCAGCTGTGCCTTACGTTGTTCACGTTCGACTTTACCGCTCACGGGACTCCTCCTCGAGAAGTTGTCGATCGTTTGCCAGTTCGTGACGCGTATGGCGCAGCAAGGTGGATTTGCGCGACTTGCGTAATGTCCAGATACCGCCGATGAGTGCCAGAAGCAGCAACACCACAGTGGTGGCAATCATTGCATTCAGGCGATATTGCGGATCAACTGCCCAGATAATCAGCACCATCAGGCTCATAAGACCAAATGCAGCGAAAAGCATCGTCAGGCCGAGCATCAGTAAAAGTTGAAAGATATTGGCTTTTTCTTCTTCCAGCTCAACCACCGCCAGCCGCAGACGCGTCTCCACCATTTCGACCATGATGGTTACAATTCGCTGCCCGATTCCCAGAACGCTTTTACCGGGCCCTTGCGCGTGATGAGTGTCCGCCATAATTAACGACGCGACAGCAGAACGCCCAGCACCACGCCGATGGCTGCGCCAATACCAACTCCCGCCCACGGATTTTCACGCACATACTCATCGGCACGCGCCGCCGCGACACGGGTTTGTTTGGCAATGGCATCACCGGTTTCACCCAGGCGATAACGGCTCTGTTTCAGTGCCTGCTCCGCTTTGCTACGAATCTTACTCAGCTCTTCTTTTGACTTTTCGCCAGAGGAGCTAAGCACCTCTTCCAGCGTATCGGACAGGGATTTTAACTCAGCACGCAGGTGTTCCGTAGTGTGTTCTTTCGACATAGTTTTCTCCAGGTGAGTAAGTATTAACTATTGGGGATTAGTAGTCGCGCGCTTCCAGCTTTTTCAGCTCTTCCTGCGCTTCTGCCAGTTTCCGTTCGCGTTTAGCAATCTTATCCGCATCGCCTTTTTGTTTCGCCTCGGCTAAATCATGTTTGCGTTCTGCCACTTCATCTTTCTGCTTCGCGATTTTCTTTTGATGATCGGTACGCAACTGGTTATCTGAACAATTCGCCCGCACTTCGCTAAGGGCTTTGTTCAGGCCGTTGATACGATTCTGGTTTTGATGTTTTTCGGCATAGCTGATCTCCTTAAGGATATTTTGCTCCTTTTCCTGACAAAGGGTAGTGGCATAACTACTGACACTAAGAGCAAAAAGAGAAACAGCTAAAGCGATGCGGTATTTCATTCTTGAACCTTCCATTGTGACTCGGACCCATTACAGAGGAACGATTGTCCAGACAACGAGGCGGTGGTATTAACCACCGCCTTATTAATCATAGACAGTAACGGTGAAATCACCAAAGTGAGTGATATGTTTCGGATAACAGGAAGTTATCCGAAGCGATGAGAATTGTCCCGCAGCCGGGTCAGCCATTGCATGGCCTGATTATTATCGTCCTGCTGCGCAATGATGTAGCCATGAGGCAATGTTCTGTCGAGGACCGCTTTGGCGGCGGCGCTTTGATCGCTGGAATCAAACGTAATCAACAGAGTGTCATTCTTAGGGGTGATGCTTTTGAAAGGAATTCCATGAGCATCAAGGTGATGCCAGATGGAAAAACCGTCCGGCATCGTCGTCCCTTGATGAATGGCGCGGATCGCCAGCGTGGATTCTTGTTGACGAACCGCAGACCAGGCCAGCAGCAGCGTGCCAGCCAGCAATATAGCAGCGCCGAACCAGGCTAGCTGGCGAAGCGACATGCGAGGTATTTGCATCCTTTACCCCCGATTTCCATATTTCTTTTTCCATAAAACAACCAGAGAACCTGCCAGGCCGAACACCAGCAGCACCACCGGGAGCAGCATCAGGCATGACATCAGCTGGTCCTCATACTTCAAAAATACCGGCGTCTTGCCGAGCATGTAACCTAAGGTTGTCAGGATCAACACCCACAGCAGGCCACTCATCCAGTTGAAGAACTGGAAGCGGGCGTTATTCAGCCCTGACAGTCCGGCAATGGTCGGCAGTAATGTTCTGACAAATGCGATAAAGCGACCAATTAACAGCGCAGATAAACCGTGTTTATGAAAAAGATGGTGTGCGCGTTGGTGGTAGTGCGCAGGTAAATGGGATAGCCAGTTTTGTACGGTGCGGGTGTTTCCCAGCCATCGCCCCTGTATGTAGCTGACCCAGCAACCGAGGCTGGCCGCAACAGTGAGCAGCATAATAGTCTGCGGGTAACCCATTGCGCCTTTAGCAATCAATACACCAACCAACACCAGCAAGCTGTCGCCTGGTAAAAAGGCCGCTGGAAGCAAGCCGTTTTCGAGGAACAAAATCACAAACAAGACAAAATACAACATGCCAATCATCGACGGATTGGCCAGGGTTTCAAAATCCTGCGCCCACAGGGCTTGCAGCAATTGGGTCAAAAGTTCCATTCATTATTCCTGGTGAATCGGTTAACGCCACGCCGGTTTTAAATGATGCACACCCGTCAGGTTATTGCTGTTGTTGTATATATTGCGGGTCGAGACACCAATACGGCCTGAACTATTCCCTGTTAAAACGTGAGATAAGAAAACATTTAATAGCATAAATTCAAATTGAATCTAATTGTAACAAAGGTCAACGTTGTTCGTTATCAAAATTACATGTCCGTGGAGTCTGATTTTGCTGATTGCAGAGGAGGGTGGCGAGAGGATTTACACAGGCTGACACTTTATACTTTTCGCTTACTGATAAAGCGAACAGGCGCGTTGCTGCGCCTGTCAGAAATGGGAGTTTATTTGCTGCTGTTGGCCACAGTATCCAGATGAACGACAGGATTCTCGGCGAACAAATAGCGGTCGGCATTGAACTCGAAATCGTCACTGGTTTCGTTAAACAACATAATTTTGGTATTTTCCAGATGCTGCCACATTGCAAGTTTGGCGGCATGAGGATCTTTGCGTATCAACGCTTTGAGGATCTGATCGTGGTCATCACACCAGTTATCGACGGTACGGGAATCAATGTGCTCGTGCAATTTTTTCCAGTACGGGTTATGACTACGCTGGGTCCACATTTTCTCAACGATGGCAGCCAGCGCAGAGTTCTGCGTCGCTAATGCGACCTGAATATGAAACTGCAAATCCCACTCGGAATCACGGAAGCATTGTTCGCCGCGCGCCTGTTCCTGGATGGCCATCAGTTTCATGATGTCCTGTTTCGTTACCTGGGTTGCAGCAAACTCGGCAATATTGCTTTCGATAAGTTGACGAGCCTGGAGCAGTTCAAACGGACCGTAATTGGCAAATTCCATATTCGCGTCCGCCGCCTGCTGATGGCGAGGCTGGTTGGAAACCACATGAATTCCCGAGCCTTTGCGTACTTCTACATAGCCCTCGACTTCAAGCATGATGATGGCTTCACGAACCACGGTGCGGCTGACGTTTTTTTCATCAGAAATAAAACGTTCGGCGGGCAGTTTATCACCCACCAGATAGACGCCCTGCTCGATGCGCTCTTTCAGGTCAGCGGCGAGCTGTTGGTACAAACGGCGTGGTTCAGTGATTTCCATATGCGCTCCAGGCATGATACGGCAGACTATATTTGTTATACCACTTTTGCGAGCTTAGCTCTACTCGCAGTGGTGAAAAAGCCGCCTGAGAAGGCGGCTTTGAAGGGAAACTAAAACTTACATTTAGCGTTAATGTTGCGGTGCGGGATCGTTATGTGTTTCCTGCGCCACCTCAATCGCCGGTTTGTTCTGCAACACGGTCCAGATAACCAGCGCACCTAACAGGTCGAACACTGCCAGTACTGCGAACAGCGGGCTGAAGCCGATGGTGTCAGCCAGTGCACCTACAACCAGCGCAAACAGCGTACTTGCCAGCCATGCGGACATCCCGGTCAGACCGTTCGCCGTTGCCACTTCGTTACGACCAAACACGTCAGAAGAGAGGGTAATCAGCGCGCCAGACAGTGCCTGGTGAGCAAAACCACCGATACACAGCAGCATAATCGCGACATACGGGTTGGTGAACAGACCGATCATACCTGGGCCAATCATCAGTACCGCACCCAGTGTTACCACCATCTTACGGGAAACAATCAGATTCACACCAAACCAACGCTGGAACAGTGGCGGCAGGTAACCACCGAGGATACAACCAAGGTCAGCAAACAGCATTGGCATCCAGGCGAACATCGCGATCTCTTTCAGGTTAAAGCCGTAAACTTTAAACATGAACAGCGGGATCCACGCGTTAAAAGTACCCCAGGCCGGTTCAGCCAGGAAGCGCGGTAATGCGATACCCCAGAACTGACGGTTACGCAGGATCTGAGCAACGGACATTTTCTTCGCCGCGCCAACCTGGTGCTGGGCTTCCTGACCATTAATAATGTAGTCACGTTCTTCATCGGTCAGATGTTTCTGGTCGCGTGGATGTTTATAGAAAATCAGCCATGCCATCGCCCAGATAAAGCTCAACGCACCGGAGATAATAAATGCCATCTGCCAGCTGTGCATGACGATTGCCCATACCACCAGCGGCGGCGCAATCATCGCACCAATTGAGGAACCAACGTTAAAGTAACCTACTGCGATGGAGCGTTCTTTCGCCGGGAACCATTCAGAACTGGCTTTCAGACCTGCAGGGATCATCGCTGCTTCTGCCGCACCTACCGCACCACGGGCAATCGCCAGACCGCCCCAGCTACCAGCCAGTGCGGTTGCGCCACAGAATACCGCCCACAGCACGGCAAACATTGCGTAACCGATTTTCGTCCCCAGAACATCCAGTACATAACCCGCTACAGGTTGCATGACCGTATATGCAGCAGAATAGGCTGCGATGATGTAGGAATACTGTTGGGTGGAGATGTTTAACTCTTCCATCAGAGTTGGTGCAGCTGCCGCCACAGTGTTACGCGTCAGGTAACCGAGCACGGTGCCGAGCGTCACCAATGCGATCATGTACCAACGTAACCCTTTAATTTTACGCATGTAAAACCTCATCGTTTTGTTATATCCGCAATAAGCGCGGTCATCATCCTGCCTGGGGCAGAGGATGTTAGTTACGACCGGATGACCGAAAAAAAAACCGGTACACCCCGAACGCTGCCATGAAAGTTTCGTGCTAATTCGGCTTCCGTACCGGTCAACCCAATTCATCTAACAAATGAATGAATCGGCAATTTGCATTCCGTCGACTTATGATTCGCGACGGCAGAAAGATAACTTGTCATACAACTTTAAAAGGTGAGAGCCATCACAAATGTGGGAATATTTGTAGGGGCATTACTGGATGAGAGCGAAGCCAGAACTGGCGCGGCTTGCAGAGGGATTTACCACTTTGAGAGTAATTTTTTTAACTACGTTTATTGATCTAACTCACGAAAATATCTTCGGGCTCTGGAAATTGGTGTGATAACTTTGTCAGCATCGCACCCTAAGCAAGCTAGCTCACTCGTTGAGAGGAAGACGATAATGACTCCGTTTATGACTGAAGATTTCCTGTTAGATACTGAATTTGCCCGCCGTCTGTATCACGACTACGCAAAAGACCAGCCGATTTTCGACTACCACTGCCATTTACCGCCGCAGCAAATCGCAGAAGACTATCGCTTTAAGAATCTGTATGACATCTGGCTGAAAGGCGACCACTACAAATGGCGTGCAATGCGTACCAATGGTGTTGCTGAGCGCCTGTGTACTGGTGATGCATCTGACCGTGAGAAGTTTGATGCCTGGGCGGCGACCGTTCCGCACACGATCGGTAACCCGTTATACCACTGGACGCACCTCGAACTGCGTCGTCCGTTTGGCATCACTGGCAAACTGCTGTCTCCGTCTACCGCAGATGAAATCTGGAACGAATGTAACGAACTGCTGGCGCAGGACAAATTCTCCGCGCGCGGCATCATGCAGCAGATGAACGTGAAAATGGTCGGCACCACCGACGACCCGATCGACTCTCTGGAGCATCACGCAGAGATCGCCAAAGACGGCTCTTTCACTATTAAAGTGCTGCCGAGCTGGCGTCCGGATAAAGCCTTCAACATTGAACAGGCGACCTTTAACGACTACATGGCGAAGCTGGGTGAAGTTTCCGATACCGATATTCGTCGCTTTGCTGATCTGCAAACTGCTCTGACCAAACGTCTGGATCACTTTGCCGCTCACGGCTGTAAAGTGTCTGACCACGCGCTGGATGTGGTGATGTTTGCCGAAGCGAACGAAGCGGAACTGGATAGCATCCTGGCACGTCGTCTGGCAGGCGAAACCCTGAGTGAGCATGAAGTCGCACAGTTCAAAACTGCGGTGCTGGTATTCCTGGGCGCCGAATACGCACGTCGCGGCTGGGTACAGCAGTACCACATTGGCGCGCTGCGTAATAACAACCTGCGTCAGTTCAAACTGCTGGGGCCGGATGTCGGCTTTGACTCCATCAACGACCGTCCGATGGCGGAAGAACTGTCTAAGCTGCTGAGCAAACAGAATGAAGAAAACCTGCTGCCGAAAACCATTCTCTACTGCCTGAACCCGCGCGATAACGAAGTGCTGGGCACCATGATCGGTAACTTCCAGGGCGAAGGTATGCCGGGCAAAATGCAGTTTGGTTCCGGCTGGTGGTTTAACGATCAGAAAGACGGTATGGAACGTCAGATGACCCAACTGGCGCAGCTCGGTCTGCTGAGCCGCTTTGTCGGTATGCTGACTGACAGCCGTAGCTTCCTGTCATATACCCGTCACGAATACTTCCGCCGCATTCTGTGCCAGATGATTGGCCGCTGGGTGGAAGCGGGCGAAGCACCGGCGGACATCAACCTGCTGGGCGAGATGGTGAAAAATATTTGCTTTAACAATGCGCGTGACTACTTCGCCATTGAACTGAACTAAGGTCTGGGGTTGATATGCAATACATCAAGATCCATGCGCTGGATAACGTCGCGGTCGCTTTAGCGGATTTGGCTGAAGGCACAGAAATCAGTGTCGATAACCAGACCGTAACGCTGCGCCAGGATGTTGCTCGTGGACATAAATTTGCGTTAACGGATATCGCAAAAGGGGCCAACGTCATCAAATATGGCCTGCCGATTGGTTATGCATTGGCGGATATTGCGGCGGGGGAACACGTTCACGCCCACAATACGCGCACGAATCTGAGCGATCTGGATCAGTATCGCTATCAACCTGATTTTCAGGATCTGCCTGCGCAAGCGGCAGATCGTGAAGTGCAGATCTATCGTCGCGCTAACGGTGATGTCGGGGTACGTAATGAGCTGTGGATCCTGCCAACCGTGGGCTGCGTCAACGGCATCGCGCGGCAGATCCAGAACCGTTTCCTGAAAGAGACCAACAACGCCGAAGGTACCGACGGCGTGTTCCTCTTCAGCCACACCTACGGCTGCTCGCAGTTGGGCGACGATCACATTAATACCCGCACCATGCTGCAAAACATGGTGCATCATCCGAACGCAGGCGCCGTGTTGGTCATTGGTCTGGGCTGTGAAAACAACCAGGTTGATGCTTTCCGTGAAACGCTGGGCGATATCGATCCTGAACGCGTTCATTTCATGATCTGCCAACAGCAGGATGATGAGATTGAAGCCGGGATCGAGCATTTGCATCAGCTGTATAACGTGATGCGCAATGACAAGCGCGAGCCGGGCAAACTTAGCGAACTGAAGTTTGGTCTGGAGTGCGGCGGTTCTGACGGTCTTTCCGGTATTACTGCTAACCCAATGCTGGGGCGTTTCTCTGATTACGTCATCGCTAACGGCGGCACTACTGTGCTGACCGAAGTACCGGAAATGTTCGGCGCAGAGCAGCTACTGATGGACCATTGTCGCGATGAAGCGACGTTTGAAAAACTGGTCACCATGGTCAACGACTTCAAACAGTACTTTATTGCCCATGACCAGCCGATCTACGAAAACCCATCGCCGGGGAACAAAGCGGGTGGTATCACCACGCTGGAAGATAAATCTCTCGGCTGTACGCAGAAAGCGGGCTCCAGCCAGGTGGTAGACGTGCTGCGCTACGGCGAACGTTTGAAAACACCAGGGCTGAACCTGTTAAGTGCACCGGGTAACGATGCCGTAGCGACCAGCGCCCTGGCGGGTGCGGGCTGCCACATGGTGCTGTTTAGTACCGGTCGCGGCACGCCGTACGGCGGATTTGTACCGACGGTGAAAATCGCCACCAACAGCGAACTGGCAGCGAAGAAAAAACACTGGATCGACTTTGACGCGGGTCAGCTGATCCACGGTAAAGCGATGCCGCAGCTGCTGGAAGAATTTATCGATACCATCGTTGAGTTTGCCAATGGTAAGCAAACCTGCAACGAGCGTAACGACTTCCGCGAACTGGCGATCTTTAAAAGCGGCGTAACGCTATAAAGTCGAAATGAGTTGTTAATAAAAAACGGCGTTTCATAATGTGAAGCGCCGTTTAAGATTGTTGATAAACGCATAATTGCCTGATGCGCTTCGCAATATAGTAAAGTTGCACGATCTTGTAGGCTGGATAAGGCGTTTACGTCGCATCCGGCAAGAAATGAGATGCACTTTGTCAGCAATCTGAAGCGGCGTTTCTAACTCGAAGCGCCGTTTGCTTTTCCATACCTGCTAAGGATTTATCATGACCGCGTATTGGCTGGCCCAGGGCGTGGGTGTCATCGCCTTTCTGATTGGTATTACAACATTCTTCAACCGCGATGAACGTCGCTTCAAAATTCAGCTTTCCATCTATAGCGTATTTATTGGCATACATTTTTTCCTGATGGGTGTCTTCCCGGCGGGGGCCAGCTCAATCCTCAATGCTATCCGTACGTTAATTACTCTGCGTACCCGTAGTTTATGGATAATGGCGATCTTCATCGTGCTGACGGGTGGAGTTGGTCTGGCGAAGTTCCATCATCCGATGGAGCTGCTGCCAGTCATTGGCACGATTGTCAGTACCTGGGCGCTATTTCGCTTTAAAGGACTGACCATGCGCTGCGTGATGTGGTTTTCTACTTGTTGCTGGTTAACTCACAACATTTGGGCCGGGTCGATTGGTGGCACGATGATTGAGGGTAGTTTTCTGCTAATGAATGGCCTGAACATCATTCGTTTCTGGCGTATGCAGAGAAGGGGAATTGATCCGTTTAAAGTGGAGAAAACCCCTTCCGCCGTAGACGAAAGGGGCTAAGCATTAGTTTCGCAGGGCGCTATTTGCCAGACGTGCATCTTCCGCCTGGCACGCTGCTGCGGTGAACAGCACGTCAGTTGAAGAGTTCAGCGCGGTTTCGCAGGAGTCCTGCAACACACCGATGATAAAGCCGACGGCAACCACCTGCATGGCGATATCGTTCGGAATACCGAACATATTACAGGCCAGCGGGATCAGCAGCAGAGAACCACCTGCCACGCCGGACGCACCACAGGCACACAGAGAAGCCACTACGCTCAACAGCAGCGCTGTGGGCAGATCCACCGGAATACCCAGCGTATGGACCGCAGCCAGCGTCAACACGGTAATGGTAATGGCTGCGCCTGCCATATTGATGGTGGCACCCAGCGGAATAGAAACGGAATAGGTATCGCGGTCCAGATTCAGCTTTTCACACAATGCCATGTTTACCGGAATATTCGCCGCCGAGCTACGGGTGAAAAAGGCGTATACACCACTTTCGCGCAGGCACAACAGTACCAGCGGGAACGGGTTACGACGAATTTTCCACCACACCAGCAATGGGTTAACCACCAGCGCCACCAGTAACATACAGCCAACCAGCACGACCAGCAGTTGTGCGTAGCCCCACAGTGTGGAGAAACCAGTGGTTGCCAGCGTAGAAGAAACCAGACCAAAAATACCGATTGGTGCGAAACGAATCACCAGTTTCACCATAAAGGTAACGGCATTCGACATATCGTTGACCAGGTTTTTGGTGGTTTCGTTACCGTGACGCAGAGCGAAACCAAGGCCAATGGCCCACACCAGAATCCCGATGTAGTTACCTTTCAGCAGGGCGTCGATGGGGTTGGAAACCATGCTCAACACCAGCCCACGCATAACTTCCACGATGCCTGACGGCGGCGAAATATCGCCCGCGCTACTGGACAAATGCAAGGTAGAAGGGAAGGCGAAGCTGAAGACAACCGCAGCCAGCGCGGCAGAGAAAGTACCCAGCAGATAGAGGAACAAAATAGGGCGGATATTGGTTTTCTGCCCGTGCTGGTGGTTAGCGATGGAAGCCATTACCAGCATCAGCACCAGAATTGGCGCTACAGCTTTCAATGCACCAACGAACAAAGTGCCTAACAGACCGACAGCTTCAGCCGCCGGTTTTGAGATCCATGCCAGAAGAATCCCCAGAACAAGGCCGACCAGGATTTGTTTTACCAGGCTGCCATGAGCCAGACGCCGGAATAGCCCCGGTGAACGTTGCGTAGTCATTTTTCGATCCTTTCATTGTGTTGTCGCACATCCCTGGTGCGTTCTGTCGACGCATCTTTCAGGATGTAACAAAGTGTTTGCAAGGTCGAGTATAAGGAAAGTTACAGCTTCGGGAAGCGAAAAATGCTGGATTTTAAAGAGAGGTCATATTTTGCAGCTTAATGGTTACATTTATTTGACATAAACAGAAGGAAGGACTGGCTACTAAGGCTGATTAGATAACATATGGGCAAAACTATTTGGAATATGAGAACGGTTGCGCTCCTTTAATGTGCTATGCCATATAAAGTCACTGGCGCAGGGAGCGGCCAATCGCCGCCGCCCCGGCCTCCAGGGAACGCTTCGATGATATTGACGCCACTAACACCCAAGCGATCTTTTTGTAAAGAGCTATAAGTCGGTTACATACTTAATAGCTCATCTATGTCTGGAATGAGTTATCACCCTTAGTGGCTTAACATACAGCGAATTATTCCACCCGCTGCTTATCATGCCGATAATTCACCCACGCGTTGATAATAAACGTCATCACCAGAATGCCAAACACCACGCCCAGCGAAACGGCGATCGGAATATGGTAGAAGTCGACAATCAGCATCTTGATACCGATAAACACCAGAATCACTGCCAGACCATATTTGAGCATCGAGAAACGCTCTGCTACGCCCGCCAGCAGGAAATACATCGCACGCAGGCCGAGGATCGCAAATAGGTTTGAGGTCAGCACAATAAACGGGTCGGTAGTCACGGCGAAGATAGCCGGAATGCTATCCACGGCGAAAATCACGTCGCTCAACTCCACCAGAATCAGCACCAGCATCAGCGGCGTGGCATACAACAAGCCATTCTTACGCACAAAGAAATGCTCGTTGTCGATGGTGTCGGTCATACGCAAATGACCGCGCAGCCAGCGCACCAACGGCTTGTCGCCAATCCCTGATTCATCTTCATGGGCGAGCACCATCTTCACGCCGGTAAACAGCAGGAAGGCGCCGAAGATATACAGGATCCAGTCGAACTGAGAAATCAGCCAACTACCGGTGAAGATCATGATGGTACGCAGAACAATCGCTCCGAGCACACCATACACAAGTACGCGACGTTGTAATGCCGCAGGAACAGAGAAATAGCTGAACAACATTAACCAGACGAAGACGTTATCGACCGCCAGCGATTTCTCAATCAGATAACCGGTGAGGAAGGCCAGTGCCTGCGGGTCCGCGACTTCGCGCCCCTGCGTCTGGACTAAATACCACCAGAAAGCGGCGTTAAACAGTAACGAAAGGGTCACCCACACCAGCGACCAGGCCGCAGCCTGTTTCATGGTCATGGCATGCGCGCCACGACGCCCCTGCAACAACAGGTCGATAGCCAGCATAATGGCGACAACAACAGCGAATCCGCCCCATAGCAACGGCGTGCCGACAGTATTCATAGAAGTTCCTTACACATAAAAAAACGGCCAACGTCGGAAGACGTCAGCCGCTGCTTTTTATGCATAGACCTCGCCTTCCGGCAAGGTCTCACTTACAACAAAAAAGGAATACGTCTGCGTATTCCTTTCAGATTGGTGACAAAGTGCCTGCGTTTATGCCGGATGCGGCGTGAACGCCTTATCCGGCCTACAAAATCATGCGAATTCAAAAGATTGCAGGAACTATGTAGGCCTGATAAGCGTAGCGCATCAGGCAATTTTGCGTTTGTCATCAGTCTCAAAGGAATACGTCTGCGTATACCTTTCGGGTTGCCCGGTGACCGGATGTGGTTTTTCACACATCGTAATGACGATCGACCGGCAATGAAGTTACTCCCCTTTGCAGGTAACAAAGTATGACAGACCATTCATCCAGTCAATGGTCTGTTACATGCCTTTTACACTGCTTTACGGTAACCATTATTGCTTTACGCTATCTGCCGGAAAAATCACTCCGGTCTGGCGGCGGATCTCGGTCAGCAGTTTGGCGGTGATGCGACTAACCGCCAGCCCCGGATGATTAATCAGATGCTCATCCACCAGTTCAGCAAACAGCTCTGCTTCGTAGAGCATAGTATTAATATGCTGTGGCTGAGTGAGATCCTGCATCTGGCTGCCGCGCGGCACAAAGCAGACTTTCTGGCATTCAGAGAGTTTTTCAATCACCAGCGATCCTGCTTCGCCCTGAATCTCGCTCGCCAGGACAGAATCACTGACTTTTGAGTGCTGCAACGTAACGCTGAAATCACCGTAATCCATCACCACCACGCCGTGGGCATCCACGCCGCTTGCCAGCAAACTGGCGGTTGCCTGCACGCTTTTCGGTTCACCGAATAATGCCACCGCCGACGCCAGGCAGTAAAAGCCGATATCCATAATCGAACCGTTAGAGAACGCCGGATTGAAGGTGTTGGGATTCTCACCATCCAGATAGCGTTGATAACGCGAGGAATACTGGCAGTAGTTGAAAAAGACTTTCCGCAGTTTGCCGACTTTTGGCAGCGCCTGGCGTAACAGATGAAAGTTAGGCAGGCAGGCCGTTTTAAATGCTTCAAACAGCACCACCTGATTTTCCCGCGCACAGGCAATGGCCGCATCCACTTCCGCCAAATTCGACGCCAGTGGTTTCTCGCAAATCACATGGATTTTGTGGCTCAGAAAAAGCTGCGTCTGGGAAAAGTGCAGGGCATTCGGGCTGGCAATATACACCGCGTCAATGGCATCGCTTTCCGCCATCGCTTCCAGCGACGTAAACAGATGCTCGACAGAAAACTCATTGGCGAAGTGCTGGGCCTGTTCAAGGCTGCGGGAATAGACGGCGGTTAACTTATATTTACCGCTCTCATGTGCGGCCTCCACGAACTGGTGAGTGATCCAGTTCGTACCAATCACAGCGAAACGTATCATAACGCGTGGATACTCCATAAAGGGATTCTGCCGTCAATGTAGCACGCCTTTTTCATCTTCGACGTGCGCGGATACGCATTATTTCTGCGCCGGACAACCATGCTCACTGAACGGACCAATCATGACCGACGGCCCGAGATATTTTGGCTGACGATGGAGGATTTTTGCGTCTACCACCGCTCTAACCCTGGCGAGTTTCTCCCGCAGCTGAGTATACAAACCATGCTTCATATTCAGGTCTGGCGCGTTAAACCCGATAGCATCGATGCCGTACTGTTTTGCCAGCCAGATGGCGCGTTGGTTATGAAATTCCTGCGAGATAATGGTGATATGGCTTTCCCCAAACACTTTATTGGCACGTACCACTGAATCAAGCGTTGAGAATCCGGCATAGTCACAGAAGATCACTTTTGCCGGTACGCCCTTAGCGATCAAAGCCTGCTGCATGCCTGATGCTTCATCGTAATTTTTACGTCCGTTATCGCCACTGACCAGCAACCATTTCACTTTTCCTGCGTGGTACAACTCTGCGGCGGTATCAATACGTCGGGTAAAGTAGCGATTACCCGGTCTCGCCCCCAGCAATAAACCCACGTTACGTGCCGGAACGGCGTTGACATCGCTCCAGGTGAGTTGTTGGCTGGCGTTGACATCGCTCCAGGTGAGTTGTTGGCTGGCGTTGACCATTGCCCGATCAGCGATAAAAATCGTCGCGCCTGCTACAAGCAACAATAAACAGGTAATTTTGAGAGTCCGGCGAGAAAAACAAATGCGGCGAAGAAGGCGGGCAAATGCGCGCAGCATGGTCGTTATCCTTAACGATAGAGGGGAGGTCGATTTTAGGCGCTAAAGGAGGAAAAGATAGCGCCTGAGATCATTTTCAGATTTTGGCCTGCTCAAGCGTAAGCTGCGTCAGCCACAGACGGGTGTCGAACTCAAGCTGGTGGTACTGCGGTTCCATATGGCAGCACAACTGATAGAACGCTTTGTTGTGCTCTTTCTCTTTCAGATGCGCCAGTTCATGGACGACGATCATACGTAAAAACGGTTCCGGTGCATTGCGAAACACGGTGGCGACGCGGATCTCCGCCTTCGCTTTCAGCTTGCCGCCCTGCACACGTGAAACAGCGGTATGTAACCCGAGTGCGTTTTTCAGCACGTGGATCTTATTGTCATACATCACTTTATTGATCGGCGGGGCATTGCGCAGAAACTGATTTTTCAGATCCTGAGTATATTGCCAGAGGGCTTTATCGGTGGCGTAGTCGTGCGTTCCCGGATAGCGTTTTGCCAGCACATCGCCCAGACGCTGTTCATTAATCAGCGTGCGCACCTGGGAAAGCAGCTGCTCGGGATAACCCTGAAGATAAGTAAGATTGCTCATAACCGCCCACGAAAAAGAGAAAAAGGGTATACTCACGCACCCTTTTCAGGGGCAACGTCGAAATTTTATCATTCAGGAGGGCCGATGAGCCACTTAGACAACGGTTTCCGTTCACTGACACTACAACGTTTTCCGGCGACGGATGACGTTAACCCTCTACAGGCGTGGGAAGCGGCGGATGAATATTTGCTGCAACAGTTGGACGATACAGAAATCCGCGGCCCGGTGTTAATCCTGAATGATGCTTTTGGCGCGTTAAGCTGTGCGCTGGCGGAACATAAGCCGTACAACATTGGCGACTCATACATCAGCGAACTGGCGACGCGTGAGAATTTACGCCTCAACGGGATTGATGAGTCGAGCGTGAAGTTCCTCGACAGCACCGCCGACTACCCGCAACAGCCGGGCGTAGTGCTGATCAAAGTACCGAAAACACTGGCATTGCTGGAACAGCAACTGCGCGCACTGCGCAAAGTGGTCACGCCGGAAACACGCATTATTGCCGGTGCCAAAGCCCGTGACATTCACACTTCCACGCTGGAACTGTTCGAAAAAGTGCTCGGCCCGACCACCACCACGCTGGCATGGAAAAAAGCGCGCCTGATTAATTGCACTTTCAATGAACCGCCGCTGGCCGATGCGCCGCAGACCGTTAGCTGGAAGCTGGAAGGTACTGACTGGACTATCCACAACCATGCAAATGTCTTCTCCCGCACCGGGCTGGATATTGGCGCGCGCTTCTTTATGCAACATCTGCCAGAGAATCTCGAAGGTGAGATTGTCGATCTCGGCTGTGGTAACGGCGTTATTGGCCTGACGCTGCTTGATAAAAACCCGCAGGCGAAAGTGGTATTTGTTGATGAATCGCCGATGGCGGTTGCTTCCAGCCGTTTGAACGTTGAAACCAACATGCCTGAGGCGTTGGATCGCTGCGAGTTTATGATCAACAACGCGCTCTCCGGCGTGGAGCCTTTTCGCTTTAATGCTGTGCTCTGCAACCCGCCGTTTCATCAGCAACATGCGCTGACTGATAACGTCGCCTGGGAGATGTTCCACCACGCCCGCCGCTGCCTGAAAATCAACGGCGAGCTGTATATCGTTGCCAACCGTCACCTGGATTACTTCCATAAACTGAAGAAAATTTTCGGCAACTGCACCACTATTGCGACGAATAATAAATTTGTGGTGCTGAAAGCGGTGAAGCTGGGACGTCGTCGGTAAGATTGGGAGTTACCTGCCGGATGCGGCGTAAACGCCTTATCCGGCCTACGTTCAGCACATTACCCGTAGGCCGGATAAGACGCGGCAAGCGTCGCATCCGGCAATGTCTGCCCAGTTCTGGAATCACGCTTCCATAAAACAAAAATCCCAGTCACCATCCTCTGCATTCTCTTGTTTCGCGTTGTTCAACGTTTATTCTTCCGTCAAGCAGATAAATTCATCCGTTGCCAATCTGTCAACGGATGTTATCATATTGCCAATTTGTCAACGGACGTGATGAAGAATGCACCTGATAACTCAAAAAGCATTGAAAGATGCTGCGGAAAAATACCCGCAACATAAAACGGAGTTGGTGGCTCTGGGGAACACGATTGCTAAGGGGTATTTCAAAAAACCTGAGTCATTAAAAGCAGTATTCCCATCTCTGGATAACTTCAAATATCTGGATAAGCATTATGTTTTCAATGTCGGGGGCAATGAATTACGTGTTGTAGCAATGGTCTTTTTTGAATCGCAAAAGTGCTACATACGTGAAGTTATGACGCATAAAGAATACGATTTCTTTACCGCCGTTCATCGTACTAAGGGGAAAAAATGATTGCGATTGCCGACATCTTGCAAGCAGGAGAAAAGCTAACCGCTGTGGCACCTTTTCTGGCGGGTATCCAGAACGAAGAACAATACGCCCAGGCGCTGGAACTGGTCGATCATCTGCTGCTCAACGATCCTGAAAACCCCTTGCTGGATCTGGTGTGTGCCAAAATAACCGCGTGGGAAGAATCAGCGCCCGAATTTGCTGAATTTAATGCCATGGCTCAAGCCATGCCTGGCGGTGTTGCTGTGATTCGTACACTGATGGATCAATACGGTTTAACCCTTTCTGATCTGCCGGAAATTGGCAGTAAATCGATGGTGTCACGCGTTTTGAACGGAAAGAGAAAATTAACGCTGGAACACGCTAAAAAACTGGCAACGCGATTCGGCATTTCCCCTGCATTGCTTATTGATTAACGCGGCCTGCCGGATGTGGCGTACGATTAGCACGTTACCCCCAGGCCGGATAAGACGCGTCAAGCGTCGCATCCGGCACTTCAATGCACGATTTAAATCTCCAGCGCCAGCTGTGTTCCCTGGGCAATTGCCCGTCGTGCGTCCAGCTCCATAGCCACGTCGCAGCCGCCGATCAAATGCACGGTTTTTCCTGCATCGATTAAGGGTTGTGCCAGCGTGCGGTTTGGCTCTTGCCCTGCGCAGATCACCACATGATCCACTGCTAACACCTGCGTTTCGCCATTTATCACCACATGCAGCCCGTCATCGTCGATCTTCTGATAACTTACGCCAGGGATCATCTTCACGCCGCGCGAGAGCAGGGTGGTGCGATGGATCCAGCCCGTAGTTTTGCCCAACCCTTGTCCTGGTTTGCTGGCTTTGCGCTGGAGCATCACAATTTGCCGTGGGCTACGGGGGATCTGCATGCCTTGCTGACTCAAACCTCCGGCCTGTTGCAGGCTACTGTCGATCCCCCATTCATTACAGAACTCGGCGATATTCTGGCTGGTGGATTCGCCCGGCTGACTTAAATACATCGCCGTATCAAAACCAATCCCGCCACAACCGATGATGGCAACTTTGTTGCCCACCGGCGCTTTGTCGCGCAGTACATCGAGATAACTCAATACCTTCGGATGATCGATCCCGTCGATGGGCGGAGTGCGCGGCACGATCCCACTGGCGAGGATCGTTTCATCGAACGCCTGTAACTGATCCGCCGTCACGCTGTGATTGAGTTTTAGCGTCACGCCCGTTACTTCGATCATCCGGCGGTAATAGCGCAGCGTTTCGTAAAACTCCTCTTTGCCGGGGATCTGTTTGGCAATATTAAACTGCCCGCCGATCTCGCTGTGCGCATCAAACAATGTTACCTGATGTCCACGCGCCGCCGCGTTAATGGCAAACGCCAGCCCAGCAGGTCCCGCACCGACCACCGCCAGATTTTTTTTCTGCATGGCGGGAAGGATTGGCATTTTGGTTTCGTGGCAGGCGCGAGGATTCACCAGGCACGAGGTGACTTTGCCAACGAAGATCTGATCGAGGCAGGCCTGATTGCAGCCAATGCAGGTGTTGATCTCATCGGCTCGCCCCGATTGCGCTTTTGACAGCAGCTCCGCATCAGCAAGAAACGGTCGTGCCATCGACACCATATCGGCATCGCCGCGCGAGAGAATGTCGTCGGCAACCTGCGGATCGTTAATTCGGTTGGTGGTCACCAGCGGCAGCGAAACGTGGCCTTTCAGTTTGCGCGTGACCCAGCTAAATGCGCCGCGCGGCACGGGCGTGGCAATGGTCGGAATACGTGCTTCATGCCAGCCAATGCCGGTGTTGATAATGGTTGCGCCCGCCGCTTCAATGGCCTGCGCCAGCTCTACCGTTTCTGCAAAAGTCCCGCCGCCTTCTACCAGGTCGAGCATCGACAGCCGGTAGATAATAATGAAGTCGTTGCCAACGCGTTCGCGCACCGCACGCACTACTTCTACGGCAAATCGCATCCGGTTGCGGTAATCGCCGCCCCACTGGTCACTACGCTGATTGGTGCGCAGTGTCAGAAATTCGTTGATCAAATACCCTTCGGAACCCATCACCTCTACGCCATCGTATCCGGCCTCCCGCGCCAGTTGCGCGCAGCGGGCGAAATCGTCGATCAGTTGCAGGATCTCTTCATGGGTGAGTTCATGAGGAACGAAACGGTTGATGGGGGCCTGCAACGCGGAGGGAGCTACCAGATGCGGCTGGTAGCTGTAGCGTCCGGTATGCAAAATTTGTAGGGCGATTTTGCCGCCTTCCTGATGTACGGCTTCGGTAATGGTGCGATGGTGTGGGATCTGGCTGGCGTCGTTGAGCATTGCGCCACCTTCCATGCCAACGCCTGTTAAATCTGGTGCAATGCCGCCGCTGACAATCAGCGCCACGCCGTGACGGGCGCGTTCGGCATAAAACGCTGCCAGCCGCTCGGCACCGTCTGGATATTCCTCCAGCCCGGTGTGCATTGAGCCCATCAGCACGCGGTTTTTTAACGTGGTAAAACCTAAATCAAGCGGGGCGAACAGCGACGGGTAGCTCATAAAATTGTCCAGTATGTAAAATAATTGTTATGTGGTCGGATGAGTTCTAATTTAGCCGTCGTCGGGGAAAAGGGAAAAGGGGAATGCGGGGTTTGTGATGGGATTCAAAAAGAATACGCCCGGTGGTAACGCCGGATGCGACGCTTGCCGCGTTTTATCCGGCCTGGGGGAACGCACATGTAGGGCGGATAAGGCGTTCACGCCGCATCCGCCAGTAGCGCGGTGCAATTGCCGGATGCGACGCTTGACGCGTCTTATCCGGCCTAC